>CAZLSV010000001.1:0-44708 GCA_964562235.1 uncultured Desulfatibacillum sp.
GGCCTGATGACGAGAGGACTTGCACCTCCAAGACAGCGCCCATGCTGGGCGCACCCAAAAAAGGGATACGCCGAAATGAGCTTCCGGCGTATCCCTTGAGAGCTGAATTTTTAGCTGTGCGTCAAAACTACCAGCCGCGCATGAGATAGTCGTGGATCGAGTTGGCGGCGTTGCGGCCGGCGCCCATGGCCAAGATCACGGTGGCCGAGCCCGTCACGATGTCGCCCCCGGCCCAGACCCCCTTCTTCAGCGTCTTGCCGTCCTTCGGGTCCGCTTCGATGTAGCCCCACTTGTTGATCTTGAGGTCGGGGGTGGAGCTCGTCAGCAGCGGGTTCGCGCCGGTGCCCACGGCCACGATGCACAGATCGCAGGGAAGCTCGAACTCCGAGCCCTTCACGGGGACCGGACGCCGGCGGCCGGAGGCGTCCGGTTCGCCCAGCTCCATCTTGATGCACTCCATGCCCGTCAGGCGGCCTTTTTCGTTTCCGATGTAGCGGGTCGGGTTGGTGAGCAGGAAGAATTCGATGCCCTCCTCCTCGGCGTGATGGGCTTCGGCGAGTCGCGCCGGCATCTCGTCCCGCGAACGCCGGTAGACGAGCCGCACCCGGTCCGCGCCCAGGCGCAGGGCCGTGCGGGCCGAATCCATGGCCACGTTGCCGCCGCCCAGCACCACCACGTCCTTGCCGCGCGGGATCGGGGTGTCGACCTTCGGGAAGAGATAGGCTTTCATCAGGTTGGCCCGGGTGAGGTATTCGTTCGCGGAGAGAATGCCCACCAGGTTTTCGCCGGGGATGTTCATGAACTTGGGCAGCCCGGCCCCCAGCCCCAGAAAGATGGCCTGGTAGCCCTCTTCGAAGAGCTCGTCCAGGGACACGGTCCGGCCGACAACGGCATTGCACTGGACGTGGACGCCGAGGCGTTCCAGGAAGTTGACCTCCTGCGCCACGATTTCCTTGGGCAGCCGAAACTCGGGAATGCCGTAGAGAAGCACCCCTCCCGGCTTGTGGAAGGCCTCATACACAGTGACGTCGTGGCCCTTCTGGATCAGGTCTCCGGCAACGGTCAGCCCGGCCGGCCCGGCGCCCACCACGGCCACCTTCTTGCCGGTGGCCGGCGCCGTGGGGGGCAGTGCGCCCGTGCCGTTCGCCCGCTCCCAGTCCGCCACGAACCGTTCCAGGTTGCCGATGGCCACCGGGTCGCCCTTCTTCGCCAGGATGCACTTGCCCTCGCACTGGATCTCCTGGGGGCAGACCCGCCCGCAGACCGCCGGCAGGCTGTTCTGCTGCCAGACGTGGCGGATGGACTGGGTGAAATCGCCCTCCTTGGCGAGCTTGATGAACCCGGGGATGTCGACGCCGACCGGGCAGCCGTCGACGCAGCCGGGGTTCTTGCACTGCAGGCAGCGCGCCGCCTCCTCTTTGGCCATCTCCGGGGTGTATCCCGTCGGAACCTCGAGGAAGTTCCGGGCCCGCACCTTGGGCTCCTGCTCGGGCATCGGCACTTTGCCTTTTTTCTGTTTCTTGTCTTTCGGGGTCGCTGCTTCCGTCATTTGACTCCCTCCACTTCAGTGGCCGGTTGCTTTTAAGGACAAAAACACCCGCCCGGAATTTGGGGCGGGGGTTTATTTATGCCAGGACTCCTCCAGCATGCAAAATTCGTTGTGGCAGGTCTTTTCGTCTTCGCAATAGGCCTGCAGCCGCAGCATCAGCTCGTCGAAATCCACCTGATGGCCGTCGAACTCGGGCCCGTCGACGCAGGCAAACTGAGTCTTGCCGCCCACCGACACCCGGCAGCCGCCGCACATGCCGGTGCCGTCCACCATGATGGGGTTCAGGCTGACCATGGTCGGCACGTTGTACTCCTTCGTCAGCTTGGACACGAACTTCATCATGGGCACGGGGCCGATGGCCACCACGAGGTCGATTTTCTCCTTGTCCAGGATGTCCTTGAGCGCATGGGTCACGAAACCGTGGCGGCCGTAAGAGCCGTCGTCGGTGCAGACGTGCAGTTCGTGGGAGGCCGCGCGCATGAAATCCTCCAGAATCAGCAGGTCCTTGGTCCGGGCGCCGATGACCGCCGTGACGTGGTTGCCGGCCGCCTTCATCCCGCGGGTGATGGGGTGCAGCACGGCGACCCCGGTGCCGCCGCCGACGCAGACCACTTTGCCGAGCTTTTCGATGTGGGTGGCCTTGCCGAGCGGGCCGATGACGTCCTGGTAGCCCTCGCCCACCTTGAGCGTCTTGAACAGCGCCGTGGACTTTCCGACGACCTGGTAAATCACGGCGACAACCCCTTTTTGGGGGTCCGTGTAGGCCATGGTCAGCGGGATCCGTTCACCGTTCTCGTTGGCCTTGAGAATCACGAACTGCCCGGGCTTGGCCTTCCGGGCGATGAGGGGCGCCTCGATCTCGTTGAGCACCACGGTTCCCTGGGACATTTCTTCGCGTTTGACGATTTTGAACATGACCGGCCTCCAAGCAAAAGATTACGTGGGGGATGCGTGCGGAGTTTCAGATACAATTAGCGGAATATAGTCTCAGATTGGCTGACCAAAATCAAGACCAAACGATTGAATTCCGCCGCCCGGGGTGGTACACAGGCCTCTTCGCCAGGGCAGGGTTCCCGCTTCGCCGATCGCTGGGCGCGCCCCTGCCGGCCTACGGTTTTGAGATTCCGAACATGCTGCTTTTCGACAGCCACTGCCATCTCGACGACCCCGCCTTCAAGGAGGACCTGGACGCCGTGGTCGCGCGCGCCCGGGCAGCGGGGGTTTCGCACATGATGACCATCGGCGTCACCCTTGAGACATCGCGCCGGGCGGTCGCGATCGCCGAGAATCACCCGGGCGTTTACGCCTCCGTGGGCGTGCACCCCCACGACGCTCAGGCGTGCAGCGACGAAGTCCTGGAGGATCTGATCCGGCTCTCGGGCAGCCCCGACGTCCGGGCCTGGGGTGAGTGCGGCCTTGATTTCAACCGCATGCACTCGCCGCGGGACGAGCAGGAAAAATGGTTCGTACGCCAGCTGGAAGCCGCCTCGGAGCGTTCGCTTCCGCTGATATTTCACGAACGCGACAGCCAGGGTCGCTTTCTGGAGCTGCTGAAGACCTGCCCGCCGCCCCCCGGGGCCGCCGTGGTGCACTGCTTCAGCGGAAGCCGGGCCGAGCTGACCGCTTACCTAGACATGGGTTATTACATCGGCATCACCGGCATCCTGACGCTCAAAGCGCGCGGAGAACCCCTGCGGCGGCTGGCGCCCCGGATCCCACCGGATCAGCTCCTGGTTGAGACCGACGCGCCCTACCTCGTCCCGGAGCCGGAGCGCCGCCGCTGCCGCCGCAACGAGCCCGCCTTTGTGCGTTCGGTCCTGCTCAAGCTGGCCGAGGTGCGCGGCGAAGACCCGGACGAGCTGGCCCGCACGGTGTTCGCGAACACGTGCCGGTTTTACACGATTGAAACCCTTGTTTAAGACCGCCCCATGCTGTTATTATGGCGGGCAGTGAAAACCTTTTTCCCCGGGGCCGCGTGCAGGAGAGCAACCCATGAACTGGAACTGGTACCGTGCCGTCATTTTGGTGGTGGCCGTCACCCTTGTTGTTGACATCGCCGGTGCGGCGCCGGCCGAGAAAAGCGAAGGCGCCAAGCGGCTGACGACCGGTCTCGAGGACCAGTCGGCGGTCTCCCTGACCATCTACAACGTCAACCTCGGGCTGGTGAAGGATCAGCGCCAGACCACCCTGCCCCTCGGCACTTTCGAGCTGCGGTTCATGGACGTGGCCTCCCAGATCATCCCCGCCAGCGTGCAGGTCAAATCGCTGGCCGGCCCGTCGAGCCTGCGCGTGCTCGAGCAGCGCTACGAATACGATCTGCTCAGTCCGCAGCGGCTCCTCGAGAAATACGTCGGCAAGGAGGTCAGGCTTTACACCGAAAACCAATACAGCGAGCGGGATGAGACCGTGACGGCCACTTTGCTCTCCATCGACGGCGGCCCGGTTTTCAAAGTCGATGAGGACATCACCTTCGGCCACCCCGGGCGGATCCTGTTTCCCAAGGTGCCCGACAGCCTGGCCTCCAGGCCGACCCTGGTGTGGCTGCTCGAAAACACCCTGGCCAAGCCCCAGCGGATCGAGGCTACCTATCTCACCAACGCCATCAACTGGCAGGCCGACTATGTCCTGACACTCAGCGCCCGCGAAGACCGCGGCGATCTCTCGGGATGGGTCACGATCGACAACAAGAGCGGGGCCGCGTACGCCAACGCCACCCTGAAGCTGGTGGCCGGGGACGTCAACCGGGTGAAGGGCGACCCGGAGCTGCGCGCCCGGGTCCTCGCCAGGGAAGGGGCCGCACCCAAGGCGGCCGCGCCCCAGTTCAAGGAGGAGGAGTTCTTCGAGTACCACATCTACACGCTGCAGCGGCCCTCCACTCTCAAGAACAACCAGACCAAGCAGATCAGCCTCGTCACCGCCGAACAGGTGCCTGTCAAAAAAGAGTTCGTCTTTTTCGGGGCGCGCCAGTCTTTCCAGGGTCGATACGCAGAGGCGGTATCGGACCAGAGAGTCAGCGTGATCGTCGAGCTTCAGAACAAGAAGGAGAGCAATCTGGGGTTGCCCCTGCCCAAGGGCACGGTCCGGGTCTTCAAACAGGATGCGGAGGGCGGCCTGCAATTTGTCGGCGAGGATTCCATCGACCACACCCCGAAAGATGAAAAGATCCGCATCCGGGTGGGCAGCGCCTTTGACGTGGTGGGCAGCCGCAAGCAGACGGAGTGGAAGAAGCTCGCCGCGGACACCTACGAAGCCGCCTTCGAGATCGCCGTCCGCAATCACAAGAAAGAGGACGTCGTCGTCAAGGTCGTGGAGCCCATCCCCGGGGCATGGACCGTGATCAGCGCCTCCCACGAGCACCGGAAAACCGAGGCCCGCATGGCCGAATTCGCGTTGACGGTCCCCAAGGACAAGGAAGTGAAGCTGACCTACACCGCCAAAATGCGGTTCTGATGGTTCGAGGTGCAAGCGCCCTGACGGGCCCGGAAATGGATACGCCGAGCCCGGCATCCGACGCGGATGCGCAGCGGGGTGCCTGCCCTCGCCCGAACAGGAGTCGGGATCTTCGATGGCCGGTTTAACGATCCGGGCACTGGTGGTTTTCTTCACCGCGGCGGCCTCGCCCCTGTGGGCCGGCCAGGGTTTCGAAATGGCCGACACCCTCACCTGCACCATCGAGACCTCTTCCGCCCCCGCCGAGCTCGGCCGAAAAATCACTCTCAGCGGTCTGACGACCGCCGCGCCCCAGGCCGTTTTCGACAACCACGTGCGCTCCTCCATGACCGCGGTCTTCGAGTCCGAGAAGACCCTCGTCATCCAACTGGTCGCGGCCATCAGCGGCAGCACCGACACCATCGTGCTCGACAAGACCAGCGGCCGTTTCGCCCGCACCGCCGCCGGCGTTTTCCTGGAGGTCCACGCGACCGCCGAAACCGGAAGCTGTCGGCCGGAGTGAAGGGTTCAGCGGCAAGCTCGATCCATTGCTCCGGCACCCCGCTCCGCCTCCACGCAAGATGCTGAAGTTGAATCAGTCGCCGGGTTAACGATACAGGAGATAGGGGCCGCTGCTTCGCCGGAACTCCTCGAGCTGCGGCTGCCAGGAGCCGGCGATCGATTCGGGGGGCTGTCCGTCCGCGATCGCCCGGATCGCCGCGCGCGAGCCGACCATGTGCAGCGCCGGGTCGAGTCGAAAGACCCCCGGGTAAAGGCGCTGGAGCGCGCAGAGGATCTCGATCCCGAGTCCGACCGCATTCAGGTTTTCGCGGTCCTTGAGGACGATGCGGATGCCGTTGCACGCCTGCCCCTTGAAAACGCTCGAGACGGGCGTGAAGGCGGCGGGCTCGAATTCCACCCCGGGAATCTGACGCCCGCGCAGGTAGCCGGCCAGCTCCTCGGCGTTGATCCAGGGCGCGCCGAGCAGCTCGAAGGGCGTGTCCGTGCCGCGGCCGACGCTGACGTTGGAGGCTTCGCTGAGCGCCACCCCGGGGTAGAGAGCGGCCTGGTCGAGGGAGCGCAGGTTCGGGGAGGGGTTCACCCAGGCGATGCCGGTTTCGTCGAACCACATGCTCCGGCGGTAGCCCTGCATCGGCACCACCTTCAACCGGGCCCCCATCCGGTTCTCGCCGTTGAACATCCGCGCCAGTTCGCCCAGGGTCATGCCGTGGCGGATCGGAAGGGGGAAACAGCCGGTGAAGGATTTCAAGTCGGCGTCCATCACCGGGCCTTCCAGGCGCGAGGCCGTGATGGGGTTGGGGCGGTCCAGCACGACGAATTCGATCCCTTGGCGCGCCGCCGCCTCCATGGCGTAGGCCATGGTGCTCATGTAGGTGTAGAAACGGGCGCCCGCGTCCTGCACGTCGAAGACCAGGGCATCCAGGCCCTTGAGCATCTCGGGCGTCGGCCGCCGGGTTTCGCCGTAGAGGCTGAACACCGGCAGGTTCGTCGACGCGTCCCGGCCCGAGGCCACCTTCCAGTCCGCCTGGCCCGACAGGCCGTGCTCGGGGCTGAAAAGGGCCCGCAGCTTCACCCCGGGCGCCCGGGCCAGCAGATCGATCGTCCGCCGCCCACCGGCGTCCAGGCCCGTGTGATTGGTGATCAACCCGACGCGTTTGCCCGCCAGCAGCGCGAACTTTCGATCGGCGAGGACATCCACGCCGGCCATGACCCGGCCGGCCGACGTGCCGACGGAAGCTATTGAAAGCGCATCCGCGGGCGATGCGGGCGCGGGCCGACCGGTGGCCTGCACCGCCAGGGAAAACACCTTGTCCCGCAGGGTCTCCTCCCGGGCCTCGCCGTCGGGGTAGACGCGGTTGCTCAGGACGATGAGATAGGTCCGGGTCTCCGGGTCGATCCAGAGCAGCGTGCCGGTGAAACCTTTGTGGCCGAAGCTCCCGGCGGGGAGCAATTCGCTCCAGTTGCCGGAAGCCGAATGGATGGCCCAGCCCAGGCCCCGGGCGGGCCGTTTGCCGGCCGGCGAATGGGGCTGCGCCATCTCCTTGATCGCGCCGGGGCTGAGAAGCTGCCCGCCCGCATGACGGCCCTGGTCCAGGAGGGCCTGGGCGAAGCGCGCCAGGTCCCCGGCCGTTGAAAAAAGCCCGGCCGCGCCCGAGATGCCGCCCATGCGCCGGGTGTCCGGGTCGTGCACCACCCCGAAGCTGCCTTCCATGGTGGGCGCCAGGCGGCCGTCGAAAGAGCGTGGCGGCTTGAACCCGGTCTCTTTCATCCCCATGGGCTCGAAGATGTGCCGCCGGCAGTAGGCCTCCAGGGGTTCGCCGGAGACACGCCGGACCAACTCGCCCAGGGTAATGAAATTGAGGTCGCTGTAAATGAAACGCGACTCCGCCGGCTGGGTCGGTTTGTCCCCGGCGATTTGTTTCAGGGCGGCCGCGTAGCCGGACCATTCCGGTTTGGGCGGCATGCCGGGCCTCAACCCGGAGTAGTGCGTGAGCAGCTGGCGGACGGTGATGCGCTCCTTGCCGTGGCCCTTGAAATCCGGCCAATATCGGGCAACCGGTTCATCCAGCTGCAGCCGGCCTTTCTCGACCAGCTGGAGGACGGCAGGCGTGGTGGCGACGACCTTGGTGAGCGAGGCGATGTCGAAGACGGCATCCGGGGTCATCGGCCGGGGCGGCGCCAGGCTGCGATGGCCGAAGGCCTGGTGCAGAACCACCCGGTCCTGGTGGCCGATCAAGATGACCGCACCGGGCATCTCGCCCGCACGGACCGCCTCCTCGACGGCCGTCGGAATGGCGGCGAGCGGCTCGGGTAGAAGGGCGGCGCCGGCGGCCGCGGCAGTCAACATGACGGCCGCTACTGACGCGAACAGAAGATAAACAGGGCGCTGGTTCTTGGTCTTCACATGTTGTGGGTCCTCAACCAACGGGAGTTACGAGAATACCCGAAGTTGAAAGAATTCCCCCTCCCCGCCCCCTCCCGCAAGGGGAGGGCATGAAGTGTTTATATTACCAGAAGTGGATGGGGAATCAACGCCTGCCTCTCCTCCCCCTTGACGGGGGAGGCCGGGTGGGGGTGAAATCACGTCGAGACACCACGGAAAGCCATAGCTCCCCATCGTCTGCGTTTGGTTTTGCATCCTACGTGATTCAGGGGTTCGAGGCAACCGGGCCGATGCCGGCCGTCTTGATATCCTTCTTGAGGGACTCGGCCGTGGCCATGTACTGGTTGACCGGGTTCCAGAGCATCCAGCCGTGGGAGCCGAACTTCTCGCTGGCACCGATCTGGTCCCGCAGCTCTTTTCCGTTGAACTGCCGGCGGTCGAACGCGTAGTCCTTGAACGCCTGCAGCCAGGGCCTGAAGCGCAGCGGGGAGATTTTCGTGCGCTCCTGCGCTTTCTTGAGCGAAAGATAGACGATCTCATGCGGGTTCTGGACCGGGTTGCGAAAGCCGGGGATCCCGAACTGGAAGCCGGACGGGTAAAGCATGGGGCAAAGGTAGTCCACGGCCGAGGCGATGGGGTCGAGTTTCTGGCCGATGTCGGTATCGTTGAGATTCCAGCAGACATAGCCGAAGATGTCGGCCCCCAAGAACACGTTGTAGGGCGCCAGCCGGGCCTTGGCCTCCTGGAGGAACCCCGCGATCGCTTTCACCCGGGCCTCTTCCGTGCTCGGCTGGGAAAAACGCGGGGAGTGCGAATCCGGAAAGCGCACGTAATCGAATTGAATCTCGTCGAAGCCTAACCTCGCCGCCTCTTCGGCGATCTGGATGTTGTAGTTCCAGACCTCCTTGCGGAAAGGAT
Organism: uncultured Desulfatibacillum sp.; assembly: GCA_964562235.1. Taxonomy (GTDB): domain Bacteria; phylum Desulfobacterota; class Desulfobacteria; order Desulfobacterales; family SpSt-501; genus SpSt-501. The sequence continues at coordinate 8,802 of CAZLSV010000001.1, forward strand.
CGACCCAGGCCAGGCGCTCGCGGTCGCGCCAGATCTCCCCCGCCGGGGTCTTCACCGCCAGCTCCGGCCGGGCCGTCGCCAGCAGATCGTCCTTGAAGACCACGATGCGCGCGATGGTGTAGATGCCTTTCTCCTTGAAAGAGGCCATGAGCCCGTCGATGTCGCGCACGGTGATGACGCGCTGGCCGCCCACCTCGGCCGCGAGCGTCACCGCGCTGCGGTAGGGGATCATGCCCCGGTCGCCTTTCACGTCGATGACCAGCGCGTTCAGCTCGGTGTCGCTGATCAGTTTGAGGGCCGGGTCCCGGAGGGCTTTCGAGCCCACGCCGTAGAAGGAGAGATAAAGGGCCTTGGGTGTCAGCGGTGCCAGCTGGACTTCGATCGGTCCTTCCGGCAACGGACCCGCCAGGGTCTGCTCGACCCGGTTGTAACCGGGCGCCTTCACCCCCAGCTTTCCGCCGCCTTTTGAGACCGGAAAAAGCCCCTGGCCGTCCGCCGTGAGGACCTTTCCATCCAGCACGGCCGTGGCGCCCTCGACGGCCTGCCGGGTGATCTGATCGACCACTTTCACGCCCGATAGGCCTTCCGTCCACCCGGCCCCGGGGAAAACCAACGCCAAAACCGCCACCCAAACCAGCTTCCTAATTGCTTTTTCCATTCTTGCTCTCCTTCTTGGCGACGAAATGCGGTGCATTCAAAATGGCTTCGAAGGTCTTGCCACGGTCGGTGTCGGCCAGCAGGTAGCGCGGCAGCGCCAGGGGCGGGTCCTCCCGCGTGACGGCGCGCCGTTCGATCGAAAACGCGGCGCTGTAGCCGGTCTCCGCGGCCCTGGCCATGAGCCCGGGATCGAAAATGCCGAAGGGCCAGGCCAGCAGGTCCACCTTCACGCCCAGCTCTTTCTCGAGCTTCTCCCTGGACTTGGTGAACTGCATGTGGACCAGCTTCTCGAACTCGGCCGGTGCCAGCCGCTCCCGTTCCTTTTTGAAATTGGGGTGCCAGTAGGTGTGGGACTGGAAATCGAAGAGACCGGTGGTCTTCAGCTCCCGCAGCTGGTTCCAGGTCATGGCGTAGGAGGCGTTGGATACGGCCGACGGGTAGACGAAAAGCGTCATGTGGGCGTTGTATTTTTTGAGCAACGGCCAGGCGGTGGTGTAGACCGAGATGTGCGCGTCGTCGGCCACCAGCACCACCAAACGCGAGTCGGCGGGGATTCCTCCGCCGAAGTACATCCCCATCAGCTCCTTGAGCGGGATGACCTTGTAGCCGTTCTCGTGCAGGTACTTCAGGTGGGATTCAAAAACCGCGGTGGTCACGGTCATGCTGTCGGCGACCGTGGGGCCGAAGCGATGGTAGAGCAGAATCGGCACTCCCGGATCCGCGTGCGTTCCGGAAACGGGCACTCCGAGCAACAGGCCATATAGACAAATCATCAACAAGGATCTCATGATTGTCTATATCGACCGAAGGGGCCCCGGGGATTAGGATTTATTGAAGGCCGCCGGGCGAGGGCCGCAGGCAGCGCCAAAAAAAGGGAAACTTGCTGAAAGAAGAGGAGGATTGCTTGACGCCGCAGGGGACGGGTGTTAGAAAAAAAACGTGATTTTCCGCGCGGCCGATCCGGGCGTTGACGATCACGCTTTTTCCGGGCTGCCGACTTCCTGCGGCTCACCCGGCGGCCCGCAGGCTCATGCCTGATGGGGGGACCTTTGCAAAAGGGAAAGCCTGGTGCAGATCGAACTCGAAAACGTCTCCAAATCCTGGAGCGAAGTGCGGGCGGTGGACCAGGTCAGCTTCACGGCGCCGGTCGGCGAGCTTCTGGTGGTGCTGGGTCCGTCGGGCTGCGGTAAATCCACCGTCCTGAGGCTCATCGCCGGGCTGGAGACCGTCAGCGCCGGCCGCATCCGCATCGAGGGCAAGGACGTTACGGAACTGCCGCCGGCCAAGCGCAATCTCTCCATGGTTTTCCAGTCCTACGCATTGTTTCCCCACCTGAACGTCGCCGAGAACATCGTCTTCGGCCTCAAGGTGCGCAAGCTTGCGGCGGCCGAGCGCCGACGCCGACTGGAGCGGGCGGTGGAGCTTCTGGGCCTGCAGGGCCTGCTGCTGCGCAAGCCGGCCGAGCTCTCGGGCGGCCAGCGCCAACGCGTCGCTTTGGGCCGCGCCATCGTCAGCGAAGCGCCGGTCTGCCTCATGGACGAGCCTCTGTCCAATCTGGACGCCAAGCTGCGCCACGAAATGCGCCGGGAGATCCGCACGCTGCAGCAGCGGCTGGGGATCACCATGGTCTACGTCACTCACGACCAGGTCGAAGCCATGACCATGGCGGACAAGATCGCGCTCCTCAATGCCGGCCGCGTCGAACAATTCGCGCCCCCCGAAGCGCTTTACGCCCGTCCGGCCACGCTCTTTGCCGCCGGGTTCATCGGCACGCCTCCGATGAACCTGCTGCCCTTGGACAACCCCGATGTCGCCCATTGGGCCCGCTTCCACCTGGCCGGCCGCCTGCCCAAGGGCGCGCTGGCGGGGCGGATTTTAGGGGTCCGGCCTGAGAAAATTAGCTTGGCGGAAACGGGCCTGGCCGCCGACGTGCTCAGCCTCGAATACCTGGGCGCGGACAGTCTCATCGCCTGCCAAACCGGGACTTGCGAGCTCATCGTCCGGCAGAGCGGGCGGGTGAAGTTGGCCGCCGGCGAGCGCATTCACCTGACGTGGCCCGGAGCCGAAAGCCACTTCTTTGAAGCCGACAGCGGCCGCCGCTGTGCGGATTAAGCGGGGCGCCACACCCGGCCTCGTGCGGCCGGAGCGAGAGGACACCCAAAAGGAGGAGGAGCGTATGAAACGGTTCATGGTGAAAGCGTTGTTCTGGATAGCGTTGGCGGCTTGCGTGGGGGCGAGCGCCGCCCAGGCCGCCGTTGAACTCAACATGTACTACCCGGTGGCCGTCGGCGGGCCGATCACCAAGGTCATCGACGACATGATCGCAGAGTTCGAAAAGACCAACCCGGACATCAAGGTCAAGGCGGTCTACGCCGGCAACTACGACGATACGCGGGTCAAGGCCCTGGCCGCGGCCAAGGCCAACCAGCCGGTCCAGTTGAGCGTGCTTTTCTCGATCGACGTGTTCGAACTCATGGACCAGGGCGTCATCGTGCCCTTCGAGGAGGTCGCCACTTCCGCCGAAGACAAGCAGTGGCTGTCGTCGTTCTATCCCGCCCTGATGGAAAACTCCAAGGTAAAGGGCAAGACCTGGGGGGTCCCGTTCCAGCGCTCCACCATCGTCATGTACTACAACAAGGATGCGTTCAAGGAGGTCGGCCTCGACCCGAACAAGCCGCCGGCCACTTGGGCCGAGATGGCCGCGGCCGCCCAAAAGCTGACCAAAAAGGACGCTTCCGGCAACGTGACCCGCTGGGGCGTGCACATCCCCTCCACGGGCTACCCTTACTGGATGTTCCAGGCCCTGTGCATCCAGAACGGCCTGGAACTCATGAACAAGGATGGCAACCAGACTTACTTCGACAAACCCGAGGTCGTCGAGGCGCTGCAGTACTGGCGCGATCTGGCAGTCAAGTACAAGGCCATGCCGGAGGGGACCATCGACTGGGGCACCCTGCGCCAGAAGTTTCTCGAGGGTGCCACGGCCATCATGTGGCACACCACGGGCAACCTCACCGCGGTGCGCGAAGGCGCCAAGTTCGACTTCGGCGTAAGCATGCTGCCGGCCAGCCAGCGCCGCGGCTCCCCCACCGGCGGCGGTAATTTCTACATCTTCCAGCGGGCGTCCGCCGCGGAGCGCCAGGCGGCCTTGAGGTTCATCAAGTTCATGACCTCGCCGGAGTTGACCGCGCGCTGGTCCATGGCCACCGGCTACGTGGCCACCAGCCCGGCCGCCTACAAAACGGCCACCCTTGAAAAATATGTGGCCGAGTTTCCGGCGGCGGCCGTGGCCCGCGATCAGTTCCAGTATTCGGTGGCCGAACTCGCCGTGCACGAAAACGCCCGCGTGAAAAAACTTCTGGACGATGCCATCCAGAGCGTGCTCACCGGCGGCAAGCCGCCCAAGGAGGCCCTGGCCGGCGCCCAGCAGCAGGCCGAGCGTGTGCTCAAGGACTACCGTTAAGGAAATCGGCGCGCGCCGATTTCCTTATTGAGAGGGATCCCATTTCCCCTCCCCTTGCGGGAGGGGCCAGGGGAGGGGAATAGCTGGATTCCCGGATTAACGACTGTGGCGATGATGCATTTCAATCCCAAAACCGCCCGCTGGGTCTATGCGTGGCTGCTGCTCCTGCCGGCCTCGGTGCTGATGGTGGCTTTTACCCACTACCCGATCGTCGGCAGCCTGTTCTCGAGTTTCTTCACGACACCGCGACCGGGAAGGCCGAGCCGCTTCGTCGGGCTGGACAACTACGTCTACCTGGTAAACGATCCGGTGTTCTGGCAGGTGCTGAAGAACAACTTCATCTACGCGTTCGGCACCATCCCCGTCAGCGTCTGCCTGGCGCTGCTCATGGCCGTCTGGGTCAACGGCAAATTGCCCGGCCGGGCCGTCGTGCGGGCCGCTTACTTCACCCCGACCATTCTGCCGATGATTGCGGTGGCCAACATCTGGCTTTTCTTCTACACGCCCCAGATCGGCATCCTCGACAACCTTTGCGGCCTGTTCGGGATACCCAGCCACAGCTGGCTCGGCGACCCCCGCACGGCCCTGGGCTGCCTGATGGCGCTGGCGGTCTGGAAGGATGCCGGCTTCTTCATGATCTTTTACCTGGCGGCCCTGCAGGGAATCTCACCGGAACTCGAAGAGGCGGCCCTCATCGAAGGCTCCGGGCGCTGGTACTTTTTCCGCCGGGTGACACTGCCGCTGTTGATGCCGACGTCGCTCTTTGTCCTGGTCAACGCGACGATCAACTCCTTCAAACTGGTGGACCACATTTTCATCCTGACCAAGGGCGGCCCCGACAACGCCTCCTCGCTGTTGTTGTATTACATCTACGAAGTCGCCTTCGGATTCTGGGACACGGCCTACGCCTCGACGCTCACCGTGGTGCTCCTGCTCATCCTGGGCGCGCTCGCTGTAACCCAGTTCAAATACATCGAGAAACGGGTCCACTACCAATGAGAACGGCCTCTGGGTTCGAGGGGCCAAGGGTCCAGGCGACAAGATGATGATCCGGGAATCCGACTGGGGACACGTGCTGGAAGTCGTGGCGGCCTGGCTGCTGGCCTTCCTGTGGGCGGCGCCATTGCTCTACGCCGCCTGGGCGGCCTTCCATCCCATGGACTTTGTCAGCCGCTTCGATCCGCTGGCGCCGCTGACGCTCGACAACTTCCGCTCGGCCTGGAACGTGGCGCCCTTTGCGCGGTATTTTTTCAACTCCTTCATGCTGGTATGCCTGACCCTGACGGGCCAGATCGTGCTTTGCACCCTGGCGGCCTACGCCTTTGCCCGCTTCGAATTCCCGGGAAAGGAAACCGCCTTCATCCTGGTTCTGATTCAGATCATGATCATGCCCGACGTGCTCATCGTCCAGAACTATCTAACGACGAGCACGCTCGGCCTGGTGGATACGATCCTTGGAATCGGCCTGCCCTACATGGGGTCGGCCTTCGGTATCTTCCTGCTGCGCCAGGCCTTCAAGCAGGTGCCCCGGGAACTGGAGGATGCAGCGCGCGTCGAGGGGGCCGGGTGGTTTTCCATCCTGCTCAAGGTCTACGTCCCGCTGGCGCGCCCCACCTACCTCGCCTACGGCCTGGTCTCGGTCAGCTACCACTGGAACAACTTCCTGTGGCCGGTGGTGATTACCAACTCCACCACCACCCGGCCCCTCACCGTGGGGCTCTCCATTTTCGGCGCGCCCGAGTCGGGGGTCAACTTCTCGGTCATCTCGGCCGGCACCCTGCTCGCCGTCTCTCCGCTTCTGATCGCCTTTCTGCTCTTCCAGCGCCAGTTCGTCCAGAGCTTCATGCGCTCGGGGATCAAATGAGAAGCTGCGGCAGCGAAGTCATTATGCTATCACCGTAACGGTGAGATTGTAATGAAACGAGCCCCGGAATCGTCAAACTTCTATCCTCCGAGAGCCCGGTCTTCGAGGCCATCATTCTCGGACTGGCGGCGGGTCAACGGATGCTGCTTCAAGCCTTGGCACAGCAACCGACCGCTCAAATACTTGCTGGCGTCTACCTGCGACGCTACCGCCTCGGCGCGGCGAGCAGCGTTCAGCACGCGTCCCGGGTGCTCGAAGAACAGGATCTGATCGAAAGGGAACGAGCTCATGAGCGGCCAAAAAAAAGATCCCCTCGCCTCCCTTGGTGCGGAGGAGGCGAAGGGAATCGGGATGGCTATCAGGGGCCTTGGCTTACTTGGATGCCGCCTCGACGGCCTCCAGGAAGGCCTTCATCATGGCCTCGCCCTCGGCGCCGTGCTTCTCGACGATGATCTTCTTGACCTCCGGCATGGTGGCGTCGCGGAATTTGACCAACTGCTCGGGGGTGAGGGAGTTGACCTTCATGTCCTTGCTGAGGCCCGCCAGGCCACGGTCGGAAGCCTCGATGGCGCGGCTCACCCCTCGGCCGGCCACGATGCCCGATTTCACGGCGTTGGCAAGGACGTTTTTCTCCGTCGCGCTCAGGCCGTTGTAAAAATCCTTGTTCATCACCCACACATAGGGCGCGAACAGGTGTCCGCTCAGCGTGAGGTACTTCTGGACCTCGTTGAATTTGGCGAATGAAATGATCGGGACCGGGTTCATCTGCCCGTCGGCCACGCCGGTCTGAAGGGCGGTGTAGACTTCGGTCCACGCGATGACCGCCGGCTGGCCGCCCATGGCGCTGACAACGGCCTTGTGGGTGTCCAGGCCCATGGTGCGGATCTTCAACCCCTTCATGTCCTCCGGAGAGGTGATGGGGCGCCTGGAATTGGTGAAGTGGAAGAACCCGCCAGAGTCCCCGAAGCCCAGGACCTTCAGGCCGGTTTTCTGTTCGATATCGGCGGCGAGCTTGGCGCCGAAGGGGCCGTCGAACACGGCATAGGTCGCGCTGATGGTGGGGAAGGCGAAGGGGACGTCGATCACGCCCATCATGGGGTAGGCCGAGGCAAACCCGCCCACGGAGTGAATGCCGGACTGGATGACGCCCGACTTCACCTGGGTGACGACATCGTTGTCCTTGCCCAGCTGCCCGTTGGGGAAGGTCTGCACCTCGATCCCGCCATTGGTGCCGGCTTCCACCAGGCTCTTGAAAACGGTGGCCATGGCGCCGGTGGCGTTGTCGAAGGGGTCGTCCTTGTTGAGGTGGTGGAGCTTGATGACCTTGGCCGCATCGGCGGGAACCGGAACCAGCGCGACGGCGAACAGGGCCGCCATCAGAAACGCTGCTGCGCAAAACAATCTGGAAGATTTCATTGAGGCACCTCCTGAAATGGGTTTATGGGTTGTTATTCCCCCGGGGGTAAATATGCCGATTTCCAGCACCCTACGCCGAGGCGGAGCACCCCCCTCGTGCTCATTTCCCCAGCAGCAGCCGCGGCATGAACAGCGTAAACGTCGGCCAGAAAGCGATGAGAAACAGCACGGCCGTCTCCAGCAGAATGAACGGCCAGAGCTCCTTGGCGATGCTTTCCAGCCGCTCGCCGGTAATGGAGCTGATCACGAAGAGGCACGCCCCGACGGGGGGGGTCATCAGGGAGATGTTGAGCGCCAGGACGATCATGACCCCAGCATGCACCGGGTCCATCCCGATCGTTTGGGTGAGCGGGCCCAGGACCGGCGCCAGGATGATCAGGGCCGCGTTGATGTCCATGAACATTCCGACGATCAGCAGCAGGCAGAGGATCAGGGCGATCACCACCTGCGGGTTGCGGGAGATCGAGAGAAAAAGCTTGGCGATGGTCTGGGGGATCTGCATGAAGGTCATCCACCAGCTCAGGATCGACGCCGAGGCGATGATCAGGAAAACCACCCCCGTGATGATGGAGGTGCGGATGAGCGTCTGGACGATGGCGTCGAAGGTCAGGGTTCGGTAGACGAAAACCCCCAGGAAGAAGGCGTAAAGCACGGCGATCGCGGCGGCCTCGGTGGGCGTGACGATGCCGAAAATGATCCCGCCCAGGATGATGGCCGGCATGAGCAGGGCCAGAAAGCTGGATTTGAAGCTCACGGCGATCCGCTTCACACTGAAGCCCTGGTCGCTGACGGGCAGGTTCTTGCGCTTGCCGACCGCCACGATGTAAATCATGCAGACCACGCAGATCAATAGACCCGGCAGGATCCCGGCCGCGAACATCCCGGCAATCGAAACCCCCATCAGCGACCCGTATATGATCATCAGGTTGGAGGGCGGGATGGTGGGGCCGATGATGGAGCCGGCCACCGTGACGGCACAGGAAAAGGAGCGGGTGTAGCCCTGCTTCACCATGGCCGGTACCAGCGTGTTGCCGAAGGCGGCCGTGTCGGACACGGCGGCTCCCGTCATGCCGGCGAATATCACCGAGGCCACCATGTTGGTGTGCGCCAGGCCGCCCCGCATGTAGCCGACCAGCGAATCCGCGAACTCCACGATCTTGTTGGTGATGCCCGTGCGGTTCATGATCTCTCCGGCCATGATGAAAAACGGCATGGCCATGAAAGTGAAGAGATCCAGGCCCTCGAAAAACCGCTTGGGCGCCATGGCGAGAAAGTTTTCTCCGCCCACCTGGACAAGACCGGCCACCCCGGCCACCCCCAGAACGTAGCCGATCGGCAGGCCGGCCAGCATCAGACCGAAGAATATGAGCGCGACGATCGTCATGAGGCCTTCACCTCCGCTCGCGGCGCAAAATCGCGCAGCAGGGTCACGATCAGCTGGATGGAGGTCAGCGCGCCGCAGACGGGCACCGAGGCAAACGGCACCACCATGGTCATCCCGAAGATGGTGGCGTATTGGGTTTTGCCGCCGACCGCCATGCCGATGCCGTAGCTGGTCATGAATAGGAAGAACGCAAGGCCGATGAGGTCGAGCACCAGGCGCAGATACCGGCGCTGCGCGACCGGCAGCGCGTTGTTGATGATCTCCAGCCCGATGTGCTCGCGGCGGTAGGCCCCGACCGGAACGGCCATCAGCGCCGCCCAGATCATGATGTAGCGGGACAGCTCCTCCCCCCAGGTGAACCCGAGCCTCAAGGAGTAGCGCTGGAAGACCTCGAACCAGATCACGAGAACCAGCGCCGCCATCAGAAGAGCACAGAAGCGCTCGACCACCCAGTTCAGACGCCCTCCGAAGGCGTCCAAACGGGCGATAAAATCGTTGCTCATCGTCGTCACCTCGAGTTTCAGATCGGAATCGGAATTGACTCCTGTCACCGGAAGTTGATATTTGTGCGCGAAGTCCTGTTAAATGTCAATGATCTTTAAGTGCGAAGGGAGCCCCTGGTGAAGCCGGGTTTTCTCACATGTCCATCCTGCAGCGAAAATTATTCCATCGCCTCGGGAATCTTCAGCTGCCCGGGCCGCCGCCCCGAAGCGGAGCACATCCTGCGCCGGATGCTGCCCTCCGCCCCCCGCACCGCCGGGAGCATCCGGACGGCATGGTCGGCCGGGACTCGCCGCACCTTCGATCTTTTTCACCCCTTGCTCTCCGGCTGCCGCCTGCTCGGTTATGATCGTTATCGTCGAATCCTGGACGCAATGACGGACCGCCTCGCGCGCTTGGAGGGCCGGGATTTTGATGTGACCCCGCTCGCGGAGGAGCCCGGCCTGGCCGCCGCCCTCGGCCGGTCCGGCCCCCTGTGGGTGAAGAACGAAACCGGCAACGTGACCGGCTCCCACAAAGGCCGGCACCTCATGGGCACGCTGCTGTACCTGGAGGCGTTGAGAGCGCTCAAGGGGGAGACGGCGAAGAAGGTCCTGGCCATCTACAGCTGCGGCAACGCCGCCCTGGGGGCGGCCGCGGTGGCCCGGGCCGGCGGTTACGAGCTGCACGCGTTCGTGCCGGAGGAGGTCGACCCGGCCGTGGCGGTTATGCTGGCGGAGCGGGGCGCGATGGTTGAAAAAATCCCCCGCTCGAGCCCGGGCGCAGGCGACCCCTGCTACCTCGCCTTCCAGAAGGCGTTGACCGAAAACGGCTGGCTCCCCTTTGCCTGCGCCGGAAACGACAACTGGTCGAACATCGAGGGCGGCGCCACCCTCGGGTGGGAACTGGTCATGCAGCTGCTGGAACAGTCCAAAACCATTGACAATGCAGTGGTCCAGGTCGGGGGAGGCGCCCTGGCGCGAGCGATTGCCCAGGCGTTCGAAGAAGCCTTGCAGATGGGGATGATCGCGGCCATGCCGCGCATCCACGCCTGCCAGCCCGAGGGGGGCTTCCCATTCGTACGCGCCTACTACCTCGCGTTGATGGAAATCGCCCGAGCCGGTGGGCTTGCCTTCGAACTGAGCTACGATCGCACCGCCGAACCGAAAGCCCAACTGGCCGAACTGCTCGCCTTTACCCATACCGGCGCCGATCAGGTGCAACAATCCGCGGAATTCGCACAACTCAACTTCGATTCTCCTGCCGTTCAATCCATTTTGAAGGAGCTTCTGCGACAACCGGGACGCTTCATGTGGCCCTGGGATGGGGCCGCCCCGCGAAGTCTGGCGCACGGCATTCTGGATGACCTCACCTACGACTGGTATTACCTCCTGGAGGCCTTGCTGCGAACGGGAGGCAGAGCGGAGGTGCTCCGGGAGGAGACTATCCGCTACGCCCACGGAACGGCACAAAGCCATACGGGCATCCCCGTCTGCCCGACGGGGGCCGCTGGCCTGGCGGGGCTGATCCAGCTCACCGATTCCGGAGCGATCGACAGGTGCGAATCGGCAGCTCTTTTCTTCACAGGGTTTGACCGGTCAAAAACCGAATGATATGAAAAGAATTTCGGCATTTGGCCGCCGTTTCCAGAATCCCCCCACCCCCCTTTGACAAAGGGGGGGCAAGAAGGCCTTGGCGGCACTCCCCCTTTGGAAAAGGGGGCCGGGGGGATTCTGTTCCGCATCGGATGGCGCAGCTCGCGACACCCGGCGCCTGCGCTGATATTTTCTCAATTATACGAGGCAGCTATGACGCAGCAACGACTGATCACCGGCCCCACCTTCGCGGAGATGCTCGACCCCACGAAGATGCGGAAGGATTTGCGGGAAAAGGCCCTGGCCACCCGGTCCAGGGACCCGCTCGACCCCATCAACCTTTACAACATCTCCTGGAAAGACGGCTCCGGCCGGATCTATCACGAAGTCCTGCCCCGGGAGCTGACCGGGGTCGAAACCCCCATCGTGGTCCTGTACGGCAAGGAGTTTCCCACCGGCAGCCACAAGGTAGGGGCCACCTACTCGGTCCTGATCGAGAAGGCCATCAGCGGGGCCGTGGACCCGACCCGCCACACCCTGGTCTGGCCCTCGACCGGCAATTACGGGATCGGCGGCGCGTGGGTCGGCTGCCGCATGAAGTTCGACTCGGTCGTGATATTGCCCGAGGAGATGAGCCAGGAGCGCTTCGAGATCGTCCGCGGCTACGGCGCCCGGCTGGAGCTGACGCCGGGCTGCGAAAGCAATGTGAAGGAGATCTACGACCGGTGCCACGCGCTGAAGCAGGCCGCACCCGAGCGCATCCGCATCATGAACCAGTTCGAGGAGCTCGCCAACTACCGCTTCCACTATTATGTCACCGGCAACACCATCGTCGAGCTGGCCAAGGTGCTGGAAGCCCGGGGCATCGGCCAGGGCGCGGTCTCAGCCTTTGTTTCGGCCATGGGGTCCTCCGGCACCATCGCGGCCGGCGACCGGCTCAAGCAGCAATGGCCCGGCCGGCACAAAATCGTGGGCCTCGAGCCGATCCAGTGCCCGACCCTCTTTTGGAACGGCTACGGCGGCCACGACATCCAGGGCATCGGCGACAAGCACGTCACCTGGATCCACAACGTCATGAACATGGACGCGGTCATGTGCATCGACGACATCGAGAGCAAGCTCGGGTTGCAGCTGCTGACCGAGGAGCCCGGCTGGGAGGTGCTCACCCGCCGATACGGCGTGGCCGAGGAAAAGGTGAAAAAACTCTCTCAGATCTTCGGCATCTCCGGGGTCTGCAACGTGCTGGGAGCGATAAAGACGGCCAAGTTCTACGGCATGGGCAAGGACGATCTCGTCGTCACCGTCTGCACCGACGCCATCGACCGCTACCATTCGGTCATGGCCTCGCTCACGGATTGCTTCGGCCCGATGGACCGGACCGCCGCCGAGGTGCGCCTGGTCAGCATCTTCCACCGCCAGAAGCTCGATTGGATCGACGAGGGCACCGGCCGCAACCGCAACCAGTGGCACAATCTAAAGTACTTCACCTGGGTCGAACAGCAGGGCAAGAGCGTCGAAGAGCTCAACGCCCAGCGCAGCCAGGCCTACTGGGAAGCCCAGCAGGCCGAGGTGGCGGAAGTCGACCGACGGATCGAGGCCTACCGAAACGAGGCCGCCTGAGCGGCCTCGTTTTTGATGGTTTTCGAAGAGAGGGAGAAGCGTTGGAAGCGCGGACCCCGTCCCGTCTTGAAGTGCATATGCAGATAGTTTAGTGTTACCTATGTCTCCGAACAACTGTTACCCATCTCCCCGGTCTATCCAATCCAAAGGAAAGGGGGGAAGGGGGATTCTATCATCGCTTCGTCAAAAGGAAAAAAAAGACTTATGCAGGCCGCCAAACGCATCATGGAATTGTCCCGAAACTACCGCAACTACACCGCCGCCAACCTGTCGGAGCTCGTCAAGATCAAGTCCCCGAGCCTGGGCGAGAAGGCCGTGGCCCAAAAACTGGCCGAACAGATGCAGGCCGCCCGCTTCGACGAGGTCACCATCGACGGGCTCGGCAACGTGATCGGCCGCATCGGATCCGGCAAACGCATCCTGGCCTTCGACGGCCACATCGACACCGTGGAGGTGGGCAACGCGGCCAACTGGAGCTTTGATCCCTTCGGGGGGGAGATCCGCGACGGGTACGTCCACGGCCGCGGGGCCGCGGACCAGAAGGGCGGTGTTGCCTCCATGGTGACGGCGGGCCGCATCCTCAAGGAGCTTGGCCTGGAGCGGGACCTGACGGTGGTCTTCGTCGGCAGCGTCATCGAGGAGGACTGCGACGGCCTGTGCTGGAAGTACATCATCGAGGAGGACGGGATCCGGCCCGAGGTGGTCGTGAGCACCGAGCCCACCGACGGCGGCCTCTACCGCGGCCAGCGGGGGCGGATGGAGATCGAAGTCGAGTTCAAGGGCGTCTCCTCCCACGGTTCGGCCCCGGAGCGCGGCAAAAACGCGATCTACATGGCCTCGCGCGCCTGCCTGGCCGCCGAGCAGCTCAACGAGCGGCTGCCCGCCGACGAGTTTCTCGGCAAGGGGTCCATAGCGCTCAGCCAGTTCGTCTCCGGCAGCCCGTCGCTTTGCGCCGTGGCCGACTACGCCCGCATTCACCTGGACCGGCGGCTGACCTGGGGCGAGACCAAGGAGTCGGCCGTCCGGGAAATCGAAGCGCTCGTCAAGGGGGAGGATGCGAAGGTCTTCGTTTTGAACTACGAGGAAACCGCCTACACCGGCCGCCGCTACGGCATGGAAAAATACTACCCGACCTGGAAGTGGCCGGAGGACCACGCGGCGGTCCAGGCCGGCGCCCGGGCCTACCAGGAGCTGTTTGCCAAACCGCCCCGCATCGGCAAGTGGACGTTTTCAACCAACGCCGTCACCATATCGGGCATGTACGGGATCCCGGCCATCGGCTTCGGCCCGGGGGCGGAGGCCATGGCCCACGCGCCCGACGAGAAGACCCCGGTCGAGGACCTTGTCAACGCCGCGGCCTTTTACGCGCTCTACGCCTGGAGCGCTTGATCGATCCATGTCTGAAAGGGCCTAACGGGGGACGGAACAGCCTTTTATTCTGGGAATGACGCTGAAAAAAATCCCCCCACCCCCTTTGATAAAGGGGGAGCAGGAGGGTATTGGCGTTTCTCCCCCTTTGGAAAAGGGGGCGGGGGGATTTCGTTCCATACCGGTTGGCGCAACGCGTTCCACTATTCTCTCAAGGAGGCAACATGAGCAATTTTCAAGGATTAATGAAAGAGATCGCCGCTCTTTCGGGCGATCTCTTCCGCAAGGACTTCCTGCTGACCTGGGAGAAATCCGTCGATGAGCTCCGGAAAATCGTGGCCGTGGCCGACGCGCTGCGCCGGCTGCGCCGGGAGAACATCTCCACCCGGTGCTTCGACGCCGGCCTGGCGGTGAGCATCTTCCGCGACCAGTCGACCCGCACGCGCTTTTCCTTTTTCTCCGCCGCCAACCTGCTGGGACTCGGCGTCCAGGACCTGGACGAGGGCCGCTCCCAGATCGCCCACGGCGAGACCGTGCGCGAGACGGCCAACATGATCGGCTTTTTCACCGAGTTCATCGGCATCCGCGACGACATCTTCCTGGGCGCGGGCCACACCTACATGCAGGAGGTGGCCGCCGCCGTCGAGGAGGGGTTCAGCGCCGGTGTTCTGGAACAGCGGCCGTACCTGGTCAACCTGCAAAGCGACATCGATCACCCCACCCAAAGCATGGCCGACCTGATGCAACTCAAAGAACACTTCGGCTCGCTCGACCACCTGCGGGGCAAGAAGATCGCCATGACCTGGGCCTATTCGCCCAGCTACGGCAAACCCCTGTCCGTGCCCCAGGGGGTGATCGGTCTGATGACGCGCTTCGGCATGGAGGTGGTGCTGGCCCACCCCGAAGGCTACCAGCTGATCCCCGACGTGGTGGCGAAGGCCGGCGCGTTCGCCAAGGAAAACGGCGGCCGCTTCACGGTCGTGAACTCCATGGACGATGCCTTTGCGGGTGCGGACGTGGTCTACCCCAAGAGCTGGGCCCCCTACCACGTCATGGAAAAACGCACCGAGCTATTGCGCGCCAACGACACGACCGGCCTCAAGGAGCTCGAAAAAACCTGCCTGGCCAACAACGCGCGGTTCAAGGACTGGGAGTGCACCGAGGCCAAGATGAAGCTCACCCGCAAGGGGCAGGCGCTTTACATGCACTGCCTGCCGGCGGACATCTCCGGGGTCTCGTGCACCGCGGGCGAGGTGGCCGCGACCGTGTTCGAGCGCTACCGCATCCCGACCTACATCCAGGCCGGCTTCAAGCCTTACATCATCGCCGCCGTCATGCTGGCCGCCCGCTTCGAGGACCCGGTCAGACTGCTCCGTTCCCTGAAGCGCCGGGCGTCCCGGCGGGTGGGTCTTTAACCCGGCAGAGGGGTCCGAGCGCCCGTTCCCTCGACCCCTCACCGACACCCCTTTCAATGGGAATCCCGCCGGCGCCTGCGTGCGGACCGGTGCCGGGGACGACACCGGGTTGCCGAATAATTTTCACCAACATCAACTATTAGGAATCGCGCCATGAACAAAGAAAAGACATACCTCCAGCTGCTGCTCGACGTAACAAAGGCCGTCACATCGAATCTGAACCTCGATGAGGTGCTCGAGCTGATCGTAAAAAAAGTCCCCGAGGTCGTCGGTGTCGACGCGGCCACCCTGCGGCTGCTGGACTCCTCGGGGAAAAAACTCGTGCTGCAGGCCGCCTCCGGCCTGAGCGATACCTACCTGAACCGCGGCCCGGTGGACGCGGAAGAGAGCGTTCTCAAAGCCCTCGCGGGCACTCCCATCGCGGTCAACGACGCCGCCAGCGACCCGCGCATCCACTACCACGACGCCGCCCGGCAGGAAGGGATCAAGAGCATCCTGGTGGCGCCGGTGGTCATTCGCGGGCAGGTGGGCGGCATTCTGCGATTGCTCGCCAAGACCCCCAGGACCTTCGAGCCGCGGGAGGTGGAGGTCGTGGCCGCCCTGGCCGAGCAGTGCGGCATCGCCATTGAAAATGCCCGCGCCTACGAGGAGCAGAACCGCCAAATCAGCTATTTCAAGGCCCTGGCCGAAATCGGGAAAGCGATCAACTCCACGCATGAGCTGGATGCCATTTTGAACCTGATCGTCCGGCGCATGCCCGAGGTGATGAAGCTCAAGGCCTGCACCATCCGCTTGATAGAGTCCGCCGAAGGCCGCCTGCAGCTCAAGGCCGCGTACGGCTTGAGCCAAGCCTACCTGGAGCGGGGCGCGCTCGACGAAGAACTCGCCACCCACTACATCCTGCAGGGCGAACCGGTGGTGATTCCCGACGCCACCGTTGACCTTCACACGATTTATCACAAGGCCGCCGCCGCGGAAGGGGTGGGGAGCATACTGGCCGTCCCCATCACCGTCCAGGAGGAGCCGATCGGGATGTTGCGTCTGCTGACCGCGGAGGTCCGTTATTTCTCGGCCGCCGACATCAACTTCGCCATGGCCGTGGCCGAGCAGGGCGGGATCGCCATTCAAAACGCCATCACGTATACAAAAATGCAGGACATGATCGCCGGTTCGGACAAATAAAACGGGGCAGCGTGAGCCGACGCCGGGCGGAGCGGGGTGCCTGCCGGGGTAATGAATGGTCATGTTCAAGCGCCGGCTGAAAATAGGTGGGTCGTAGGGGTAATGACGGCACGGCAACTTGCCGGCGGCCTGAACGCCTCCCTCACCTGCTGATCAACAGCAGCACCAGACCCACCAGGAACGAAGCCCCCACACCGATCGGGATGGTCCAGCGCAGGATCTGCCCTTCCTTTCCCACCGCCCCGCACATCGGGGCGGCGATGGCGATCTTAAAGGGCGAGGAAATGGAGCCGATGGAAGCCCCCACCGCCAGCCCCGCCGACAGCCAGACGGCCGACACCTTCAGAAGCCCCGCGGCCTGCACCTGGAGCTGACCGAAAAGCATCAGGGACGCGGTCCCGTAGCCGGTCAAAAACGTTCCCACCCACCCCAGAAAGGGCACGAAAAAAACATACCCGCCGCCGGTGTAGGTCTCAAGACCGTGCGACAGCACCCAGGGCATGTTGTGAAACGGGTCGAGGGCCGAAAAGTCGTGGAAATACCCGGAATAGGCGATCATCTGGCCCATGGCGCCGAAGAGCCCCATGGCCGCCGAGGCACGCCAGCCCTTTTGAAAGCCGTTTTTCAGAACCGCCTGCAGATCGCGGCGCGGGACCTGGAGCAGCCGGGCGGAAAGGCAGAAAGCCGCCGCCAGGTATATGTAGGCGGAGAAAAAAGGCTGGAGCGTGATGGTGTGAATGGGGATGATCCGGATGTTCAGCACCAGCCGGCGGGCGGTGAGCTCGTGCAGCCAGGGCACGGCGTTGACCAGCAGAAGCATGAAAATCATGAACGCAAAAGGGGCCAGGTCGAATAAAACCCCGCGGCTGTCGGCCAGCCGGCGATGGCCCAGCAGGACGAGGGCGATAATGAGCGCCAGTCCCGCGCTCATGCCGGCGACCGAAAAGCCGAGGTGGATGGCGAAGACCAGCCCGGTAACCCCCAGGAAAAGGCCGCAGGCCACGGCCGCCGCGTAGGGCCGAAGGCCGCCGGCCGCATCCAGATACATCGGCACGCAGGCCGCCATCGCGACCACGGCCGGAATGGAGAGCCAGGCGGATGCCACGCCCAGCTCCTCCGCCGGCAGCCCGGTCACCAGCGACAGGATGGTGATGATGACCCCGCCCATCTCGAGAGCCAGCAAGCCGGCATAGCCGATGATGGACAGCGCGGCGGAGCCGACCGGGGAAACACCGGCGGCGCGCAGCATGGGGGCCACCACGGGTTCAGCGATGACGCTGGCGCCCTCCATGAAATTTCCCACCCCCAAGGTGATGAGCAGGTCGCGCTGGAAGGCGGTCCGCACCCCGCTCATGAGCCAGCCCACGATCCGTGTCAGAGACCCGGTCTTCATCAAAAGACTGGAGAGCAGGATTCCGGTGAATATGACCAGCACCAGCGGCAGCATGGTCAAGGCCCCGTCCATGGCGCTCAGCAGGGCGGCCGTCCATGGGGTGCGGAAGGCCGTGATCACCAGCAGAAAGGTGAACAGCCACCCGTAGACCGACAAGGCCAGGGCCGAGCAGCGGAAAAAAACCGCCAGCACCGCCAGCAGGAGCACCGGCGTCCAGCTTAAAAGAAAAAGCCACTCCCCCATGGGTCGCTGTCCTCCTCCGGGCCCCGGCGCCGGCTTTTCTCAATCACGAGGGGTCATGCGTTTTCATTTTTTCATCAGATGGGTGACCGCCTGCTCCAGGCCGTCGATGGTGAACTCGAACATGGGAAAGATCTTGCGGATGGCCGCGATGCTGCGGGTGTAGGCCCAGACATCGACCGGCTTGGGGTTGAGCCAGACGCTGCGCGGGAAAGTCTCCGCCAGGAAGCTCAGGCACTCGATGCTGGCCCGGCCGCTGCGCTCCCCGGCGTAGATGGAACCGTCCGTGGCCAGCAGCTCGTAGGGCGCCATGCTGGCATCCCCCACGATCACCAGCCGGGTTTCCGGGTCGAACCGGGCGAACTCCTCGATCCGCTGCGGCTTGCGAAAGCGCGCCGGGTCCCCCCAGAGCGTGTCGTAGACCGTGTTGTGGAAAAAAAACGTCTTCAGGTCCTTGAACTGGGAGCGCACATAGTCGAAAAGCGTCTGGACCAGCGGGATATAGGGGTCCATGGACCAGCCGCCGTTGTCGATGGCGAGGATGACCTTGAGTTTGTCTTTCAACGCCCGGTCGAAGACGATCTCGATCTCCCCGGCGTTCTTGGTGGTCTGGTAGATGGTGGCCTCGACGTTGAGCCGGTCCTTGGGCCCGGCCGGCACCATGTGCCGCAGGCGCTTGAGGGCCTCGCCCATCAGGGCCTGGGTCAGCGGCCCCTCCAGCGAGTAGTCCTTGTAGCGCCGCTCCAGTGCGACCTTCACCGCCGACTGCCGGCGCGAGACCCCGCCCACGCGCAGCCCCCCGGGGTGGTAGCCGGAATGGCCGACCGGCGAGGTCCCGCCGGTGCCGATCCACTTCGCCCCGCCGTGATGCGCCTCGGTCTGCTCCTTGAGCCGCTCCTTGAAATAGTCGAGAAGCTGCTCGGGGGTGAGCTGCTTGAGGGCTTTTTCGTCCATGCCCAGCAGCCGCGACAGCTCCCGCGGGTTCTGCAGCCAGGCCTCCAGCATGGCCCGCGCCATCTCGTCGAGCTCGAGGCCCTTGGGGTCCGGCATCTCGGCGCCCTGGAAGTGATGGGCGAAGACCCGGTCGAAGAGATCGAAGTAGCGCTCGCTCTTGATGAGGATGCAGCGGGAGGCCGTGTAGAAGTCCTCGAGGGAATTCACCAGCCCGCCGGACATCGCCCGGTGGAGCGTGAGAAACGCGGTGGGGCTGACCGACAGCCCCACGCCGCGCAGTTTATAGAAGAAGTCGATGAACAAGGGCGTTGGGTGGTGTTGGGTGTATGGGTTTTTGGGTCTTTTGGTATTTGGGTGTTTCGTGTTTGGTGTTTCGTGTTGGGTGTTTAGGTGCCTGGTGTTTGGGTGTTTGGGAAAAAACGAGCCCCCGGCCGCGTGTCGGCGGCCGGCGCCGATTAAAAGCGCCTTCGACTGACGGCCTCCCGCGCGCGCTGGTGGTCCTGGCTCTTCTTGAACAGCACCCCCAGATAGGGCAGATCCCCCTTGCCGAGCTGCTTGGGATTGAAATCCGGGTCGGACTGCAGGGCGCGAATCCAGTTGATCAGCTCGCGCGTGGCCGGCCGCTTCTCCACGCCGTCGATCTGGCGCATGCGGTAGAAGGCGCTGATGCTGCTCTCCAGCAGGTCCCGGTCGACGCCCGGAAAATGCACGGCCACGATGCGGCGCATCATGTCCGGCTCCGGGAAGGCGATGTGGTGAAAATTGCACCGACCCAGGAAGGGGTCCGAGAGGTCCTTCTTGGCGTTGCTGGTGATGATGATCACCGGCCGGTGGCGGGCGGCCACGGTCTTGTCGATCTCGATGATGTCGAACTCCATCTGGTCGAGCACGTCGAGCATGTCGTCCTGGAAGTCGGTGTCGGCCTTGTCGATCTCGTCGATCAGCAGCACCGTGCGCGTCTCGGCGGTGAAGGCCTGGCCGATCTTGCCCATGCGGATGTAGTCTTCGATGCGGCTCACGTCCCGCTGAGAGTCGGCGAAGCGGCTGTCGTTCAGCCGCGTGAGGGTGTCGTACTGGTAGAGGGCCTCCACGAGCTTCATGCTCGATTTCACGTTGAGCACGGTCAGCGGCATGCCCAGCGCCTCCGCGATGGCGTGGGCCAGCATGGTCTTGCCGGTGCCGGGCTCGCCCTTGAGCAGCAGGGGCATCTCGAGGGCCATGGAGATGTTTACGATCTTGGCCAGCTCCTCATCCAGGACGTAGCGGGCGGCGCCGGCAAAGCGGTGGGTGTCTGTTTTTGGGGCCATGAATCCTCGATCGGGTGGATGGTTGGTCTATTTTTACCGTTGCGCGTTTTGAACGGCGCGTCACGGCCGGCTCGCGCGTATTCGATCCGCAAGCTCCCGCGCAAGCTTCAGCGCCTTCAGTGCCAGCGCCTCGCTCAGCGTCCCCATGCCGCAGGCCGGGGTGATCAGCGACTGCGCGATCAGCCGCTGCCGGTCGATGCCGAGCCGCGCCACCTGGTCCGACTTGGACTGCCACTGCGCGAGCAGGGATTCGGTGCTCTCGCGTTCGAGGTCCTCGGGGCTGAGCGTCGGGACAAGCCCCCAGGCAATCAGGCCGCCGCGTTCGACAAAGCGTCGGATCGCCTCCCGGTAGATCACGAACTGGTCGAAATAGGCGTAGGCGTCGAAGCTGAGAATGTCGGCCGCCGACTCCAGGATCAAGGTCCAGTCGGTGTTGGCGCAGACATGCACGCCGGCCAGGCCGCCCTCCAGGTGAACGGCATCGATGACGGCGCCCAGGCCCTGGCAGATCTCCTCCCGGTTCAGGCCGATGGAAATCGACGCGCCGAAGCCGACGACGGCCGGGTCGTCGATGAAAAGCAGCACCGGGCAGCCGAGGGCTGAAAGGTGCCGCACCTGCCAGCGGGCCCGCAGGGCGAGCAGCCGGACCAGGGTGTCGCGCAGCTGGGGGTCGTAGAAAATCGCCTTGCCGTTCCGGTCGCAAAGGCTAGTGCCGAAGGTCACCGGCCCGATGATCTGCCCCTTCACCGCCAGGGGCGGCGGGGTTCGCTTCGCGGCCTGGGCCATCAGCTCGAAGAAGCCCCTGGCCGAGTCCGGCGCCATGGCAAAGCGCGAGCGCTCCAGGTCCGCTCCGGGCCCCTCGAGCGCCAGGGCCTCCTCGTAGAAGCTCAAAAGATTTTCATCGAAACGCGGGGAGGCGGTATCGACGAAGGCCCGGCCCTCCTCCTCCACCAGCCCCGGCATGGCCGCGGCGAATTGGCGGGTGATGCTCTCGCCGGGCACCTTGGGCAACTGGACCCAGAGCGGGATCTCCGGCGTGTGCTCCCACACCAGCTCGGCCGCCCGACGGTAATCCGTGAGGGGCAGGCTGCCGATCAGGCAGGGCAGGCAGTTTCCCTGGAAAGACGACGTCATTGCGGGCTACTTCGTTCCGAAGATCTTGTCGCCGGCATCCCCCAGGCCCGGAAGGATGTAGCCCACGTCGTTCAATTTTTCGTCCACGGCGGCAACGTACATGTGGACATCGGGGTGGGCGGCTTCCACGCGGCGGATGCCCTCGGGGGCCGCCACCATGAAAATCCCCTTGATCTGGGGGCAGCCGGATTCCTTGAGCAGATCGATGGCGGCCACCGTGGAGCCGCCGGTGGCGAGCATGGGGTCCAGGATGAGCGCCATGCGCTCCTCCATGGACTTGGCGAGCTTTACATAGTAGCGCACCGGCGCCAGGGTCTCCTCGTTGCGGTAAAGCCCCACGATGCTGACCTTGGCGGAGGGGATGAGGTTCAGGACCCCCGGCATCATGCCCAGCCCGGCCCGCAGGATGGGCACGACCGTGATCTTCTTGCCCTTGATCTTTTCCACTTCGACGGGCCCGGCCCACCCCTGGATCGTTTCCTTTTCGGTCTCCAGGTCCTTGGTGGCTTCGTAGGTCAGAAGGGTCGCGATCTCAGAGGCGAGTTCCCGGAAGTCCTTCGTCGTCACATTGATTTCGCGGGCCAGGGCGATTTTGTGGGTGATCAGCGGGTGTCGAACGATGTGCAGCGGCATGGCGCTCTCCTTTTTTTGTGTTGCTATAGTCGAATCCCCGAGGGGTGTCAATCCTCGACAGGCGCGCCCCTGCGCCGACTCACGGGCCGTGGCGCGAATTGACACCTTATCGGGCCGATGCTATATAGATGACGCAACGGGCTTCGGCCGGCGCCGGCAGACCCCCGCTGCGGAAAGAGGTGCTCCTTGGCCGACATCATCTCCCTGGACGACAAGCTGGAAACTTCGCGGGAGAAAAAGGCGTCCCTGCGCCGCCGGCAAAAGGCGGTGGCGGTGCGCCGGGTGGTCCAGTGCGCGAGCTGCTCGTTCAAGTGCGAAAAGTGCGGGACCCCGATCGAGCCCAAAACGGACGAGAAAACGGAACGCACCAAGCCGCCCTACAAGTTCTGCGAGGCGTGCGAGGACGAGTACCTGGATTACATCGAACGCCTGCAGGGCCGCGGCGACCCGGACTGCTACTGGCACAACGATGCCTGGATCGACTCCTGGCGCAAATGGATCGACTACCAGGGCAGCGTCGATCAGTACGTTAAATCGAAAGAGTTCTTGAGGCTGCTGCAGGAATTTAAGCAGTCCAGCCCGGACACTTAGGAGGTCTTATGTTTGGTATCGGCATGCCCGAGCTCATCATCATCCTTGTGATCATCCTCATCATATTCGGTGCCGGCAAGCTTCCGGAAATCGGCTCGGGGATCGGCAAAGCCATTAAGAACTTCAAGGGCGCCACCGACGAGGAAGAGGATAAGGAGAAGAAGACGCCGGAAAAAATCGATGACAATAACAAAAAGGGCTGATGGCCGGTCCGAATCGGACGGCGCAGATGCTTCCGAACAATTAAAATGGGCAGTTGAGAGATATCTCGACGGCCCTTTTTATTATTCTCACGTGGCCCAAGGGGGTTCATGACTCCTATCCAAACGGTAGCGGTCGTCGGGGCGGGGACCATGGGCCACTCGCTGGCCCAGGTGTTTGCGCAGGGCGGGCACGCGGTATGGCTGGCGGACCTCGACGAGGCCGTTCTCGCCAAGGCCCGGCGCATGATCGCCTCGAATTTGAGCACGCTCGTTGAGAGCGGCTGTTTTCCGCCGGAGGAGGTCCCGGCAACCCTGGGCCGTATCCGCACCACCACGCGGGTAAAGGAGGCCGGGCGGGAGGCCGACTTCGTGGTCGAGGCCGTGATCGAGGACATCGGTACCAAAAAAGAGCTCTTTAAAACCCTCGACCGGGTCTGCCCGGCCCATGCCATCCTGGCGAGCAACACCTCGTATTTGAACATCTTCGAATTCGTTGGGACGAACCGGCCGGAAAAGGTGCTCATCACGCACTGGTTCGCCCCGCCGCACGTCGTTCCCCTGGTTGAAATCGTGCGCGGCCCCCGGACTTCCCCGGAAACGGCCGACACCGTCCTGGAGCTGATGCGGCGGCTCGGCAAGAAACCCATCCTGATCGACAAGTTCCTGCCGGGCTTCATCGCCAACCGCCTGCAGAGCGCCCTGACCCAGGAGGTGCTCTTCCTGATGGACAACGGGTATGCCACGGCCGAGGATATCGATGCGGCGGCCAAGAACAGCTTCGCCCTGCGCACGCCGATCGTGGGCCTGGTGAAGCGCTTCGACTTCGCCGGCCTGGACCTGACCCAGAAAATCCTGCGCAACCGCCAGTACGCGCCGCCGCGGCCGGTCGACCGCTCTCCCAGCGTCGATCGGCTGGTGGCCGAAGGGAAGCTGGGCGCGAAGACCGGATGCGGCTTCTACGACTACGGCCCCCGCACGACCGAGGAGATCACCAAAGAGCGCGACCTGAAGCTGATCCGGCTGCGGGAGTTCTTGAAGGAAATCGGTGAACTCTGAGGAGAGCGTTTACCGAACCGGGTCCATGCGTCCAGCCCAAAACTGCGGCCGAGCCTAACCCATGAGCACCTCACCTGGAAAGGAAGACCCGAACGATTCGGCCCCCCCGCGATTTTCCTATGCGTATCTCATCACGGCCATCTGTTTCAGCATTCAAGCCCTCGGCGTGGGGACCTACATCTCCTTCGGCGTTTTCTTCAACCCGCTGATGGAGGAGTTCGGCTGGCCCAGAGCCGCCATCGCCGGGGCTTCCTCAGCGGCCTTTTTCAGCATGGGAATCTTCGGCGTGCTGGTCGGCCGTTTGAACGACATCTTCGGACCGCGGCGGCTCATGTCGGTCGCGGCGCTGCTGCTGGGCCTGGGCTGCGTTTTGATGGGCCGGCTCAACACGCTCTGGGAGCTCTACCTCTATTACGGCGTCATCTTCGGCATGGGGCTCAGCGCCATCGACGTCATCGCCTTGACCACCATCGCCCGCTGGTTCTCGCACCGCCGCGGCTTCATGACCGGCATCGTCAAGGTGGGCACCGGCGCCGGCCAGTTCGCCGTGCCGCTGGCGGCCGGCGCGCTGATCCTGGTTTACGGGTGGCGGTCGACGATCGCGATCATCGGCGCGGTCGTGGCCGTCACCCTGGTGCTCATGGCCCAATTCCTGCACCGCGACCCGAGCGCGTTAGGTCTGAAAAACCTGCCGGCGGCCGGAAAAAGCAATTTCGCAGCGCCGGCGGCGGCCCCCGGCCTCCCCTTGCCCCGGGTCTTCAGAACGGTTCAATTCTGGACCGTCTGCCTGGTCAACTTTTTCCTCGTGTTCTGTCTGATGAGCATTCTGCTGCACATCGTCCCCCACGCCCGGGACTCCGGCATTCCCTCCCTTCAGGCCGCCGGGGTCCTCTCCACCATCGGCGCGGTGAGCATGCTGGGGCGTTTCACCAGCGGCCTGCTCATCGACAAGCGCGGCAGCAAGACGGTGATGAAAGCCAGCTTTCTTTTGCTGCTTGGCGCTCTTGCGTGGTTGCCGTTCGCCGACCGGCCCTGGATGCTCTATCTCTTCGGCGCCGTCTACGGCCTGGCCCACGGCGGTTTCTTCACCGCCATCTCGCCCCTGGTGGCCGAGTGGTTCGGCATCCACGCCCACGGCACCCTTTTCGGGATCGTGGTCTGTTTCGGGACCACCGGCGGCGCCGCGGGGCCGCTGCTCGCCGGCCGCCTGTTCGACCTCAGCGGCAGCTACCGCTCGACCTTTCTGATTTTAACCGCCTTCGCGCTCGTGGCCTGCGCCCTGCTGCTCTCCCTGCGGCCGGTGAAAGGATGTTGTAACGATTGAAATAATTGGAAATAACCCCAAGGAACACTCGATCCGGGCCATCCTCGGCCGAGATTACACTCACGCTTTTCAGAAGAACGATTATTTTGTTTTTACCTGACCAACGCCATCACAGCTGTAACTATTCCCCAAAATTCAATTTATCGCCGAGGTCGACCTTTTTTACTTTCATCGCCACAGTTCGACTTTCCCGGTTTTGTGCAAAGATGCAGTTCGTTCGAGGTTTGCCCTGGCCGGTTTGAATCCTGAGTCGATTTCCAGAGCGGCGCGATAATATTTCTGAGCCTCGGCCCAATTGCCCCGGCATTCGTGGAACGCCCCCAGCAAGTTGTAAGCCTCAGGCCGCCCGGGATCGAGGGCCAATGCCTTTTGCACAACGTCCCTGGCCTCATCCAGCCGGCGGTCGGTCACATGTCGTTTGCAAAGCTCCATCAGCGTTGGGTAATCCACGGCTTTCGACGCATCGATGGTTTCTCGCTCCATGACCTTGGCGACCAACCCGCGGATCTCACCCGGCGTACAGGGCTTTTGAATAAAATCCACGGCACCCAGTTTCATGGCTTCGACGGCCGACCCGACCGTCCCATGAGCGCTGATCATGATGAGACGCACTTTGGGGTATACTTCTCGGATGCGGCGTAAAACTTCGATCCCGTCCATACCGGGCATCCTCAAATCCAGGAGCGCCAGCGCGAATTCCGTACCCTGCATTTTCGCCAGCGCCTCGGCACCGTTCGACGCCGTCCTGGCCTCAAAACCCATCTGGGCGATGGTCTCAGCAAACGTCAGGCGGATGTTCTTCTCATCGTCGACTATGAGAACCGGTTTCTTAACCACGGATAACCTCCTGTCTTCGGCTGAGCGGCAACAGACCCAGCCCCCGTGCAAGGCCGGTGCCTCCCGATGTATGGGAGGGTAAGCCGCCGTCAGCGGGTAGCTTTGAAAGCCTGCTGCGTAAAAGCCTTGTGAAGCTGTTTCAAGACATCTTCGCAGAGCGCCGCTGCCTTTTGCTTTCGGTCAAGCGAGATGTTTAGCGAGGTGACATTCGTGTTCTCTCGCGACCAGGCGATCACCGTTTCGGTCACCGCCATGAATGCGCGATGGGCTGCAACGGCTTCGTTCACATCCGTCTGCCGACCGGCCGGCGCCAGGCGTGCCAGGCTCTCCAGTGAGAGGCGAACGACCTGCTCCTTGGCGTGGATGGTCTGCTCGATCCGAGTCATTTCCGCGTCATCCGGCGTTGAAATGTGGGGCGCGTGCCAAGTATAGATTTCGAGTTCTTTCGATAAAGCGTCAAAAGCCGCCCGAATGAGCTGGACATCCGTCACGTCTCGGGTCAGCGCATTCAGCGAACCTTCGAAACGCTCTAAGGCTTCACGCCCCTGGCCAAAAGAGAGCCGGAAGGCTTTGAGATTGGTGTTTTGCGCCGCGAGATCGAGGATCACTTGATCAATCTTGCGCACCTGCGCCCAGGCGATCTCGAATTCCTTGAACAATTTCAATTCATCGGCCGTGGGCTCCCGGCCAATCAGGCCGGAGAGCTCCTGCAGCTCGGCGTCCACCCTCTCTGCCGCCCGGCGGGATTCATCGGCAAACGCCCGGGACGCTTCGTCGGTTTCCGCCATCACGGCGAGCTTCTCGGTCTCGATCGATTTGAGGAAATGGATTCTCATGGCGGACAGGGTTTCGAGCTTCAGCGCCATGATCTGCGGGACGTTTTGAATTTCCAGCGGGGTGCTCCGGTAGTACCAGCGTATAAGGAGTAAAACGGCCGCCAAGCCCAGGGCGGCGCATACCAGCCGGACGCTGAGGGTGCCTGCGATCACCGGTCCCGGTCGCTTCCGGGCCGTAGCCGCTCCCATCCATTCCGTATCCTCCCTGGAGCCGTCCGCCGGCTCTCCGCTGGCCTTCGGGGGGTGGGCCTTCCTGTCGATCTCGTTTGGCACGTCGTCTCCTCTATGCCGGGCCGGCGGCGCCAGCACCCCGGGGTGCGTAGCGTCTGCCGCAAACAAATTGCGGCACATTCTATCCTGGTCACTCCCGGCCCGAACCCCATCCACCCTTTTTAAGGGAATCCTTCCTTTCAGGTTGTCTCTCGAGCACAGGCCCTGTTTCCAAATTCCCAAGAATTTTATTCAACGCCGATACGTCGGCATCACTTCTCAATGGCGACCGTCTGGCGCTCTTCCCACTGCTGGATCATCGCTTCCACGTCCGCAGGCTTCACGGCGGACAGGATATTTTTACGCCACTGATCGTCCCGTGCCATCCGGCATATCGCCCCCAGCATTTCCAAATGTCTCTCCGGCGGTTCAGCGGGAGACAGCAGAAGAAACATGATTCGAAACGTGCGCCCGGAATCTCGGTCCTGGATACCCGCCCGACCGACCCCGACGGCCATGGCCGGCCGCTGCAGACCGGCGATCCGCGCGTGGGGAATCGCTGCGTCCTCGCCCACGAAGGTGCCGCCTTGTTGTTCGCGTTCAAGAACAGATTTCCATGCAGCGTCCTTGCGCTTTTTTTCAAGCCCCCGGCAGGTATCGAGAAGGATTCTTATCGCCTCCTCTTTTAAAACGGGTTTTTCCCAGACCACGGATCCCATCCTGGAAAGCGCCCCATCGCTTTCATCAATAGAGGTATTGTTTTCGGGCCGAACGGAACTCGTCTCACCGGCAAACGTCATCGGCTCGGCAATTGAACGATCGATTCCCATGTTTCGGGTGTCGAGAACAACGACGGTCATCCTTCTTCCTTCCGTAATCAGCCTCTCAACGATGCTACGTTCCCCCCGAATCCGCTTCCAAAAAGGCAATTTCTTTTCTGAGGTCCCGATCACAATGTGTCCGACTCTGTATTCTTTGGCAAACTGCAGGATCGTCTTGACGACATCCTCCCCTCGGTAAGTGAAGACCGTTGCGCCCAATTGCTGGGCGAGCGTGAGGGTGTTTGCAAGCGTTCGCTGGGTGGCTGCGTCGATGACCGTGGGTCGTTCCTTCGCCGTCTGCACGTACACGGCGTACCAGTTGCGGTTCAGCCGCCCGGCCAGGCGCGACGCATAGCGCAGCAAGGCTTCGCTGTTCGGTCCCTTGGAACTCAGGCTGACCATGACCTGGTCCGGGCTTGCGGGAACATCCTCGGCCTGGGGATCGCGTCGGTGCGAATCGATTTGGGCCGCCAGCTCGCGCAAGGCCAGCTCACGAAGCTGTTCCAGATTGGTCGGTTTGAAGAAATGATCCAATGCGGTTTCAATCCGCTCCCGGGTGTAGACTTTCCCTTCTTTCAAGCGTCGTCGCAGGTCCTCGACGGTGATGTCGACATTGACGAGCTGGTCGGCTTCCGCAACCACGCGGTCGGGAATCCGCTCGCGCACCTTGACGCCCGTGGCCCGTTCAACGGTTTCATACAGACTTTCCAGGTGCTGGATGTTGAGCGTTGATATAACGTGAATGCCCGCGGCCAGCAGCTCTTCAACATCATGGTAGCGCTTGGCGTTCTTGCTGCCCGGCACGTTGGTGTGGGCCAATTCATCCACGAGGACGACGCTCGGACGCCGGGACAGGATCCTATCGAGGTCCATTTCTTCGATCTCGATCCCGCGATAGGTGACCTTGCGGCGCGGAATCACCTCCAATCCCTTGAGCAAGGCCTCGGTTTCCGCCCGGCCGTGTGTCTCGACAAGCCCGACGGCCGGATCAATTCCATCCTCCTTGATGCGGTGGCCTTCCTGGAGCATCTGATATGTCTTGCCCACTCCGGCCGCATAGCCGAGATAGATCTTCAACCGGCCCCGCTGTGAGCGGCGGATCAGACGCAGGAAATTGTCCGCGCGGTTGGCGTTCATCTCATGGGTCCGTCCTGTCCAAGGCCATATTCACCAGCAATACGTTTACCAGCGGCTGCGAAGAGAGCGCCCCGCCCGGCCGGCGCGCATATTGGTCCAGCAATTCCGTTACGGTCTCAACGGATCGGCCCCGGGCTGCTGCGACCCTTGCCGCCTGATACTTGGCGGCGGCCAGCGTGATGTTCGGGTCAAGACCGCTGCCCGAGGCGGTTACCAGGTCCGCGGGGATGGGATCGGCGGCGGTCGCATGGAACCGGGCCGCCAGGGTCATTGCCCGCTCACGAAGCTCCGGATGGGTGGGTGACCGGTTGCTGCCCCCCGCGGCCGCCGCATTGTAATCCACCGCCGAGGGGCGCGGCCAAAAGTACTCCGGCCGATCGAACTTCTGGGCGATGAGCGCGCTGCCGACGATTTCACCCCGGTCATTTCTCACCAGCGACCCGTTGGCGGAATTCGGCGTCAGGGTCTGCCCGAGGCCCCATATCACCAATGGATAGAGAAGGCAGCAGATCACCATCGTTGCCAGCACGATCCTGACCGATGTTCCCGTCTGCGTGATAATACCGGCGCTTTCAATCGTGTTGTTCATGATCCCTCTTAAAACCATCCGGTCATGCTCAAGGCCAGGTCGATCAGCTTGATACCGGCAAAAGGAGCGATGACGCCTCCCAGTCCATAGACCAGGAGGTTCTGTCGCAGGATGCTGTCCGCTCCCATGGGACGGTACTGGACCCCCCGGATGGCGATCGGAATCAGAAGCGGGATGATAACGGCGTTGAAGATCAGGGCCGAGAGAATCGCGCTTTCCGGGGTCGCCAGTCTCATGATGTTGAGGGCCGCCAGTTGCGGGATCGCCAGCATGAACATGGCCGGGATGATGGCGAAGTATTTGGCCACGTCATTGGCCATCGAAAATGTCGTCAGCGCGCCCCGGGTCATGAGCAATTGTTTACCGATCTCGATGACCTCGATCAGTTTGGTGGGGTCGCTGTCCAGGTCCACCATGTTGCCGGCTTCTTTGGCCGCCTGGGTGCCGGAGTTCATGGCAACGCCGACATCCGCCTGGGCCAGCGCCGGAGCGTCGTTCGTGCCGTCTCCCATCATCGCGATCAGTCTTCCCGCGCGCTGCTCCCTGCGGATGTACTCCAGTTTGTCCTCCGGCTTGGCTTCCGCTATGTAGTCATCCACCCCCGCCTGCTCGGCGATGGCCGCCGCGGTCAGGGGATTGTCACCCGTGACCATGACGACCCGCAGCCCCATGGCTCGCAGTCGCTCGAATCGATCCCGTATGCCGGGTTTCAAAACATCCGAAAGCGCCACCACCCCGAGGATGTTCCTGCCCTCGGCGACGACAATGGGCGTTCTTCCCTGACGCGCGACATCATCCACCAGCTGCCGGGTGGCCTCTGGAATCGGGGCACCTTGTTCGCGGACACAGGCGCAAAGGGCATCGGACGCCCCCTTGCGAAAGGTGCGGCCATCCGGCATATCCAGGCCGCTCAGACGCGTCTGTGCCGTAAAGGGAATGACCTTGGCCTGCGGCGATTCGTCCGGTGCGGCGGCCCCTAAGGTTTGCTCTCCAAGCCGCACAATGGATTTCCCCTCGGGTGTCTGATCTCCAAAGGAAGCGCACATGGCCGCCACGGCCAACGCTTCCCGTGTCACGCCGGGCAACGGGTGATAGTCGGTCGCCTGGCGATCGCCCATGGTGATGGTGCCGGTCTTGTCCAGAAGCAGCGTGTCGATGTCGCCGGCCAGTTCCACCGCTTTGCCGCTCTTTGCCAGCACGTTGGCCGAAAGAGCGCGATCCATGCCGGCCAGCCCGATCGCCGCTAGCAGAGCCCCGATGGTGGTGGGGATGAGACAGACCAGAAGGGCGATCAACGTCGGGATCGAAAGGTCCACGCCGAAGTACCGGCCGATCGGCCACAGGGCTCCGGTTACCATCAGAAAGGCGAGCGTGAGCCCCGCCAAGGTAACGGTGAGAGCCAGTTCGTTGGGGGTTTTCTGCCGCACCGCCCCTTCCACCAGGGCTATCATGCGGTCGAGAAATGACGCCCCCGCCCCCGCGGTGATGCGGATCTTGATCCGGTCGGAAAGAACGCGCGTGCCTCCCGTGACGCCGGATCGATCACCACCGGCTTCCCGGACCACGGGAGCGGACTCGCCCGTAATCGCGGACTCATCCACGGTCGCGGCGCCCTCGATCACCTCGCCATCGCCGGGGATGATATCACCGGCGCGAACCGCAACGACATCGCCTTCACGAAGCGCATCGGAAGGCACCTGCTCCTCGTCGCCGTTCACCACCCTTCGGGCAAGGGTTTTGCGACGGGTCCGTTTCAGCGTGTGCGCCTGCGCCTTGCCCCGGGCCTCGGCCAAAGCCTCGGCGAAATTCGCGCCGAGCACGGTCAGCCAAAGGATGAGCGTCACGGCGAACGTATAGAAAAACGCCGACCGTTCGTGAAACAAATCCTCAACCAGCACCAGCGTGGTCAGGGCCGCTCCGATCTCGGTGACGAACATCACCGGATTGCGCGCCATGACCCATGGTTTCAGCATGACCAGGGATTGCTTTCCGGCGGTTCGCACCAGTCTTCTTTCAAAAAGCGTGGCGCTGCGAGCCTGGCGACGATCAAGCTTTAATTGGACGGTTTCGTCGATGTGATCGTTCATGCTTCAACCCTTTTTTGTCGACGCGCCGGCTCATTGCCCGACCGTCAAATGCTCTGCGATCGGACCCAGGACCGCCACCGGCAGGAACAGGAGCGCTCCGATAAAGACCACGCTGCCCAGAAGAACCATGCCGAACAGGAAGGTGTCCGTTCGCAAGGTGCCTGTGGTTTCCGGTGCCGGTTTTTTCGCAGCCAAGGACCCGGCGACGGCCAGGGGAAAAATGATCGGAACGAACCGGGCCAGCAGCATGATGACCCCGGTCGCCACGTTCCAGGGGACGGTGTTGTCCCCCAGGCCCTCGAACCCCGAACCGTTGTTGGCCACCGCGGAACTGAATTCATAAAGGATTTCCGTGAACCCGTGCGCGCCGGGATTGTTCACCGTCGAGGCCCCCCATGAGGTCGAGGCGAACAGGGCCGTTCCCCCCAGGATGAACAGCGGATGGATCAGAAGCGCCAGGAGGGCGAGTTTCATCTCACGGGTTTCAACTTTGCGATTGAAATATTCCGGGGTTCGCCCGACCATCATGCCGCCGATAAACACGCCGACGATGATGTACAGGAACATGTTGATCAGCCCCACGCCGACCCCGCCAAAGGTCACGTTCAGCCACATCCCCGCCAACGGGACGAGGCCGGTCAACGGATTGAAGCTGTCGTGCATGCTGTTGACCGAGCCGTTGCTCGTGGCGGTTGTGAGGGCTCCCCACAGCGGGCCGGCGGCGGTCCCGAAGCGGAGTTCCTTGCCCTCGAGGTTTCCGGTTTCCTGAACCGGCAATCCGGCAAAAGCGGCCGCTGGAGCGCTTTCAAAATGAACGGCGAGTCCGACCGCTCCGATCAGCAACACGCTCATGACCGCAAAAATGATAACCGCGTGTCGCATGCGGCCCGTGATGCGGCCGAACATCCACACCGATGCCATGGGAATCAGAACAATGCCCAGGCACTCGATCTGATTGGTGAAGAAGGACGGATTCTCGAACGGGTGCGCAGAGTTGGGGCCAAAGAAACCGCCGCCGTTGGTGCCCAATTGTTTGATGGCCGCAAAAGCCGCGACCGGTCCCCTGGCGATGGTCTGCAGAGCGCCCTCCAGCGTTCTGGCCGTGGCCGAACCCTGCAGGGTCATGGGAACACCGTCAAACAGAAGCAGCAGCGCCACCCCCAGGGCCAGCGGCAGCAAGACGAGAAAGGTCGCCCGCATGAGATCGCGATAGAAGTTGCCGAGCACGGTTTTTCCGGCGAGCCCCCTGGCCAAGGCGGTCATGGCGGCGATTCCCGTGGCGGCGGAAACGAATTGCAGCCACATCAATCCGAAAATCTGTGAAAAATAGCTCAGCGAGACCTCCCCTGAATAATGTTGAAGGTTCGTGTTGGTTGTGAATGAAGCGACGGTGTGAAAAATCAGATCGGGTGAAAGCGCGCCTTTGCCATCCGGATTGAGAGGAAGCACCGGTTGCAGCGCCAAAATCGCGAACACGACCATGAACATGCACCCGTTGAAGAGGAGCATGGACAACGCATACTCCTTCCAGGTCTGCCCCCTGGCGATGACCATGCCCGCCGCTTTCTCAAAGAGTCTCTCCGCACCGCCACGAACGGCACCGACTTTGAGGCCGGGGTTCATCGCCCCGGTCATGGCCCTTCCCAGGGGCCACGACAACAAGAGTGCCGTTCCAAGAATGAGCGCCAAGAAAACAATGGTCATGATGGTTCCCCGCTAAAATCGCTCCGGATCGATAATGGCGTAAAGGAGATACGCCATGCACAACACCAGGACAAATGCTGATAGATAAAGCATGCCGAACCCCTCATATCTTGTCGCAAGCGACGGTAAGGGCCGCCAGCGCGGCGAAAAGGGCCAATCCAAGAACCAAGAACAACATGAGCAGCATGTTTACTTCTCCAGGGCCTTGATGGGGAATTCCGCCCTCGTGGCGGTTCGCAGAGGGAGCGTGAAGCGGAACGTAGATCCCCGGCCGAGCACGCTTTCAGCGCCCACATCCCCTCCGTGGGCGCGCACGATCTCTTTCGCGATCGCCAGGCCCAACCCCACGCCGGACTTCTCATCTTGACCGGGCGCTCGATAGAATTGCTCAAACAGATGCTCCAGCTCCGCCTCCGGGATGCCCTTTCCGGTGTCTTCCAGGAGAAACACCACCCGATCTTGCTCCGATTCCGCCCTGATGGTCACCGAGCCCCCGGGGCCGGTGAATCGGAGCGCATTCGAAAGCAGATTCGCGAACACGTGCCGAATCTTTCCGGCGTCCGCCATGACTTCGGGCAAGTCCTCCGATACATCGTTCACCAGGGAGACGCCTTTGTCCTGAGCCGCCACAAGAAAGGGCTCCACGGCGTCGCGGGCAAGGGCTCGCGGCATGGCGGGCTCGAGTGCGAGCTTCGACTTTCCGGACTCGATACGGTTGATGTCGAGCAGATCGTCGAGAATCCCCACCAGTCTTTCACTGTCCTCCTTGGCGGCACTGAGGAGCTCGATCTGCTTTTCATTCAGAGATCCGATCCGCTCCTCCAACAGGAGGTGAATGGACATGCGAAGTGAGGTCAGGGGCGTCCTGAGCTGATGCGAAACGGTGGATACAACGCCGCGTTTCATTTCTTGCTGCTCAAGGACTTGAGTGACGTCCTTGAGAATCAGGGCCACGCCCGTGGGCTCTCGACGCTCCGGTCCGACCGGAATCGGCACCGCCATCGGCTGGAAAAAGTATTCGCGGTGGCCAATGAACTTTTGGACATAACCGCTCTTGGCATCGCGCTCGACGATGTTCTCCTCGTCGAGGGCTTTCCGGGTCAGGGGAAGCAGCCAATCGTACCCGAGCCCGTATGCGGAAACGCCCGATTTAAGGCCGAAGAGCCGCTCCGCCGTTTCGGTGGTAACTTCCACCCTCCCATCGAGATCGAGCACGGCAATGGCGGCCGGGAGAGCCTTGAAGACCTCTCCCGTCGCGCGTTTGGTTCGCATCAGGTTGATCCGGTCTTCCTTGCGGACCTGCCTCAGGGCAGCCGCCATTTCGTTGAAGGATTCCGAAAGCCGACCGATCTCGTCTCTCGATCCGCCTTCCAGCACCAAGTCAAGATTTCCGCCCCGTATTTCGTTCGTGGATTCAATTAATCGATTGATCGGATGCAGAATCCATCGATGGGCGAGATAGCTGAACAAAAGCGCCAGGAACGCGGAGACCATAATCGCCGTCAGCATTCGGCGGTGGGCGGTATCGGCAAGGCTGCGCGCGGCGTTGTTGGCCTCGTTCATGTTTAATTGGTTCATCAGTAAAATGTCCTGCGCAACGTCCTTGATCTCATGGAACAGCGGCAACGCGTTCGAGAAATACGCGGTTTTCCGCTCCTCCGGAGACCGCCCGACCTCTGTCACCCGCGGCAGGACCTCAACGTATTTTTCGAACAAGGCTTTTATTTTCTCGGCCTTTTCGCGTTCGCCCGGCAGGGTGATGTTGCCAAGCTCCACCTGCAAGGCATCCTGGAATTTCGAGGTGTATTCCTCAATGAGACGTTTTCCCTCAGGTTCGTTCCCCGCAAGGGTGAACAGAATGCCGCTGTCCATTCGTTCCAGGGATTCCTTCATGTCCTGGCACGCCACCACACTGCGGTAGTTCTCCCTGAGAATCATATCGATGGCCTTGCCGAGTTCATCGATCTGAACCATCGTCAGCGCGCCGACGATCGCAATGACCGCGAGCAACCCGCCAAATCCCAGCATCAGTTTCTGTCTTATTCCGATCATGACCATCCCCTCCGCCGGCTTATACAGCACATGCCGTGCCATCCAGGCAACTATATTAAAATCAATATGTTATGTGTTGTCTGGATGAAAATACCTTGTGAAGCACAAGGGCGGCCCTGGATCGACCTTGTATTTTGCAAGGCCAAGGGAAACGGAAGATAAGGGACTTCTCAGATGCGGTATTGCTTTCGCTTATGCCAAAGGGTGGCCTGGTCAATTCCGAGGATATGGGCGGCTTCTTGGAGGGTCTTGGTGGAGGCGAGGACCCGGCGTATGTGGTGCTCCTCGATCATCTTCAAGGAGACGGGATCGCCCAATTGCAGCAGAGGGGTATGCGGCGCGATGGACGAGGGAA
>CAZLSV010000001.1:44792-72817 GCA_964562235.1 uncultured Desulfatibacillum sp.
GCCAGCGCCGGCAAATCGATCTGAATCACGTTAAGGCGATAGTAAAGATCTTCGCGAAAACGCCCTTCCTGAACCGCTTTGTCCAGATCCGTGTTGGTTGCCGTGATGATGCGGACGTCCGCCCGCCTCGTCCGCTGATCCCCCACACGCTCGTATTCACGATCCTGTAGGAAGCGCAGGAGTTTGGGTTGAAGCGCTAGTGGCAGATCGCCAATTTCATCCAAAAACAAGCTCCCGCCCTCGCAGGCGTCGACCCGACCGGGATTATCGCGGAGCGCACCCGTGAAGGCGCCCTTCTCGTGACCGAAAAGCTCGCTTTCAAGCAGATCGGGACTAAGGCTTGGGCAAGAGATCGTCCCGAACGGCCTATCCGCCCTGTGGCTCCAACCGTGGATGGCACGAGCCAGTACTGTCTTTCCTGTTCCACTGGGACCTCGCAGCAAGACAACCGCCTCCGAGGCGGCCACCTGCCGAGCGAGTTCCACGGCTCGTTGCATGCCTGGGTGGTGGGATGTGAACGAAACCTCCGGATGCAGCTTTTCCAGATCCTCCTTCAAGCTGGTAATTCGCTGCTCCATGCTCCGAACCAACGCAACTCGACTGATCACAAGCTCTATCTGCTCGGGGGTAAAGGGCTTGGGGATATAATCGATCGCTCCGCGTCTGATGGCCTCGACCGCTGTTTCCACTGATGCGTAAGCCGTTACGACAACAATTTTGATCCAGGGACACTCGCCAAGAAGGGCCGTGATTAAGTCGAGTCCGCTTTCTGTTCCCAGGCGCAAATCCACAAACGCCAAATCGTAGACGTGTCGACCTGATTCCGCCAGCGCGTCGACAGCGCAACTGACGGCGGTCACTTGGCACCCACGCGATTCCAGGCAGATTCGTAGGGTTTTTCGTATGTTCGACTCGTCGTCAACGACGAGCACTCCCAGCGGGAAGGAGCTGCTGTGGTCTTTGGTTTTCATCTTAGGCGATAGGGTTATTGGGCTGGTTGCGGCCAGCCGGGTCGATGCATTGGTTCGGTAGCGATGATATCTTGAACCCTGCCGCCGCTGCAATAGGCAATCGAAGCCATGCTCACGCATGCAGCTGCCGCCCAATTTTTTGGGCTTCCTGCATCGGTGTGGATCAGTTCAAATATCTTGACATAAAGATAACATGGTTTAGGTTGAACCCATGGAAAAAGGAACACACATCCGACTGGTGCTGTGGAAAGCTGAAAAAGCCGTTGAACGAATCGATCTTCAAAGCATCGCCGACACCGGTCTTTGCGCTTCAGACTTCGCCATCATGGAAGCCCTGCTCCACAAGGGGCCGTTGATGATCGGACAAATCGGAGAAAAGGTCCTTTTGACCAGTGGATCGATGACGGCCGCCGTCAATCGGCTGGAACGCAATGGATATGTGAAGAGGATTAAAAAAATCGAAGATGCCCGCTGCTGTGACGTCGCTCTTACCCGCAAGGGACGCAGCATCATCGAAGCCGCCTATCCAAGGCACGAGAAAAACCTGGAAGAGTTGGCGCAGGGCTTAACTCCGGAAGAGCGCAAAGAGCTTATAAGGCTCTTGAAAAAGATCGGCTACCATGCAGCCCGCATCCGGACAAGTAACAGAAGCTGAAATCGGCAGGGAGGTTCTCATGGTCCTTCTAAAAACAAACGGAATTCATCATATCACCGCCATTTCATCCGCGGCGGATGAAAACCTGGATTTTTACGAGCGCGTTTTGGGTTTACGACTGGTGAAGCAGACGGTCAATTTTGACGACCCTTACACCTATCACCTATACTACGGGGATGGCGACGGTGCGCCCGGGACCATTCTCACCTTTTTCCCCTGGGAGCGCATGCCCAGCGGACGTCCGGGTTCCGGCATGATTATCGCCACGGCTTTCGCTGTCCCCCATGAAGCGATGGACGATTGGATTGAGCGTTTGAACAAAAGAAGCATCGAGGTTCACACGGAACATCGCCTGGGGGAGCCGGTGCTCAGATTCAAAGATCCCCACGGGCTTGGGATCGAACTGATCGGGACCAAGGATGCACCGGTTACGAAACACTGGGAAAAAAGCCCGATCGACCAGAAGCACGCCATCCGGAGTTTTCATTCGGCAACCGCCTTGCTGCACCGCCTTGAAAACACCGAAACACTTCTGGCTGGACCGATGGGAATGGCGTTACGAAAACGCGAGAACAACCGCTATCGCTTCCAGATGAACGGATCCGGCTCCCCCGGGCAGTTTCTCGACGTGTTGGTTGACCCCGGCGCTCCAGAGGGACGCCAGGGTACCGGGACCTTCCACCACATAGCGTTTCGGGTTGAGAACGACCAGGAGCAGCTGCTCTGGCAGGCAGACCTGAGGCGCGAGGGTCATCGCGTGACCGAGGTTCGCGACCGCAACTATTTCAAGTCGATATATTTCCGTGAGCCCGGGGGGATTCTTTTTGAAATGGCGACCGATGCACCCGGGTTTGCAGTGGATGAACCGACAGAACACCTTGGAGAGGCGCTGAAGCTTCCCGCCCAGTACGAACCCATGCGCTCCCAAATCGAAGCCGGCCTGCCGCCGCTTCGGGCACATGCGTTCGAACGCGTTTTCCGGCATCCGGAAACAGGCCTGGATGACGGCCGAACCATTGTCCCATAGCACGGCAGCCGCGGCAACGAGGTTGAACTCGACATACCCGGCGCAACCGGCAGTGCGTCGAAACTCCCGTTCGCGGGTGGCGATCGGCGCTAAAAATTGTCGAACGTCGCCTGCTCCGGCGGCTTCGACGGCGCCTCTTTGCTCTCGACCGTTTCGCGTTCGATCCGGTCCACGGTCCGGAACCCCCTGGGAAGCTTCTTCCCCCTGCGGCCTCTCTCCCCTTTGTACTCCTCCAGGGTCTCCGGCGTCAGCTTGAAGCTGCGCTTGCCCGATTTGATCACGAGGGCATCCTGGGAGTTGAAAACGACCAGGTGTTTTAGCGTCTCCTCGCGGCTGAGGAGTTTTTTCTTTGGGATCTGGATGATCTTGTTGCCCTTGCCCTTGGGGAGCACCGGGAGGTCCTTGAGGGCGATCACCAGCAGGTAGCCGTCGCTGGTGACGGCGGCCAGGTGCTGAACCTGCGGGTCGTCGACGGCCAGCGCGGGTACGGCGTTGGCGCCTTCCGGGACCTTCAGCATGGCCTTGCCCTTCTGGTTCTTGCTGTGGAGATTGCCCATGTCGGTCACGAAACCGTAGCCGAAGTCGCTCGCCAGGAGCTGGTTCTGGTTTTCCGGGCCGATCGCCACCGAGACGAAGCGCGCCCCCGGCGGCAGGGCGAAGCGCGCGGTGATCGGCTCGCCCTGGCCGCGGGCCGACGGCAGGCTGTGGGCCTCGAGCGAGTAGGTGCGGCCGGCCGTGTCCAGGAACACCGCGAAGTGGTTCGATTTGCCCCGGGCTGCGCTCAAAAAAGCGTCCCCGGGTTTGTAGGCCAGGCTCTCAGGGTCGATGTCGTGGCCCTTGGCGGCCCGGACCCAGCCGTTGGCGGAGAGCACCACCGTCACCGGGTCGGCGGGCGCGAGGTCCTTCTCCTTGATGGCCTGGGCCTCCTTGCGCTCGACAATGCGGGTCCGGCGGCGGTCGCCGAACTTCTCGGCGTCGGCCTGAAGCTCCTTTTTGAGCAGCCGCTTGAGCTTGGCATCGGATCCCAGGACTGTTTCGATCTCCCGCTTTTCGGCTTCGAGCTCGCTCTTCTCCTTTTTGATCTTCAACTCTTCGAGCCGGGCGAGCTGGCGCAGGCGGATCTGCAAAATGGCCTCGACCTGGATCTCGCTCAGCTGGAAGCGCCGCATCAGCTCCTGCTCGGGCTCCTCGCTCCGGCGGATGATGCGGATGACCTCGTCCAGGTGCAGGTAGACGATGAGCAGCCCCTCTAAAATGTGCAGGCGCTCGTTGATCTTCTCCAGCCGGTAGGTGAGCCGCTTCACCACGGTCTGCTTTCGGAAATCGAGCCACTGTTTGAGCAGCTCGATCAGCCCGAGCGTCTGCGGCCGGCGGTTCAGGCCGATGACGTTCATGTTCAGCCGGTAGGTTTTCTCGAGCTCGGTGGTCGCCAGCAGGTGGCTCATGAGCGCGTCCTTGTCCACCCGGTTGGACCGGGGGATGACGCGCAGCCGGATGGGGTCTTCGTGGTCGGACTCGTCGCGGATGTCGGCCACCATCGGCAGCTTCTTGGCCTGCATCAGCCCCGCGATCTGCTCGATCACCTTGGCGGTCGACACCTGGTAGGGGAGGGCCGTGATGATGATGTCGCCGTTGTCGGACTCGTAGGAGGCGCGCATGCGGATGTTGCCCAGCCCTGTGCGGTAGGCCTCGACGATGTCCGCCCGGGGGTTGATGATCTCCGCGCCCGTGGGGAAGTCCGGGCCCTGGATGTGGGCGCAGATCTCTTCAAGGCCCGCCCGGGGGTGGTCGATCAGGTGGATGCAAGCCGCGACCACCTCGCCGGCGTTGTGGGGCAGGATGTCGGTCGTCATGCCGACCGCGATCCCCGTCGCCCCGTTGAGCAGGATGTTGGGAAGCCGCGCCGGAAGCGTGACGGGCTCCCGCAGCGTGCCGTCGAAGTTCGGGGCCCACTCGGTCGTGCCCATCTCGACTTCCGCCAGCAGCATGTCGGCATAGGGCGAGAGCCGCGACTCGGTGTAGCGCATCGCCGCGAAGTCCTTGGGGCTGTCGATCGAGCCCCAGTTGCCCTGGCCGTCGATCAGCGGGTAGCGGTAGGAAAAGGGCTGGGCCATGAGCACCATGGCCTCGTAGCAGGCGCTGTCCCCGTGGGGGTGGTACTTGCCCAGCACATCGCCCACGGTGCGGGCGGATTTCTTGTACTTGGCCGTCGCGCGCAGGCCGAGCTCGCTCATCGCGTAGACGATCCGGCGCTGGACCGGTTTCAAGCCGTCGCCGATGAAGGGCAGGGCCCGGTCCATGATGACGTACATGGCGTAGTTGAGGTAGGCGGGCCGCACGAACTCGGCCAGCGGCATCCGCTCCACGCTCTCCACCTGAAGGGCTTTTGAACGAACCATATGCTGTCTGCTCCGGAAAATTAGCTCATCTGAACATGAAATCCGAAATTCGGATATCGAAACCTAAAACCCGAAACAATCTCGCACAACCGGGCTGATGATGCAGGCTTTTCAGAAATGCCGAGATGCAAGGCATGCGAAATCCCGCGGAATGAGGCGTACGCTTAGTACGCCGCAGTGACGCGGGATGAGCATAACGCCGCAGGTGGGCTTTTATCAAAAGCCTGCTAAAGGAGGGCGGCTTCGGCCCTGTCCCCCTCCTCCTCCAGCCACTGCTTGCGGTCCTTGACCCGCTTCTTGGAGAGCAGCATGTCCATGACCTCGATTCCGTCCTCCTTTTTGGGCAGGGTGAGCTGAACCAGGCGCCGGGTCTCCGGGTGGATGGTGGTCTCGCGCAGCTGCAGGGGGTTCATCTCGCCCAGGCCCTTGAAGCGCTGGACATTGACCTTGCCTTTGCCGGCCGCGCCGTTGAGCCGTTTGAGCACGGCGTTCTTTTCCTGATCGTCGATGGCGTAGAAAACCTTCGTCCCCTGGTCGATCCGGTAAAGCGGCGGCATGGCCACATAGACCTTGCCGGCCTCGACCAGCGGCCGGAAGTGCTTCAGAAACAGGCCGCACAGAAGGGTCGCGATGTGCAGCCCGTCTGAGTCGGCATCCGCCAGGATGATGTTCTTGCCGTAGCGCAGGCCGGAGAGATCGCTCGAGCCCGGGTCCACGCCGATGGCGACTGCGATGTCGTGGATCTCCTTCGACTGCAGGATCGAGCCGGACTCCTCCTCCCAGGCGTTGAGGATCTTCCCCCTCAGGGGCAGCACCGCCTGGGTGTTCTTGTCGCGCGCCTGCTTGGCCGACCCGCCGGCCGAGTCCCCCTCGACCATGAAAAGCTCTGTTTCATCGGGGTTCTGTGAAATGCAGTCGGTCAGCTTCCCGGGCAGCGCCGGGCCGGCGCCCACTTTCCGGCGCACGACCTTGGCGGCCTCCTTCAAACGGCGCCGGGCGTTCTCGATCGCCATCTCGCAGAGCTTTTGCGCCACCTCCGGGTTCTGGTTGAGGTAGTGCGAGAACGCGTCCTGCACCACGCTGGCGATGAAGGCCGTGCACTCCCGCGAGGAGAGCCGCTCCTTAATCTGTCCGGAGAACTGCAGATCCGAGAGCTTGGCCGAGAGCACGTAGCTGCAGCGCTCCCAGATATCCTCCGGCGTAAGCTTGACCCCCTTGGGGATGAAGCCCCGGAAGTCGCCGAAATCGCGCAGCGAGGCCAGCAGCCCCGACCGGAACCCCGCCACGTGCGTGCCGCCCTGGGGGGTGGGGATCAGGTTTGCATAGCTCTCGGCGATGCCATCGCCGCCGTCGGGCAGCCAGATGACCGCCCAGCTGACGGATTCGCCCTTGCCCTCCAGGTGCCCCACGAAGGGCTCTTCCGGAATGCGGTTGAAGTCCTGAAGGTTTTCGACAAGATAATCCTTCAGCCCGTCCTCGAAGTACCAGTTCTGGGTCTCGCCGCTGACCTCATCGAAAAACGTGACCGCCAGCCGCGGGCAGAGCACCGCCTTGGCGCGCAGGGTGTGGCGCAGCCGGCTCAGGGAAAATTTGGCAGCTTCAAAATAGGTGACGTTCGGCCAGAACCGCACCGTGGTGCCGGTGGCGGACTTCGGTGCCTTGCCGACCGCCTGGAGTTCGGAGGCCTTATGCCCGTCCTTGAAGGACATCTGGTAAACGAGACCGTTGCGGCGGATCTCGACATCGAGCTTCGAGGAGAGCGCATTTACTACGGAAACGCCGACCCCGTGCAGGCCTCCCGAAAACTGATAGTTCTTGGTGTCGAACTTAGCCCCCGCATGCAGCCGGGTCATGATGACCTCGGCCCCGGACACCTTCTCTTCCGGGTGGGTGTCGACCGGCATGCCGCGGCCGTTGTCGACCACCTGCAGGGAGCCGTCTTTGAAGTGGGTCACCTCGATGCGGTCGGCGAAACCGGCGATAGCCTCGTCCACGGCATTGTCGATGACCTCCTGGGCCAGGTGGTTCGGCCGCGTCGTGTCGGTGTACATCCCCGGCCGGCGCCGGACCGGTTCAAGCCCCTTCAGCACCTCCAGGTCCGCCGCGTTGTATTGGTTGGATCCGTTTCTCATCTCTCAAACCTGTCTTAATAAAACCATTAGTCTAATTGATAGAATATTCGAGCTGTTGGGGTATCCGTACGCCCTATATGCAACTGGTAGTGCTTGAGTTTATCAGGAAATGCTGAAAATTGCCAGACGGAAACGGCAGGCCCTGTTGCGTATCGAGGAGCGGGGGGGTCGTTGGGTGATAAACGACGCTTCCCCGTCAGGTCTCTTTCTTTTTTTCGATTATACCCTTAAAATCGACACCAGGCTCATTCTTTGAAAACCGATCTCTTTGCACCCATGATGGCTGGATCTCTTCAACCGTAGAGGGCATTATGAAAAAAGCAAAATGGATTTCGCCTCACGTCGCCGCCATTTTGATCTGCCTGTCATTGCCTGCTGCGGCGTCGGCGCAGGAGAGCCGCGGGCTGGTTGTAAAAAGCGAGCGCCTGGCGCTGGTGATCGGCAATGGTGCGTACCGGACGGCACCGCTCAAAAACTCGGTCAACGACGCCGAGGATGTGGGCAAGGTCCTCTCTTCGCTGGGCTTCAAGGTCTCCCTGCACAAGAACGTCGACAAGAGGACCATGGAAGAGTCGATTCGAGGCTTCGGCCGGCAGCTGAAGGCCGGGGGCGTGGGGCTTTTTTATTTTGCCGGACACGGGATGCAGGTGGAAGGCCAGAATTATCTCATCCCTGTCAACGCGAAAATCGAATCGGAGTCGGACATCAAATACGAAGCCGTGGATGCCGGGCTGGTGCTCGGCAAAATGGAGGACGCCGGCAACCAGTTGAACATCGTCATTCTGGACGCCTGCCGCAACAATCCGTTTTCGAGGAATTTCCGCAATGCAGCAACGGGCCTGGCCCGCATGGATGCCCCCACCGGGTCCTTGATTGCCTACGCCACCGCCCCGGGAGCGGTGGCCGCGGACGGAGATGGTCGCAACGGGATCTTCACCAAGCATTTGATCAAACACCTGACGGCGCCCGATCTCACCGTCGAGCAAGTGCTGAAAAAAGTCCGGATCGACGTGGCCGCCGAGACCGGCCAGCGCCAGATCCCGTGGGAGTCCTCCTCTCTGATGGGCGAGTTTTATTTCAGCGCCGCTGCGCCCCCCCCGGTGTCGACAACTTCGGGGGCTGGTCGTTTCGACGGGACCTGGGATGTCGCGATTGTATGCCCGGACCACACAGAGGGCAAAACCGTAGCCCGCGGCTTTGCCATTCGCTTCTCCGCCGAGGTGAAGGATGGCATTCTCCATGGGCAGCACAAAACCAAAAGTGCCCCGGGATCGCTTACGCTCGTCGGCAAAATCCAGCCCGACGGTACCGCGATGCTGAAAGCCACCGGCGTCACCGACGACCCTGTTTACGCCATGAACAATATTGCGAAAGGCACTCCCTTCGCCTATCGGGTAGAGGCCCGCTTCGAGAACGGGCGAGGAAACGGCACCAGGAGAGACGGCCGCGCCTGCAATTTAAGTTTCACCAAGAAGTAAGCCTTCATTTCGGATTCCGGTGCCGTCGCACGAATGGTTGTCATGGAAGAAAGAATTTTTTCTGCAAAAAAAGTGGCGCAAGCCGAGGCTTGCGCCACTTTTTATTAGAAATTCAAGGCAGGTGCGCCCTAGAACGGGATGTCGTCATCCCCGGGCGGAGGCCCGTGGCTCCCGCCCATGTCCCGCGGCGGGGCGCCGCCGCCACTGCTGGGACGTCCGCCTCCGGCGCCGGACTCCCGCGGCGACAGGAACTGGACATCCGAGGCGACGATCTCGGTGGAGTAACGCTTCACCCCGTCCTTGTCGTCATAGGAGCTGGTCTGAATCCGCCCCTCAACGTAGACCTGGCGCCCCTTGGCCAGATACTCGCCGCAGAGCTCCCCGAGCTTGCCCCAGGCCGTGATGCGGTGCCACTCGGTGCGCT
This sequence comes from uncultured Desulfatibacillum sp., assembly GCA_964562235.1. GTDB lineage: Bacteria > Desulfobacterota > Desulfobacteria > Desulfobacterales > SpSt-501 > SpSt-501. Next base: position 53,879 of record CAZLSV010000001.1, read on the forward strand.
CTTTTTTTTCACCGGAGGTTTTGTCCTTCCACTCTTCGGACGTGGCAACGCTGAATTTGGTGACCGCAGCCCCGCTCGGGGTGTAGCGAACTTCCGGATCGTTCCCCAGACGGCCGATAATGATAGCCTTGTTGATGCCAGCCATGATGCCCTCCCAGCGAATGTTCGATGATAATGCCCTGTTTCTTACTTTGGAATTGGGCACGCGTCAAGAGATATGCAACCAAGCTCCGGCCAGTTGGGACATGACTTCGCCACCGGTTTCATTAAAGGTTTGGCCGACGGCAATGAACGGGGACGACGGTGCGCAGCCGCTCCCCGTGTCGCGAATCGAAATACCGTTCAACTTCAATTGGTTTACATGCGATGAGCTTGCAACGGCATGGCCCGGTGTCACATCACCCGGAACCGAGCGCGCCCGCCTTTTCCGGCATGTCGACAAATCCCCTTGCATTCTTCAGCACTATCCAATAATAGGGCCCACAGGGCCCGGTCCTTTTAAACCCTGAACCGCATGCGAAAGGAATTTTGAATGAAAGACGGAGACCCTGGCAGCAGTCCCTGCCACCGACGACGCCTGAAAATCGAGATGATGGAAAATCTGCATTCAAATGGCTTCTGAAGCCAACGCCCTCCAACACCCCTCTCGCCCTTAGTTTACGGGAGCGCTCCAGCCTGTTTCGGCGTCGGCTTGACGGAACCAAAACAGGAGGGAGACACTCGTGTACTCCAAAACCCGACAGGCCCTTGCACCACGACTCCGCTTTTCTTTCGAAGACCTGAATTCTCGGCGGTTGTTGCGGATACACCGCCTCTTTCATTTCCGCCCCACTCGATCCTGAACTGAATCAGCAGCGAGGTTTAGGCTCATGAACACGCAATCCAAGGACTTCTATTTCTTGAGCGAGATCGTCGGACGCAGGCTTCTGAATGCGGAAGGCCGCTGTCTCGGCAAGGTGGTCGACATCGTCGCCGAGAAGATCGAGCCCTACCCCATCGTTACCGGGTTCGTCATCCGGCGAGGGGTTAGAGGGCCAAAGGCCTTTTTGCCCTGGTCCGAGGTGACCGGTGTTGCCTCTAAGCTTGTATACTCGCCTGCGTCCTCAAAGATCCCGGACATACCGGTCTCCGGCGACGCATTTATTCATCTGCGGGCGGAGATTCTTGACAAGCAGATCGTGGACACCTTCGGGGCGAAGGTCGTGCGCGTCAACGATCTTCAGTTTTTGCGTCTTGAAAAGCAGATGCGGCTCGTTCATGTCGATGTGGGCTTCAGGGGGTTGATGCGGCGGGTGGGTTGGGAAAAATGGCTCTGCTCGACGTTTCGATGGCTGTTGGCCTACGACATGCCCGATCGTTTCATCGGATGGAAGCACGTGCAGCTTGTTTCGGCGACAGCCCCGCTGCATCTGAATGTTTCCCAGAAAAAGCTGTCGGAATTGCATCCGGCGGAGCTGGCCGACATTCTTGAGGATCTCAGCGGCCACGACCGGTCGGCCGTTTTCCACACGCTCGACCCGGAGACGGCGGCGGATGCGCTCGAGAAAATCGATGACCCCAAGGTGCAGAAAGCGTTGATTGAAACCGTCTCAATCGAAAAAGCATCCGACATCATTGAGGAGATGTCGCCGAATGAAGCCGCCGATCTTTTGGCCGATCTGTCCCGGAAAACGGCGGATGAAATTCTATACGAAATGGATGACGAGAAGGCCGAGGATCTGAGGGAACTTCTGATTCACGAGGAAGAAACGGCCGGCGGCCTCATGACCACTTCCTTGCTCACGCTTGCGCCAGAAATGACGGTCGAAACCGCCATGAATCGCCTGAAGGAGGAAGCGGCGGATCTGGACATCCTCTATTACGTCTACCTGCTCAACCGGGAGGGGGGTCTCTCCGGTGTTGTCAGCCTGCGCGATCTCCTGACCGCCCTCCCGCGCCAGCACCTCTCCGAGATACAGACCAGCCGGTTGATCACGGTCAACCCGGAAACCGAGCAGGACGACGTGATTGAATTGCTGATCAAGTATGGGTTCAGGGCGATACCGGTGGTCGACGATCGGAACCGTCTAAAGGGAGCCATACGGCTCCGTGCGGCGCTGGAAATCTTGGCTCCAAGCAGGGGTTGAAATGCGTAATGGGATTCTTCGAAGAGATTCTGAAAGCCGCACGCAAAAACGGCTTCGATCCGATCAACACCTGCCCGGAGGAGATCCTCCGGTTCTTTCGGGACGCAGCGCATGAAAGCCTATTTCAAGTGGGTCTCCAGAACGGACAAACCGCTGTGGAAGAATTTAAGCCTGTTTTTCATGCTCATGGGCCCGGGCATTATCACCTCGAATGTGGACAATGACGCCGGCGGCATCACGACCTATTCCCTGGCGGGTGCCCAGTTCGGGCTCAAGTTGGTTTGGACTCTGATTCCGATCATGATCGCCCTGATCGTGGTGCAAGAGATGTGCTCCCGCATGGGGGTCGTGACCGGCAAAGGGCTTCAGGACCTCATCCGCGAGAAATTCGGGGCCAAGATTACCTTTTACCTGATGATCGGGATGTTTCTGGTCAACATGGCCAACGTGATTTCCGAGTTCGCCGGCGTGGCCGCCGGAATGGAGATTTTTGGCGTCAGCAAGTACATCTCGGTGCCGATGAGCGCCGTGCTCGTTTGGACAATGGTGGTAAAAGGCAGCTACAAGCAAGTTGAAAAGGTCTTTCTGGTAGCCTGCTTGTTTTATGTGTCTTACATTATCTCCGGCGTACTCGTGAAACCGGACTGGGGCGAGGTGCTGGAGAATTTTGTGCACCCGCAGCTGAGCCTGGCACCGGTTGAGATGACCATGGTCATCGGCCTGGTCGGGACGACCATTGCGCCCTGGATGCAGTTTTATCTGCAGGCGTCGATCGTCGAAAAGGGCATTCGCATCGAAGAGTATCGATTCGCCCGGTGGGATGTCATCGTGGGGTCTGTTGTCGTCCACGTAGTGGCTTTTTTCATTATGTTGGTCTGTGCCGAGACCCTCCACAAAAACGGGATCCGGATCGAAACCGCAAAAGATGCCGCCCTTTCACTGGCGCCCCTGGCGGGGAAATACTGCACCTACCTGTTTGCATTTGGCTTGGTGAACGCGTCTTTGTTTTCGGCCTCCATTCTGCCCCTGTCGACCACATACCTTATCTGCGAAGGGCTGGGGTGGGAGACCGGGATCGACAGAAAATTCGTCGAGGCCCCTGAGTTCTATGGGTTTTACTCGTTGATGATATTCATGGGGGTGGTCATCATTCTGCTTCCCGGCATGCCGCTGATCGACATCATGTACGTATCGCAGGTCATAAACGGCATCGTGCTGCCGGTGGTTTTGATTTTTATTCTGCTGCTGGTGAACGACCGAAAACTGATGATGGGCCACATCAACGGCCCTATTTTCAATGCGGTGGCCTGGGTCACCTCCGCCGTCATGATCGGGCTCACGCTGATTCTGCTGGTGCAGTCATTGTGAACGGGAGGAACTCCATTGCGCATTTTAGTTATCGAAGATGACGCCAAAATCGCCTCCTTTGTCGTCAAAGGCATGGAGCAATCGGGTTTTGCCGTCGATCACGCCGCCAACGGCGAGGACGGGCTGTTCCTGGCGCAGACCGAATCCTACGACGCCGCGATTATCGACGTCATGCTGCCAAGCCGGGATGGCTTGTCCATCATCGCGGAGATGCGAAAAGCGAAGATCCCCACGCCCGTGATTATTCTCAGCGCCAAGCATTCCGTCGAAGACCGCGTGAGGGGTCTTCAGACCGGAAGCGACGATTACCTGGTGAAGCCGTTTACCTTTTCGGAGCTTCTGGCGCGGGTCCAGGCACTGATTCGGCGCTCCACCCAGACCACCGAACCCGCCCGCCTGGAATTCGGCGATCTCTCGATAGACCTGATCAAGAGAGAGGTCGTTCGATCCGGCCAGATAATCGAGCTCCAACCGCGCGAGTTCAGCCTGCTGGAGTACCTCATGCGCCAAACCGGGCGGGTGGTTTCCAAGACCATGATCATGGAGCATATCTGGAATTATCATTTCGATCCGCAGACGAATGTCGTGGATGTTCTGGTTTGCCGCCTTCGAAACAAAATCGACAGGAACTTCCACCCCAAAATGATCCACACCATCCGGGGGGTCGGATATGTCATCAAAAGCGCTTAAGCAAATCAGCAAGACCCTCGGCTTTCGCCTGACGCTCTGGTATTCATCTCTTTTTATCCTCAGCTCCACCATCCTCTTCGGCGGTGCCTTTTTCCTGGTTTCATCGACGCTCCGGGAATACGACTATCAAATCGTCCAAGCGAAAACCGATGAATACGCATTAATGGAGCATGCCGACGGGCTGGCGGAGATCATTCACCGGGTTCGCGTGGAAGAGGAGAACAATTCCGAATCCGGCATCTTCGTGCGCCTGGCAGATCCCCAAAACAAAACGCTCTTGTCGATCATCCCGCACCAGTGGAAAGATTTGGACGTAAAAAAACTGGAGGCCGTCCCGGTTGTTTTTACCGGCGCGCAATGGCGGACGTCGGTTCCCAGAGACCGTGGCGATGCGTTCGTGCTTATCAGCCGCCGTTTTTCAGACGGCTCGATTCTGCAGGTCGGCAAGCGCCCTGAAAAACGTGGAAAGCTCCTGGAGAGTTTTTCAGCCATTTTTGCCGGAATTTTGATTCCGGTCGTCCTCATCGGCATCTCCGGAGGGTTGTTTCTGGCGTTCAGGGCCCTGCGGCCCATCCGTGACCTGATTCACACCGTGCGCTGCATCGATGAGGGGAAAATGGACACACGCGTACCCTCAAGCCAGACCGGCGACGAACTCGAAGAGCTGGTCCGGCTTTTCAATCGGATGCTGAGCCGGATCGAGACCCTGATTACCGGCATGCGCGAGGCATTGGACAATGTCGCGCACGACCTGCGCACACCGATCACTCGGCTTCGAAGTACCATTGAAACGGCTCTCCAATCGGAAGCCGGGGCCGATCACCTGAGGGAAGCCCTCATGGACACCGCTGAGGAGGCCGAACGGATCAACACGGCGCTGGGCACCCTCATGGACATCTCGGAAGCCGAAAAGGGAATCATGAACCTGAAATTGGAGAAGGCCGATATCGTGGCCTTGATCCGTGAGGTGGTGGAACTCTATCAGTACGTGGCGGAAGACAAGGGGGTGACGGTGGCCACCTCCCTTCCGGGTGCACTTTACGCCTGGATGGATTCAAACCGCATCCGCCAGGTTCTGGCGAACCTGGTGGACAACGCCGTCAAATTCACCCCCGCCGGCGGGCGCATAGAGATCGGAGCGTCAGCGGCCGAGACCGGGGTGGCCATACGAATCACGGACACCGGAATGGGCATCCCGGCCCAGGACCTTCCGAGAATATTTGATCGTCTCTTCCGAGGCGAAAAAAGCCGCTCCCACCACGGGCTCGGTCTTGGCCTGAGCATGGTTCAGGCGGTGGTTCGCGCCCACCAGGGATCTATCGAAGTCGAAAGCCATGCGGGCCAGGGGTCCGTATTCAGCGTGGTTTTGCCGGGTCCAACCGCCCCCGGCTCCTGCCCATCATCATGAATCTCCCGACCGGATAAAAAATCTGTTCCGGATCAATTGGTTCACGGCCTGATTTCGTGAATTTTCAAACCGCCAGGCAGTACCCAAGCCCCCTTCCCGCTCTAACCATTTCAGAAATGTAATGTGCCGGAAAGATTCCCGTCATCTTCAGGGTATATAGTGAAGCCCGATGAAACCGATTTGACCGGCCATGAGATCCGGAGCCAGCCAATCAACCGCAGACCCTATGGCAAAAGGAGGCGGCTTATGGAAAAGCGAAACAGCAACCGGCACAATACAGACCAATCGATTGTCTGCGCGTTTTTTACCAGTCACAGCACCAATGAGACGTTCGACGGCAAAATGAAAAATTACTGTGACTGCGGCTTGTATGCCGAATTGCAGACTCGCTTTAAAGAAGGAACCGTCCTGCTCGTCAGGGCCCTCGACAGCGCCCCCGGGCGTTTGCCGGCGAAAATCGAAGAGGGGTTCCGGTCCATTTCGATTGTGGAAGTCAAATGGTCCAAGCACCTGTGCGCCGATGGAGTCGAATGCTACGGAACCGGGTTAAAACATCTGAGCGTTTAGCGGCCGCCGGCGGGAACCCCCTTAACAAACCCTCAACTCCGACAAGGAGAATGACATGAGAACCCAACAAAAGTTTTTCATGAACATCAACCAGGTCGTCGATCTGTCCAACAAAATGCTTGCCGGTTATGTCGTATTCGCAAATAAGGCCTCAGCGGCGAAAGAGTTAATCAAACGAAAACTGGTGGTCCAGTCGGCGGCCGGGAAGACTTGCAGGAACTTGCCGGGGGCTTTTTGTGTTTTGAAAATAATTCAAAAATGCGAGGAAGGCGTCGACCCCACAACCTTAAAAATGATGACCGGCTTCGATAACCAAAAGGTCGGCAAAATTCTTTACAAGCTGTTCAAGCACGGCAAAATCAGGATTGAAAGCGGCGGCCTTTACACCGGGGTCAAGAAAAGAACATGTTGACCGAAATGTTCAATCGGTTCAACCGCCTTGGCCTTAGGCTTCTTATTCTTTCCGGGGCTTTCGTTTTAATTGTAACTCTCGCTTCATCCCCGGAAGCCGGCGTAAAGGGTTCGGTAAAAGACTTGGGCTCCGTGGGGGAAAAACAAAATTATTTGCCCATCCTCAGTCGATGGAGCACAGACTATCCCATAGCCCGGCTCGATCGACTGGAGGAGTGGCACACGCGGGCGCACGCGGGATACATGGGTGATGAGGCGGCGTTTGCATCGTTTTGGCAAGTGGTCAAGCAAGGCACCGCGGTGCCCTGGGTTGATTTCACCAAAAATCTTGTGGTTTTCGTCATAGGGAATGGACGATACAAACAAATGTTTATCGCCAAAGTGACCCTGAAAGACGATGTTGCCGAAATGGTGGCCGATGGAAACACGTCCGGTCAACCTCGTGACGACGGTTTGGCTGCGGCGCTGGCAGTAATCCCTCGGGCCGGGATTAAATTTTTTCGTTTCGGCAAGGAGCAGATAGCGGTAGAATGAAAGTTTTCCGCCATCGCGATACGGTGCGGCCCCCTGGAGGCGGCCAACCCCAGGGGGCCGTGCACAAACGACTCGCCTGTGTTCCACCGCGACGCCCGGAGGATTTCCCGGCGGTCGATAGGGATTTGAAGGGGGCGACGTGACTGCCGCTGAAAATTTTCAGTCGGCCGGATTATAGCGGTTGGAATTTTTAGAAAGTTCTTTCTAAATGAGCCACAACGTATTAATTTACCGCTGCTTATGACTGACAAATACCGCCTGAAACGTCTGATGATCCTCCTGGCGGGGGGCATTTTCCTGGCCTCCTGCGTGGTCGTCCTGCTGTTGCTGAACAGCAGCCTCTGGGAAAAATTGACGGGCTGCTACGACCTTCTCTGCGACCGGCAAAGGGTGCGGCAGGTCACGAATTCCAGCGGGTGGGCTGGCCCCTTCATATTTGTCGGTCTGCAGGTGATGCAGGTCGTGTTTGCCCCCATCCCGGGGGATGTGACGGGGTTCCTGGGGGGATACCTGTTTGGGACTTGGGGCGGCTTTTTTCTGTCCACAATCGGCCTGACCATCGGCTCCATGCTCAATTTCTTCATCGGGCATTTTCTGGGAGAGCGCGTGGTGCGCAGGATGGTGAGTTTTGAGACTTTTAACAAGTACGACGAGATGGTCCAGTACAAAGGGATTATCGTCATCTTCATCTTTTTTCTGTTCCCCGGGTTCCCGAAGGATTATCTTTGTTTGTTTCTCGGATTATCGAGTCTGCCCGCGGTCGTGTTCTTTGCAATTTCAACGGTCGGCCGCATGCCCGGGACCATCGCTTTGAGTCTTCAGGGGGCTTCTGTCTTCGATAAAAACTACATGTTTTTCATCATCGTGACCGTTTTATGCATCCTGTTCGCCGTTTCTGCCTACATGACGCGCGCCACCCTTTACCGCTGGATGGCCTGCCACGACAGGGGAAGAACTTTCGATACGGTTTCAAAGTAATCGGAGCAGGAACTGTTGAGAACGCCAATTCCATTGCGCACACTCGACTGAAGAAAGGGAACCGACATGTTTGGAATAGGCATGCCCGAGCTTGTTATTATTTTAGTGATTATCATGCTTATATTCGGAGCCGGAAAACTGCCGGAATTGGGAAACTCGCTTGGCAAAGCCATCAAAGGCTTCAAGACGGCCGTTGGGGATTCTGACAAGGAAGGCGACGACGATTCTGAAACGAAAAAAGTCGCGAATGAGAAAAAGTGAATCGACCCGCGAGTCGATTTTATCAGACACAACCCATAGAAGGAAATCAAGAAATGAAAAACAAAACTGCGCAGATCCTTGTGATTGTTTCAGTTTTCTCTTTCCTGCTGGTTTCGACCGTGGATTGTTTTGCAGCGAAAGCTGCACCGAACCACCAGGTCAAAGCGGTCCAAACCGCCCTGAACAAAGAGGGCTACAAGCTCGAAGTCGACGGCAAAATGGGAAAAAGCACGCGCGCCGCTCTCATGAAGTTCCAAAAAACACACAAGCTTGCGGCCACCGGAAAGGCCGATGACGCGACCCTGAAAAAACTGGGGATAAAGTAGCGGCGCGAGAATGTGCCTTTGATCTGCGGTAATAATCGGCAACGCCGAGGGGGGTCCGCCAGGCGGCAGATCAGCCGGAGAAGCTGACTGCAACACTGTGACGCCGGGTCAACGTCAAGGCCGCGGCCGCTTCAGCCGGCGCTGCCCGGTTCGGCGCACGCGATGGGTGATCCGGTCCCGCAGACCGGCCAGTTTGCGCGCGGCCCGGCCGGCCGGGGTTTCGACCGCCTTCAGCGCGGCGTGCGGGCACATCTCGATGCAGCAGTAGCAGCGGATGCAGCGGTCGTAGTCGAAACCGACGACCCGGGCATAGGGCGTGATGGCCTTGGCCGGGCAGCAGCGCCAGCACTCTCCGCACATCCGGCACTTGGCGGCGTCGGCGACGGGCCGCTGGACCAGGTGCCGGCGCATCAGGCGCTGAAGGCGCCGCGGGCCGAACGTCAGGGGCGCCAGGACCGGGAGTTTGAAGCCCGAGACCGGGGAAAAATCCCCTTCGATGGAAACCGGCTCGGGGAACAGGCCCAGTTCAAACGCCGCCAGATGGGTCGGCAACTCCTCCGGCCTAACCCCCACCAGCCGGCAAAGGGCCATGTCCAGCGCGGGCGCGCTCGTTGCGGCCGCCAGGATCCCCAGGGGGCGCGGGGTCCCGCCGCGTCCCGGCCCCTCCCCTTCCATGCCCAGGATGCCGTCGACCAGGGTCGCCGCGGGATTCACCGCCCGGTAGATCTGGACAAGCAGCCGCGCGAACATGCGCCGGTCGACCCCGCTGCGCATGTGCCAGTGCGGCTTGGTGAGGCCGACGATGCAGCCGAAGAGGTTTTTCACCCCCAGGGTGAGCAGCATCATGGCGTGGGTCTTGAGCTTGGGCAGGTTGATCACCAGGTCCGAGGCCACCGCCTCCCTGGCGATGTCGATCCGGCCGAAGGGCTCGCCAATGTCGACTTTCACCGTATCCTTGAAAGGGCGCACCTCGACATCGAGCCCCTTGAGGGCTTCCGTGTACCCACCTTCCCGCAGCAGCCGATCGAAGGTGCCCGTCCCCGGGCTGTCGGCGACGAGCGGCAGCCCGCCCTTTGCGAGCACATATTCCACCACCGCCCTCAGCACCAGCGGGTGGGTGGTCATGGCCCGGTCGGGTTTGGCGGGGGCGAGAAAATTGGGCTTGATGAGGACCCTCGCCCCGGGCGCGATCGCCAGCGGGCCGATGCGGTCGAGCAGGCCGAAGACCGCCGGCCGCAGCTCCGCAAGATCGTAATCCGCCTTCCTGAAAAAAACCTCTGCCATGGCTTCCGTCACCTCGGCCCTGTTTCTCCGGCCCCTTGACCCGGCGAGCCGACTATCTTGATCCTTCCGCACTTTTCCTCTAAGGTGGCCTGGATTTCGGCCCGACCGCTGCGGAAATTTTTATCGCGGCCGGGGAAAAAAATCAAACCGCCCGGTGCGAAGCAGAAGGCCTTCGAATAAGCTGGCTTTATTGCCTGTGGGAGCGGCTTGTTGCCGCGATGGGATCGTGGCCGGAAGCCACTCCCACAAGGACCACTTTATACCACCGGTAAGACGGCGCCGCGCGCCGCAACCCGCTTTCCATGAACTACCCAAAAAAAGCAACCGGAGGTGGTCCGGGCAAGGAACCAGGGAGGCTCGCAACCGTCATGACCGCGTCGGATCCTCCGCCGCTCGATAAAAGAATCAAGCGTCACGTGATCGGCGCCTCTCACGATTTCTTCGCCGTCACGGCGCCCGGCTTCGAGGAGCTTTGTCTGGGCGAGCTGGCCGCGCTCGGGATAAACGGCCGCACGGTCGAAGGCGGGGTGGAGTTTACCGGACGGCTGGCCGAGGGGTGGCTCGCCAACCTGCATCTGCGCACCGCCGGCCGGGTCCTGATGCGCCTGCGCTCCTTCCAGGCCGTGCACTTCAGCGAGCTGGAGCGGCAGATCGGCGCATTTGCCTGGGAGCTCTTTTTAAAACCGGGGACCCTCCGAAAAGTAAACGTCACCACCCACCGCTGCCGGCTTCATCACACGGAGGCCATCGCGCAGCGCGTCCGGGATGGGATCGAGCGACGACTGCAGCCGTTCGGCAGCGCCGGTGAGGCCCCCGCCGGCCAGCAGGTGTTCGTGCGCGGCGCACGCGACCGGTTCACGGTTTTGATCGACAGCAGCGGCGAGAACCTCTATTTTCGCGGCCTTAAAACCCACGCCGGCAAAGCCCCTCTGCGGGAGACCATGGCCGCCGCGGCGCTCTTGCGCGGCGGGTATACGGGAGTTCAGACCCTGATAGACCCGATGTGCGGCACCGGGACCTTTGCGCTCGAAGCGGCGCTGATCGCCAAAAACATCCCTCCCGGGTGGTTCCGCGATTTTGCCTTCACCGGGTGGCCGGGTTTCCGCCCTCGACGCTGGGATCATCTGCGGCGAAAGGCCGCCGAAAACATCAGCGCTCCGGGGTCGCCCCGCATTTTCGCCTCCGACCTCGACCCCTCGGCCTGCGGCGCCCTCGCGGCGTGTCTGAAAACGAACGGGCTGGCCGATGCCGCCGCGGTCGCCTGCCGCGATTTTTTCGAATTGGACCCGGAGGAATACAGCGATCGCTCCGGGGTGGTGGTCATCAACCCCCCTTACGGGCGCCGCCTGGGAACGGCCTCGAAAAGCCTCGAGCTGACCCGCGCCGTCATTGCGCGGGTCCGCGAGCGCTACCCGGGCTGGACACTGATCCTGCTGACGCCGGCAGGCCGCGATCTGCCCCTTGCCGGCCTCCCGGTCGAGGTGTATCCGTTTTCGCACGGGGGCCTGAGCGTGAACGTCGTGGTGGGGAAGGTGCCGTTACGGTAACTGATCGGGGATATCTCCCGTCTGTTGAATCGACCCATCAACCAGAAAAACGCATCGGAGGCCGAAGATGGATTTGAAGAAATTGCGAGTCAACGGCAAGCGGCTGCAGTCCACCCTCGAGCAAATGGCCAAGATCGGCGGCACCCCGGGCGGCGGCGTCCAACGCCTGACCCTGAGCGACGAGGACCGGCAGGCGCGCGATCTTTTCGTGAAGTGGCTCAAGGAGATCGACTGCGAAATCACCATCGACGAGATGGGCAACATCTTCGGCCGCCGGCCCGGAAAGGACAACGCCCTCTCCCCGGTGATGAGCGGCTCGCACATCGACTCGCAGCCCAAGGGCGGCCGCTTCGACGGCATCCTCGGCGTCATGGGCGCCCTCGAGGTCTTGCGGACCCTGCACGAAAACAAGGTCCAGACCGAACGGCCGATGGTCATCGTCGACTGGACCAACGAGGAGGGTTCGCGCTTTGCCCCGGCCATGGTGGGCTCGGGCGTGTGGGCCGGGGCCCTCAAACTCGACTGGGTCTATGACCGCAAGGACATTACCGGCAAGCGCCTGGAGGACGAACTGGTGCGCATCGGCTACAAGGGCACGGTGCCCTGCCGAAAATTCCCCGTGCACTGCTATTACGAGTTCCACATCGAGCAGGGCCCGATGCTGGAACGGCAGAAGAAACGCATCGGAGCGCCCAAGGGCATCCTCTGCCTGCACTGGTACGACATCTACCTCACCGGGGAGGCCAACCAGGTGGGCCCGACCCCCATGGAGGGGCGCCACGACGCCCTGGTGGCGGCCGCCGAGATGATCCTCAAAGTCAGGGAACTGCCGGGCCGGATGGGCGGCAACATGGTGGCCACCGTGGGGGAGATCCAGAACCACCCCAACTCCCGCAACATCATCCCGGACCGGGTGCACTTTACCGTGGACATCCGCTCCTGGGACGACGAGTTGGCCCTGCGCTCATGGGATTTGCTCCGGAAAGATTTCGAGGAGATCGCCGCCGCCCATGGCTGCCCGGTCAAGATCGAGGAGACCTGGCGCGTGGGCCATTCGCCTTTCGACGAAAAACTGGTCCAGCGCGTGCTTGACGCGGCCGACGAGCTGAGCTACTCCAACATGCTCTGGGTCAGCGGCGCCGGCCACGACGCCAGCTACACCAACCACGTCTGTCCGACGGCGATGATCTTTGTCCCGAGCATCGGCGGCCGCAGCCATGTCGAGATCGAGACCACCCGCTGGGAGGACTGCGAGGCCGGCTGCAACGTCCTGCTGCATTGTCTTCTGAAAGGCGCCATGGAAAAATAACGGTCGTTTCTCAACCCCGGCAGCACGGGCTGCCGACCCGAAAGGAGCACAAGGCATGGGAATCGTTCGTGAAGTCAACGGTATGTACGAGCTGACGGAAGAACTCCCCCGCAGCCAGTTCTACAACCGGGACCTCGCCCCGGTACGGCTCGAGAAGCGCACCTGGGGCTATTATGAGTATTTCTCCATGTGGGTGGGGATGAGCGTGTGCGTGCCCACCTGGATGCTCGGCGCCAGCATGATTTCGGCCGGTTTCGACTGGCTGACCACGGTCTTCACCATTTTTCTCGGCAACCTCATCGTGCTGCTGCCCATGATCCTGGACTCTTTTGCCGGGACCAAATACGGCATCCCCTTCCCCGTGTTCCTGCGCTCGAGCTTCGGCCTGTTCGGCGCCAACATCCCGGCGCTTTTGCGAGGCATCATCGCCTGCGGCTGGTTCGGCATCCAGACCATGATCATGGCTTTCGCCATCGACGGGATCCTGGCCACGATGTTCCCCGGCTGGGGCGAAATGAAGACGAGCGTGCCCTTCTTCGATCTGCCGGCCCACACCGTGTGGTCCTTTGCCATGTCCTGGCTGGTGACGGTGGCGATCTGCTACGTCTCCCCGCCCCACAAGGCCTCGCCGGGCATCCGCTGGCTGAACAACCTCTCCTCGCCGATCCTGATCCTGATCGGCGTCGGGCTGCTGTGGTGGGCGGTGTCCAAAGCCGGCGGCTGGGGGCCGATCCTGGACCAGCAGCGCATCGCCCCCTGGTCCAAGTGGCCGGCCTTTTTGACCGCCATGGTGGCCTACTGGTCGACGCTGGCCATCAACATCCCTGACCTGACCCGCTTCGCCAAGAACCAGAAGGTGCAGTACCTGGGGCAGTCCCTGGGGCTGCCGCCCACCATGACGGCCTACTCCTTCATCGGCGTCGCCGTGACTTCGGCCACCGTGGTCATCTTCGGCGAGGCGGTCTGGGACCCGGTCAAGCTCATGATCAAGACCGGCATCCCCTTCTTCATCTTCGTCGGCCTGGTGTTCGTGATTCTGGCGACGCTGACCACCAACATCACCGCCAACATGGTTTCGCCCATCAATGACTTCATGAACCTGGCCCCCAAGGCCCTGAACTGGGAGCGCACCACGATCATCATCGGCCTGATCGGCATCCTGATGCAGCCGTGGCGGTTTCTGGCCGACCCCAAGGCCTACATCTGGACCTGGCTGCTGGGCTACGGCGCCTTCACGGGCGGCATCGCCGGGGTGATCATCTGCGACTACTGGATCGTGCGCAAGCAGACCCTCAAGCTGCACGAGATCTATCTCAAAAAAGGGTACTACAACTTCACCACCGACCAGGTGAACTGGCTAGCGGTGGCCTACGGCCTGTTCCTGGCCGCCTGCACCCTCTACCTGTGGTCCAAGAACGCCATCCTGGGCGAAGGCTGGCCCTCCACGCTGACAACCCTGGTGCTCGTCTTGGGCTTACTGGCCGGGATCTACTTCTACGTGAGCAAAATTAAGGGCGTCAACTTCGCCGGCGTGCTGGCCCTGTACTCCGGAGTGGTGGGATCCCTGGTGCTCTCCATGGTCAGCAGCACGCTTTCGCAGTGGACCTGGTTCACCGGTGCCATCATCGCCTATGTCGCCTACCTGGTGCTCTACAACGTCTGGTACGGAAAGCATCACCCGGCGGTCCCGAAGTGATATTAATCGTCTCGAAATAGTATGGACCGAGAGCGACCCCCTCTCCCTAACCCTCTCCCTCAGGACTGGAGGAGAGGGCAGGGTGAGAGGGCCGTCGTGTCCATATAATTACGCCACCTTAAATAAAAACCCATACCCGCCGTAAGCGGCGGGGATGGGTTTTTTGAGGGGGCCGGGGAGGTTTCGCGCGAGACTCCCGGCCCTTTCCCCCCTCCGCAGGGAGGGGGCCGCTCGGAAAGCAGGTTGTGGCGTGCGGTGCTATTCTATGAAAGCCGGTAACGGGGCGTTGCACCGTCCTACTGCGAAACCAAATCCCCCCGGCCCCCTTTGCCAAAGGGGGAGAGACACCGGCGGCCGTTGCTCCCCCTTTAGCAAAGGGGGTTGGGGGGATTTTAAAAGCGACTTCCTTGGAAGCACCGCACCCCGCCGCGGGGGGCGGGGATTTATCCGAAAGTAACTTCAGTTTTGTGGGAGCGGCGTCCCCGCCGCGATCATTTCGCGGCAAGATGCCGCTCCCACGGAAAAATTCAATTTACTTGAGAGTTTGGGCCGGGCACCGGGGGCGCAGATGGTTCCCTTTGCGAAGGTTTTTCTGATTGTGGCGGCGTTTGCGGTATTCCACAGCCTGACGGCAAGGGCGGACGTCAGTGCCTTCGCCCGACGGAAAACCGGCCTATCCCATGCGGCTTGCGCCGCGGTTCGCGCGGCAATCTCGCTACCGCTGCTCATCTTCTCCCTGTTCATCCTTTTTCAGGAGGGACCTTCCACACGACAGCTCTTCGCCCCCCATTCAGGTTTGCCGGCCATCCTTCCCGCCATGTTCACTTTCTGGCTGGCCGGCATGGCCCTGGGCCAGGTCGTGAAGGCCGGACGCCTGCCGCAGTTTTTCGGCTTCGAGGAATTTCCCAAACTCTTCATCTACACCGGCGCCTACACCATCTGCCGCCACCCCATGTATACCGCCTGGCTCGTCGCCAGTTGGGGGCTTCTGCTGAGCAAACCCTTCCTGCTGACCGTTTTCTACAATCTCCTGCTGACCGCCTTCGTGGTCTATCTCGGGCTTCAGGAAGAGAGACGCATGATCGAGCTCTTCGGCGACAAGTACCGCGCCTATCAGAAGCAGATCCCCTTCATCCTCCCCTACGGGTTCCTGAAGCCGCAGGCCCGAAACACGGATGCCCCGAGGTTGTAGAAATCGGAGGTGCCAAAACCAAAAAACATATTGAAATCGAGAGGTAGTGCGGCGGGAACAAAAAAGACTTCCACACGGTCGAAGATTCCCTGCAGCTTGCTGCAGGGAATTTCAATTGAAGCCGCAACTATATGATCGGGCATATTGGAGGGTATAGCTCGAATTACATCATCCCCACACTTTTCCGGGGTGGACTTTGTTGGGATTACCTGAGGAAATCGAATCTCAAGGATTAGTTGACAAGTGCCAAAGGAAAAACTAATAAAGGCACTATAATAGTAACGGAGATTATCTATGCATAGTGAAAATGATAAATATTTCTCCAAGACGATTGAAAAGGGCCTGCTGATACTGAGTCTCTTCGATCGAGACCACTCAAAGCGGAGCCTATCTGAGATCTCTCAGATCACTGGCATCAACAAAACTTCCGTCTTCCGCTTCGTCAATACGTTTATTGAGCTCGGATATCTGCGGAAGAACAGCAGCAACCGTTTGATCCGCCTCGGGCCCAGGTCCTTTGTCCTGGGCCAGAATTTCTTTCACGGCTACGACCTGCTTCAAGGCGTCAAACCGATTATCGACAAGACCTCTATCCAGCATAATGTCTCGATCGATTCTGCCCTGCTGTTCGGGCACTCGCTGATCTCTCTCTATCGCCGGGAACACCCCAACCTGATCTATTCCCGCCTTCCTATCTTAATGGATGATTTGCATGCCCGGGCTCTTGGGAAAGCAGTCCTCGCTAACCTCGAGAGCGAAGAACTGACCGCATTCTTGAAGTCTCTCAGACTAACGAAACTCACCCCCAAGACGATAACGAAGAAGAAAGACCTGTTGAATGATCTTGAAGCCACGCGCAACCGCGGCTACTCGGTCAACAACGAGGAATATTTTCTTGGGATGATATTCATCGGCGCGCCGATGATCAACTACAACACGAAGGTCGTCGCCGGCGCCGTCAGCCTCGGTTTCCGCGCCTCCGAATTCTCACTTAGCATCATCGAGCGGAACTACACCGGCATCCTCACCAAACTGGCGAGCGAGCTGTCCGCAATCATCACGTCGCTGGATGTATGAAGGGCTTTTTAAGCGCGCCCACCACTCGCTCTACCCCCGCGGAATCATGCTCCACGCTCTCCGAGCATTGAATCGAATACTTCTTTTTACGTGTATATACAAATAGTTTACCCAAACCGCATTTGGTGCGCGTGGGTGCAAAATTTTGTTTTCTTGACAAACGTTTGTCAATGGCATAGGAATTTTTTTATTACGTATCTATGTTACGTTTTTAGTAACTTTATTTATCATAGGGCACACATGAATTCAGCTCGATTCCCCAGGCGAAAGTACCCGGCCAGCGAAACCCCGATCGAATTCCTGCCCAACTCCACGAAGGCCATCGGTGGACAGAACCTCTGCAGCAAGCGGGACGATCTCCTCGGCTTGGCTTCCGACGCGCAAGTTCGAATTTTGGGTCGCCGATGCCCTTTTAAAGGGAGAGACACGCTCATCCCCTGCGGGGCCGTCCAGTCGAATCATTGCTGTCTGAATCTGTCAGCGACCGTCAAGGAAGGGCAGAAATGCCGGATTCGGAACAAATCTTAAACCTGCCCCAGCAGGACATCGGTATCGTCAAGGAGGCTCCTTGAAAAGAGATGCATTTACTCCCTTGTCGTTATTTTCTATCGCAATAATCTTTATTGTTTATTCCTTGAAATACAAAATCGGTAGTCTAAACGCGCCAGGGGTTAGTTTTTTCCCGACTGTGAGCGCTGCTGGACTCGCCGGCCTATCGCTGGTTCTGTTTTGGAAAGACAGGCGTTCGGTAAAGAAGGAACGGCAGTCCAAAGTCACCCATGAATCGGACCAGGAGCCCATTCAAGGCGGCAAGTTATGTGCGCTAATTGCCGTGATGGTCTTTTTTGCTTTACTCCATTCTGTTTTAGGATTCTGGCTATGTGTTTTCGCAGCGATGGTAGTCTTTCAACGGATTGCGGGCGTTTCCACCTGGAGATGGTCCCTTATCGGCGGCGGAGCAACAACGGCCATCGGTTATCTGGTTTTTGAGCATTGGATGGGTGCACATTTTCCCGAAGGCGTATTAGAGACAGTCGGGTCTTGGCTTAATTGACCATCAATTGATCCCCGAAAATGAGCGCATCGCCATATAACCTCGACCATTGAGATATCGCCTTTATGTGAGGCGGGGGGCTTTTATGGACGTCATAGCCAATATAATCTTCGGTTTTGGCCAAGCCTTGAGTGTTGAAAACCTCCTGTTCACTATCGCAGGAGTTACGCTAGGGAGTCTGGTCGGTGTTCTTCCCGGAATCGGCCCGATGGGTGCAATGTCCCTGCTTTTGGGCGTCACTTTTGGGATGACCCCAATGCAAACCCTCCTCTTGTTTTCAGGCGTCTATTATGGGTCTATGTATGGAGGGTCGACCACCTCAATTTTATTGAACGTTCCAGGAGAGTCCACTTCCGTTATCACGTGTATCGATGGCTACAAAATGACCCAGAAGGGGCGGGCGGGAGCTGCGCTCTTCATTGCGGCGGCCGGTTCGTTTGTTGCTGGGACTTTGAGCGTTATTGGTCTGATGCTCTTCGCACCTCCGCTGGCGGATTTTGCATTAAGATTCGGATCTCCAGAGTATTTCGCGCTTACGGGTGTCGGTCTCATCGTTCTCACCAGCATATCCTCCGGCTCGAAACTCAAAGCGGCCCTCATGGTTTTGTTAGGAATCCTGATCTCCACGATTGGCATGGCCCCTGGATCGGGCGACCTGCGCTTTACGCTTGGAATACTTTCGCTATCTCAAGGAATTGATTTTGTCCCTGTTGCCATGGGGATTTTTGGGATTACCGAGGTTATCGATGCGATCGTTAAAAAATCAGAATCGGTTTCCATAAAATCCGTTCGTCTCCGCGAATTACTCCCCAATCGAAAAGAATTCCGGCGATCCATCGGCCCCACTTTTCGAGGGTCGATCCTTGGCTTTTTTATCGGGCTCATTCCAGGGCCCGCAGCGGTTATATCCACTTTCGCCTCCTATGCCATGGAAAAAAAACTTTCGAAGCACCCGGAGGAGTTTGGCAAGGGGGCTATCGAGGGAGTGGCCGGACCGGAGACCGCCAACAACGCCGGGTCCCAGGCCTCCTTCGTGCCCATGCTCTCCCTGGGGCTTCCATCCAACGTGGTCACGGCCATACTCATCGGAGCCTTGATCATCCATGGGGTG
>CAZLSV010000001.1:72827-77308 GCA_964562235.1 uncultured Desulfatibacillum sp.
TATCGAGGGAGTGGCCGGACCGGAATCCGCCAACAACGCCTCCGCAGGAGGAGCTTTTCTTCCGCTTATGGCTTTGGGTATTCCTTTTGCGCCGCCAATGGCTCTGCTGCTGTCGGCTCTGCTAATCACGGGAATTAACCCCGGACCGACTTTTATCCAGGATTATCCGGACATTTTCTGGGTCTTCGTCGCCAGTATGTATATGGGTAACGTCTTGCTCTTGGTCTTGAACTTGCCTTTGGTGGGCATCTTCGTTTCGGTTTTACGAACTCCCGAAAAAATCCTGATGCCGATTGTGGCCGTACTATGTCTGATCGGAGTGTATGCCGTTAATAGCAGTTCCGTGGATATATGGGTTCTGATTATCTCCGGAGTATGCGGCTTTTTTTTACGGCGGCGGGGATATGATTTTGCTCCCCTGGTATTAGCCATTGTTTTAGGGCCAAAATTGGAGAGTTATCTAATCGAGTCTCTGAGCATATCTGGTGGCGATTTGTCGATTTTTGTCAGTCGCCCAATTTCATTGATAATTCTGCTCATCCCTGTAGTGCTTATCGCATTCAAGGTGTTGGCTTTGGTTTTCCGGAAAGCTACAGTCCGTAAGGTCCCAGAAGCGTAAACAACACTAAACGGAGGCAATTATGAAGAGCAAGAGATTTTCACATTTGGCCGTATTCACCTTTCTTATTTCTATCATTTTCCCGATAGCCGCTGCTTCCGCATGGGCGACAGACTTTCCTAAGCGGGGGATTACGGTGGTCGTTTCATTTCCTCCAGGCGGAGGAGCTCCAACGGTAGCACAAAGGATCATCAATATAATCAATGAAAATAAAATCTGCCCTACCGGTATGCAACTCGTTTTTAAGCCCGGTGGTGCCGGCACCATCGGCCTGTCCGAGGTGCTCTCGGGTAGGCCAGACGGTTATACTTTGGCCTATAGTCCTAGTGCTCCACTCATCGTGCAGCCCCTGATAAAAGATCTTCCCTACACGACTAAAAGCTACACTCCAATCATCCAGGTTCTCAGAAACGATTGGCTCTTGGGTGTTAAAACTGATTCCCCATTGCAAACGATTCAAGAATTTATTGAATATGCGAAACAGCACCCGGGTGAAGTTACAGTGGGTTCGGCGGGTGACTATACGTGGCCCCATATTGCACTGTTGGACATTTCAAAAGCGACCGGCTTGAAATTCCGTCATGTTCCATTTGCAGGATCGGGCCCCTCCGTGGTCTCGCTGTTGGGCGGGCACATCAATGCTGCGATCATGAAGCCGATTGACATTTCATCCCAAATAGAGGCCGGAAAGGCTCGTTTTATAGCATGCGCAGAAACAGAACGCTCGAGCTATTATCCTGATGTACCGACCTTTAATGAACTTGGTTTCCCAGTTGCCGGCAGCTTTTATAGCGAGATGTTCGTCGCCCCGAAGGGGACCCCTGAGGATATAATCAAAATTCTACATGATATGTTCAAGAAGGCCATAGAAACCGACGACTACAAAACTTTTATTAAAACGATGGGGGCCCATGCTCAATATGAAGGCTACAAGGAGCTTCCGGCTACCTTGGACAAGGAAACCAAGAAAGTCAAAAGCCTGCTTCAAGAACTTGGAACGGAAATAAAAGCGGGGAATTGAGACAATACGGCAGGAGGCTAATTTCAGAAATATAACTTTTATCACTCGTAAGGAGATCGAAATGGCAGAACAGGTTAAAATGACCCAAGAGATTAATTTGAAAAAAAACGTCATTGTGGTGATGCTGGACACTCTATCGGCCGACTACATGGGTTGCTACGGCAATAATTGGATTAAGACTCCCAACATGGACCGCTTGGCACGCGAAGGGGTCCTCTTTGAAAACAACTATATCGAGGGAGTGCCCACGATCCCCTGTCGTCGGTCGATGTTCACGGGTCGCTATCACGTTCATTCAAAAGGCTGGTCGGCATTAGACATGGACGACACAACCATCGCCGATCTCTGTTGGGGGCGGCCGATTGATACCGCTTTAGTCTTCGATTGCCCCATGTACCGCCTACCCAAGTTCGGCTATACGCGAGGATTCGACAAGGTTTGGTTCAACCACGGCCACGAAGCAGATCATGATTATTTTAAAGACGATCCCCTGTATCATTTAAAGGCCGATGATTTCATTGATGAAAATATTATAAAAGGGGTGGAAAATAGAGGGGAAGCAAAGAGTATCAGAGCAATGATGGACGAACTGGAGACCCACTTGCGGGAAAGCCAGCATTGGAAAACCGACGAAGACCACATGGTTGCCAGGGTCATGAAATCGGCGGTTAATTACTTAAAGCAAGCGGACCGCAACAAACAGTTCTTCCTCTGGGTGGATTCCTTCGATCCTCACGAACCCTTTGATCCGCCCTCCGTTTACAACCCGGATATGAAGTGCCCTTACAACCCCGACTACAAGGGCAAGAACATGATTTACCCCCTTTGGGGTCCTGTCGAAGGATTGTTCACCGAACCGCAGTTGCACCATATTCGGATGCTTTATGCCGAGAAGGTGACAATGGTCGACAAGTGGCTTGGCTACCTGATGGATCAGGTGAAGGCCATGGGTCTGGAAAACAACACGCTTTTTCTTATGGTTTCCGATCATGGCCATCCTTTTGGCGAAGGGAAGCACGGGCACGGTATTCTTCGCAAGTGTCGGCCCTGGCCGTATGAAGAACTGGTGCGGGCACCGATGATCATGAAAGGACCCGGGTTGCCGGCAGGCAAACGCGTGGAGGGATTTACACAGTCGTGCGACGTGGCGCCGACTGTGCTTGACTGGCTGGGGCTGCCCGAGCATGCCGAGATGACCGGTAAAAACCTGCTGCCATTGGCCAGAGGCGAGGTGGATACGTTGCGCGACTTCGCCATCGCTGGATATTATCGCTATTCGACATCGATCATCACCAAAGACTGGTCGTATATTCACTGGCTGCGGGAAGATGAAAAGACCATCGAAGACAGCAGGTTCCAACTGTACAAAGTCGGAGTCGCCAAGACCTCCGGCCATATTTCAAAGTCGGCGAAGATCCTCGCGTCGTCTTTCGATGAAATGCAAAAACGCGTTAAAGAATTGGCCTCTACGCTGGACGACGAGGACCAGTGGACCTGCACACCGGGCAGTCTGGCTGAGCTGCCGAAACGTGACATGCTGTTCGACCGCCAGGCGGACCGGTATCAGTTGAACAACATCGCCGCCAAAGACCCGAAGAAGGCCAAGGAGCTTTTTGAACGGCTGCGCGAGTTCATGGCCGAGTTGCGCACCTGTTAACCAGTTAACCCCTGATGCTTCCGGGCGGCCCGTTGAGTGAGGCCGCGGGCCGGCCCGGCGCTTAATGTTTTAAGACCAGACAATTGGCAGACGGAAGTTGAGTGGCCCATATGGAAGAGATCATTCTATGGGAATGCAATATCGAGAGGATTCACGCTTCCGAAACCGCCGTGTACCAGGCGCTGCGGGAAATCGGATACAAGGCGCGACTGACCATCAACTGTGAGATGCCCCTGCTTTCTCGCCATCAGATGTGGGAACGTCTGCCAGTGCTGGAAATCCAGGGCCAGCGCTGGAGTTTGTTCCCGGGCAGGGCCTTCACGGCCGAACAGTTGACGCGATTGTTCACACGGATTTTCATCGACCAGAATTTGACGTGTTCAGCTCCGGATGCAGGCGATAGTGGAAAGGACGCACCCATACCCACGGAAGGCAAAGGAGTACCAAATGACCGATAAATGCATCGTCCTCACGGACAACGATTACCAAGCCAGGCTCGAGCATGCGAGCGGTATTCTCCTATTCTATAAAAAACTATGCCCCAACTGCAAAGCGATGGAGAAAATGCTGGATAAGTTTTTTGCTGCTAACCCCGACATTAACTATTTACGGGTTGACAGCGAAGAGTCTCCGTCGGCGATGAAGAGCCTCGGCGTCGAACGTGTCCCCACCCTGTGCATCTTGAAAGACGGACAGATCCTTTCGAAAAAAGTGGGCTTGATGAATCTGAGAGAGATGACCGACTTTTACCACCTGGCATAACGACGAACATGGTTCCACACCAGTTTTTGCCGGGACTACACATCATGAAACGAGTGACCGGATAATGAAACCAGCCAAGGATTTCGACCTGCTCATACTGGGCGGAGGCATCGCCGGAATGACAGCCGCCATTTTCGCAGCCCGGGCGAATCTTAGAACCGCGCTTATCGAGGAGAAAGCCTGCGGAGGTCTCGCTAACTGGACCAACACGGTCGAAAACTTCCCCTCTCACATCTCCATCAACGGGATGGAGCTAATGAACCGGGTGTTGGAACAGGTGGAGACCCTCGGCGTGCAGGTGGACCAAGCGGCTGAAATAGAGCGATTAGATCTGACAAACAGCCTTAAAACCGTTGTAACCGAGGGAGCAATTTATAGTGGCAAAGCGATCATTCTCGCAACCGGCCGCCAGCCAGGCCGTG
>CAZLSV010000001.1:77318-81659 GCA_964562235.1 uncultured Desulfatibacillum sp.
ATCCACTATTGCTCCGTGTGCGACGGTGCGGCTTACGCTGGCAAAAAGGTCCTTGTTATAGGAGGCGGCAACAGCGGCTTTGATGAGTCACTGTACTTGCTTTCGCTGGGGGTCAGCGAGATTGTTATGGTCGAAGCCATGGAGAACTGCTGCGCAAGCGAATCGACGCAGGCCAAACTCGGCGGTCACTGTAATGTCAGCATCAAAACCTCCACCTGCGTCACAGAGATCTCCGAAGATGCCAATGGTTGCCGGGTGGCGCTTGAGAACCTTAAATGCCAGGAGCATGATACGGTCTGCGTTGATGGCATTTTTGTGTTCATCGGCCAGTGCGCGAACACGCATATGTTCCGCGGAATAATCGACTTAGATGAAAACGGGTACATCCTCACCGGGCCAAATAGAGAAACAAACGTTCCCGGCGTGTATGCTGCGGGCGACGTGGTTCAGAAAAAATATCGTTATTTGACAACTGCAATGTCCGATGGAACTATTGCTGCCCTGTCAGCAGCAACATATCTAAGAGGATAGTTTAGGAGAGGTAAAGAAAAAAGAATTTTACCGGGTCGACACTTCAAGTGAATCCGGTCACGGCACCGGCCATGACCGGATTTTTTCGGCAAGTCCTAAAAGCCTTCAAACGGCTCCCGCTTCACGAATCGTCCGTGCCCCAGTGCGCCGACGAACTGCATGCGGTCTTTTTTCCACTCGGCGGTCTTGCGGCCGCGGGCGTAGACGGCCACCGGCATGCCGGTCACGGTCATGCCCTCGTAGGGCGTGTAGTCCACGTTCATGTGGAGTTTTTTCTGGGTGATGGTGAACTTCTGCTTGGGGTCGAAGACGAGGATGTCGGCGTCCTTGCCGACCGCGATCTCGCCCTTGTCCTTCATGCCGAACATGCGGGCGGTGCCGGTGGAGAGCACATCCACCATGCGCTCCAGGCTGATGCGGCCCTTGGCCACCCCCTCGGAGTGCACGACCATGAGCAGGGTTTCGATTCCCGGCGCGCCGTTGGGGATCTTTTTGTAGTCGTCCCGGCCGAACATGTCCTTCTGGCCCTTGAAGTTGAAGGGGCAGTGGTCGGTCGCCACCACCTGCAGATTGCCGAAGCGCAGGCCCTCCCACAAGGCGTCGTTGCTCTCTTTGGTGCGCAGCGGCGGGCTCATGACGTACTTGGCTCCGCCCCATCTGGGCTCCTTGTAGCGCGACTCGTCCAGCACCAGGTACTGGGGGCAGGTCTCGGCGTAGACCTGGACCCCCCGGTCGCGGGCCTGCTTGACGACCGCAAGCCCCTCCCTGGAGGAGAGGTGCACGATGTAGATGCGCGAGCCGGTCATCTCCACCATCTTCGCGGCGCGGTAGACGGCCTCCTCCTCGGCGATGTTGGGCCGGCTGACGGCATGGAAGTAGGGTGCGAGCTTCTTCTGGGCGGCCAGGACCGCGTTCATGTGCTGGATGATGTAGAAATTCTCGGCGTGCACCTGGACCAGGCCGCCGTGCCGCCGGGTCTCCTCGAGCAGCCGGATCATGGTGCCGTCGTCCACCCGGAAGTCGTAGACCATGAAGATCTTGAAGCTCGGCGTTCCGTAGTCCCGGCAGGCCTGCTTCACCTCGGCGATCACCTCCGGCCGCGGGTCCATCACCGCCAGGTGGAAGGCGTAATCGATGCAGGCCTTGCCGGCGATCTTCTTCTGGCGCTCGATGGCTTGGGCCATGGACTCGCCCTTCATCTGCAGGTCGAAGTCGATCAGGCTGGTCACCCCGCCGCAGGCCGCGGCAATGGTGCCGGTTTCGAAATCGTCCTGGGAATGCGTCCCCATAAAGGGCATGGCCAGGTGGGTGTGGGGGTCGATCACCCCGGGCAGAATGTATTTGCCTTTGCAGTCGACGACCTCTTGCGCCTTCGGGTCCAGGCGGGTCCCGATGGCCTTGATCGTGCCGTTTTCCGCGTAGACATCGGCCGTGGTGCGGCCGGTGGTGGTGACGACGGTTCCGTTCTTAAACAACACACTCATGCGGGCCCTCCTTTGTGAATGGCGCGTGTTTCAGCTCGGGTTCAAGACCCATGTCCTTCACCGCGGTTTCGCGGCGCTTCCAGCCCGGCGGCATGGCCTTGTAGGCGATCAGCCCCGGCACGGGGCAGACCGCCTGGCACAGCATGCAGCTCAGGCATTTGTCCTCGATCAGCTTCGGCCGCCGCTTGCGCCCGTCCCAGTCCAGCGCCTGTCCGCCGGCGTCGCTGCAGACGACGTGGCACTGGCCGCAGCCGATGCACCGATCCAGATCGTATTGAACGATCCCCTGGCGGTCGAGGTCGAACGCGTCGGTCTCCTGCAGGTGCGGCAGGGCCTTTCCGATCAGATCGGAAACCCGGCCGACGCCCTTGAGGGCCATGTAATCGGAAAGGCCTTCGATCATATCCTCCACGATCCGATAGCCGTAGTGCATGATGCCCGAAGTCACCTGGAGCGTGGTCGCCCCGACCAACAGGTATTCGAGGGCGTCGACCCAGGTCTCGATCCCGCCCATGCCGGAAAGCGGCAGGGAAAGCTCCCGGCACTTCGCCATGCTGGCGATGAAGTTCAGGCCGATCGGCTTCACGGCCGGGCCCGAGGTGCCGCTGATGGCACCCACCCCGGAGATGTTCGGCCGCGGCACCCAGTCCTGCAGGCCGATTTCGGAGATGCCCCGCACGGTGTTGATGGCGGAGATGGCGTCGGCCCCGCCCTTCTTGGCATAGAGCGCCGGTTCGGTCATGTCGGTGATGTTGGGCGTCATCTTGGCCATCACGGGGATGGAGACGGCCTGCTTGACGGCGGCCGTGAAGCGTTCGAGCAGGTGAAAGGCCTGGCCGACCTTGTGCCCCGAGCCTTCGATGCACATGTGGGGGCAGGAGAAGTTGAGCTCCAGGATGTCCACCCCGTTGTCCTCGCAGGCCCGGGCGAGATAGACCCACTCCTCCTCGAAAAAGCCCATGATGCTGGCGATGATGGGGTAATCCGGGTAGTGCTTCTTCAGGTAGCGGAACTCGAGCAGGTTGTGGCGCAGGGGCCGGTCCGAAATCTGCTCGACGTTCTGGTAGGCGATGGCCCGCTGGCCGCCGTAATTGATGTAATGCATGCGCGGGGAGGGATGGGTGATCCTCAACCGGTCGGAGTTCAAGGTCTTGAACACCACCCCGCTCCAGCCCGCCTGAAAGGCCCGCTCCACCATTTCGGCGCTGTTGGAGACCGGGGAGGAGGAGAGCAGGAAGGGGTTTTTGAACCTGCGCCCGCAGAAATCAACGGAAAGATCGACAGGGAAAGACACGCCACACCTCCTATCGGCTCAGATAGCTTTGAATGGCGGCCGCGGCCCGCTTGCCGTCGGCCACGGCCTGGACCACCAGGGCGGGCCCGCGCACGATGTCGCCGCCGGCAAAGATGCCGCTGACCGAGGTCCGGCCGGTCCTGGAGTTGACCTTGACGAGGTTATTTCCGGCCAGCTTCACGCGCGGGTACCAGTGGGGCGACTCCGCGACCGGCCGGTTGCCGATCGCCTCGATCGCCACGTCGCAGGCCAGGACCCACTCGGAGCCTTTGACCGGCCGCGGGCTGCGACGGCCGGAGGCATCCGGCTCCCCCATTCGGGTGCGCTGGAGGTTCAGGCCCTTGAGGCGCAGGCCGCGGCCGGTGACGTAGCCCTTCGGCTGGTTGAGCAGCAGAAAGTGCACGCCCGCCTCCTGGGCTTCCAGGCGCTCGTCGGCCTCGGCCGGCATCTGGGCGTAGGAGCGCCGGTAGACCAGGTAGACGTCTTTCGCGCCGAGCTTGGCGGCCGACTCCACGCAGTCCATGGCCACCGACCCGCCGCCGATGACCGCGACGGTTTTGCCTTCGATGGCGCGGGCCGTCTCCTTGAAACGGCCGTCCCGCAGGGCCGACAGGTACTCCACCGAGGAGTAGACCCCGGGCACGGGCTGCGCTTTAGGTGCCAGCGCCTCCGCCGCCCAAAGCCCGGGCGCCAGAAAGACGGCGCGGAAGCCCTCCTTGAGAAGGTTCTCCGCGCCGGCCGGGCCTTCGATGGGATGATTGCACTTGAACTCGACCCCGAGCGCCGTAATGTCCCGAAGCTCGTTTGCGAGAAACTCGCGGCTGAACCGGTAGGAGACGACCCCGTAGCGCAGCACGCCGCCGGGCTCGGGCCGGGCCTCGAAGAGCGTGACCGGGAATCCGCCTCTGGCAAGCTCGGCGGCGCAACTCAAACCGGCCGGACCCGCGCCCACCACGGCCACGCGCTCCTCCCGGGCCGCCGCTTTCCGCAGGGGCTTGAACCCGATGTCCCAGGAGTGCTCGACGAGAAACC
>CAZLSV010000001.1:81669-98535 GCA_964562235.1 uncultured Desulfatibacillum sp.
CTCCGGCCGATTGAGAGAGACGAAACGGGCGCTGCACTCCTTTTCGCAGAGCCGGTGGGTCGGACACAGCTCGCCGCAGGCCCCGCCGAGGATGTTGTTCTCCTTGATGGTGCGGATGGCGCCCGTGATGTTGCGGAAGCGCAGCTTGCGGATGAACTCGGCCGGCCGGGTGTCGGCCGGGCAGCCCCTGGAGCAGGGCGCGTCATGGCAGAGCAGGCAGCGGTCGGCCTCGACGATCGCCTGGGGCAGGTCCAGTCCTTTGCGCATCTGCTTGAATTGTTTTGCGGGGTTCAAGGCGACCCTCCTCAGCTATCGATGGGTTTTCGGTAAAAACAGGCGATGAAGCGGTATTGCGATGTGGTTGATGGCTGTTCGGGGCAGTCATCAGAATTCGAACCTACGCTTTTCCGCTGTCAAAGTCAATTTCCTACCAGGGCACCGGAGTTGCCCTCCTGCGCGCCTGAAAAACAGACGACGGGCTCTGGCGGGGAGCGGCCGAGCGAGCCTCGGATTCATTGACAGCCCTGCTTTCGGCCTTAGCCTATTTTTGCGTGAAGGCTCGAATGGTTCCTGGAACCCATTCGAGACAGGAGACCATACCCGGAAACAACCGTGAAGGAGACAAAGCATGGATTCAAAATCCTACTGCGAAACCGTCACCCACGAACTCACCGCCTGGAAGGCGAAAATCTACGATGTCATCCGCAAATCTGAAAAACTGCCGGCCAAGGGAAAAGTAAAGGCCGCGCCCCTGATCCAGGAGTTGAACGCCGTGGTGGACGACCTAAACAGGAGGCTCGCGCTGCTCGAGCGGGAATGCCCTGCGGACTTCCGCTCCCAGCGCCAGGAAATCAAGGAAAAAATGACCCAGGTGAAGGGTGGCTGGAAAAAGGTATGGGGTGTGTTGGGCGAAAAGGAATACGGGATCGGCGGGGCATGACGGCCGGGGCCCGATCGGTTTTCCGAATAGCCGCCTTGTTGGCTTGGCGGACGGATGATTAGCGCTGGAGTGCTTTTTCGATTGCAGGCTTGAGGTTCTGGAAGTCGACGGTCATTTCCCGGTCCGGGTTGCGCGGCTCGCCCGGGCCGTAGACCATGCCGAGCTTCAGGTTCATCGAAATACCTCTCTGCTCGCAGTAGCCCGCCAGGGAGGGTTTGGTCATGCTGCCGATGATAAAAGCGCCGGCCTGATGGGCCCACTCGAAATGCGGCCCGTCCCCGCCGCTGTCGCCCATGACGATCACCCGGCCGGCCGGGACGCCCACCTCGGAGACCATTGCTGCGGTGTTCCGGCCCTTGTCCCGGGTTTCGAGCAGGTCGAGAACGGTGGGTGGATCGGTCGTGCTCGACGGGTACCGCACCATCGGGTTGGCGGATAGCACCGGGATCTCCGGCAGAAGGCCCTTGGCGAACACCCGCTGGAAATAGCCGATCATGCCGGTCGTGTTGAGCATGAAGAGAATTCCACTTCCCAGGCACCACTCGATCAGCTCCGGGACCCCCCGGTAGACCGCAAACGAACGATCCAGGTAAGCGTCCATCATCTCCGGAGTGACCGGCCCCGGCAGAATCTTTTTGATTCCGAGGCAGGCCTCCCCCAGCGAAATCCGGTTCCCGGTGTAGCTGCGGAAAATCTCCGCCAGCGGCGGTGCCAGTTCCGGGAAATTGAAGGCGATGAAGTCGAAAGGGCCGGAGGGTGAAAGGCATTCACTCCAGTCCGAGGAGAGTATGGCGCGGAAGCGGGAATTGTGTTTTTTCATTTCCGGGCTCCTCGATTCCTTGTTTGGCCTGCCATGACGCTTGGCGCCACCTTTATCGGCACGCGAGCTTGTTTTTTGTGGGAGAGGCTTCCAGCCTCGATCCTCGCGGCCGGGAGCCGCTCCCACTGGAAAAAACGATAGCTTACCGAAGACGGCTCTCACCGCCGCCCGGGCCTGACAAACCAGACGAGTGTCGCCGCGACAAAATAGAGACCGCCGAGGTAAGTGAAGACCAGGCCGAAATTCCCCCCGGTTTGATCCAGAAGAAAGCCGCTCAGCCATGGGCCCAGAATCCCCGAACAAAACCCATAGGCCGTGAAGATCAGGCCGAATATGGCGCCGAAGTGGGCCAGACCGAAACAATCAATGGCCAGCGGCGCGGAAACGGCGAAAAGGCTGCCGAAGGCCAGGCCGACGGCCGCCGTCAGAACCGCTGAAACCGCCGGCGCCTGCGAGAGCGGCAACAGAATGTAGGCGCATCCGGCCAGGGTGAAAACGCAAACCAGGGTGCCATTGCGGCCCCAGCGGTCGGATGCATATCCGCTCACCAGGCGCCCGAATCCGTTGGTGAGATTGAAAGCGGTCTGCAGCATGACCGCCTTCTGGATGGCAAAACCGCTGGCGACGCCGAATGCCGTGCCAAGGAAAACCATGGCCACCCCCGCAGCGCCGGCCAGCGCCCAGGTGAGCCACAGGAACCAGAAGGCCCTGGTTTTGAGGGTTTGCCTTGCAGTGAGGGATGGCGGCGGGGCTGGCGCGTGCGTTTGCACCCCGCCCGCGGACGGATGCGAGCGCGGCCGCCGGATGAAAACCGCCGCTGCGAGCCCCATCCCGGTAGCGGCCACTCCCAGGGCAAGGGTCATGGCCCGATAGCCCATTCGGGACAGCAAATAGGGGTACAGCGGCGACATGACCGCCGCGGAAAGGCCGAACACCATGTTGACGACACCCGAGACCAGCCCGCGGTGCCGGGGATACCACTGCTGCACCACGGTGAGCGCCGGGATGTAAATTAAGGCCGAGGAGGCTCCCACCAGAAAGGCCCAGGAATAAACCGCCCCCATGCCCCTGGCGCATCCCAACAGGACCACGCTTCCGCCGCAAACGACGGCCCCCAGCGCGGTAACGCGCGGAAAGCCCATTCGCTCCTGCCATCGCCCCGTAACGTACATGCAGCTGCCGGCGCCGGCAAGGATGAAAAACAAGCTCTTGCCGACCTCGGCCCGGCCGACCTCGAACGCCTCCTGCCAATATGGCCCCAAAACGCCCGGAAACCCGAAGATAAAAGCCCCGGGCCAGAAGATGGCAATGGAGCAGGCGACAAAAGCAGCCGCGCCGCTACGCGCTTTCAACATGCCCAAACCTCCATTTGCCAACCCCCGCAAGAAACGGGTGGCGCCGCATCATCAAGGCGTATATATAGTGGTTGTCAAAACATGGAACAAGACCCCGGCAGCGATCTTACCCGAGGAGGGATTAAGCATGAAACCGCCCGATTATTCAAGCGCCTGTCGCGACTATGAACGCATCGAAAAAGCCATTAAATACCTCGAAGCCCACTTCGAGAAGCAACCCGAGCTGAAAGAGATCGCGCAGCACATCGGCCTGAGCGAATTTCATTTCCAGCGGCTGTTCAGCAATTGGGTCGGCATCAGCCCCAAGCGGTTTCTGCAGTTTCTCACCAAGGAATACCTCAAGGAGCTTCTCTCGCGGCCGACCAACTTGCTGGATGCCACCTTCGAAGCCGGTCTTTCCAGCCCCAGTCGGTTGCACGATCTTTTCGTGACCTGTGAGGGCGTGACACCGGGGGAGTACAAAACAGCGGGCCGGGGGATCACCATCTCCTACGGCTTCCACGAGAGCCCTTTCGGTCAGTGCCTGATCGCCGTGACCGAGCGCGGGATCTGCTGGCTTTCTTTTGCGCGCAACGGCAGTCGGCAGGCGCTTCTGGCCGAGTTGAACGGCGGCTGGAGAAATGCACGTCTGGTCGAGGACGTAGCCGGGACCCGGCCGCTGGTCGCGCGGATCTACGATCCTGCTCTGTGGCGGCGCTCAAGCCCTGTGCCGGTCCTGGTCAAGGGCACCAACTTCCAGATCAAGGTCTGGGAGGCGCTGCTGAAGATTCCGGTCGGAACGGTGGTGAGCTACGAGGATGTGGCGCTTTACATCGGTTTTCCGAAGGCCGTGCGGGCCGTGGGCAACGCCGTGGGGAAAAACCCGGTCTCCTTCGTCATCCCCTGCCACCGCGTCGTCCGCAAAACGGCCGACTTCGGCAACTACGGCGGCGGCCCGGCGCGCAAGAAAGCGATGCTGGGGTGGGAGGCCGCCATCACGGCCGCATAGCCAAACTTCGTTATTACTTCGGCAAATAAATCTTGGCCGGAACCCGATGGGCCTTCGTTGACAGTGGTCAATCGCCGGCCCCGCTCATCAGGTCCAGATTGAAAAAATGAGCGGCGCTTTTCCACAGTATCCATTCAAGGTCGTCCCAGGACAGGCCCGATCCGGACAACTTCTTGAGCTCCCGGTCCCACGCATACGGGATGCTGGGGAAATCCGATCCGTACATGACCCGATCCAAGCGGTAGCGCTTTAAGTCGATCCGTTCCTTGATCGGGAAATAATCGGTCAGCACCATAGTCGTGTCCAGCCAGAGGGTATCGTACTTCTCGATCAGGTCTCGGTATTCGGAGACCTCATCAAACCCCAGATGAGGAACGCAGACCCTGAGCCTGGGGTATTCGATTAAAACGCGCTCCAGTTTCTCCGCGCTGCAAATCTCATGTGGGTCGCAACGGTAGGCCGTGCTTTTGGGCTCTCGGCCGACGTGCATCACAACCGGCTTGTCATTGGCTTGGCAAAGGTCGTACAGGGGGCACATCTCCTCCGAGTTCATGTCGAAGCACTGCACGTGCGCGTGCAGTTTAAGGCCCGCGAGGCCCGCATCAAAGGCTTTTTGAAGGATGCGACCGGCTCCCTCCTCGCCCGGAAACACGGTGGCCAGGCCGGTAACGCGACCGGGGTATTCCCGGCATTTTTGGACCATGTAGCGATTCAGTTTTTCCGAAATCCCCGGTTTGTGCGCGTACTGGAGGGCAACGACGTGGGCGATGCCGTGCGACAGCAGGAACTCGAACACACTCGTGGTCCTCAACCGATACCGGATCCGCCAGGCGTTTTTGTCGAACCACTGCCAGATGGCCGAAAAGATCTCCTGCGGGAATACGTGGACATGGGCATCGACCGCCATCGGGAGACCTTTGGGAACCGTGGCGCCTTCCTCGTCGCGGATCGATGGCAGGTCGGGTTTAAGCATGGATTTTTTTCACCCTGACCGGTTTTCCGCCGCGGACGGTCTGACCCGGTAACGGTTTCAAACCGTGCTCGTCGATTTGACACCTGCGGCTTTCCGGCGCTAAGCGCCTTGCCGTCACTCGACCACCTCGTAGTGGCGCACGAGGTGGTCGTATTCAATCATCATCTCGCAAACGTTCTGCGGAACCACGGCGGTTGCGGCATTGGGGCCGGCGAACGTGCGGATGGACTCGACCGACTCCCAGACGGTCACGATGAGAAATTCAACTCCCTCGGCCACGGTGCGTCGAAGTATGGAGGCGTTCTTGAAGCCGGGGAGCTTTCGGATCGCAGGGAAGGTCTCTGTCCGCAGGTGTTCGACATAGGCATCCGCGAGGTGAGCTTTGGCCAACCCGCGCCACTGGCGAGAGATCATCGATGTGCTCCTTTTTGGACGGCGACGAATGCAAGCAAGCCTTCGCAAGAGGCATGGAGCTTGTCTACCATCGCCTCCTCGGGGCTGTATTCGAATGCAAATATGGAGCGGCTTGCCGGCACTTGCGCTAGATCAACGACCAGAACTCCCCGACCAGCCCGTGCCGCGCGAACAGCGCCGTGGCCTCGGCGGCGGTTGCCGGTTGCCAATCGAGGTCGAGGCGGGTTCGATACCACTCCGCACCGAGTTCATAAAGAGTCTGGGGCTTGACAACGTCGCCCCGCTCATACCCGTTGAACTCGAGCCATGACCGGATTTCACCTTCCGACCGGAAGGCGGAGATGTTGGCTCAGGTGAAGCCGATGTCCTCCCAGAAACGCCGGGCCGGCACCAGAAAGTGAACCAGCGCTTCTCCGAGCACCTGGCCGCCGGTCACCCGGATGCGGATCGGCTCGCCCGTGGCCGGCGAGCGGGTGTCGAGGCTCCCGTCGCCGAGCAGGGCGAGAATCGCCAGGCCGTCCCACACGCAGTTCGCGAACCACTGACGCTCGCCGATTTTGACGGAAAAATCCGTGGCCACGACGGAGAACGGATGGGCCATCCGCACCGAGTCCGTCCCGGAGATCAGCACGAGGCGGTGCTCGCCCGCCAGCGCTTGCAGGGCGGCGGACACCGCGGACTCGCTCGCGCCGAGGGACTCGGCCAGTAATGCCTTCGGGGGCACGCGCCCCGTGTCTCGCAGGGATTGGATCACCGAAGCTCGCACCAATCGCTCGAATGAATTCACAGGCCTCCTTTACCATCATGGATGCGTCAACGGATGGCACCGTGGAAAGCTCAGCCGCGTGCAGACCAGGCGTCGGCTGAAGCTCCTTGACGGGCTATGGCGCCTGCACCCTATCCGCCTCCAGCATACAATTTCAAACCCAAGGCGCCTATTTTTTGGGCATCTTGATGATCTGCGCTGAACCGGGTGCATTTTGGGCCGGCGACTCGGACTTGTGCAGGAGCTCGGGAGAAACATTCCATTGCTGCCCGCTTGTGGTGACGACCGTGACCGTCTTGCGGTTGTATTTTGCGATGATTGCAGTGAGCATCGGGTGCCCATCGGGTTGAAACGAGACGGACTCTCCAATGCTGAAATCGAGCATGCGGGCGTGAGTCCGCATTTGCTGAAGAAACTTCAGCCGCGCAACGATACGGTTGTTGAGGTCGATGAGCTCGGCTTCGGTCAGTTTGTCGATGTCAATCTTCATGACCCGGAATACCTTATGAGTTGGTGATGGCAAGTCATTCGTCTGCGACTTCTATTGGGGCATCAACGAGACCATTCTCCATTCGGGAAGCTGTGTGAATAAGAAGATACAGATGCTCCCAATCGTATGGCTCAGGGGCGTATAGGAAGTTATTCCCACCTCCGAGATCTCATGTGCTCTAGGGCGACGGCTGAGAGCCACAAACCCACAAAATGGCTCAGAATCCCCAGCGTCAGGTGAACGTTGGTTTTACCCCGCTTTGGATTTTGCAAGCCCGCCTCGGCATTGTTACACTTGCTCTTGAGAAGTGACCCTACTCGTTCTGCTCTTTGTTTCATAATAAGCCTCTACTTGCTCGAGTCAGGGCTTTCATAGGATATGAATTCCATCAGTGAACCATCCGGATCTCGAAAGTAAACACTCGTGCCCTGGCCGCGCGAACCAAACCTCAAAACGGGTCCGACCTCTACTTGCACACCGTATTTCTCTAAGTGAGCAATAGCAGCCTGGATTGTGCCGGGCCAAATAAAGCACAAGTCGCTGCCGCCTGGCATGACAGGCAATTTAGCTACTGGTGTGGCGTGTACCTCTGGGCCATGACAATTAAGTTGTGTTTCACCAAACCGATATGCCCAACCGGATCCGACTTTCACCAGT
Organism: uncultured Desulfatibacillum sp.; assembly: GCA_964562235.1. GTDB lineage: Bacteria > Desulfobacterota > Desulfobacteria > Desulfobacterales > SpSt-501 > SpSt-501. The sequence goes on from CAZLSV010000001.1 coordinate 89,073, forward strand.
TCGGCTCCCACCACATCTCGGTAGAACGTGTTGGAGCGATCCCAGTTGGACACATGAATGACGCTGTGGTCGAGTTTGATTGGAAACATTTAACACCCTTCGTGTTGTAGTTCGGCGGTTCGGACCAAGGAATTCCTTTTCATGACACCGATGGGTAATGTGCCAAACATAGCCCGGTATGTAATGTCGGTTTGCTCGCGGCATGAGAACTCATTGCTTAAATATGCATTTTCACGGATAAAAACATCTTTTTAAGGGCAAAATGCAGTCCATATTAGTGCTGTTCCATTCATAAATACAACAAGTTACCATGGTCCGACCCGATACAAACCATACAATGGCTACACACTGTCAACGGTTCAATGCACCCCAGCGTCCGATCAAAATTCTCATTTATATCGGTGGTAGTAGAACCCTCTCGGGGATAGTTCCCGGGAGCCTTCGTAGCCTTTGGCCACGAGGGAGAAGCGGATCTCGGTGCACAAATCGCACTTGTTGATGTACCCTTCTCGCGCGGCGGCGAAGCCGGCTTCCGCTCGGGCCATTTCGTAGAGTCCGCGGATGCCTTTGGAGAAGAGCCGGGTGAGGAGCGGGTATTTCTCTTCTGGAAGCGCTCTGCCTAAATCTTCGCGCGCGATGGCGAGCCCGGCGCACAGCCCGGGGATGTAGCTGCCGAAAAGATCGAGGTGGAAATGGCCCGTGTCGGTCAGCTCGCCCGCGCAGTTGCCGGGGCTCTCCCGCAGGATCTGCTCCAGGGTCTTGGCGCGCAGCAGCGGCCGGAAGGTGTCGAGCGCCCGCCCTCCCATGTGGATCCAGTAGCGGCCGAGGACCCCGCGCAGGTACTCCTTCCCGTACCGCTCCTCGAACTCTTCGAGTGCATGCGGCCGGGAGGGGTCGAGGCCGTTCAGGTCGGGGATAAATTCCGCCGCCCAGGGGAGAACACGCACGCCGGCGCTGGCGGCGGCGTCCATCACGCCCCGGGTCATAGAAAAGGGTATGTGCTCGTTGTGGAAGGGGCTGATGGAGACGAGCAGGGTGTGAAGGCCTTTCGGACGCAGTCGGGCCAGAAGCGCCTCGGCCGATTCCGCGTCCTTGAACCACGCGGCGTTGGTTTCGACGTAGTCGATCGCGACCCCCGTTCGGCGGGCGGCATCCAGCACCGCGCCCAGCTCCTCCGGCCTGAGCATGGGCTCCCCGCCGCCGATGTGAACGGCGCAGCCGCCCAGGGATTTCACGGTGCGGAAATTTTGTTCCGCGGCCTCGACGCTGATATATTTTTTCTCCCGGCGCGGGCTGCAGTTGTAGAGGCAGTGACGGCAGGCGGAGGTGCAGAAGTAGTTGGTGATGATTCCGCCGGAAGCGAGACGTCCGATCTTCAGCCTGGAGAGCCTCATGGGAAAATTTTGTCCTTATCGTTTCACTTGACCCCTTAGCCCCTCGAACTCTGGAACCCTTGCTTCACTTATTATATTGAACCGGACCGTTCAATAGGTTAACTCTACAACAAGACTGGAGGGCCCCATGATCGCAAGGATCTGGCACGGTTGGACCCGGCAGGAGAATGCCGACGCGTATGAAACGCTTTTGAGGGAGGAAATCTTCAGCGGGATTGCGGCCAAAGAGATTCCCGGGTACAAGGGAATCAGGCTTCTGCGGCGCAGCGTCGACGGCGGCGAGGAGGAGTTCGTCACCATCATGTGGTTCGACTCCTGGCAGGCGGTAAAGCAGTTCGCCGGAGACGACTTCGAGCAGGCCGTGGTGCCGCCGAAAGCGCAGGCGCTGCTTGCGCGTTTCGACCGACGGTCGCAGCATTACGAGGTGCGGGAACGCCTCGAATACTGAGGGCTTCAAAGACAGACGATGATTTCTAAAAATTTGTGGGAGCGGCTTTCCAGCCGCGACACTCGCTTTTTTGGTAGATCGCGGCTGGAAAGCCGCTCCCCCTGGAAATATTTCGATTTCGGATAGGGAGTGGCCTGAACATGAACTCCGTGAAGGAGAGACCATGACGATCCAGCTTCAGGAAGTCGACCGGGTGGAGATTCTCACCCTGCAGGACAACTACATCGACATCGCGGCCCACGACGGCACCGCCATCGTGCAGCGGCCGGCGCCGGAAGATGCCTCCGGCAAGCGGGTGAGCATCACCGCGGAGCACGGCTTTTCGGCCGTGGTCGGCTTGACGGCGCAGGGCCAAACGCGGAAGGCGCTTTTCGATTTCGGGTTTTCCGAACAGGGGGCCCTGCGCAACGCCCGCCTGCTGGGCGTGGACCTGGCGGAAATCGAGGCCCTGGTTCTCTCCCACGGCCACATGGATCACCACGGCGGGCTGCCAGCCTTCGCGGAGAGCCTCGGCGACAAGGGCATCGAGCTGGTCCTGCACCCGGCCGCCTTCCGCGGATCACGCTACATCAAACTCTCCGAGGAGCGCCGGCTGGGGCTGCCCTCCCCGGACCGGGAGCGGCTCGAAAAAGCGGGGGTGCGGGTCGTGCCTTCGACCGCTCCCCGCCTCCTTCTGGACGGGAGGCTGCTCTTTCTTGGGGAGGTCCCCAAACGGACCGACTTCGAGAAAGGAATGCTGAAGGCGCGCTACGAGGAGGGCGGGGCGGAAAAGTTCGACCCCGTCGAAGACGATTCCGCCGTCGTCGCCCATGTCAGGGGCAAGGGGTTGGTGGTGCTCTCCGGCTGCGCGCACTCCGGGATCGTCAACACGGTCGCGCGTGCCCGCGAGGTCGCCGGGGTCGGCGAGGTGTTCGCGGTGATGGGCGGCTTTCATCTCACGGGCACGGACTTCGAGCCCATCATCGGAAAAACCACCGAGGCCCTCAAGGCGTTCCATCCGCGCTACATCGTGCCCACCCACTGCACCGGCCGCAAGGCCTCCATGCACATCGAACGCGAGATGCCGGAGAATTTCCTGCTGAACATGTCCGGGACAAAGATGATCTTCGCTGCGTGAAGCCGCCGGCCCGCTAATCCGCCTTGCGCCTCAGGAAGGTCGGGACGTCGAGATCCTCCACGTCCAGGGCCATGCGCCCGACCCCGCGGTACAAGGCACCCGAGGACTCGCCGGCCGCCCGGCGGTCGCGCATGAACGTCGGCTCGTCGAGATCCACGATCCCCGGCCGCGCCAGGTCCTCCTGGGTGACGTCGCGCACCTTGCCGCGCAGCGGCTGGGGGACCTTGCGCTCCGCCTCCCTGGGCTTCTCCTTCCCGCGCTCGACCGGCTGCTCCGCCTCGGCCTTCGCGCCGATGCCGGTGGCGATGACCGTCACCCGCATCTCGTCGCCCAGGGTGTCGTCGACCGACGTGCCCCAGAAGATCTCGGCCTCATCGCCGACTTCCTTGTGGATCCGCTCGGAGGCCGAGGCCACCTCCTCGAACTCCATGCTGCTGGATGCGGTGATGTTCATGAGCACGCCCCGGGCGCCGGCGATGGCGATGTCCTCCAGCAAGGGGTGCGAGATGGCCTTTTCGGCCGCCACGACCGCGCGGTTCTCCCCGGCGGCAGTGCCGACCCCCATCAAGGCCAGGCCGGCCTTGCACATGGTGGTGCGCACGTCGGCGAAGTCGAGGTTGACCAGGCCCGGCACCATGATGAGGTCGGTGATCCCCTTGACGGCGTGCAGCAGGATCTCGTCGGCCTTCATGAACATCTCCATCAGGGTGGCCTTCTTGGAGGCGAGCGCGCGCAGCCGGTCGTTGGGGATGGTGATGGCCGTGTCGACCACCTTCTTCAGCTCGATCAACCCCTGTTCGGCGATCAGGGCGCGCTTCTTACCCTCGAAGGAGAAGGGCCGCGTGACCACGGCGACCGTCAGAGCCCCCATCTCCCGGCAGATCTCGGCGATCACGGGCATGGCGCCGGTGCCGGTGCCGCCGCCCAGCCCGGCCGTGATGAAGACCATGTGGCTGTCGCTCAACGCCTGGCGGATTTCCGCCGCGGCCTCCAGGGCCGCCTCGCGCCCGATCTCAGGGTTGGCGCCGGCCCCGAGCCCCTCGGTAATGTGTTCGCCCAGGCGGATGAGAGTGTCCGCTTTCGAGATATCGAGCGCCTGGGCGTCGGTGTTCGCGGCGATGAACCTGACGCCCTTCAGCCCGCTTAGAATCATGTTGTTGATGGCGTTGCCCCCGGCGCCACCGACCCCGATCACCTTGATCTTTGCCGACTTCTCGTTGCCTACATACGTGAACATCATTGCCCTCCTGCCGGCTGATGATGCAGCGTTGTTCTGAAATCGATGCCCTTCGCGCCTTGCGGCGAGCTCTGCCCCGGGTGCCCGGCTGCTCGATTTCGCCCCGCGGCTTCCTGTCTTTTCAAACCCGGCCTTCAACGCGCCGGGAGATCGCCTTGGAAGAATCGAATGAAATCGTCTGGCCGAGCGATTGAAAACCCTACACTACAAATAGTCAAAATATTTTCGGGATTATACTATATGTGGTGGGCAGATGCAAGATTGTTTATAATTCCATCGGCTTCTGAGGCCAAACACCTCCGTAAGGTTGCCGCCGCGTTTTTTCCTGCCGACCGTCTCGAGAGCGAAGACGGCATCCGCTGTCTGAGAGGCGCTCCAAATCGGAGTGGCTTCTTAGGCTGCTTTCTCGACATCCCAACCGGGGAACACAAGTACGGCCGGATGGCACTTGAGGGAAATGGCAAGCATCTTGGCACGTTCGACTCCGAGGGCAATCCGGTCGTTTTCGATGCCGGAAATGGTGGACTGGGGAATTCCGGTTAGTTCGGCCAATTCATTCTGGCTCAAACCTTGAAGCTCCCGAATGATACGAACAGACTCGCCAACGGATACTTCAGCCGTTTTTTTTGCTTTTCGATAATCTTTCATCTATTTTCTCCTGTAATCGTGAGCATTGATATCCAGCACAAGAACGAAGAGGTTCTGCTTCTCGATCCGGTAGAGGATACGCCATTGGAATACGAGGCGTGATGATCTGTGTCCAATCCATTTACCCTTGAGGGCTTCATCATGAAACCCCTTGATCAACTTCAGACCTTCCGGTCCCGAAACAGCCACGATGTCCTTCCATTTTTCGTACCGCTTTAGAATTTCTATCGGAATCCTGGAAAGTCTGCCCGCGAGCTTTCGGTGTTCGTAGATGTGCCACATACCATATATATGCTATATCACAAATGGTATGTCAAACGGAGTTCTTCACAAACCAAACGCAACGCTCAGCGGCAGCGGTCACACTGTCCGTTGGAGGCTCATTGGGCGGCGCCGGCAACTATTATGCCGCATGTCATAAAAATGTTCCGGAAAGAGGAATAGAAAAAAGCATGGCCCCGCCGTCATGGGGGGCCATGCCTTGAAAATTTAGCGAAAAGCTATTGGGTTTTTACCGGCGCCTTCTGGGCGTCGTGCTTCTGCCGGTAGATGCGCTGGCTGGATCGGTCCTGCATGTTGTGCAGCCGCTGGCGCTCTTTGCCGGTCAGCTGGCCGTCGGATTTCATCCGCTCTTCGGCCTGCTTGATTTTCGCCTGGTCGGCCTCGAGCCTGCCGGTCTCCTTGGGCGTCAGGGCGCCGCTCTGCACACCCAGGTCGATCCGCTGCTCCTGGTTCTCCAGCCGTTTCTGGATCCCGGGATCGTTGGTCCCCGGCGTCTGGGCCTGCGCGAAAGCGGCGCCCGCCGCAACGCCCAGACAGCACCCCGCGATGAGCACCACCTTGCCAAACGATTTCATGACGACCTCCTGAAGGTTGAATTCAGTTCTCCCCGATGGGACTCTTTGGGGCTTATGACGTTCAGCGCCGTCGCCTGGTTTACAGCGGCCTAAAAAAAAGAACCCCCGCCGTGCGGGGGCATGAAAAAGCCAGGATACACGCCGGTTGAGCCGAAACGGGCAGATGCGGTCCGTGTCGTCGCTTTCAAATCCCCCCTGCCCCCTTTGTCAAAGGGGGAGAGAAGGGATTTATCTCCATGTCGGGGTGACGCTGCCCCTCAAAACTTGCCTCTGATTGAAACGTCTATTTTATTAATTGTTTCGAAATAGTTTAGACCGAAAGCGGCCCCCTCTCCCTCTCCCCCAGTTGTGGAGGAGGGCGGGGTAAGTGGGTGTGGGAGCGGCTCCCGGCCTTCGCATCCATGTTTGCTTCGACGGAGTAGGCTTCCAGCCGCGATCATCGAGGCTGAAAGCCCACATGCCATCACCGAGCAGACATGTCTGCCCTCCGCCGAAGCGGCCTTCCAGGCGAGAGTGCCTCTTGACCCGAAACGCCCTCAGCCGGCGATGAGTTGCCGCGCCTGCCGCTCGTGGTTTTCCATGTGAGCGAAATAATCCAGGATCAGCTGCCGGATCGCGACCGGGGGCCTGTCGCCGATGGTGATGGTGGAATCCAGATCCGCCGCGGGAATGCCGGCGAACATGTGCAGCAGGAGTTGGTTGTAGTTGTACCACAGCTCCAGCAGCCGGTTGAAGTCGAACCCCCGGTAGCCGGCCATTTTCACGCACCGCTCCTGGTCGTAGCCCGGGTAGTTGTAATTGCCCTTCGGGACGTAGCGCGCCAGGCGCTGGTGGTTGTTGCTCGCCGAGTCCATCAGGTGGCCCAGGATCTCCTTCACCGACCACCCGCCCCCCTTTTCCACGGCGTCCGGGTCCGGGCATGTTCGAAACAGCTGGTACACCCGCTCGATCGTTTTTTTATGATCGGCACTCATCCATCGACTCCTTCACAGGTTCGAGTTGCCCGCCAGATTTCATGCGCCCTCTTCAGGCACCACCAGCCCCATTATTCCCCCACCTGCTCGGTGGAGTGCTCCTTGGCCGGACTCAGGTGGGGGTTCTGCATGATGATCCGGGCGCAGGTGTTCCAGCGCAGCAGGGCCTCCTGGTTTCCGGGCGAGCAACTTTTTAGGGCCTGCTCGTAACGCTCCATGGCTTTGTGCAGCCACTCGTAGGCCAGCTTGCCCGAGCCCGGTTCGTGGCGGCCGAGATGCACCTTGGCCCTGCGTTCGCAGATCACCCCCGCGTAGTACGCCTTGCAAAACTGGTCTCCCAGAAACGGCAGGATCTCCTCGGCCTGTTGAAAGGCGGGGTTCAGCCGCTCCTTGAATTCATCCGTCAGGGCCAGCAGCAGGGTGATGAGCGCCTTCTGGTTGCCCGGGTCGACCGCGAGGACATCCCGGCAGATGCTCTGGGCCTCGAGCGCCTCTTTCAGCAGGCGGTAGCGCTCGGCTTTTTCGAGGGCGGCCGGTATCGCCTCCCGGGAGAGGGTTTTCAGCGTGAACATGATGGGCTCCTTTCCGCCTGGGGGTTGGTTTCCTCTATGATTGAAAAACGGTTCTTGGGAAGCAAAATAATCATCTGCGCTCGCCGCGTCAGGTCCGCGCCCGGCTCTCTTTCAACGCCCGCTTGATCCGGCCCAGGCACTGGGTGACCGGGATCCCCTTGGGGCAGACATCCGAGCACCACCACATGGTCTTGCAGCCCCAGACCCCGTCTTCCGAGTCGAGCTGCGCGAGCCGGCTGTCCGCGGCCTCGTCGCGCGAATCGAAAATGTAGCGGAACGCGCGCAGCAGCGCCGCCGGTCCGAGGTACTCTTCATTGACCCGGCTGATCGGGCAGGCGGCCGTGCAGGAGGCGCACAGGATGCACCGCAGCGCCGGGTCGATCACCTTTTGCTTTTCCGGGTCCTGCCGGCGCTCCAGCTCCGGCGCTTCCCCGTCGGTGATCAAGTAAGGCCTGACCTGCCGGAATTTTTCAAAAAACGGCTCCAGGTCGACGATCAGGTCCTTCAGGACCGTGAAAAGCGGCAGCGGCTCGATCACGAAATTGTGGGCCGTCTTGAAGTCGCGCACGAGCTTCTGGCAGGCCAGCTCCACGCGCCCGTTGATCAGCATGGCGTCAGACCCGCAGATGCCGTGGACGCAGGAGGCCCGGAAGGCCAGGCTGGGGTCTGACTCCGTCCGGATCCGGATCAGGCAGTCCAGGATCTTGTCGGTCGGCTCGGCTGAGACGGTGAAGCGCTGGTGATAGCGCTGGGGGTTTCGGTCCGGGTCGAACCGGGCGATGATGAAGGTGCATTCCATGTCAGTATTTCCTCTCTTTCGGCTGAAAGCGGGTGATCGTCACCGGTTTGGTGAACACCTGAGGGGCCCCCTCCGGGCTCAACCGAACCATGGTGTGCACGAGAAAGCGCTCGTCATCTCGCCGGGGGTAGTCCTCACGGCTGTGGGCCCCCCGGCTCTCCCGGCGGAACAGGGCGCCTTGGGTGATGGTCTCGGCCAGGTCCAGCATGTAGCCGAGCTCCAGCACGTCGAAAAGCTCCCGGTTGAACCGCCGGCCCTTGTCCCGGATGTGGATGCGCCGGTATTTCTCTTTGAGGGCCTGAACGGTTTCGAGCGCTTCCTGCAGCCCTTTTTCGGTGCGGAACACCGAGACCTTGTCCATCATGACCTCGCGCATCCCGGCCTGGATCTCTCCGTAAGAAATGTCGCCCTCCTTGGCGAGCAGGCCCTGGACGAGGTCCGTGTATTTCGGCCCCAGGCCAGGCGGCGCGGCAGGCAGGGCGGCCGATTGAACGAAACGGCGGATCTCTTTTCCCGAGCGCCGGCCGAAGACCAGGATGTCGAGCAGGGAGTTGCAGCCCAGTCGGTTGGCCCCGTGAACCGACACGCAGGCGCATTCCCCGGCGGCGTAGAGACCTGGGAAAACGGTCCCCTTGTCGTCCACGATCACGCGCCCGTCGGCGTCGGCGGCGATTCCGCCCATCATGTAATGGCAGGTGGGTTGCACCGGGATCGGCTCCCGGCTGGCGTCGACGCCGGCGTAGGTCCGGGCAAAGCCGATGATCTCCACCAGTTTTTTCCCGATGACCTCTTCGCCGAGATGGGTGAGATCCAGGTGGACGTAATCTTTGCCGTCGATGCCCCGGCCGGCCCGCACCTCCTCCAGGATGCAGCGCGAAACCATGTCCCGCGGGGCGAGGTCCTTGATCGTGGGCGCATAGCGCTCCATGAAACGCTCGCCGTTGCGGTTGCGCAGGATCCCGCCCTCGCCGCGGGCGGCTTCGCTGATCAGAATCCCCAGTTTGTAAAGACCGGTCGGGTGAAACTGGACGAACTCCATGTCCTCCAAGGCGGCGCCGGCGCGGTAGGCGATCGCCATGCCGTCCCCGGTCGAGGCCAGCGCGTTGGAGGTGGTCTTGTAGATTTTGCCGGCGCCGCCGGTCGCCAGCAGGACCGCCTTGGCGTGAAAGACGTGGATGGCGCCACTGGCCAGCTCGCAGGCGACGACCCCGCAGCAGCGGCCTTCCTCCACGATGAGATCGATCAGCTGGAACTCATTGTAAAACCGGATCCCCATCTGCAGGGCTTTTTCCCAGAGCGTGTCGAGAATGACCCGGCCAGTGCGGTCGGCCGCATAGCAGGCGCGCTTGACCGGTGCTTGCCCGAAGCCGCGCGTGTGGCCGCCGAAGGCCCGCTGGGCGATTTTCCCCTCGGGCGT
>CAZLSV010000001.1:98545-104900 GCA_964562235.1 uncultured Desulfatibacillum sp.
GAAGCGCCGGAAGTCGAGGTTGCCCTCCGGGGTGCGGTTGAAGGGCACCCCCATGTGCTCCAGCTCGATCAGGGTGCGCGGGGCGTCCTTGGCCATGATCTCGATGGCGTCCTGGTCGCCGAGGTAATCGCTGCCCTTGACCGTGTCGAACATGTGCCATTCCCAGCTGTCTTCCTCCTCGTTTCCGAGCGCGGCGCCGATCCCGCCCTGGGCCGCCCCGGAGTGGGAGCGGGTGGCGAAGACCTTGGAGACAACGGCCACCCGGGTGGAATGGCCGAGCTCGATGGCGGCCCGCAGACCGGCCAGCCCCGAGCCGACAATGACGACATCGTAGCGGTGTTCCATGGGAGGTTCCTCCGGCAGCTACCGTTTCAGGTTCGAAAACTCTTCCTCGAGCACACCCAGCGCCTGCTTCACGAGTCCCATGTCCGCCTGGGTGCCCATGTGCCCCAACCGGAAGACCTTGCCGGCGGCCGGTCCGTAGCTGCCGCCGGCCACCAGGCCGTGCCGGCGCAGCCGCCGGTCGAACTCGCCCCAGGCGACCCCCTCGGGCACGTTGACGGCGGTGACGGTCGGGGCCGGCACCGCGCCGGGCGCGGGGAAGAGCGTGTAGCCGATCTCGACCAGCCGCCGGCGGCAGTAGGCGGCCGCCTCGGCATGGCGTCTGAAGCAGGCCGCGAGCCCTTCCTGCAGGATGGCCTCGGCCCCGGCATTGAGCCCGGCCGTGGCCTGCCAGCCCGGGGTGTAGGGGAAATAGTGCTTTTCCACCGCCGTCTTGAAAGGCTTGATGGCGTCGTAGCCCACGTAGTTCACCTTCTCGATGACCTCCCAGGCCCTGTCGCTGACGGACAGAAAGCAGGTGTCCGGCAGCGCCGAGAGGCATTTCTGGGCCCCGCCCAGGCAGAGATCGATCTGCCACGCGTCCGGCAGCACCGGCGCCCCGCCGATGCTCGACACGGCGTCCACGTAGAGCAGGGGCACCCCCATCTCCTGCTTCAGCCGCCCCAGGCCGTCGATGGGGTTGAGGGTGCCGGAAGGCGTCTCGCAGTGCACGACGGTGATCATCTTGGGCTTGAACGCGGCGATGGCCTTTTGCACCTCGGAGAGATCCGAGAGCGTCTCGTTGTACGGCAGGCCCACCGTGCGCACCTCGGCGCCCACGGCGGCCGCCATCTCCCCGATCCCGTAGCCGTAGACGCCCGTGCCGATCGAGAGCACCCGGTCCCCGGGCGCCAGGCAGCTCTTGAGGGCGCCCCAGAGCGCCATCATGCCCTCGCCCAGGAATATGACCACGGATGCTCGCGTCTGCAGGATGGCTTTGAGGTTCTTCTCGGTTCGGGTGTAAAGCTCGACGTACTCTTTTTCGAGGTCGGCCGAGCCGTAATCGACCCGGTAGGCCTCCAGCACGGCCGGGTGGGCCCTCACGGGGCCCGGGACCATGGGGATCGGGTAGGTCTTCATGAGGCTTTTCTTCCTAAGTGGATTCGCAGAAAGGGGATTATGGCGCGCGGCACCATCCATTTCGTTAACCGAATGGGAATCTACCCGGTCTTTGCAAAACAGTCAATTGGACTGCGTTTCGGCAAGCCCTCCGGCATCCTGCGCCCTTTCACAGGCCGAATGCGGCCGATGGACCGTCGAATTCCCGCCGCGGCAGTCACATCCGCGCGACTCCCAGAAAAACGGCATGCAGGCTCACGGCCAAGACGAGGAAGGCCCGGCGGGCGAAAGGCGCGGAGAGGCCTGGAAAGCGGTACTCCAAGGACGCCTGGCGGCAGCTCCCGAGGCAGTCCCCGCACAGGGTGCAGGTAAAGCCCGGCCGGCCGCGCTCGATATCGATTTCTTCCAGTGCCCCGTAGCGGCAGACCCGCCCGCAGGCGCCGCAGCGGCTGCAGTCGGCGTGAACTCGAATCCGGAAAGGAGAGATTTTTCCCAGGAGATTGCTGACCGCTCCCAGGGGGCAGTAGGCCGTGCAATGGGCCATGATCCCAAGCCGGCGGGAGGCCGTCGCCATCACGCCCACCCCCAGGATCCCGAAGGCGCCGCCGAGCGCCGCGGCGGTGCCGGCGGAAACGCCCTGCACCCGCAGGAGCAGCGCCGTCAGGACCACGGCCGCCAGCGTGAACCAACGCCCGTGCCGCGCCCAGGCCGCCAGCGCCCCGGCGCGTTTGCGGGACCGGCTCAGGAGGTCGTCCCAGGCCCCGATGTAGCACAGGTGGCTGCACCAGGCCGGCCCCACCAGCAACAGCGTCACCGCGAACAGGATCGGCATGAAGTAACCTGCGCCCCGGTATATGGGCCCGCCGATGATCACGGCCGGAACAGGCAGGTGCAGCGCACCGGTCATCAGGAGTTCCCGTACCCCGGCCAGCCCCAGCACCAGCTGCAGGAAGAAGACCAGCGAGAACAGCCCCCAGATCCGGCTGCGGACGGCCGACGATCGCGCGGGGTCCGACATCCGCCCCCCCACCCAGGCGGCGTATGCCGCCAGCGCAAAGATCTCCAGCCAGCCCCACCCCGGGAAAAAGCGGTCCAGCAGCAGGATGGGAAACCGGACCATCTCCCGCGTCGCCCCGAGCAGCGCCGCGGTCAGAACGAAGATCCCCCCGCCGATGGCCGCCTGCTCCGGCTGCCGGTTGAAGAAGCCGCGGCCGCCGTCGCGGCCGAGCCATGCCAGGGAAAGCGCGTTCAGTCCCGCCACCGCCGCCATGATCAGGCTCATCCTCAACCAGGGCCGGCCGGCGGCCAGGCGCAGCGTCAGGAAATCTGCCCAGGCGCCGGCCCAGACGAGAAGCCCGGCCGCAAGGGCCGCCATCAGGGCGACTCTCACCCACGCCCGGCGCGTGGCGGCCAGCGCCGCCAGGGCGACGATGGCCAGGCAGAGCCCCGGGTTCCCGAAGCGCAAAAAATGCCCGGCCAGCAGAAGAAGGCTCAACACCGGCAGAATGAGGCCGATGCGGCCGCAACGGCCGGCGGCATGGCCGCCAAGGCCATTGGGTGAAAGCGAGGTCATGGGGCTCTCCTGTGATACCGCCTCCCCCGGCCCCCTCCTGGAAAACGGGCGAGAAGGGCTGGGGGCGGTGCGGTGAAAACCAGCCTTGGCCACCCTAACCGCTTTCAGGAATCGGCGGATTGACTCAGGTCAATTTCCCTTTTGTTTTCGCCCGAAACCGCGCAATCCGAAGCGGCTCTTTTATGTTGACTTTGAACAAGAATTACTACATATCTCCAAGTGTTCCACCCGTGGCGGGTCTTTTTCCACTTGGCATTCTCCATGAGGCTGCGGCATTCAGCAGACCCGGCGACCCAACCCGGCCGCCTGAGGTTTTGAGCGTTTGAAGGGCGGCCGGTGGTCGGACCGCTCTTAGGGCATGACAGCAAAAAACATTCACCACCAAGGAGGGGAAAGATGAGAAAAAAGCTGTTGGTAGGCCTGCTGGTACTGGCGATTGCGGGGTTCATGCTCACCTTCTCAACCACCACGGTCTTCGCCGCCAAGAAATTCGTCTCCATCGCCTCCGGCTGGGTGGTGGGCGTCTACTACCCGTTGGCGGGCGCGATCTCCAACATCGCCCACAAGAATCTGCCCGACATCAAAATCACCGTGGAGTCCTCGGGCGCCTCGGTGGCCAATGCCAAGCTGATCGCCTCCGGCGACGCCGACATGGCCATCCTGCAGAACGACATCTCCTTCTATGCGCTGCAGGGCGTCAAACCCATGTTCGACAAACCCGTCGCGAACATCCGCGGCATCACCTCGCTCTACCAGGAGCACTGCCAGATCCAGGCGCGCAAAGACGCCAAGATCGCCACCGTGGCCGACCTCAAGGGCAAGCGCGTCTGCGTCGGCCCGCTGGGCAGCGGCACGGAGCAGAACGCCATGCAGATCCTGGAAGCCTACGGCATGAAGTTCGATGATTTTTCCAAGGTCGAGCGCCTGACGGCCACAGAGTCCTCGGACTACCTCAAAGACGGCCGCATCGATGCGGCGTTCTACTCCGTCGGCGTGGGCGCGGCCGGCCTGGTCGACACGGCCGTGACCGTCGACTGCGTCATCGTGCCCGTCGACGGCAGCCAGCGCGACGCACTGATGAAGAAGTACCCCTTCTTCACCAAGGCCGTGGTTGCCAAGGGGGCGTACAAGGGCGTCGATGCCGATGTTCCCACCGTGGCGGTGATGGCCATCCTGGTGGCCCGGGCCGAAATGGAAGAGGCCATGGCCTACCAGATCACCAAGGCCATCTTCGACAACCTGAAGGACATCGAGCGGGCGCATGCCAAGGGCAAGGAGTTGACGCTCGAAAGCGCGCTGACCGGTATGTCGGTCCCGCTGCACCCGGGCGCCGAGAAGTTTTATAAGGAAAAGGGCATCAAAAAGTAATCGCCGAGCGTAGCTCGACAGGAGAGAGAGCTGCCCCGCCGGCCACGAACCGGCGGGGCAGTTGTGTTATGCCGACACGAAGAGCCATCATCGGCTGGTCCGCGGCGGTGGCGGCCCTGGCCGGTCTTTTATTCCTGCCCGTCCAGGTGCTCGAGGTGCGCAGCCGGCGGACGGACAGCGTGATTTCACGGGAGCCGACCGCTCCGGGCGAGGTGATTACATTTACCTACATCCACTCGATCGAAAACATCCCGGTCGAGGGGGTTTTTTCCGTCGAGAACGACGGCATGCTGCGCCTGGTGGAAACTCGATTCCCGTCCTACGGGGCCGGGCTGCCGTCCCAGGCGACAGGCCGCAGCGGCGACGGGAAATGGATGGTGGCGCCGGGCGGTCAGCGGCTGCCCGAATTCAGTTTTTACATTTCACCGATCAACCGGTCCTCTTTGCGCATAGGGGATAAAACGCTGGACCTGAACCGCCTGATCGAACCGGGGGACGTCGTTGCCGTGGCGGTGCGCAGCCACCCCTTCCTCCTGGCACGATGGGGGCACTTGACAGGGTACTGAAAAACAGGCATCGGGGCTTCAGCCGAGACGGAAACACACTCAAAGCGCGGTTAATGGATCACGACCTGAAACGCGGTCTATAACAACCCTGACAGATTAGGATAAAGCATGGAAGAGAGAATCGTTCGCGACGAAGCCCTGGTGAAAAAAGCCGAAGAGATGATCGAAAAGCAGGAGTTCGGGGAGCGGAGGCTCTCCGGGATCCCTTACCGACTCACATTTCTGATCGCCATCGCCTTTTCCAGCTTCCAATTGTACACTGCCTTTTTCGGGGTCCTGACCTCCACGCTGCAGCGCTCCATCCACCTGACCTTCGCCATCAGCCTGTGCTTCCTCTTCTACCCTTTCTCGAAGAAGTCCAAGCGCAAGACCATCCATTTCCTGGACTTTGTCCTAGCGGTGGTGGCCGGGGCGTCCGTCATCTACGTCACCCTGTTCTATGAGGAGCTGGTAAGGCGGATCGGCGACCCGACCAGCCTGGACCTCATCATGGGGGTCACGGCCATCGTACTCGTCCTGGAAGCCTCCCGGCGGGCCGTGGGTTGGCCGCTGGTGATCATCACCGGTATTTTCCTCGTCTACGGCCTCTTCGGCCCCTATTTCCCGGGGGTTTTCGCCCACCGGGGCTACAGCTTCCGCCGCATCGTCGACCATCTCTATCTGACCGGCGAGGGCATCTTCGGGATCCCGCTGTGGGTGTCGTCGACCTTCGTGTTCGCCTTTGTTCTGTTCGGCGCCATCTTCGAGCGCACCGGCGCCGGGGAATTCCTCATGAAGCTGGCCATGTCCCTCGTGGGCCACACCCGCGGCGGGCCGGCCAAGGTGTCGGTCGTGGCGAGCGCCTTCATGGGCATGATCTCCGGCAGCGGGGTCGCCAACACCGCCACCATCGGCACGCTGACGATCCCCCTCATGAAGAAGGTCGGGTTCAAGCCCGAGCTTGCCGGCGGCATCGACACGGCCGCGGGCGGCAACGGCCAGATCATGCCGCCCGTCATGGGCGCGGCCGCGTTCGTCATGGCCGAGTTTTTAGGGATCCCCTACCTGGAGGTGTGCATCGCCGCGGCCCTTCCCGCGGTAATCGACCAGCTGGCGCTGTTGGGCGCCGTGCATCTGCTGTCCACCAAATACGGGTTCAAGGGGGTGCCGCGGGCCCAGCTTCCCAAGTTCTTCCCCACCCTGGCGAGCGGGCTGCACTTTCTCGTGCCGATTTTTGTCCTGCTCTACGCGCTGATCATCCAGCGCCTGACCCCGCTCACGGCGGCGGCCATGGCCATTGCCACGGCCAGCATCATTTTCCTGGTCCGGGGGCTGATGATCAGCGCCGGAATGATCCGGGTGGAAACGTCGGCGAATGACGCCGCCACGCCCCGGTCCCTGGAACCCTTGAAGGACAGCGCCCGCAAAA
>CAZLSV010000001.1:104910-146892 GCA_964562235.1 uncultured Desulfatibacillum sp.
TCAACGCGGGCCGGTCGATGGCGGCCATCGGCGTCACCTGTGCCTTCGCCGGCATGGTGGTGGGGATGGTGAGCCTGACGGGCGCCGGACTCAACATGACCAACATCCTCGTGGAGCTCTCCTTCGGCAACGTGTACCTCGCCATGATGCTCACCATGGTGGCCTGCCTGATCCTGGGCATGGGGGTCCCCACGACGCCGAACTACGTCATCATGGCTACCATCATGGCGCCGGCCCTGATCGCCATGAAGCCCGACACCCCGTTGATCGCCGCGCATCTGTTCGTGTTCTACTTCGGCATCCTCGCCGACGGCACCCCGCCGGTGTGTCTGGCGGCCTACGCCGCGGCCGGCATCGCGGGTGCGGACCCGTTCAAGACCGGCCTCGAGTCCTTCAAACTCGACATGCGCACCTTCCTGCTGCCGTACATGTTCATCACCGCGCCGCAGATGCTGCTGATCGGCCTGGACCCCGGGATCCTGGGCGTGCTCGAGGCATGCTGGATCTTCACCACCTCCTCTTTCGGGATGTATGCCCTCGCGGCCGGCATGCAGGGGTTCCTGATCGACGACGACACCTGGTACGAGCGGATCCTGCTGCTGGCCGTCGCCTTCTGCCTGGTGAAGCCCGGGATCTACACCGACATCATCGGCCTGATCGGCTTCGCCCTTATCTACTACGTCCAGAAACGGCGGGTCGGCGCGCGCGTTGCCGTGACCGCCTGAGGCGGCCGCACAGAATTGCCTTTTCGATTCGAAGGCCCCCTCATCCCGGCGGTGAGGGGGCCTTTGTATTGTTCCTGACCAAAGTTCTGAATCGTTCTGCCAGCGCCGGAACAATGAGTTCCAGGCCGGCCGACTTGCATGCGCCGGCCTGCAGGCGTATGATCGAGCCCCGGTCCACCGCATGCGAGGCTCACGGATGAGTCTGAGGCATTCCTACCGCCAGGCCGAAAAAATCGTCCGGCACTGGCCTGCCGAAACCCGGCCGCTGCTGTCCCACCTCTGCCGCCGAACCCAGAACGCGGAGCGAAAGCTGAACGCTGCAGCGGCCCAGCGCCTGGAAGGCTGCCTGGCGGATTGCCAGGGACTGTGCTGCCGCAACCTTCATCTGGAGGCCGTCTTCGGAATTCCGGATTTCGTTTATATCCTGAGCTTGGCGCCTGCGCTGGATTCCACGATAGCGGAATGCCTCCGCCACGAAGCCCCTCTTTTCACCTCGAACTGCCTTTTCCTGGAACGCGGCGTCGGCCCGTGCCTCTTTCCGCCCGATGTGCGGCCGGAGGTGTGCATCACTTCGTTTTGCCGTGGCGACGAGGGTTTGAAACCGGAAATCCGGCGGGTCAAACTGGGTTTCTGGAAGCTCGGTTTATTCCTGCGCCTCAGAAGGGTTCCGGGCGTTCAGCGGCTGCTGGTGAAAACCGGCTGAAGGCCTCGGGGGGGGCTTTCAATGCCCGGAAATTATATCGCAGCCTGGGCTGCAACGGCTACAACCTCGGGCTGCTGGCGATCGAAACCGGGGCGGATTCGATAGAATTGCGGGTGGTGTTGATCGTACGCTCCAACTACGCCGCCTGGGTGCGCAGCGACCGCACCGGCTTCGAGGAGATGCCCGGGGACATGGCCGCCTTCACCCCACCCGAAGAAACCGCGAAAACAGCCAGGCCCATCTGGAAGCAGTTGCATTCACCCTAACGGTTCGAACCGGGCGGTGAAGTGCCTCAGGATCGGCGGCTCCCAGGCGATGCGCATCCCTCGGATCTTCTCCCGGCCCGCGTACACCTCCCCGATGCACTCCACCACGTAGTCCATGTGGCTCTGGGTGTAGACCCGCCGGGGGATGGCCAGGCGCACCATCTCGAGCATGGCCGGCTGGAAATCCCCGGTCGCGGGGTCGGTCTTGCCGAACATGACGCTGCCGATCTCGCAGGCGCGGATGCCGCCTTCCAGGTAGAGCGCGCAGGCCAGCGCGTGGCCGGGGTACTGCGAGGGCGGGACATGGGGCAGGAAGGCCTTCGCGTCCAGGTAGACGGCGTGGCCGCCGGCCGGCTTGAACACCGGCACCCCCATCGCATCGAGCTTCTCGACCACGTACTCCGTCGAACGGATGCGGTACTTGAGGTAGTCTTCGTCCACCACCTCCTCGAGCCCCTGGGCAAAGGCTTCGAGGTCGCGGCCGGCAAGCCCCCCGTAGGTCGGGAACCCCTCGGTGACGATGAGGATGTTGCGTGCCCGCTGGGCGAGTTCATCATCGTTCACGGCCAGAAATCCGCCGATGTTGACCAGCCCGTCCTTCTTGCCGCTCATGGTGCAGCCGTCGGCGTAGGAGAACATCTCCTGGGCGAGCTGCTTGACCGAGCGGGCCTTGCAGCCCGGTTCGCGGGTCTTGATGAACCAGGCGTTTTCCGCAAACCGACAGGCGTCGATGAAGAACGGGATCTTGTAGGAGCGGCACAGGTCCGACACCCGCCGGATGCAGCCCATGGACACCGGCTGCCCGGCGCAGGAGTTGTTGGTCACCGTCATCATCACGAGCGGGATGTGCTCCGGCCCCTTTTCCTTGAGCAGGCGCTCCAGGGCGGTGATGTCCATGTTGCCCTTGAAGTCCTTCACCAGCGAGGGGATGAGCGCCTCTTTCACGGGCAGGTCCACGGCTTCCGCCCCGCTCACCTCGATGTTGGCCCGTGTGGTGTCGAAATGGGTGTTGTTGGGGATGACCTTCCCCTTCCCTCCCATGATCTCAAAAAGGATCTTCTCGGCGGCCCGGCCCTGGTGGGTGGGGATGATGTGTTTGAAGCCGGTCAGATCCTTGACCGTGTTCTCGAAGCGGTAGAAGCTGCGGGCGCCGGCGTAGGATTCGTCCCCGTCGATCAGCCCGGCCCACTGCCGGGCGCTCATGGCCGAGGTGCCGCTGTCCGTCAGAAGGTCGATCAGCACCTCTTCGGCCCGCACGCTGAAAAGATTGAAGCCCGCCTTCTGGAGAATGGCCTCGCGCTCCTGGCGCGTCGTGACGCGCAGGGGTTCGACCGTCTTGATCCGGAAGGGTTCGATAATCGTCTTGATGGCCATGGGTTGTCCTGTGGTTGGGGGTGTGGGGGTTGGGTGTCAGGGTGTTTAGTGTTTGGGTGTTTGGTGTTTGGATGTTTGGGGTTTAGCGGGCCATGGTGCTTGGCGCCACCTTATCGGCCGGCAAGCTTGTTCTTTGTGGGAGAGGCTTTCAGCCTCGATCCGCGCGGCTGGAAAGCCGCTCCCACAGGGAAAAATGTCAATTTGCTTGAAAGTGTTGGGTGTTGGTTGTTTGGCTGCGCCCTTGGTGCGGCGGGGCGCTTTGCGTCCTCTTTTCCGCCAGCACCCATACCACCCCCGTGCGAAAAAAGTCAACCATGCATCCGAGTGACTTTGAAAAGCGGCTTTAGTTTTCAGCCCGTTTCAGCTATCAATCGTGCATCAAGGAGCGCCTCGAACTCCAGCATTTATAAATCGTTTCGAAATGGTGTAGACCGAGAGCGGTACCCTCTCCCTCTCCCCCGGTTCCGGGGAAGAACCGGGTGAGGGGGCCCGAGCCCATATTGATATGCAACCCTTAATGAGTGCCGGCGTGGCGCGCGGGGCCGAATTTCATGACGAACGGGATCAACGAACTCGGACAGCCCATCGGGTTTCCGGTTGCGGGGTGGCGGGAACAGCCGCGGCCGCCGCGGACGGCTATGACCGGGCGATACTGTGCCCTCGAACCGCTTCAGCCCGGCATCCACGCCGCCGACCTCTATGCGGCCTTTCAGGAGGACCACGCGCACCGGGTCTGGACCTACATGCCTTATGGACCCTTTCACACCTTCGAGGCCTATCGGGAATGGCTGGAATCATCCGCCGCGGGCGAGGATCCCCTGTTTCATGCCGTCATCGATCTGAGAACCTCCCGCGCCGCGGGTGTCGCCAGCTATCTCAACATACGGCCGGAGGTGGGGGTGGTGGAGGTCGGGCACGTCACCTACTCGCCGCGGCTGCAGCGAACGCCGGCCGCGACCGAGGCCATGTTCCTGATGATGGGCCGGGTTTTCGACGAATTGGGGTATCGGCGCTACGAGTGGAAGTGTGACGCCCTGAATGCCGCTTCGCGCAAGGCGGCCGGGCGGCTGGGGTTTGTTTTCGAGGGTGTTTTCCGCCAGGCGACCCTCTACAAGGGCCGCAATCGCGACACGGCCTGGTACTCGGTCATCGACGCGCAGTGGCCCGCCTTGAAAAGAGTATTTGTACAGTGGCTTGAGCCCGGCAACTTCGATTCCCGGGGGCGCCAAATCAAGCGCCTTTCAGACCTCACCGTGAAGATGTGCCGATGACCCGCCACCCGATGGGCTCTGCAGTTCCTAAAGTTTTCCTGCCGGATGACAATGGCCCATCTGCTGGTTATTAGTGTCCCATAGCAAGGGGCACCTGTCGGTTGTGTGGAGAACGGTGTCGTGCACGGCCCCAGACCACTGATCGAAGGAGGGTAAAATGGCGCTCACAACTGCACAGATTCGGTCGCTGACAAGAGCCTTCTGCATCCTGGTCGGTCTGCCCGGGATGCCGAGGGAGTACTGCGTTGATTTCTTTGCTCGCTATCTGCCGCAGGAGGTGATCGACGAAGTCGGCTCCAATTTTTTCCAACGCCCAACCGGACCTGATGTGCGAGGTGGAACTCTTTGCGTGAGACGTTTCAAGGAAACATGCCGCTACCGGTGGATTGTGCGCGGCCGGCCGCCGGGCTTTTCCACGGGCACCGCCATTCTGTCGGTCTCGACCGCATGGCGCGATGCCCCGTAGGCCGATTTTAACGAATTTTCTTCGAGCCGGGTCACCCCTGGAGGACCAACAATTGGAGAGATAATGAAACAGCCGATATTGCGGGCAACCATCGTCGGCAGCCTGCCCAAACCGGCCTGGCTCGCGGAACCGGCTAAGCTGTGGGCCCCCTGGAAACTGGAGGGCGACGCCCTCGCCGAGGGCAAGCGCGATGCGGTCCGGCTGGTGCTGCGCGCCCAGGAGCAAGCCGGCATCGACATCGTTAGCGACGGCGAACAGACCCGCCGGCATTTTGTGACCACCTTCATCGAACACCTCGACGGAATGGAAAAGGACCCTGGGATCCGAATGGCGCCAGTACGAGCAGACCTTCCCGTTGCTGCAGGCCTCGGCGATCGACCAGGTGTCCCTCGAGTGCCACAACTCAAAAGTGCCGATCGAACTGGTCGGACTGCTCAAGGGCAAGGACGTCCTGGTCGGGGCCATCGACGTCGCCACGGACCGCATCGAAACGCCGGAGGAAGTGGCCGACACCCTGCGCAAGGCGCTCCAGCATGTCGCGCCCGATCGCCTCTACCCCTGCACGAATTGCGGCATGGTGCCGCTCGCACGTCCGGTGGCGATAGGCAAGCTGAACGCCCTGGGGGCGGGTGCGGCACTGGTGAGGCGCGAACTGGGCGGCGTTTGACCGATCACGGAAGGCGCGTGTCGGGCCGGCCGCTCCGGCCCGGCGTGGTTGGGGGAGTGAGGGCTGTTCTCCGAGCGGAAGCAATGCGAAACGGCCGGGGCGGGCCGCACCCCGGCCGTTGCATGGGCAGTCGTTGAAGGCGGCTTTCGGACGAGCGGTTATTTGGCGCGGCCCGCCTTGCCGTGGCAACCGTCGCAGGTGGTCGGTCCGCTCTTGGCGAGCTTGGCCTTGGCGCCCTTCGCAGCGGCTGCCTTCTGCAATTCCACGTTCCTGGCCTTAGTCTCCTTGTGGCAGCCCAGCCAGCAGGTCTGGTGATAAGCGTTCTTGTAATAGTCCATGTTGTCCGAGGCGCTGGATTTGCCGGACTTGACAGGGGGGGCCTCGGTCGTGTCGTGACAGCCCGAGACCATGCAGCCCATGGGCGGCTCGGAGCCGTCAAACGTGTGGTGGCACTTGACGCAGGCAAACTCGAAGTGCGCCTGGTGCGGGAAGTTGACCGGCCCGCGCCGGGCCTCGACGCCCTCGGGCGCCTTGAGCACATACTTGTCTTCCCCGAAACAGGAATTTTCGCTTTTGCCCTGGCCCGAGAAACCCTGAATCACTCCCAGAAAAACAACGCCCACGACCATTACAACCACCCAGACGATTTTGTTGCGCATAGACCCCGCTCCTTTCACGTTCGTTCCCTGTGAGTACAGTACGCCGTCTCATGACGCCCGGTTCGCATCGGGCACTGAAAACCCGCCGTCTTGAAGTTGCTGGTGGAGTTGAAGAAGAAAGGCCATCCGGAGCTGAATCCGGCCCTCTTGTTATCAAAAAAAAACGGCTAAAGAAAGCCGTTTTCAGGTTCCGCCGGCGGTGACGCCGGGGGCATGGTACGGCCGGCCGGGTCCCCCCGGCGCCTGTCTCACGGCAGGCGGTTTTCGACCGCCGCCTTGAGGATCTCGCAGATCATCCGGGTGTTGGGGACCACGCTGTCGAGTTCCAGGAATTCGTCCGCGCTGTGGGCGCGCCCGCCGCGCGGCCCCATGGCGTCGACAGTGGGGATCCCCATGGCGGCCGTGAAATTGCCGTCCGACCCGCCGCCGGTGCTGATGAGCTTCATTTCTAGGCCCAGGCCCTCGCCGATCGGCACGATCCGCTCCCACAGCCGCCAGGTCGCATCCGAGGGCACCATGGGCATCCGGTTGATTTCGCCCCGCACCTCCACCCGCACGCCCTCGGCCCGGCCGCTGGCGGAAAGGTTCTGGAAACAGGCCTCGATGCGCCGGGCCTCTTCGATGCTGGCCACCCGGACATCGAACCCCGCCTGCGCGAAGTCCGGAATCACGTTGCCCGCCGTGCCGCCCGCAATGGTGGTGACGCTGACCGTGGTGCCCGCTTCGGGCCGGGCGAAGCCGGTCGCCGCCAGCACCTGGTGGGCGAGTTCCAGTACGGCGTTGGCGCCCTTCTCGGGCTCCACCCCGGCATGGGCCGCCCGGCCGTGGCAGAGGATGTCGAACCCGGCCACCCCCTTGCGCTGCAGCACCCGCTGGCCGGTGGACCGGCAAGGCTCGAAGACCAGCACCCGGCGGCTTTTGGCGGCGAGAGCCTCGAACCAGGGACGCGAGGCCCGCGAGCCGATCTCCTCGTCGCTGTTGAATGCCATGCAAATGGAGAGCTCCCTGGCGAGGCCGGCCTGCTCGAGCGCCTCCGCCGCGTGCAGCATGGTCACCAGCCCGCCCTTCATGTCGCAGACGCCGGGCCCCCACGCGCGGCCGTCGCGGATGCTGAAGGGGCGGCGCGCCGCCGTTCCCTGCTCAAAAACAGTGTCCATGTGGCCGAGAAACAGGAAGTCGAAGCGTTCGCCGGCCCGAGGGTCCTTGCGGTTGACGACCTCCAGGCAGGGCGCCGACCCGCCGTCGAATTCCAGCGCCCGGGTGTGCCACCCCAGCCGATCAAAACGCCCCTGAAAGAAACGCGCGACCGTCGCCAGCCCCGGGCCGTGCCCGCTGCCGCTGTCCACATTGACGAGGGTCTCGAGGTCCTGCAAGAAGTGCTCGTAACGCGACGCGATAAACGCATGCATGGTCAACATCCCTTCATCTTGGAAGTATGATTCTCAGGCCGAACCCTCGTCCGGCGTCTGCAGGAACCGTCCGCCGGCCCGCACCGGGCAGGCGGCGTAATGCCCCCCGCCGAGGTCAACAAACTCCGGCTCGAACCGCTCGCACTCGGAGCGGCGATAAACGCAACGCGTGTGAAAACGGCATCCCGGGGGCGGGTTGATGGGGCTGGGGACATCGCCCTGCAGGGTGCGCCGCTTTTTTTCCAGGCGCGGGTTCGGGATGGGGATGGCCGAAAGCAGCGCCTCGGTGTACGGGTGCCGGGGCCGGGCGTACAGCTCGGCGCCCGGGGCCATTTCCACGATCTTTCCCAGGTACATGACCGCCACGCGGTCGCTCATGTACTCCACCACGCTCAGGTCGTGGGCGATGACGATGTAGGAGAGCTGGAACTCGCTCTTGAGGTCCTGGAGAAGGTTGATGACCTGGGCCTGGATGGAGACGTCCAGGGCCGAGACCGGCTCGTCGGCGATGATCAGCTTGGGGTTGAGCGCGAGCGCGCGCGCGATGCCGATCCGCTGGCGCTGGCCGCCGCTGAATTCATGGGGGTAGCGCCGCAGGTGATCGGCATGCAGGCCGACTCGTTTCAGCAACCCGGCCGTGCGGTCTTCGAGCTCCGCGCCGGAGGCCACCCCGTGGATTTTGAACGCCTCGGCCACGATGCCGCCGACGGTCAGGCGGGGGTTGAGCGAGGCGAACGGGTCCTGGAAAATCAGCTGCATGTCCCGCCGGACGGCCTTCATCCGGCGGCGGCCGAGCCGGCTGAGGTCCTGGCCGTTGAAACGGATCTCACCACTGGTGGGTTTGATCAGGCGCAGAATCAGCCGCCCCGTGGTCGTTTTGCCGCACCCGCTCTCCCCCACCAGCCCGATGGTTTCCCCCGCTTCCAGGCGAAAGCTCACTCCGTCCACGGCGTGGACGCGCCCCACCGTTTTCTGAAAAAACCCGCCCTTGACCGGGAAGTGCTTTTTCAGGCGGTCGACTTCGAGCAACGGTTGGCTCATCGGCACTCCTGTCAACTTTCGACTTTACACTTTAAACCGGCTTCGCTTGGTCATTCGCAACCGCCGCACACGGCCGGACCACGCCCTCGGGCGCGGTCTTTTATAGATTTTGTCAGGCATGCAGCCAGCAGCGCACCGGGTGGCCCTCTTCGGCCGCTTTCAGCCGGGGGGCCTCCTGCGAGCAGATCGGCAGGGCCTCCGGGCAGCGCGGGTGAAAGGGGCAGCCGGGGGGCAGGCGCGAGGGAATGGGGACTACGCCCTTGATCTCCCTCAGCCGCTCTTTCTTTGCCTGGCGCTGGTCGATCCGCGGAATCGCCTGCAGCAGTCCGGCGGTGTAGGGGTGCAGCGGCGCATCGAAGAGGCGCAGCACGTCCGCCTCTTCCACCACTTTTCCGGCATACATCACCACCACGCGCGCCGCGCTCTCCGCAATGACTCCCAGGTCGTGGGTGATCAGGATGATGGCGGTGGAGAGCTCCGCCTTCAACTCGCCCATCAGATCCAGGATCTGGGCCTGAATGGTGACATCGAGGGCGGTCGTGGGCTCGTCGGCGATGAGCAGGGCGGGGTTGCAGGCCAGCGCCATGGCGATCATGGCCCGCTGCCGCATCCCGCCGCTCAGCTGGTGCGGGTATTCGTGCAGCCGGCGCTCCGGCGCGGGGATGCCGACCCGCTTGAGCATCTCCAGGGAGCGCTCCAGGGCCTCCGGGTGCGGGAGCTTCTGGTGAAGCCGGACGGCCTCCGCGATCTGGCTGCCGATGGTGTAGACCGGGTTGAGGGAAGTCATCGGCTCCTGGAAAATCATCGAGATCCGGTTGCCCCGGATCCGGCGCACCTGATCCGCGGAAAGCTCCAGCAGGTTCTGCCCCTCGAGCAGAATCTCCCCGGCGGTGATCCGGCCCGGCGGGTCCGGGATGAGCCGCATGACGGAAAGGGCCGTGACGCTTTTGCCGCAGCCCGACTCGCCCACGATGCCGAGCGTCTCTCCCTTGTGCACCCGCAGGTCGACCCCGTCAACCGCCGGCGAAACGCCTTCGTCGGAGAAAAAATGGGTTTTCAGCCCCTTGATTTCTAGCAGGACCTCGCTGCTGTCTCCCACGGTACGACACCCTGTAATCGTTTGAATGCCGCTGCCTTTTGCCGGCGGAGCGCAATCGGCTCTCTGGCCGACTATCTTGATTTGCATGGACTGTCAAGTCGCGCCGGGCCCTGCCGGGCCTCCGCCGGCGAGGCTCGCGGCGGGATACCGACCACTGGCCGTTTGCACTCGCCGCTTGACTCCGGCAGATATTTCTGGTTGTTATGCCCAGATATCCGGTCCTTGAGCAAGAGCAGTTCCGTCCCCAGTGGAATGATCGCGTCTCCGCCCGGCAAACACCCAAACGATCGAGGAGGTGATTATGACAAGAAAAGGGGTCTTGTTTGTAATGCTCGCCGCTGCCGTTTTAGGTCTGTGCGGTATCGCCAACGCCCAGAAAACCCTTACCCTGGGGGTTTACCAGGAACCCGAAAACCTCAACACCTTCATCGGCGTTCAAACCGTCATCACTTACGTTCACAAGCCTTTCGCCGAATACCTGATCGACGTCAACGAAAAGGGCGAGTATTTCCCGGTGCTCGCCGCCGAGGTGCCCACCGTGGAAAACGGCGGGGTGTCCAAGGACGGGCTGACGATCACCTACAAACTGCGCAAGGGCGTGAAGTGGAGCGACGGGGCGCCCTTCACCTCCGCCGACGTCAAGTTCACCTGGGAGGCCGTGATCAACCCGAAAAACCTGGTCAAGAGCAAATCGGGCTACGACCTGATCCAGTCGGTGGAGACCCCCGACGAGCACACGGCCGTCGTCAAATACAAGGAATTTTACGCGCCCTACCTGACCCGCTTTGCCCCGGTGCTGCCCAAGCACGTTCTGGGCAAGCTCGACAACATGAACGACGCCCCCTACAACCGCATGCCGGTCGGCACGGGCCCCTTCATGGTGACCGAGTGGGCTTCCGGCAACTACATCGCCATGGCCAAGAACCCGCATTATCGCAACGCGGACAAGGTGAAGATCGACAAGCTCTTCTTCAAGATCATCCCCAGCCGCGAGGTCGGCATCGCCCAGCTTCAGGCCGGCGATATCGACGGGGTCTGGGACCTGATCGAGGCGCAGATCCCGATGATGGAGAACAACCCGGCGCTGGCCCTCGACCTGTCCAACTCGCTCACCTCCGAGCGGATGATCCTCAACCACAGCTCGCCGGTGGCGCCGAACAACGGCAACCCGGATTTCCCCCACCCGGTCCTGGGAGACCTGAAGGTGCGCCAGGCGATCAACTGCGCCATCGACCGAAAGACGATCGTCGACAAGCTGCTTTTCGGCAAGGCCAAGGCCGGGGCCACGGAGATCTCCCACGGCTGGGCGTCCAACCCCGACCTCCAGCCGATCGCCTACGATCCGGAAAAAGCCAAAAAGCTTCTGGACGAGGCCGGCTGGAAGCCCGGGCCCGACGGCATCCGCCAGAAGGACGGCGTGAGGCTGCGGCTGAAGATCACCACCACCACGGGCAACAAGCTGCGGGAGATGGTCCAGCAAGTGCTGGTGGACCAGATGAAAAAAGTCGGGATCGAGTTCTACATCGAAAACGTCCCCTCCTCGGTCCTGTTCGGCTCCTGGGCCAACGATGCCGACCGCAAGAAGGGCCGCTATGACATCTTGATGTACACGACCGGCCCGGGCATCGACCCGCACCAGCAGTTCGAAGGCTATTTCCACTCCAAGAACATTCCGACCGAAGCCAACGGCGGCAGCGGCTACAACTACACCCGCCACCGCGATGCCGAGCTGGACAAGTGGATCGACGCCGGCGGCAAGTCCACCAGCATGGCCGACCGGGCCAATGCCTACCGCATGGCCCAGAAGCGGCTCTACGAGATCGTGCCGCACATCTATCTTTACCAGCGGCTGACCGTGCACGGCTTCCGCAGCCACGTCAAAGGCTATGTCCCCAACGGCAACGGCATCATCGACGCCGTGGAGACCTGGAACATCGCCGACTGGGACATCGTCAAGAAGTAGCCGTTTCCGCGCGCCTGAACCGGGCGGCGCTCTCGGCATCGAGCGCCGCCCGCCGCCTCACGGGTGATTCATGAAACACACCTTCATCTTGCGCCGGCTGCTGGCCGCCGCCCCGGTGCTGCTCGTCATCACCTTTGCCACTTTCGCCCTGATGCAGCTGCTGCCGGGCGGCCCGCTCGCGGCCTATGAGAACAACCCGGAAATCTCGCAAAAGGACATCGAGCGGCTGCGCCACGAAATGGGCCTGGACCGGCCGATTCACGTCCAATACCTGGCCTGGCTCAAAAATTTCGTGCAGGGGGACTGGGGCTACTCCTTCACCACGAAGCGGCCGGTGCTGGTGGAGATCTGGGACCGGCTGCCCAACACGCTTTACCTGACGGGCATCTCCCTGATCGTGGCACTGATCATCGCCATTCCGGCGGGGATCATCTCGGCCACCCGGCAGTACTCCCTCTTCGACCACATCACCACGACCCTCGCCTACATCGGACGCTCCATGCCGGTGTTCTACTCCGGCCTGCTGCTGATCATCATCTTCAGCATCTGGCTGCGATGGCTTCCGAGCGGCGGCATGCAGACCCTCGGCCAGCCCTTCTCGCTGGCCGACAGCCTCCGGCACCTGTTTCTGCCGGCGCTGAGCCTCTCGACCCTGATTGCGGCCAAATACGTCCGGTTTCTGCGCACGAGCATGCTCGAGGTGATTCACCTGGACTACATTCGGACCGCGGCGGCCAAGGGGCTTAATGAACGCGTGATCATTTTCAAGCACGCCTTCCGCAATGCCGCCATCCCGCTCGTGACCGTCGTCGCCATCGATCTGCCGGTTCTCTTCGCGGGGGCGCTGTTTACGGAAACCATCTACTCCTGGCCCGGCATGGGCCGGCTCTTCGTGGACGCGGCCACCCGCTTCGATTACTCCGTCGTCATGGGGATCGTGACCGCGATCGCTTTTCTGGTGGTGGTGTCCAACCTGCTGGCGGACGTCGTCTACGCGATCCTGGACCCCCGGATCGTTTACTCGTGACGGTGACGCGATGAGCCGGGCCGCCTTTCACGAAAAGCACAAGAACCAGCTCTGGTATCTGACGCTGCGGCAGTTCCTGCGCCACCGGATGGCGGTCTTCGGCATGATCCTGATGGCCGTGATCGTTCTCTCCGTGGTTTTCGTGGACCGGATCAGCCCCTACGACCCGGAAACGCCGGATCTCTCCAACATGCTCTCGCCGCCGAGCCTCGCGCACCCGCTCGGAACCGACGAGCTCGGCCGGGACATGCTGACCCGGACGCTTTACGGCGGCCGGGTCTCGCTGATCGTCGGCGTTTTCGCCATGCTGGTGGCCGTCACGCTGGGGACGCTCGTCGGCGCCGTGGCCGGCTATTTCGGGGGCGTGGTGGACAACCTGCTCATGCGCTTCACCGACTTCGCCCTGGCCTTTCCCCGCATCTTCATTTTGATCCTGTTCGCCATCATCTTCATGCGGCCGCCGTTCAGCGACAACCCCCTCGTCGTTCTGGTCTTCGACACGCTCTACAAGATGCCCGTCGCGCGGGTCGTGTTCGTGATCGGCATTCTGGGCTGGATGGACGTCGCCCGCCTGGTGCGCAGCTCCTTTCTGGAGATCAAGAACCTGGAATATGTCGAGTCGGCGCGGGTCCTGGGCGCGGGGACGCCCCGGATCATGGTCCGCCACATCCTGCCGAACGCGCTCGGGCCGATCATCGTCGCCGCCAGCCTGGGAGTGGCGGACGCCATCATCTCCGAGTCCGGCTTGAGCTTTCTGGGGCTCGGCATCCAACCCCCGACGGCCACCTGGGGCAACATGCTCAAGAACGCGCTGGACCAGATCTTCGCCGCCCCCTGGACCGCCATCGTGCCGGGCTCTATGATTTTTCTGACCGTTCTGAGCATCAACTACATCGGCGACGGGCTGCGCGACGCCTTCGACCCCAGAAAGATCCTGTAGATTCATCCTCAGACACGGGCAACCCTTAACGGGCCGACTCAGCGGCAGGTGCTGCCGGGCGCCGGCAGCGGGAAGTTTTGATGGCGATGGCGGAAACACTGATCGAGGACATCATCCTGTCCCACGGCACGCGGGGCATGGACCGGATCCGGAGCGCCGTTCCGGCTGGCTATTGCGACCGCGCCGCGAAACGGCTTCTTGAAAACAAGGGCCGGGTGCTGATCGGCACCGGCTTTCCAATCGGCGGCAGCTTCGAGACGGACGGGCCCATCGGCGCCATCGCGCTCTACCGCGTCCTGGAACGGCTGGGGCATGAACCGATTTTCGGCTGCGCGCCGCCCCTGTCGAAGGTTTTGACCGGCGATTTCCGGACCCTGGAAATCCCGATCCTGAGCTGGGAGGCCACCCGGCCGGTCGTGATATCCGCGCTGGCCGACATTCGTCCGTCCGTGGTCGTCTCCATCGAACGGCCCGGCGTGGCGGAGGACGGTCGCTACTACAACATGCGCGGCCGGGACATCAGCGACGTTCTGGCCAAATTCGACCTGTTCTTCGAGCTGTGCGACGGCCCGACCATCGGGGTCGGCGACGGCGGCAACGAAATCGGGATGGGCAACATCCTCACGGAGCTCTCACAGCTGCCCATCAAACCGTCGGTGACCCGCTGCGATGAGCTCGTCATCGCCACGGTGAGCAACTGGGGCGTTTACGGCATCATCGCGGCCATGAGCCGCGCGCTCCGCCGGGACCTCTTCGATCTTTTCGAGCCGGTCGAGATCCTGCGGCATCTCGTCGACCGGGGGGCCGTCGACGGAACCACCGGGTTTGCGGAGTGCACCGAGGACGGGTTCCCGCTGGCCGTCGGGTTGTCCATCATCACACAGCTGCGCGAGCTGGTATCGGGAGGGTGAAACATGAAAAACTTGCTCGTTTACTTTGCATCCGGTTGTCTGGGAGGTCTCGCAAACAGCTTGGCGGTTTGGCTATTCGGGAAGTACGGCATCACCAAGATACTGGGCGTATCGCTGGCGCCCGGACTTAGCCCTGAATGGCTTTATCCCAGAATTGTCTGGGGCGGGATATGGGGTTTGGCGTTTGTTCTGCCGTTCATGAAGTCCAGCCAGATCAACAAGGGCCTCGTACTAAGCCTGTTGCCGACCTTCTATATGCTCTTCGTGGCCTTCCCTCACTCCCGGCAGGGCATGCTCGGGCTGGGGCTGGGCATGCTGACCCCGGTGCTGGTCGTTTTTTTCAACATGATCTGGGGCTTTGTCGCCGGGTTGACGATCAAGGCGGCGAAATAGAAAATTCACAAAGTTTCCGCCTCCTACGCCTTGGGAGGTTTCGCGGGGATGAACGAAACACGAATGGGCTGGCTTTTTGAGGAGTTTTCCAAGCTCACGCTGGCGGAGATCAAAGGTGAAACAATCGCTGCGAAACCTTGAGCGTTTTTCAGTGCATAGCGGGCCGTGGCGCCTTGCGCCACCTTATCGACCGGCAAGCTGATTCTTTGTGGGAGAGGCTTTCAGCCTCGATCCTCGCGACTGGAAAGCCGCTCCCACAGGGAAAAATGTCAACTTGATAAGTAGACGAGGCGGAAATCACCGATCGCCTGTATTGGCTGCGGACGCTTGAGACCAAACCGCCTGTTCACAGGGGGCGGGTCCGGGAAGTGGAAATAGAGGAATTTGGCGCTCATGCGTACGGCTCGACCTATGTGGGCTCGACCTCCGAGGTCAATCGCTTCTCGATCTTCCAAACCAAAAACAAAGACCGTATCAACAGACGGCTCTATGTCCGCCTCGACCCCGCCGCCCCGCGGGCCATTTCCCCTGTCCAAAGTCCCGTACCTCCGTGGATGGTGTGGAGCTGCCATCGCTTCCAGAAAGACAAACTAATTGCCCCATGTCTATTTCAGAATGGCGATGCACTCAATTTCCACTCGCGCGCCCAGCGCCAACCCATTGGCCCCCAGAGAACTCCGCGCGGGCAAGTGCTTGGAAAAATAGCCGACGTAGACTTCGTTCATCTCCGCCCAGTCACGCATGTCAGCCAGCATCACCGTGACCTTGATGACATGATCAAGCGATGAGCCGTATCGTTCCAGCGCGGCTTTCATGTTCTCCATCGCCTGCCTCGTCTCAGCCGTGATGCCGCCGGCGACCAACTTCCTGGTACCATCTACGCCAATCTGGCCTGACAGGTAAAGCATAGTGCCGACTCTCACGGCCTCAGAAAAAGGCAGGCCTTTCATGCGTTCGGAAGTAAAATATTCTACGTCTGGCTTTGTTTGAGAATTCATAACGAGCCTCCAGTGATCATTGGTTGCGCGATCAACAGCGATATCAAGCCTCGGTTAGGCCTGAAATGGAAGTCTTAACCCTCATGTTTCCGAGAATCTGATATGGTGCCCTGCGCTGTCACAATCACACCGGTCTTTTGAGTCGAGTTTGCGGTGATATTGTCAACGTCGCCGTTCTCGCGCGGCTGTAAGCCGTCGCGAGGAACGGCTTGTTGGGTGGCTGTACTCACTCCTTGGCGTCGTCCACCCGGCACTCTTCCACGTCAAGCTGGCTGTATTCCGTCACGATCTGAATCACCGACTTAATCGTCTCGTTACAGTCTTTGAAGATCAGCAAGTCCAGAACGTCTTCGCCGTGCCTTCTGATCAGATCACTGATCATTGCATGAATGAACGACTGCGTGGCACCATCGCAGCCGGCAAAGCTGATCGTGACCTGCTTTCCCGAAGTCACTGCGGGCCGCAGGGATACTTCGCGTACGCGCGCAGCAACGTCCTTGTCTTCGGCAAAAACACCTGCAAGTGCCTTCACTTTCACTGTCGTCATGCGAACCTCGGTTTCTTGTACTTGACCTTCTTGCCCTGCTTCACGTCTAGTCCATAGGCGTCACGAATGAGCCTCATCAGCGCAGCAAACGTCTGCTGCCGATCAAGGGCAATGTCGACTCCCACAAGCGTACCTTGCCAGCGCGGTAGGTTGCTCTCTATCGTATGGTGGTCATCAGCAGGGTCAGGGTAGAGATAGATCATTCGGCCCTGCGGAGTCCGGCGGAGCTTGAACATGGTGTCCCCTGAGTACATCAGGAAGTAGTTCCGAGACGCGCACGCAATGCTCTTCGTGAAGAACAGACCAGCGCCTGCATTGTAATCTGTTCCCCCAATTCGGGAGGTGGTACCGGAGATTCCTGGACGCATTGCCAACCTGAGGGCATCCCAAGGGGTGGGAGCCCTGTGATGGCGAGACATTGAGGCCTGTACCCCGATTCCTGCGTCCGCTACCCCTAATGACAGGACACCGCTTCCTTTAAAGTACTGTGCGCATAGAAACGCTCCGCCGGGAGCTCCTGAATGCTCAAGAACATTTCTAACAAGCTCGCTTATCACATATCGAATCGGCTCAACCTGCTCAGGCGTCGCGTGCAAAAGGGGAATCATGTTAACGATGAAATCACCAAGCTCTCTCGATGTCGAAAGCCGCTGCAACGGGATGAAGCGGCCGGCCTCTTCATGGGCAGAGATCTCTTGCGGGCAATTGACGCGCACGTGGTCGAAGAGACCCATGCGAATCAGATAGGGAAGCGACCCTATGCGGCTCACAGACCCGGAGTGACGCCCACCGGTGCGCGTGATGTGGTCGGCGACGCATGCTGTGAAGGCCAAGACCGCGGGATGCACCGATACCCATCTGTCATGCATGGTAAACTCCAGGCGATCCGGAAAGGATGAGTCGAATCTCCGGAGAAACCCGGCGAAGTTCTGCAGTCGCGCACTATTTGGCAGGTGTACTTTCATATCGTGTCACCCAACAACGGTTAGATGTTTTCCTTTTGGTGATAATGTCGGATGAAATCACCGGCATGACGGTGATCTGTTAATATACGTCTGGACCGGTCGATACTTGAACCTTTTGCAGCCCTCAATTTTTGCAAGCATAGCTGTCAGTATCGGCAATTTTTGAGAGTAGTGATTTTTGGTTGATATTTTCCTAAAGTCTCTGGGGATGAATCGATAGCGAAGTGAGTCTGACTCGGTCGCATGGTTAGCAGCGAAAACTTACACACCACTATCGTCCGATATGCATAGTCGAAACTTCAGGTTGACCAGGTGGTTATTGAGCGAGTCTACCTTTAGCCCGATCAGCGTCACAGATTTAGCTTTTTCCAATTGGCCACTGTTTAAGTATAGCCATGCCAACCGTGAAAGATCTGTTGCACTCGCGTCGCTGTCAACGTGTGGCGCCAACGCGGCGATCGCCCGATCGAACGCGAGGGATAGCAATTCACGATCCAGCCGTTGGCGGAAGTTGTAATGAAGGCTGTTTAGGGCGTTTGCGGCATCACTGATGTCGCGGATTGTTGCCTCTGGTATACTTACGATCTGCGTCCATGCGTTTAGCTCACTCCCCAAGTCGTCGGTTCGACGTGAGAGCTCAGCAATGCGCCGCCAAGTGCTAATCCGCTCGGCCGGTGCGGATCCAGCCTCCAACATTGCAGTCAGTGCATTGATGGCTCGCCTTAGGCCAGCGCTGTCTCCACTGACTGCGTATAGGTCGGCCGCCATTCGCCATGCTGCCGGATACTGTCTTCCGAGATAACTAATCAGCGGTTCGTAAGAATCAATTGCGATTTCCCCACTTTCTACTCTCCGAGCGAGGTTTTTGAATAACTGCGCCACACGGCCCTCAATGCCTTTGAGAGCTACGATTGAGTCGGCAGCCCCGAATAGCTGAAGGGTCTTCGTATCCAGCTCTACACGGATACGCATTGGGTCGACCTGAAGCTTCTTCTGGCCGAATAGGGAAGCCTCCAAAGGTAGGCGTAAGGACGTCTCGTCATCTGGGTCCTTGGCTAATTTTGGACGAATCTCCTCCACTAGCGATGTCCGTTTGAGCTCCTCGACTGCCGCCATCACATCAATTGACTCATTTACATCGCTCGCAATCACGGCCGAGACTGCAAGGAGAGGAACGGTCGATCGCCAATTGGAGAGCGTGAGGAAGATTCTTCGGGCTGAACTTGAAAGCCCCTGATATGTCCTCTCGAACAAAGCAACAAGAATGTCATCTCGATTTCTAATCACCATCTCTGGCTTTTTGACGAAACCACTTCGTGCACACTCACCCAGATAAACTTTCGTGATATACGGATGTCCGCCGGTCTGTTCGAATAGATCTGACACAAAACTTGGATTCATAAGGTGCCCGATGCCAAGATTAGCCGCTGTCTCTTCCATCAACATTTCGAACTCATCTCGCTCCATTCCGCCAATCTCGATTGGGTAATCACCTTTGAAGTCACGATATCGTGTCGTGATGACCACCTTGTTGGGATGCCGGCAGTACGTGTCAACCCAGTTGAAGAAGTCAATGGGATTGCGGACAGTCTCAAAATTGTCGAACACAAAAAGAATTGGCACGTCCAAGGGTGATTGGATTAGCGAATTTTGGAAATACTCGAAAGCATCGAAATTCTTGTCGCTTAATCTCCCTGTAGTAAGTGAGGTAAAGTATTTTGCGCACTGACGCTCATCGAGAACTTGGCGCCGCACTTGGACGGGTTTGTCCTCGAATAAGTCTATGTCACGAGAACTGAACCACACGCATAATCCGAATCTGTCGGATTGACCCGATGAGAAGAGCTCATGGAGTACGGACAAAGCTAGTGAGGTCTTGCCGATGCCACCTCGGCCAACTAAAGTGATGATGCGGTGCCTGTGGGATTCAAGCAGCATGTCACGTAGCTCACTCTCGAGCCGTGGTCGGTGGACGTAACCAGACGGCATGCCAGGTATACTAGCGCCGTACCCTCCGGAAATTGATTCAAGCTGTTCCAGTCCCTCGGTCTGGCTTGGGGCCAGTCTTCCTGGGGGCACGGTGTACTCGGTCGCGGCAGCAGTCCACTTGGCTCCTGTAATATAGGAGAGAACTTCATAGCGGTCCTTCTTGAGTTTGCCATTGGAGTAGAAGAAGTCGGCTTCTTCAAGCTTCATGCTCTGGTTTGGGAGGTCAGTATGCAGTAGCTCCACACGACGAGGGGTCCCAATG
Organism: uncultured Desulfatibacillum sp.; assembly: GCA_964562235.1. Classification (GTDB taxonomy): domain Bacteria; phylum Desulfobacterota; class Desulfobacteria; order Desulfobacterales; family SpSt-501; genus SpSt-501. The sequence goes on from CAZLSV010000001.1 coordinate 124,586, forward strand.
TGTACGTAGATTCCGTCCTGGAGGCGATATTTGCGTCCTTCAGAGGTCGCAAGGACTCTGAAAGGTTCGCGATCGTCACTGAGCGAGACAACCTCGTACTTTCCTGAGAGCGTTTGCTTGAGGTAGGCCCACTGCCGACGGAATAGGGTGAAACCTTCAAGGTATATTCTTAGTGAAGTCTCAAGTTGGGGACAAACTGCCAGGCAGTGCTCGACCTTCGTAGCGCCGTGTCCTTTGGACTTGTTACGCAAAGTGACGAACAGGGTGAGCCAGTACCGGGCATCAATCCTGGACGGAACCCTATCTATGCTATCGCCATTCGCGACGATAGCTTCATACATCTTAAGTGCTGAGTCATGCTGCCACGATCCTGCTCGAGCACCCTCACGAAGTTCGCGGATCTCGGAGAAATCCGGGGTCAGGTACTGCGCCGTAGGTCCTACAACCATAGTGTCAAGTGCTGCGAGCCACTCGCCAAGTGAGCCAGCGCGCACCAATTTGTATAGGTGCCCGTAGCGGTGCCGGTCCAAGTCGTCTTCCACGGCAGCTACAGTAACAAGCACAACGGTCTTGAGCACCATTTCGCATGTATGCATCAACTCATCGAAGACCGACGCCGCTGACTCCGTGCGAGCTGAATCAACTCGTTTATACATTCTGTCGAAAGGCACGAAACCCATGTCGCAGAGTCCTCCTCAGGTGTTCGGGATGGACTTAAGGTCTTGCTTGGTCTCCTTCTGCTGCTAAACTGCTTAGATGGTCTCTGAATTGGATTAACAGCGGCACCATATCACAGGCTCGGTGCTGTGGTGTTATGTCGGATGATACCGCGAGATAGCACATCCATGTGGTTTCGAGCAAATATCTCCAACCCAAAGTGATCGATGCGAATGTTCGCTCTAATCAAATTCCGTATCTGATTGCCGCCCCATCAAATCCTGCCAACCCCAGCTCGAGCGTCAAACCGCCTGCATGACCTGCATTTCGTTGCAGATGAGGCCGTCGACTCCCAGGGCGAGGAGCTTTTCCGCCTCTGGCCGGGTATTGATGGTCCAGGGGAAAACTTTGATGCCGGAAGCGTGCAGCAGGTCCACCTGGGCGCGGGTGAGGACCTTGAACCGGGGGTGCCAGGAGAAGGCTTTCATCGCGATAAGCATTTCCAGGAGGGCGTTGTCCGCTCCATGATCGGAGATGTAAGCGATGGCCGGCGGGGCGTCCATGGCGGCGATGCGCTCTAAGATGCGCCGGTCGAAGCTCGAGACGAGCACCCGGTCCATGGCCCCGCTTTCTTTCACGAGCCCCACCACCTGGCGTTCGACGGCGTCGGCGGGGTCGTCCGCCTCGAAGGCACTCTCCTTGATCTCGATGTTCAGCATGCACCGGCCGGCGGTCAGCTCCAGCACCTGCGAGAGCTCGGGTACCCGCTCCGCGGCGAAGCGCGCATCGAACCAGCTCCCGGCGTCGAGCGCCTTGATTTCCGCGAGGGTGCGCCCCCGCACCGGCCCCTTCCCCGTCGTGGTGCGCTCCAGCGTGTCGTCGTGGATCACGACCACCTTGCGGTCCCGGCTCAGGGTGACGTCCAGCTCGATCATGTCGCAGCCGGCTTGCATGGCCCCCTCGAAGGCGGCCAGGGTGTTCTCGGGAAACCGGGCCGGGTAGCCGCGGTGGCCGATGAGAAGGGGGCGGGTGATTCGGGAAAGGTCGAGGGCTGCCATCATTTATTTCAATCCGGTCTGCGGCAAGGGTTTTGGGGGGGTCGGGTATCTGGGTGTTTGGGCATCTTGGTATTTGGGTGTTTGGGTGTTTTGGGTTTGGTGTTTGGGTGTTTCAAGCAGTTCAATACCGAATACCAGAAGTTTGAAACACCAGGACACCGGCCACCGGCGCGGCGACTACTCTATCCGCTTCTTCGTCTCCGGGTCGAAGAGGTGCAGCTTCTCCGGCGGGGCGTGGAGGGCGATGGTGGCGCGCTTTTCGAACCGATGCACGTCGGTCAGCCGCAGGGTGAGGAAGATCTCGCCGGCACGGCCGTGGACCAGGGTGTCGGCGCCGAGCAGCTCCACGTGGTCGACCGTCAGTTGAATGCTCCCTTGCCGGTCTCCGTTCAGCTCCAGGTGCTCGGGCCGCACCCCCAGGATCACCTTTTGGCGGGCCCGGGCGGGCAGCCCGGCGCCGTTCAGCGGGATCCGGACCGCACCCGGCAGCACCAGTGCGCGGCCGTCCTCACTCACCTGCGCGTCGATAAAATTCATGGCGGGCGAGCCGATGAAGCCTGCGACGAACAGGGTGGCCGGGCGTTCGTAGACCTCGAGCGGCGAGCCGATCTGGGCGGCGAAGCCGTTGTCCATCACCACCAGGCGGTCCCCGAGCGTCATGGCCTCCACCTGGTCGTGGGTCACGAAGATGCTGGTGATCTTGAGGTCTTCGTGCAGCTTGCGGATCTCGAGACGCATCTGCACCCGCAGCTTCGCGTCCAGGTTGCTGAGGGGCTCGTCGAACAGGAAGACCTTGGGCTCGCGCACGATGCAGCGCCCCATGGCCACCCGCTGGCGCTGGCCCCCCGAGAGCTGCCGGGGCTTGCGGTCCAGAAGCGCGCTCAGCTCGAGGATCTTGGCGGCGTTTCGCACCCGCCGATCGATCTCCTCCTTGGGCATGCGGCGCATCTTCAACCCGTAGGCCATGTTCTTGTATACAGTCATGTGGGGGTAGAGCGCGTAGTTCTGGAACACCATGGCGATGTCCCGGTCGGCCGGCTCCAGCCGGTTGACCACCCGGCCCGCGATGGCGATCTCGCCGGTGGTGATCTCCTCCAGGCCGGCGACGAGCCGCAACAGGGTCGATTTGCCGCAGCCCGACGGCCCGAGGATGACGATGAACTCGCCGTCGCGGATGTCGCAGCTGATCCCGTGCAGGATTTCGGTTTTGCCGAATGTCTTGGTTACGTTTCGGATGCTGACGTCGGCCATGTTCGATTCTCGAAAGTTTTAGGTTTCAGGTGTTAAGTTTTAAGCGTGCCAAGGCGCTCGGCGCCTCGTTATCGTTACGAAAATTTGTTGTTTGTGGGAGAGGCTTTCAGCCTCGATCCTCGCGGCTGGAAGCCTACTCCGCCGAAGCAGACTTGGCTGCGAAGGCCGGGAGCCGCTCCCACCTGATAGTGCATCGGCGGCTTTGCAGAAGGCTGAAAGTCAAGGCGCGCGAGGGTTGCGGAGTGAGGCGTACTGTCAGTACGCCGCAGCGACCGCAGCCCGAAGCGCAACACGGAAGTTCAGCCTTATCCGAAGCCGCCATCATTTCTCGGTTTCCGTCATCCCCCGCACAAACTGCTTCTGCATGAAAATCACCACCAAAACCGGCGGCAGCATCGCCAGGATGGTGGCGGCCATGATGATGTGCCACTCGGCCTGGCCCTCGCCCACGTCGAGCATGCGCTTGATGCCGATCAGCAGCGTGTAGTACCCCTGATCGCTCGTGATCAGCAGCGGCCACAGGTACTGGTTCCACCCGTAGATGAACAGGATCACGAACAGGGCGGCGATCGAGGTGCGCGACATCGGCAGCAGGATGTCGAAGAAAAACTGCATGGGGCTGCCTCCGTCGATGCGGTGGGCCTCGCAGAGCTCGTCCGGCACGGTCATAAAAAACTGCCGGAACAGAAAGGTGGCCGTGGCTGAGGCGATCAGCGGGAGGATCAGCCCGGCATAGGAGTCGAGCAGCTTGAGGTCGGCGGCCACCTTGTAGGTCGGCAGGATGCGGACCTCCACCGGCAGCATCAGCGTGATGAAGATCATCCAGAAGAAGACCATGCGCAGGCGGAACCGGAAGTAAACGATGGCAAACGCCGCCAAGAGCGAGATGGCGATCTTGCCGAAGGTGATGCCGAGCGCCATGATCAGGCTGTTCAGCATCATGGTGCCGACGGTGGCCCCGACGTCCCGGGGGCCGACCGTGAGCGCGCGCAGGTAGTTCTCCACCAGGTGGCTTCCGGGCAGAAGCGGGAAGGAGCGGGCGACCTCCTCGAGGGTGTGGGTCGAGGCGACGAAGGTGATGTAGATCGGAAAAGCGAGCACCAGCGCGCCCAGGATGAGGACGGCATGGGTGACAAACGTCAGAACGGGGCGGTGTTCGACCATCATTTCAGTAGTGCACCTTGCGTTCGATAAATCGGAACTGAACCACCGTGAGCGTGATGACAACGATCATCAGGACCACCGACTGGGCCGCCGAGCCCCCGAGGTCCAGGTTGATGAATCCGTCGTTGAAGACCTTGTACACCAGGATGTTCGTGGCGTAGTTGGGCCCGCCGCGGGTGATGGCGTGGATCACGCCGAAGGTGTCGAAGAAGGCGTAGACGATATTGACCACGATCAGGAAAAAAACCGTGGGCGACAGCAGCGGAAACACGATCGTCCAGAACCGCCGCCAGGGCCCGGCGCCGTCGATGGCCGCCGCTTCGATGAAGGAGTGCGGGATGGCCTGAAGCCCCGCCAGGAAAAATAGAAAGTTGTAGGAAATCTCGCGCCAGGCGGCCGCAACGACCACCAGCGTCATGGCCTGGGTCCCGTTGAGGGTGTGGTTCCAGTCCACCCCGGCTTTCTTTATGAAAAAGGCCACCATTCCCACGGTCGGGTTGAACAGGAAGAACCACAGAACGCCGGCCACGACCGGCGCCACCGCATAGGGCCAGATGATGAGCGTCTTGTAGACGGTCGCCCCCCGCAGGGCGCGGTCGGCCATCACGGCCAGCAGCAGCGCCACGGAGAGCGCGCTGCCCGCCACCGCCAGGCTGAAAACAAGCGTCACACGAAACGAGCCGAGATACTCCTGGCTGGTGAAGATGTCGACGAAGTTGTCGAACCAGATAAACGCGGAGGAGGTGCCAAAGGCATCCTCCTGGAGAAAGGACTGCAGCAGCGCCTGGGAGGCCGGCCAGATGAAGAACACCAGCGTGATGACGATCTGGGGCGCGACCAGGACGTAGGGCAGAAACTTGTTCCTGAAAACGACTCGTTTTTCCATAGGCCGGATTCAGCACAGATACGTTCGTGCGCTGGCTGTCGACTTTTTCACCCCCTCCCCCGGCCCCTCCCGCAAGGGGAGAACCGGGGTGGCAGGTGGGGGTGGTTAAAAACCGTTACTTGTTTGCCTTCTGGAATTTCCGCAGCGACTCGTTGCCGGCCTTGACCGCGTCGTCCAAACCCGATTTGGCGTCTTTTTTGCCGGCGAAAATGGCCTCGAACTCGTTGTCCATGATGTCGCGGGTCTTGGTGTGGTCGCCGAAGCGGATGCCCTTGGAATTCTCGGTCGGCTTGTGCAGGGTCATCTGCTTGAGGGCGGTCTCGGTCCCCGGGTTCTTGTCATAGAAACCCTGCTTCTTGGTCAACTCGTAGGCCGCCAGGGTGATCGGCAGGTAACCCGTGCCCTGGTGCCACTCGGCCTGCACTTCCGGCCGGGAGAGGTAGTTGAAGAAGGCCGCCACGCCCTTGTACTCTTCGGCCTTGTGCCCCTGCAACACCCACAGGCTCGCCCCGCCGATGATGGTGTTCTGCGGCGCGCCCTTCGCGTCCGGCCAGTAGGGCAGCATGCTGGTCCGGAACTCGAACTTGCAGGTGCTCTTGAACCCGGCGTAGCCGGCCGAGGACTCCGTGTGCATGGCCACTTCCTCGGACGAGAACTTGGCGTTTCCTACATTGGTCCGCCCGCCGTAGACGAAGATCTTCTCCCGCTGCCAGTCGGCCAGTTGCTGGATGTGCTTCACGAAGAGAGGGGTGTTGAAAGTGTATGCGGCGTCCAGGCCGCCGAAGCCGTTGGCCTTGGTCCCGAAGGGGACATTGTGCCAAGCGCCGAAGTTTTCGAGATGGATCCAGGCGTTCCAGGCCGAGGAGAACCCGGCCTGGCATACGCCGGCCGCCACCAGTTTCTTGGCCGCCACGGCCACCTCGGGCCAGGTCTTGGGCGGCTTGTCCGGGTCGAGCCCGGCCTTCTTGAAGGCATCTGCGTTGTAATAGAGGACCGGGGTCGAGCTGTTGAATGGCATCGAGAGCATTCGGCCGTCCGTGGTGGTGAAGTAGCCGGTGACCGTGGGCAGGTAGACGTTCGGGTCGAAGGGCAGGCCGGATTGCTTCATCACTTCGTACACCGGCCTGATCGCGCCCTTGGCCGCCATCATCGTGGCCGTGCCCGCGTCGAACACCTGCAGGATGTGGGGCGGGTTCTTGGCGCGGAAAGCGGCAATGCCTGCGTTCATGGTGTCCGCGTAGTTGCCTTTGTAGGTCGGCACCACCTGGTACTGGGTCTGGGATTTGTTGAACCCTTCGCAGATGCCGTTCACCCGCTCGCCGAGGGCGCCGCCGTGGGCGTGCCACCAGTTCACGGTGACGGGCGCCGCCAGGGCCAGGGCCGGCACCGTCAGCATCGCCAACACCGCCAAAATCAACCTCCAAACACGCAACTGTTTCATGGGCTCCTCCTTTTCGCTGAATTCGTTTGAACTTCAGATGACTTCCCCGTTGGAACGTTTGTTGCGATGAAAACGTTGCGATGGAAACCCGAAACGTGTAAGAAAACGGCTATGCGGATGTTAAATATTGATTACAGAAGGGAAAGTATTCCATGAGCGGGAGCAGAGTCAAACGAAATCTGGCAATCGCAGCTCTTGTGACGGCAGTGGCGCTCCTGGCGCCGGCCGGCCCCGCCATGGCCCAGGCGCCCGGCGGGCCGGGAGCCGCCCAACCGCCTGGAAAACCGCTGGTGGTCGGCCACCGCGGCGCCGCCGGGCTGCTGCCGGAGAACACCCTGGCCGCTTTCAGGCGCGGGTGCGAGCTCGGCCTCGACGCCATCGAGCTCGACGTTCTGGTGTCAGCCGACGGGCAGATGGTCGTGCATCACGATTTCAGGCTCAAGCCCGAAATCGCCCGCTCGGCCGACGGCGCCTGGATTCCCACCGGGTCGCCGGCTGTTAAAGACCTGACCCTGGCCCAGCTCAAGGCTTACGATGTCGGCCGCCTGCAGCCGAAGAGTTCCTATGCCGCGCGCTATCCCGAGCAGACCGCCGCAGACGGCGAGCGCATCCCGACGTTCCAGGAAGTGATCGATCTGTTCAAGCAGTCATGCAGCGCCGCCACCCGGCTCTTCGTAGAGATCAAGACTTCGCCGGAGGAGCCCGATCTGGCCCTGCCGCCGGAGGCGGTGTCCGAGCGGGTCGTAAAAATGGTGAGGGATGGGGGGATCGCCGAGCGCACCTGGGTGCTCTCGTTCGATTGGCGCAACCTTGTCCACATTCAGAAGACCGCGCCGGAGATAGCGACCGTCTACCTCACCATCGTCGGCCCGGGCCTGAACAACATGAAACCGAACCAGCCCGGGGCCTCCCCCTGGATGGCCGGGCTCGACATCGACGACTTCAACGGTTCAGCGCCCCGGGCGGTGAAGGCGGCCGGCGGCCGCATCTGGTCCCCCTTCTTCAAAAACCTGACCCCGGAGACGCTGGCGGAAGCCCGGCAGCTCGGCCTGCAGGTGTCCGTCTGGACCCCCGACACTCAAGACGATTTGAAAAAACTGATCGAAATGAAGGTGGATGCGATCACGACGAACCGGCCCGATCTGCTCAAGCGCCTGCTGGAAAGACAGTGACAAGAGGCCCGAGCCGATATCGGGTAAAACGGTGCGCGCTGTGGGGCCTGGAGAGTTTAGAACCCCTCCCCCGGCCCCCTCCCGCAAGGGGAGGGGAGTTGGAAACCTATCACGCCACTTCCTGATACCATTCAAAATCGAATTTCCCCTCCCCTCGCGGTTCCATGTATAAAGTTCCCCTCCCCTTGCGAGAGGGGACCAAGGGGAGGGGGTCAAACGCAACCCCTTCGAATGACCTCCAAAACCCCGGTCAAATTCTCCAGCACCTCAGTTGAATTTCCCCTCCCCTCGCGGGAGGGGATCAAGGGGAGGGGGGTCAAACGCAACCCCTTCGAATGACCTCCAAAACCCCGGCCAAATTCTCCAACACTTCGTTGTTCCAAAATCGTAATATGGTATAACCCTTCTCTGAAAGCCGGTCGTCCCTTTCGCGGTCTTCTTCCCGTGCCTGCGCGTGTTGGCCGCCATCCAGCTCGATGATCAGCTTCTTTTCGAAACAGACGAAATCGACGATGAAATCGTCTATCGGCTGCTGACGCCTGAATTTGAGGCCCTCGATTTGTTTCGCCCGAAGTTGACTCCACAAGACGGTTTCAACTCGCGTGGCATTTTTCCTCAGGTCTTTGGCGGCCGTTGTCAGGTTGAAGGGCATCGTTGATTCCCCCTCCCCCGGCCCCTCCCGCAAGGGGAGGGGAGCTGGAAGCTTGTCTTTCGGAGTACCGGCGCAAGCTTCATCTCCGACGACCCTATCCTCTCACTTCTTCGCCGACGCAATTCGCAAACGAATTCTCCCTCCCCCGCGAAGAGGAGTTGGAGGCTTGTCTTTCGGAGTGCCGTCTTAAGCTCCCTGTACGACGATCCTCTCCTTGCTCTCCGTGTCGCTGCGGAAAAAGGATCCATCCATTCACTCCCCTTCCGATGCGATTTCACATCCGGAATCCCCCTCCCCCGGCCCCTCCCGCAAGGGGAGGGGTGAGCACTTGGAGGATGGCGACACTTAAGTTTGTACCGCAATTATATTTCCCCTCCCCTCGCGGGATGGGATCAAGGGGTGGGGGTTATTCTCATTTAGTGCGGGTGGACAGATACAGCATCCCGATCGCCGCCTGGCAAAGCACACAGATCAGCAGCGCGGTGCTGAAGGCCTCCGGGCCGCGGGAGGCCTCCGGGTAAAGGCCCTGCATGGCGATGCCGAGGCCTTGCAGGAACACCGCCGGGCCCATCATTGTAAAGATGTTGGTGCCGCTCATGGCCGCTCCCGCCATCTCCTTCGGGACGAGCGCCTTGATGTGGGCGTAGACGTGCATGCCGCTGGCGGAGGCGATCCCGAAGGCCAGGAAAACGGCGCCGGCCGCGAAAACACTGGTCCCCGGCGGCAGCGCCCGCAACGCGAACGTGACCAGGGCCAGCGTCAGCAGGCCGCCGGCGACGATCCACTTGGGCGTCTTGAACACGCGGTCGGAAAGCGCGCCCCACGCAGGCCCCCCCACGATCAGGCCGATGTTCATCGCCATGAGGATGTTCCCGGCCTCCACCGGTGAAAACCCCAGCGCCTCCATCAGCAGGGGTCCGGCCCACAGCGTCTGCAGCGCGGCGTGGGTGCCGTAGCGCACGAACGTGCCGGCGGAGATGATCCAGTAGTCTTTGCTGCGCGCCAGGATGCCGAGGTTGGCGAAAGGCGAGCCGGTCGTGCCCGCCGCCGCGCTGCTTGCCTGCGGCCGGTCCTGCACCACCCAGAACAGGGCCAGGGTCAGCAGCAGGTGCAGAGCGATGATAAACTGGAAGCTCAGGCGCCAGCCGAACCGCTCGGCCAGCAGGACCAGCGGAGTGGCAGCCACGATGTTGCCGAGGGTCCCGATCGCGTAGAGCAGGCCGGAAACCGTCGCAAAGCGGCTCGGCGGAAACCATTCCGTGAGCAGCTTCAGGGGCCCCATCAGGTTGCAGGCCATCCCCACCCCGAGCAGCAGGCGGCCGGCCAGACCCATCCCCAGGCCTTGAGCCAGGGAGAACATGACGGCGCCGGCCATCCCCACAAACGAAAAAGCGATCATCAGCCGTTTGGCCCCGATCTTGTCTAGAAAAACGCTGATGGGGATCTGGGTCAGCGAAAAGGCATAGAAAAACCCCGCCGAGAGCAGCCCCAGGCCCTCCGTGTCAAGACCGAGGTCCTGGACCAGCCAGGGGGATAGGACCGCGTTGGTCGTCCGGTAGAGCTGCGAGAGGAAAAGTTGCAGCGAACACAGAATGAATATGAGCCAGGCGCGGAGCATTCAGATTCAGCTCAATTTCGGGCAAGTGGTTTTCATTCCCCCGGCGACCGTCCCCCTGCATCTCACGTGAGCCGCAGCGGGCACCCCGCTCCGGCCGACATCGGTTCACGTTGAATCTGTTTGCTGGCCGGGGCAATAGCAGGCCGTGGTCTGTCTCTATCCCCGCCGTGGGTGTATGTCAAAGCAAATACCGCCGTCCGCTCCTATCATGCACAATCCTTATTATTGACACCGCCCGGTCTCTTTTATAGTCTGGGTCGGCTCCCGTTACACGGCGGACCGGAACTGACAGCTGACGGCAGCGATCAATCGAAAAAGGAGGGAGAACCCAGCATGACCACCATCGACCCCAAGGAGTTCAGAGACATCAACCCCGGCGACCGCCTGCTCATGGGCCCCGGGCCGAGCGACGTCCCGGCGCGGGTCCTGCAGGCCATGGCCGCGCCCTGCATCGGGCACCTTGACCCTTATTTCCTGGCGACCATGAACGAGACCCAGCAACTGCTGCGCCATCTCTTCCAAACGGACAACGCGCTGACGATGCCCGTCTCGGCCACAGGCAGCGCCGGCATGGAGGCCTGCTTCGTGAACCTGGTGGAGAGCGGGGACGAGGTGGTGGTGGCCGTCAACGGCGTCTTCGGCACGCGCATGTGCGACATCGTCACCCGCATCGGCGGCAAGCTGATCAAGGTGGATGGCGAGTGGGGCCGGGCCGTCGACCCGACGGCCGTGGCCAAGGCCGTGAAAGGCTGCAAACCCAAGGTGGTGGCCGTGGTGCACGCCGAAACCTCCACCGGCGCCTGCACGCCGCTCGAGGAGATCTCCAAGATCGCCCACGACGCCGGGGCGCTCTTTTTGGTGGACTGCGTCACCTCTTTGGGCGGGATGAACGTCCCCATCGATCAGCTCAAGGTGGACGCGGCTTACAGCGGCACCCAGAAGTGCATCTCCTGCCCGCCGGGGCTTTCGCCGGTCACCTTCAGCGCGGCGGCCATCAAGGCCCTCGAGCAGCGCAAGCAGCCGGTCGTGAGCTGGTACCTGGACCTGAGCATGGTGCGCGACTACTGGGGCAGCGACCGCAAGTACCACCACACGGCCCCGGTCAACATGATCTATGCCATCCGGGAGGCGCTGCGCATCATCGCCGAGGAGGGGCTCGAGGCGCGCTTCGCGCGGCACCGCCTGAACCACCGCGCCCTGGTCGCGGGACTCGAAGCCATGGGACTTTCCATGCTGGTGCCGGAAAAGGAACGGCTGCCCATGCTCAACGCCGTCCGCATCCCCGAGGGCGTCGCCGACGCCAAGGTCCGCAAGGCGCTGCTCACGGACTTCGCCATCGAGATCGGCGGCGGCCTGGGCCAGTTCGCCGGCAAGGTCTGGCGCGTGGGGCTCATGGGTCAGTCCTGCCGCCGTAAAAATGTGTACCTCTTCCTCTCCGCCCTGGACGCCGTTCTCAGGGGCGAGGGGTTCAAAACCCGGCCGGGCGCCATCGAGGCGGCCACCGCCGTCTACGCCGCGGCGTAGAAATCGGGCCGAAAGGGGCCTCCGCCCGGCTCCGCCCGTTGAAGGGAGTGCATGATCCCGAAAGAGCTCATCAAGGAACTGCGGCGGATCGTCGGCGACCGGCATGTCTCCGAGTCCCGCACCGCCGCAGAGCTTTACTCCTATGACGGGTCGCTCGCCAGCGGAACGCCGGGGGCCGTGGTGTTTCCGGCCGACAGCGCCGAGACCGCGCGCGTGGTGCGCGCGGCGGCCCGGGCCCGGGTGCCGTTCGTGCCGCGCGGCTTCGGGACCAACCTGTCCGGCGGGACGGTCCTGCCCACCGGCGGCCTGACCATCTGCCTTTCACGGTTGAACCGCATCCTCGGCATCAACCCCCACAACCGCACCGCCATCGTCCAGCCGGGCGTGACCAATCTGGAGCTTCAAAACGCCCTCTCGCCCCTTGGTTTTTTCTACGCACCCGACCCCGCCAGCCAGAAGGTGGCCACCCTGGGCGGCAATGTCGGCGAAAACTCGGGCGGCCCGCGCTGCCTCAAGTACGGCGTGACCACGAACCATGTGCTCGGGCTGGAGGCGATTTTATCCGATGGAGAGATCGTCCATCTGGGCGGCGCGGCGTACGACCCCCCCGGCTACGATCTGCGGGCGCTGATCATCGGCAGCGAAGGGACCCTGGTGGTGGTGACCGCGATCACCGTCCGCATCATGCCCAAGCCGGAAAACGTGCGGACCCAGCTCGTGGTCTACGATGACGTGACCGCCGCCGCCCAATCGGTGTCAGACATCATCGCCGCCGGGATCCTGCCGGCGACGCTCGAAATGATGGATGCCCCCATCATCCGGGCCGTGGAGGACAGCATCGCCTGCGGCTACCCGCGCGACGCCGCGGCCGTCCTGATCATCGAGGTGGAGGGGCCGGCCGAGGGGCTCGCCGAACAGGCGCAGCGCATCCGCACCCTCTGCATGGACAACCGTTGCCGGGAAGTTCGCGACGCCGCCACCGCCGAGGAGCGCGGGCGCCTCTGGGAGGGCCGGCGCGGGGCCTTTGGCGCGGTGGCGCGCCTGGCGCCGAACTACCTGGTCAACGACTGCACGGTGCCGCGCACTCTGCTGCCCGAGGCCCTGGCCCAGGTCGCGGCCATTGTGAAAAGACACGGCTTCGAGCACGGCAACGTCTTCCACGCCGGCGACGGGAACCTGCACCCCTTGATACTTTTCGACTCGCGCGACCCGGATCAGCTCAAACGCGTGCACGCGGCCGGATGGGAGATCATGCAGGCCTGCGTCGCGCTGGGAGGCACCATCTCCGGCGAACACGGGATCGGCATGGAAAAAATGGAGGCCATGCGCCTGGTGTTCACGGACGACGACATCGACGCCCAGCGCGCGCTCAAGCAGGCCATCGACCCGCTGCAGGTGCTGAACCCGGGCAAGATGTTCCCGGACACGGCCCACGCCTTCGCCTTCAGCGAACACGCGGCGTGGGCCGCACCGGCCGACCGGCTCTCCGCCGCCGAGAACGATGTGGCCGCCGCTGTCGGAAGGGCCCTTTCCGAAGGGCAAGGGCTTCGACCGCTCGGCGGCGGCTCGCTCGGCGGCTTCGGAAATCTCCCGGCCCGGCCGCTGACGCCGCTGAAGACCGAAGGGCTCGCCACAATGGTGGAGGTGGACCCCGCCAACCAGTTTTTCACCGCCGGCGCCGGGATGACGCTCGGCGCCGTCCAGGCCGCCCTGGCCGTCCACAACCAGTGGCTGCCGCTGCGCCCCCCCCTCGGTTTGGCCGCCCGCACCCTGGGGGGCATCACGGCCACCGGCGCCTGCGGCCCGGAACGCCACGCCTACGGCGCCCCGCGCCGGCTGCTGCTCGGCCTGCGCTTCGTGGACGGCCGCGGCCGCCTGATCAACGCCGGCGGCAAGGTCGTGAAAAACGTCGCCGGCTACGACATGACCCGCCTGGTGGCCGGAACGGCCGGGACGGTCGGCGTCATCACCCGGGTGACCCTGAAAACCGCCACCCGGCCGGAACGCTGCGCCATGATCTCCGCCGTCGGGGTGCTGGAGGCCTGCGCCGGTTTCGCGGCGCAGGTGCTGGGCTCGAGCCTGGGGGCCGTGTTTGCGACGGCCGAGCCCGACGACGGCAGCCAACGATGGCGGCTGCGAATCGGCTTCGAAGGCTTCCCCGAGACGGTCGCCGCTCAGCTGACGCGGACCGAGGCCCTTCTGGCGGCGGCCGACTTCAGGGCCGTCGCGACGGCGGACTACGAGGTTACCGCCGGCCCCTTCGCCGAGCTGTATGCCTGCATGGACGGCCAGCCCTACTTGGTTCGGGCGGGCGCCCCGGCGGACCGTGCGGCACCGGCCGCGCTTCTCCTCCGGCAGCAGTCCGCGCAGGGGCCGATGCTGGTCGATTTCGGTTTCGGGCGGATCCTCGCCGGAAGCCTTGAAATGGGGGGTGGGTCCTGGCAGGAAATCGGGCAGCGCCTGCAGGCCCTCGGCGGACACGCTGTTTTGGAAAAAGCCCCGGATGACTTCAAGGAGCGCAACGATGTCTTCGGCCCTTCCCGGCCGGAGTGGCGGCTCATGCACCGGATCAAGGACGCGCTGGATCCGAAGCACGTCTTTTCGCCCGGCACGATGCCGGGGAGGGTTTAGCTTTTGAGCATATCCGAGCACTACGACGAAATCGCCCACTGCAACCACTGCGGCTTCTGCCAGACGGCCTGCCCGATCTTTCGCTCCACCGGCTATGAAGGCGGGGTCGCGCGGGGGCGGCTGGCGTTGCTGCGGGCCGTGATCGAGGGCCGCCTCGAGTGGAGCCCTGAGCTCGAGGAGCCCCTTTACAGCTGTCTGCTCTGCGGGGCCTGCACGAGCAACTGCTTCCCGGCGATACCGACCGCGGAGCTGGTCACCACCGCGCGCTCGGAGTACCTCGAAAAAGTCGGCCGCAAATCCATTCACCGCCTGCTCTTCGACCAGCTGCTGCCTTACCCCCGGCGGCTGCACCTGGCCGCCCGGGCGGTCGCCCTGGGCAAGAACAGCGGCGCGAGCGAGCTGGCCCGCGCGCTGGGGTTGCTGCGCATTTTCGGCCGCGATCTGTCCCGGGCCGAGGCCATTGTCGACCGGCTGCCGGCCCAGCCGTTCCGGGCGCGCTTCAAGCCCGGGGTTTTCGACGGGCAGGGCCGCGGCGGCCGTGTCGCTTATTTTGTGGGCTGCGGCGTCGATGTGGTCAGCCACACGGCCGGTGAGGCCACCCTGGCGCTGTTGCGGCGCTCCGGCCGGAGCGTGCGGGTGCTCAACAACAATTGCTGCGGCCTTCCCGCGTGGTCCTACGGGGACCTCTCCGCGGCGCGCCGCCTGGCAGGCAAGCACCTGCCGGTGCTCGCGGCCGAGGGCGTCGACACCATCGTGACGGACTGTTCGAGCTGCACCGGCTTCATCAAGAAGTACCCGCGGCTTTTTCCCGAAGACGATCCCCTGGGAGCGGTCGCCCGGGCCGTGGCCGCCAAAACCAGAGACGTCTCGGAGTGGCTCGCCTCCGAGGTCATCCCCTTCTCCCAAAAGCTTCAGGGAAAGCGCGTTACGTTCCACGACCCCTGCCACGCCGCCCGCGGCCAGGGCCTGGTGAAACAACCGCGGGAGCTCTTGCGCCGAATGCCGGGAGCGGAGTTCGTCGAGCTGCCGGAAGCGGACTGGTGCTGCGGGGGCGCGGGCTCCTACGCGCTGTCGCACTACGACCTGGCCATGCAGGTGCTGGAGCGCAAGATGGAAAACCTGAAAAAGAGCGGCGCGCAGGTGCTGGTGACCACCTGCCCGGCCTGCATCCTGCAGCTCTCCTACGGCGTGCGGCGGCACGGCCTCAAGGTCGAAGTCAGGCACCTGACCGAAGTGCTTTAAAAACCGCGCCCCGGGCCGTGATCCTTCGTTGCGCTTCATCGCAGAGTCGCTGCGGCGTACTATTCGTACGCCTCGCGCCCCACGCTCTTCGCGCGCCGCGGCTGACGGCCCGGGGCGCGGTTTTGAACACCCCACTATCAAATGGTTTCATGACCAGGGCCATGAAACCATTTGATAGTAATTACCTTGCATTTGTTGTTATTAAGGAATCGTGTTGCGGCCTAAGCCGCAACACGATTCCTTAATATGCCGATCCCGTCTATCTCGACTTCCACGGTGTCCCCCGGCTTCAGGGCGCTGGTCGAACCCGGCGTGCCGGTGTAGATCACATCCCCGGGGTACAGCGTCACACACCGGCTGACGTGGCTCACCACCGTGGCCGGGTCGAAAAGCAGGTCGCTCAGAAACTGCGACTGCTTCACCTCCCCGTTGATGCGCGTCTGGAGCCGGGAGGCCTTGTAGTCCAGACCGACGGCAATGGCCGGCCCGAGGGGCCCAAAGGTGTCGGCCCCCTTGGCGCGCCACCACTGCAGGTCATTCTTTTGCCAGTCCCGCTCGCTCACGTCGTTTCCGCAGGTGAACCCGAAGATGCAACCCGCCGCCTGATCCGCCGTGACCCCCTTGGTTTTCTTGCCGATCACGACCACCAGCTCGCCCTCGAAGTGGACATTTCCGGCGCCCTCCGGGACCACGATCTCCCCTTCCGGATCCAGCAGGGCCGTGAGCGGTTTCCAGAACAGCTCGGGCTTGTCGGGCGCCGGCCGGCTCCCCAGATGACTCTTGTAGTTCAGCCCCACCGCCAGGACTTTGGACGGCTCGCACGGTTTCAGCAGCCGCACTTTTCCGAGCTCGATTCGTGTGCCGGTCTCGGCCCCGGCGCTAAAGAGATCTCCGCTGATCTGGGAAATAAGGTCCCCCGCGAGAATACCGTAGGAGATGCCCCCGCGATGCTCGTACCGCACATACTTTCTGACCGTACCTGCCATTTATCCTCCCCTCGAAGCGTTTCCAGAGTTTATTTTCTCGCGATACCGCCGGCCGGCGCCGGGATTTCAGCGAACTGCGGGCGGCACTATACACCTGGACGGCCGGGGTTGCAAAAAGAAGTGCGACCCGGTCGTGACATCCGACCCGGCATACGATATAGGTACACTCACCCCCTCATCCGGCCCTCTCCCCCATGACTTTATCGGCCGGGGTCAAGGGTGAGGGGGTCGTTCCCGATCGATACTATTTCGAGACGATTAATAATGGTTCAGCCGACACCGCTGATGGTCTTGGCCGGCCGATCCACCACTCAAAGGAGCTGAAGAATGAAACCCGAGGATCTGCATGGAATTTTCCCGCCCATCCCGACGCCGTTCGTAGACGGGAACGTGGCTTACGACAAGCTTGCCGCCAACATCGCCCGGTGGAACCGGACCGGTCTCAAGGGCTACGTGGCCTTCGGGTCAAACGGCGAGCAGGTCTACCTGAGCGAGGAGGAAAAGCTTGAAGTCGTCAAGACCGTCGTCGCCTCGGCCGCACCCGGCATGCAGATCGTGGCCGGGACCGGCTGTGAATCCACCTGGCAGACGATTCAGCTGACCAATGCGTGCGCCCGGCTCGGGGCCCATGCCGCGTTGGTGGTCACGCCTTTTTATTACGGCGGGCGCATGAACGAGGCCGCGCTTTTTCAGCACTTCACCGCCGTTGCCGACCAGAGCGAGATCCCGGTGCTGATCTACAATGTCACCAAGTTCACCAACATCAACGTCAGCGTGGGGTTGACCGCCAGGCTCTCGCGGCATCCGAACATCATCGGCATCAAGGACAGCAACGGCAACGTCAGCTCCCTGGGCGAGATGGTGAACGCCGTGGACAAGGACTTCAGCGTACTGGTGGGCACGGCCGGCGCGCTCTTCGGGGCGCTGACCCTCGGCGCCGTGGGCGGGGTGCTCGCCCTGGCGAACGTGGCACCCGAGGCCTGCGTGCGGATTCAACAGCTTCTGAAACAGGGCGACATCGAGGCGGCGCGCGCGCTGCAGATCCGGATGCTGCCGGTCAACACGGCGCTCACGGCCACCTATGGGGTTCCCGGCCTCAAGGCGGCCCTGGACATGCTGGGCTACTTCGGCGGCGACCCGCGGCCGCCGCTCCTGCCCGCCAGCGAAAAGGAACGCTCTGAAATCAAGGCGATCCTCAAGACCGCCGGTTTGCTGCCCTGACGGCCACCGTGGCAGCGGGCACGGCCGCGACGGAATTCGCGGCGGAACCCCGCTCCCACAAAACCGACCACAACCAGGCGGAGCCCATGCGAAGACTAATTTTTGTCGTGTCCTTGTTCGCCTTGATAGCGGCCGTCGGGTGCGCCAGCCCGCGCATCAAGCTCTTCCCGAGCCAGGCAGACCCGCTGCAGGAGTTCACCCTCGAGGGCAAGGGGCCGGAGAAGGTTCTCCTGCTTCCGATCCGCGGGGTCATCTCCGACAATCCCCGGCAGGAGTTGCTGCGCACCCAGCCGAGCACGGTCCAGGAGGCGGTATCCCACCTGCGCAAGGCGGAACAAGACCCGCTGATCAAAGTCGTCGTGCTTCAGCTGGACTCCCCTGGCGGGTCGGTGACGGCAAGCGACGTCCTCTACAACGAGATCCGGCTGTTCAAGGAGCGCACCGGCCGCAAGGTGGTGGCCGTCATGATGGACGTCGCCGCTTCCGGCGGCTATTACATTGCGCTGGCGGCCGACCTCATCCTGGCCCACCCCACGACGGTGACCGGCTCGGTGGGGGTCGTGTTTGTCAGGCCCAAGGTCGCGGGCCTGATGGAAAAAATCGGGGTGAGCGTCGAGGTGAGCAAGTCCGGAAAGAACAAGGACATCGGATCCCCCTTCCGGGCCACCACCCCGGAGGAGGAGCGCATCTTCCAGGCGATGACGGACCAGCTGGCGAAACGCTTCCTTGACCTGGTCCAGGCCCACCGCGGGCTGGATCCGATCCAACTGGCCGCGGTGGCCACGGCCAGAGTGTATCTGGCGCAGGAGGCCGTGAACCTGAAGCTGGTGGACCGCATCGGCTACATGCCGGATGCCCTGACCGAAGCCAAAACGCTGGCCGGAGTGAAGGAAGACGCCCGGGTCACGGTCTACCGGCGGGTGGAATACCCCGACGACAACATCTACAACCCCGTAACCTCCTACGAAGGAGGGCGCCCCGCCGTCCTGTTCGACACGGGGCTCTCAGCCCTGCTCCCGGCGCTCTCTCCGGGCTTTTACTACCTGTGGCATCCGGGCGCCGAGGAGTAAGCCTGGCCTGTGGGTCTTGACGCGAATCCCCCCTCTCCCCCGGAATCGGGAGAGAGGGTTCGGGCGAGGGGGCGCTGCCGGTCAGGTCTGTTTTGAAATAACCAGCAAGCGCTGATCGTCCGAATCTCTACCGTTGGAGGCTTCGCTGAAGATGATCCAGAAAACTCCGTTGAACCGGTGGCATGCCCTGAAAGGCGCTCAGATGGGCGTGTTCGGCGGCTATGAGATGCCGCTCTGGTACCCGGCCGGCGCCAAGCACGAACACCTGAGCGTTCTGTCGGATGCGGGACTGTTCGACACGAGCCACATGGCCGTCGTCGCCGTGAGCGGGGCCGAGGCCTTCGACCTGCTGCAGCTGTGCTTCTCCAAGGACCTCTCCGCCTGCATGGGGACCGACCACGCGCCGCTGCCCCCCGGTCGGTCCGTGTACGGCGTTTTTCTCGACCCGAACGGTCACGTGATTGACGACGCCATCGTCTTCCGTCTGGCGAAGGCGGACTTCCTGGTGGTCGTCAATGCCGGGATGGGGGCGGTCATCGCGGGGCACCTCGCCGCGAACGCCGGCCGTCGAACGGCCCGCGTCGTGGATCTCTCCGATCGACTCGGAAAGATCGACATCCAGGGCCCCATGGCCGCCAAGGTGCTCGGCCGGATCCTGAAAAACCCGGCAACGGTTTTCGAAAAGCTCTTCTATTTTGCCTTCAAAGGGCACTTCGACCCGAGCTCCCCGCTCTCACCGGGCGCCTGTCTGTCGGACGGCACTCCCGTCCTGCTCTCCCGCACGGGCTACACCGGCGAGTTCGGGTTCGAGTTGTTTGTGCCACCCGACCATCTGCCGCGCCTGTGGGAGATGGTCCTCATGGCCGGCCGGGATCTCGGCCTGGTGCCCTGCGGTCTGGCCGCGCGCGACTCCCTGCGGGCCGGCGCCGTCCTGCCGCTGTCCCACCAGGATATCGGCGCCTGGCCTTTCGCCAACAACCCGTGGCCATTCGCGTTGCCGTATCGTTCGGATCGGGCGGGTTTCACCAAGCGCTTCATCGGCGCGGAGGCCTTGCTCCGCCTGAAAACGGCCGAGCACACGCTGGCGTTTGTCGGCAGCGACCCGCGCAAGGTGTCGATCGAGGAGCACCCGCAGGTCCTGGATGCGGAGGGGGCCGCCATCGGCAGCGTGCTGACCTGCACGACCGACATGGGCATCGGCTGGCACGGGGGCCGGATTTACAGCGTGGCGAGCCCCGCCAAGCCGGAGGGTTTCGAGCCGAAGGGCCTCAGCTGCGGGTTCGTGAAAGTCACGCGCCGGCTCGACCCCGGAGATCGAGTGGAGCTGCGCGACCGGCGCCGCCGCATCGCCGTGACGATCGTCGACGATGTCCGGCCGGATCGCACGGCCCGGCGTCCCATCGCGGCCATGATTTGAACCCGGCTAACTTTTTTCAGGCGGGAAAAGCGGGATTCGTTTGGCAGCCATCGACAGGGCCTTCTGTTTCGCGCGTCAGGAAATAGGCCCTTGGCGGGAGCGCCGCTCCTCCCACGGCCCCAGGTCCCTGCGGACCATACAGGCCATGGCGCCCGTTTGCAAGGCGGAGAGCAGGACGAAATATGCGATCCAGAACGGCAGGCCGAAGACCGACGGCCGGCTGACTCCCCAGGCCCAGAAATCCATCGCCAGGAGAAATATCGCCACCGACACAAGGACATAGCGATCCGTAAACCAGCCGGGCAGACCGATGCGCAGGCCGCCCTGCCGGGCCGTCATCAGCCCGTGGACCGCCAGGTAGACCCCGAGGGCCGCCAGCATCACCCACACCACCGGCAGGAACGGGCCGGGCGAAACCCACCCCAGATGAAAAGCCGCCAGGGCGGCTTCCCCGCTGAGGATGGACAGGATCGCAGCGGCCGAATGCACCCGCCGGCAATAAAGGCCGAAAAAAACCGTCGGGAACAAGACGGCCAGGCCCGTGAACGCCGCGGTCGCAATTTGCAGGATGGTCGCCGGCGGCCGATAGGCAAGGCCCAGCCCGGCGAGGCTCAGCCCGATCACGAACAACCGGCCGGGCAGGCTGGTGGTCGTCTGGCGCCGCCGCATCAACGGCAGGATGTCGCGGGTGAAAATCGAGCTCAACGTCAGAAGCTGGGAGTCCATGGTCGACATGAGCGCGGAGAGCCCGGCGGCGATGACGAGCGCCGCGAGAAAGTCCCCGGCGGCCACCGTCACCACCATGGGCAGGATGCGGTCGGCCTCTTTGCCGACGAGGCCGGGGAATGACAGATGCCCCAATACGCCCACCGCCACCGGCGCGAAGAACACCACCGTGCAGACCAGCGGGTACCAGAGCATCATGCGGCCGAGGGTGCGCTCGTTCTTGGCGGCAAAAAAGCGCTGAAACAGCTGGGGGAACATGGGGTCGCAGAAAAACCACAGCGCCATGTAGCTGAACCAGACCCCTGGAAGATACTGGCCCATGCCGCCCGGCCGGGAGAAGAGCTCGGGTTTCATCTCCATGACGGTGCGGTTGGCGGCGAGAAACCCGCCGTGGTGATGGGCGACGATCACCATCGCCGCAATGAGCAGCGCCACCATCAACACCCCCTGGAAAAGATCGGTCCAGGCCACCGCCCGCATCCCCCCGTGAAAGGTGTAAAGCACAATGATGGCCGTGATCAGGGCGCTGCCGTAAAAATAGGGCAGCCCCAACAGCTCCTCCAGCGCATAGCCGGCCGCCATGGGCTGAAGTGCCAGGTACGGGACCGTGAAGACGATCATGACCAGTGCGAACAGCAAGGAGAGCGCCGGGCTGTCGTAAAGCGACGTTACGAGCTCGGCGGGCGTGATGATTCCGCGCTCGCGGCCGATCCGCCAGGCCTTGCGGCCGATGACCCAGAAGCTCAACGCCATGAAGCCGGTGCCGAAACCCATGATGGGAAAGAAACTGTATCCATCGCGGTAGCCGGCGCCCGAGGTCCCGAAGACCGTGAAGGCCGAAAAGTTGGTGGCGGCCATGGTCGCCAGCAGCACCACGGTGCCGAGCTTGCGATCGGCCAGGAAATAGGCGGCCGGAGTAGATTTCCAGTGGGTGCGCGTCAACCAGCCGATCGCCAGCACGACCAGGAAATAGCCGGCCAGAACTGAAATTTTAGTAGCCACGGGATACTCCTTCTCTCCTCCCCCGGCCCTGTCCATCGGGGCGGGCCATTGGCACCCTCTGCCGCCGGTGCCGGATTTTTCTTCATGGATCAAGCCTCCCGCCCGGGAGGGCAGCGGGCAAGACCGACCGCGGCCTGCTCCGCGAAGCAAAAAAGCCACCCAGACCCGGTCTGGATGGCTTCCGCCTGACATAACCTTCGATGTGCACGGCGCGCAGTGCCGTTATGATGCGACTCAGTAGCCCGGCGGCCCTTCCGTTGTCAAGAGCGATTTCATTTCTCCGGAGCTGTTCATTTCTCCGGAGCTTGACTCACCGCCGCGAACATTCCATAAGAGGTGCGGACATCAGAAAGGAGAACCCACGACCATGGGAACCGACATTCGCCGCACACTGGAGATATTCGAACAGATCAGCCGCATTCCGCGCTGTTCCAAAAACGAGGAAGCGGCCGCCGGCTGGTTCGAGGCGTGGGCCGCCGGGCTCGGCTGGCCGTCCCTGCGCGACGCCGCCGGAAACCTGTTGATCCGCGTGCCGGCCACGGTCGGCTGCGAACGCGCGCCGACGGTGGTCCTCCAGGGGCATCTCGAC
>CAZLSV010000001.1:146902-157158 GCA_964562235.1 uncultured Desulfatibacillum sp.
ATGGTGTGCGAAAAGACTCCCGAATCCCCGCACGATTTTTCCCGCGACCCCATCCGGCTCATCCGCGAGGGGGACTGGCTCCGGGCGGACGACACCACGCTCGGCGCCGACAACGGGGTGGCGCTGGCGCTGGGAGCGGCGCTGGCCGAGGATCCTTCCGTGAGGCACCCGCCGCTCGAGCTGCTTTTCACGGTGGACGAGGAAACCGGGCTGACCGGGGCCAAGAAGCTCGCACCGGGGCTCCTCGAGGGCCGACTTCTGATCAACCTGGATTCGGAAACCGAGGGTGTGTTCACGGTCGGCTGTGCGGGCGGAAGGGACGTCCAGATTCAGCTGGGAATCCGCTTTACGCCGGTATCCGAAGAACACCGGCGGGTGCGGGTCGTGGTGGGGGGGCTGACCGGCGGTCATTCCGGCATCGACATCCACCGGCCGCGCGCCAACGCCCTCAAACTGCTGGCCCGGCTGCTCGACGCCCTGCTCCAGGACGACACGGTCCGCCTGATGGCGGCGGCCGGCGGCACGCGGCGCAACGCCATCCCCCGGGATGCCTGGGGAGAGGTCGCCTGCCCGGCCGACCGCGTGGCGGGGCTCCAGCGGCAGGTCGCGCAATGGGCCGCGGCGTTCCGGGCGGAGTTTCCCGGCGAGACCGGCCTGCGCCTGTCCCTGGCAGATGCACCGGCCCCGCCCGCGGGCCCCTCGGCCATGTCCCGGGAGGATGCCCGCACGGTCCTCAACCTGCTGCTGGCCCTGCCGCACGGCGTGGCGCAGATGGACCCCGATTTCAACGACCTGGTGCTGACCTCCAGCAACCTGGCCATCACCGAAACAACCGCCGACGGCCAGAAAATCGTCACCAGCCAGCGCAGCCTGTCGCGGCCCGGGCTGGCCGCCATCTCCGGCCAGGTGCGCGCGGCGGCCGCCCTGGCCGGCGGCCGTGCGCACACCGAATCGGAATACCCGCCTTGGACGCCGAACCCCGACTCGCCGCTGCTGGCGCGCTGCCGGGACGTCTACCGGGGCCTGTACCGCCAAGAGCCGGCCGTCCGCGGCCTGCATGCCGGTCTCGAGTGCGCCCTGATCGGCAACATCTACCCGGGCATGGACATGATCTCCCTCGGCCCCACCACGGAAAACGCGCACTCACCGACCGAGCGCCTGCATGTGCCGTCACTGGCCAACCTGAAAGAATTTCTGGCGGCGCTGCTCGCGTCGATGACGAAGGCGTAGCGGACAGGGTGGTGGCGGCGCGCCGCGGCGGGCACCCTGCTCCGCGGGTGCCTGAGATGCGGGCGTTTAACCTGTTCAGCCGCCGGATGGATAGCGACCGCACGCTGAGGCGTTCGCCTTCTGCGGGGGCTCGTTCACGGGGCCGACGTTGCGAAGGAACTCCAGGTCCTGCCGGCTGCGCCCCGCCATGCGCGCCTCGACCTGCTCACGGTTCACGCCCATCAGAATCTGATACACGCTGTACTTCGTCTTGCAGAAGTAGATGTCGAAGGGCTCCGTCCGTCCCGGCCCGCGGTAGATGCGGATGCCGGGGATCTCGCCGTGCTGGATGTACTCGGCCTCGGCGTTGACCAGCAGAGGCTCGATGTCGTGCTTGTTCAGCCAGGGAATGCAAGCCCCTTCCATTCCGAGCTCGGGGTCCATGATCGAGCGGATTTTTTCGGTCACCCCGCCCACCGCCAGGATGATGTCGCCGGTGAGGGAGCCCGTCACCCCGAAGCGCTGGTTGACGGGCTGCTTGATGAAATCCGATATAAGGGCGATGTCCATGGCCACCGAGGCGCTGTCGCCCTCCACCCCGCCGTGGGCCTGGATATACTCCACGTGCATCTCGTAGCCCACGTTCGGTGCGCCGATGTTCTTCAGCACCTTCTTGATGGAAGCCCGCACGTTCTGCGCCGCCGCCTTGGCGATTTCGCCCATCTTGCCCGGAGCGGCCACCTTGTCGGCGCTGCCCACGTTGATCTGGCAGTGAATCGGCAGCGGCTGACCGTGCATCTGGCCGCTCGACTTGGAGTGGATGACCGCGAGCCCCACGACATAGCCGATCGAGTCGGTCATCGAGGTGATGTACTTCTTGAGGTATTTCTTGTGCTCTCCGATCTCCCGGGAAAGGCTGCCTTCCAGGCTGAGATGCTCCTCCAGGGCCTTGCGGACGTGAACCGCCTCCACCAGCGTCGAGTTCTCGATAATGGCCTCGAACTCCGCGGACTTGATGATGCCGTTGATCGGCCGCAGAATGCTGCTGAGCTTGCCGTCGGCCGCCCGGCAGCGCAGCTCCTTGACGATCTCCATGACCGCATGCCGGGAAAACTCACGCTCCTGCAACCGGAAATCCGCCGGCAGGCCCCGGCCGAAGATCTGCTCGCTGCGCTCGCGCACGCTCTCGTAGCCCTCCCGGGTGATCACCTCCCCCCAGGCCCGGCGCAGATCTTTTCCGAAATTGACTATCTCCTGCTTGACGTACTGAGCCACCTGGCGCATGCTCTCGGGAGATTCCGCCACGGCGCTTTCCATGTGCACGATCTCGCCCTTGTCCTCGATGCGTGAGAGAAAGGCGCCGTCGCCCTCTTCCTGCAGGTAGTTGAGCGTGTCGTGGTTGCAGCAGGCGACGATGATGTTGTCCGCGCGCAGGGGGTTTTCCGAACGGTCGGCGGCGCCGCTGCCGGCGTTCTTACCGCCTTCCAGGATGTATTTCTTGTTCTGCATGATCTCGAGCAGATCCGCCATGTATCCCATCTTCACCAGCGTCTTCAACTCGTCGATGTAGATGATCGGGGCCGTCGCGTGCGCCCCGAGGTAGGCACGCTTGTGACAGGGGGTGTGGAGATTGCCGGACTGGTAGGGGTCGTGGCGGAACCCGCCTTTCATGTTGCGCGCGCTCGGCTCGGAGATGCGCGCCATGAGTTCTTTTTCCTGGCGCGGGTCGTACAACACCTCCGGGACCATGTCGTACAGGTGCTTGACGTCGTTGCGCAGGCTGCCGCCGGTCTCTTGCTGGATCTTTTCCTGGACCCGGTGGTTGTTCTCCTGGATGTAGAGAAAAATGGCACCCATGCCGGCCAACCCCGTGGCCACAAGGGCCGGCGCGAACAGCAGCCCGGCCGCCGCCGTTCCCGCCGTCGCCGCCAGCAGCCAGTGCTTGACCCTGCGCACGGAACGGATCTGCTCCTCCAGGCTGAACTCCTCGCCGCTGTTCTGGGCGGTGTCGAGCCCCTTTCGAATCTCCTCCAGGGCCCGGTCGATTTTCTCCGGCGTCTCGTAGGCGACGCAAATGTGGTTCTTGTCCTTGCCCGGGAAAACCACAATGGCGTCCTGCGGCCGCAGGTAATCGCCGATGGACCGGTCCAGGACCTCCTTGAACATGTCGGCCAGCAGGGACTTGCCCGTGCCGGGACGGCCGACCATCAGCATGTGGCCGCGGTTCTGGGCCACCTTGCGGATCGCCATCTTGGCCCGATCCTGGAAGATGACCCGCTCGATCGGGTCCGCGGGCATGCCGATCTGGGAGGTGTCATCGAAAAAACCGAGTCTCTGATCGAGGATCCGCGGGTAATCCAGGAGCTCCCGGATCCAGTCGTGGTCCGTTTCTTTGTAGTCAGCTGGCATGGGCGGTCCCCGTGACGGAATCCAGAACGTAAAACCGACCGGCCTCGGTGCTGAAGGCCCGCCGGTTCATCTCGGCATGGACGGCGGGCAGGCTCTTGCGCAGGGGCTCGAGCGCGCGCACATCGTGCAGGATGCAGCTGCTGGTCAGCAGCCGCTCGTCGCCGCTGTCGGTAAACGGCAGATAGCTCAGCGAGACCGAGGTCTGCATGCAGTTCAGCATCGGTTTCACCAGGTGACGGTGGGTGGCGGCCGTCTCCGAGGCCTGAAAGGCGTCACGGTAAACCTCCGGGAAATTGGCCTTGGCGTAGTCCACCTCGAGCTGACGGTTGAAAACAAGCCGCACCGGCCGCGCCCCCCCGGCGAAACTGGCCTCGAACGCCTTGCGGAAGGCCGCACAGAATTTCAGACTGTTCTCCACCAGGCTCGCGTACTTGATGGCCTGGGGGTCCGGCAGGCGGAAGTCCAGGTGGCCGAGCGGGGTGAGCACGCAGGCTGCCGGCTGGCCGGCGCGGGTGTAGGCCATAAGCTTGTAGGCATTGGCCGGGTTGAAGCCGGCCGCCGGGAACGCGCGCAGCTCGAAGAGCCCTTCGCTCACGTGCGCCCGGTGAATCGTCACGCGAACATCCCGGCTGACGTGCTGGGTGAGATACCGGATCTTGTCCTCGGTGGACCCTTGGAGCTTCAGGTAGGAATAGCCGCTGCCGGTGTCCTCGCAGATGCCCACCAGGTGCGATATCTGCCGCGGATCCAGGCGCGCCAGTTTTTTACCGAAGGGGTCGAAGACGCGCAACTCATCGACCACCCGCCGCAAGTGGGCCTCGAGGTCCCCGTCCTTCAGGGCGGGAAGTTTCAGCTTCAGCCCGGAGAGGATGACCTCGGTCCGGCGGCGCCGGTCAACCGATGGCCGCAGGAACCCCGGCAGCAACCGCGCCAGCCCGGTGCGCACCGGATGCACCTCGCAGCCGACGAGCCTTTTCCGGATCTCGACCGGATGGGGATTGAGCAGGTAGCGGCCGATCTCCGACAGGCGGTATTCCTTGACGACCCCGGGCGCGGCCTCCGGGTCGAATCCGACGGGGTCCAAGCGCGCGAGCCGCCCCTCGGAGATGACCCAGGGGCCGGGGTTGATTCGTTCCAATCCGGATGCTGCGTCCATCAATTCTTGACCCCCAACGCCTGTGAGTCCTCCAGCAGGATCTGCATCTTGGCGATGTCGACTTCGGACATGTGCAGTTCGTTGGCCTCCGGGGTCGCCACCAGCACCAGACCGGCGTCCTGCCGCAGGCCGATGCCCATTTTGTGACAGGTCTTGTTGGCCAAGCGCACGGTGAGCGCGAGGTAGTTTTCCGAATCCAGGGCTTCCGCGTGGTGATCGCGCGCCACCTCGGCATACCTTTCCGGCAGGTTCCAGTGGTGCATGAGGGTGTGGCCGTGGCCGGTGTGGAGGTGGTCCATGGCCTCCATCAGCAATGCCGAGGAGGGGTTGATGGTGTGGCGTCCGGAATGCATGAGATCGTCGACCACCGTGAGAATGAAAAGCTTGCCGACGTCGTGGAGCAGCCCCGCGAAGAAGGCCTCGTGCGCGATCCCGTGCAGGCCGCAATGCCGACACAGCCAGTGGGAGGCTACGGCAGTGCCCAGGGCATGCTGGTAGAGTTTGCGCATGACGCTGTGAAGAAACGGGTTTTTGGAGCGGAACTGGCTCTCGTGGGTCACCGTCATGACGATGTTGGAGACCTCGTTGACCCCGAGGCGCACGATGGCGTTGCGCACCGTGGTGACCTGGGTCAACCCTTTGTAGAAGGAGGAGTTCGAGAACCGCAGCACTTCGGCCGTCAGGGCCTGGTCGTTCACGATGAGCTTTTCGATCTGCCGCAGGTCCGGCTCCTCCTTGCTGCTCTCCTGCTGGATGCGGGCGGTGCTGGTGTTGAACACCGGCAGACGCGCCTGGCGGGAAGTGATCAGGTTGTCGACGATTTCGATAAACGATTGGTTCTCGCCCATGCTCACACCTCCAACAGCCGCTTCAACTCCGGCAGCGGCCGCGGTTTCTGCAGCCGCGGCAGGCTCCGCAGCAGTTCCTCAATGGTGGTGATGCCGGCGGCGGCCTTGACGAGGCCGTCCTCCATGAGGGTCACCAGGTCGGTCGCCTCGATGCTGACACGGCGGATCTCCTGGCTGGTCTTGTGTTCAATCATCGCGTTGCGGATCTCTTCGTTGAGGATCAAAAGCTCGAAGATTCCGACCCGGCCCCGGTAGCCGGT
The DNA here is from genome assembly GCA_964562235.1 of uncultured Desulfatibacillum sp. Lineage (GTDB taxonomy): Bacteria > Desulfobacterota > Desulfobacteria > Desulfobacterales > SpSt-501 > SpSt-501. The sequence continues at coordinate 152,785 of CAZLSV010000001.1, forward strand.
GTACTGGCACCGGGAGCACCCCTGCCCCTGCCGGAAATCAGCACCGTGGACATCGGCGTATCCATAGCCCAGGCGCTGAAGGTCCAGCGGGGTCGGGCGGTAGGCCGCCGCGCAGTCCGGGCAGACCCGGCGAAGCAGCCGCTGGGCCATGACGCTGACCACGGTCGAGGAGATCAAAAACGCCTCGATGTTCATGTTGAGCAGCCGGATCAGGCCGCCGATGCTGTCTTCGGTGTGGAAAGTGGTGAGGACCTTGTGGCCGGTGAGTGCCGCCTGAACGGCGATCTCCGCCGAAAACGTGTCGCGGATCTCACCGATGACAATGACGTCCGGGTCCTGGCGCACGATGTGCCGCAGGGTCTCTTCGTAGGTCAGCTGGATGCGCGGGTTGATCGAACACTGGGAGATCCCGTCGATGACGTATTCCACCGGCTCTTCGGCCGTGACGATGCTGGTCTGCGGGTCGTTGATGTGGTTGATGCAGCTGTAGACCGTGGTGGTCTTGCCCGAACCCGTCGGCCCGGTGATGAGAATGACCCCGCTCGGCAGGTAAAGGGCGTCTTCCTTGAAGCGATCGAGCATTCGCGGTGCCAGGCCGACGTCGTCTATATTGATCAGGACACCCTGGCGGTTGAGGAGCCTCAGGACGATTTTCTCGCCGTGCACCGTCACGTAAAACGACGCCCGCAGGTCGAGCTGAGTTTCGCCGTGTTCGAAAAAGAGACGCCCCCCCTGGTGTCGGCGCTTCTCGGTAATGTCCACGTCGCACAGCACCTTCAGCCGGTTGGTGACGGCCCCCATCAATGCGGCCGGGAAATCCTCGTAATGGACGAGCACCCCGTCCTGGCGGAATCGCACGCGAATGTGCTCTTTCAGGGGTTCGATGTGGATGTCGCTGGCCTTGCGCTCAACGGCGGCCGCAATGATGCCGTTGACCAGGGCGATGATCGAATTTTCATCGGAAGGCGAAATGCGCTCCCGCTGCTTGGCGTTCTGGGCGCGCTTGACGGCCCGTTCGATGGAGCCTCGCCGCGCGATGGCCACGACCAGGTGGGGGCCGAAAATTTCACGGGCGGCCGCCAGTTCTTCCTTGTCCATCGGGTCGGAGAAGGCGACCAGGGGCGCTCCGTTTTCAAGCCGCACGGGAATGAAGCTGTGGTTTTCGTACCATTTCAGCGGCACCCGGTGAAACAACTTGGGGTCTATCTCCACAAAGTCCGGCTCCACGTAGGGGAAGCCCATTTGCAGGGACAGCACTTCGATCAGGGTGCGTTCATCCACCAGGCGGCGCTCCAGCAGGATCTCCCCGAGGCGCTTGCGCGGCCGGGTTTCCTCCTGGATTTTCAGCGCCACCTCGAGATCGGGCGCCCGGATGTAGCCGAGTTCGACCAGAAGGTTTCCAATGCTCACCGGGCCCTGGATCTTGCGGACGACTTCCTTGACCTGGTCTTCGGCGATGAATTTGAGCTCCTTCAGGAGTTCCAGGATGGGGCGCGGTGCATCGAGCTTGGACTGGATCCGCTGGGCGTAAGCCACTTGCTCACGGGTGAGCTGGCCCCCGGCGATCAGAAGTTCGATGATGTCCACGAAACGGCTCTCGGGCCCTGCGGCCGCCGATGGGCCGGCCGCAACGGTCTCTGCGTTCTTGGCGTGTGAACTCACGATAGGGGTTCCTTATTTATTGGAAACGGACCCGGCAGCTGGCTGCCGGAGCGGACAGGGTCGCCGGAAATCGACGTACGTCACCGCCCGGACCGGCGATGAGCGCCCCTCGGAGAGGATATCGGCACGAACCCGCTAACTCTTTAGACGAATCCATTCCATGAGTTCAGTTGCATTCCATGCTTGTCACCCGGCGGTTCCGGTCGTATAATGCGGTCGTTTTTCTAATCCCAACGCGACAGGAGGTAACGGCAACCCATGGCCAATGTCTATTATGTTGATGGAAAATTCGTCCCGGATTCCGAAGCGGTCTTCCCCATCAACGATCTCGGCCTGCTGCGCGGCTACGGGTGTTTCGATTTCATGCGCACCTACAATGGCAAGGTGATCTTTATCAGGGACCATATCCGCCGCCTGTTCCGCTCAGCGCTGCAGATCGGCATCGATCTGCCGGTTTCCGAAACCGAAATGATCCATCTCGTGGAGGAAACCCTCGGCCGCAACCCCCCGGTGGAATCCAACGTTCGCATTCTGGTCACCGGCGGCTCCAGCCCGGATTTCATCACCCCTCAGGGCCGACCGCGCATCGCCATCATGGTGGCCTCGTTGAGCCGGTACCCTGAAACCTGGTACGCGGACGGAGCCAAGATCATCACCGCGCCCCACACGCGGACCATCCCCGGCGCCAAAAGCATCGATTACATCCGGGCCATCCTGGTGTTGGCCGAAGCCCGCCAGAAGGGGGCCATCGAGGCCGTCTACGTGGACCCCGACGGCTGGGTCCGCGAAGGCACCACCTGCAATATTTTCGCCGTTATCGCCGGAAAGCTGGTGACCCCGGACACCGGGATCCTGCACGGGGTCACCCGCCAGAAAGTGCTCGGCGTTACCGAGGGGACCTGCCCGATCGACCTCCGCGACATCCAGCGCAGCGAACTGATCGCCGCCGATGAAGTGTTCATCACCTCCTCCAACCGCCTGATCGTGCCCATCGTCCGGGTGGACGAAGACGTGATCGGCGCCGGCAAACCGGGTGCGCGGACCCGGGCGATCATGCAGGCCTTCACCGCTTACACCGACCGGCTTTCAGCCGCCACCCCGTAAAGGAGTCTCTCATGGCTTGCGTCGGAATCTATGACCTGATCATCGTGGGCGGGGGCCCCGGCGGCATGACTGCCGGGATCTACGCCATGCGCGCCGCACTGAAGACCGTTCTGGTGGAAATGGGGGCGCCGGGGGGGCAGGTGAATCTTTCGGACGCAGTGGAAAACTGGCCGGGGGATGAACGCATCGGCGGAGCGGAGCTCTCCTTGAGAATGTCCCAGCACGCCCAATCCTACGGCCTGGAAATCCGGTCCGAGGAAGTGGTCGCGATCGAGCCGGGCCTGGAATGTCACACGGTCCGCCTGGCGGGCGGCGAGAGCCTGCAAGGACACGCCGTGATTCTGGCCACCGGCGGCAATCCCCGCAAGCTGGAAGTGCCCGGCGAAAAGGAATTCTACGGCAAGGGGGTTTCCTACTGCGCCGTGTGCGACGGGTTTTTCTTCCGCAACAAGACGGTTACCGTCGTCGGCGGCGGGGATTCGGCGATCGAAGAGTCCCTCTACCTCGCCAAGCTGGCCAAGCAGGTGTACATCGTCCACCGCCGGGACCAGCTGCGCGCTGGAATGCTGCTCCAGCAACGGGCCAAGGCCGAATGCAAGATCGAGTTCGTTTGGGACTCGGTGGTGACAGCCGTCAAGGCGAACGCCGAGGGCGTGTGCGCGGTGGAGCTGAAGAACACCCGCAGCGGGCAGGCGAGCGAACTGGCCACGGACGGTCTGTTTGTCTTCATCGGCTTCGTGCCGAACAACCAGCTGGTGCCGGCCGGCATCAAGAAGAACGCCGACGGCTACGTGGTCACCGACGATCGCTGCGCCACGACCATCCCGGGCATTTACGTCATCGGCGATCTGCGGGAAAAGTACGCGCGCCAGATCGTGGTCGCCGCGGCCGACGGCTGCACCGCGGCGCTGGCGGCGGCCCACTATGTCGAGGCCCGCAAGGCCTCCGATGAGTGCGAGCTGCCGGAGAGCATGCGATCGGGCTGGGCCCACTAGCCGGCTGTTGATAAACGCCCACCCGCGGCGTTACGCTCACCATTCGTCACTTATTAAGGTTTGCATAATTGTATCGACACGGACGCCCCCTCACCCTTCCCTCTCCCCCGGTCTATACAGTTCCGGGGGAGAGGGGGCTACTCTCAGGCTGTATTATTTCAAGACGATTAATATGTTCCGTCTTAAACGCTTCCTGCGGATATTCATCCCCCTGACCGGGATGCTGCTCGGGCTCCCGCTGCTGGGAGTGCGGCTGGCCGGGAGGCCTCTGGCGCCCTACTTCGAGTTCCCGCCCCAAACCCGCCTGATTCAGCACGGCGCTTTTTCGTGGCCGGCCTTCGTCTTCTACGCGCTGCTCATCGGGGCCGTGGTTTTGATGCTGGGTCTGCGATCGTGGGGCTCCTGGCGCCGGAGCCCGCCCGCGGCCGCGGCTGAGGCGCGGCCCTTCCCGGGATGGGGCTGGGCCGCGGCCGCCGCCGGTGCGGCGGCGTGGATCCTGGCGTGGACCCGCTTTGCCTGGATGGCGGCCTTCCAGCCGCACACCTTCACCCCGCTCTGGCTGGCTTATATCGTCGCGGTCAATGCGCTCTGCTGGATGCGCACGGGCCGGTCG
>CAZLSV010000001.1:157168-159994 GCA_964562235.1 uncultured Desulfatibacillum sp.
CACCGCCCGGGCTTTTTCCTGGCCCTGTTCCCGATGAGCGCCGTTTTCTGGTGGTTTTTCGAGTACCTCAACCGCTTCGTGCAGAACTGGTACTATGTCGGGGAACACTTCGGCCCGTGGGAGTATTTCTGGTACGCCACCCTGCCTTTTGCCACGGTCCTGCCGGCGGTCTTGAGCACGGCGGCGCTGATCCGATCCTTCGACGGGTTCCGACGCGCCTTCGGCCGGGTGCAACCGCTGACCGGGTTCAACCACCCGCTTCTTCCGTGGGGGGTGCTGGGGGCGGCCGCCGCCGGGCTCGCCGCCATCGGGATCTGGCCAGGCGTTTTCCACTCTCTGGTGTGGGTGGCGCCGCTGCTGATCCTCGTCTCGCTGAGGGCTCTACGGCATGAGGCCCACCCCCTCCAGGATCTGGCCGGATCCGACTGGACCGGACCCGTTTCCGCGGTCCTGGCCGCGCTCGTTTGCGGCTTTTTCTGGGAGATGTGGAATTTCTGCAGCCTGGCCAAGTGGAAATACAGCATCCCGTATGTCCACCGCTTCGAGATCTTCGAGATGCCGATTCTCGGCTATGCCGGCTACCTGCCGTTCGGACTGGAGTGTGCGGCCGTTGCCGAACTGCTGGAATCCCGGCTGAGGCGGAATCGGGCGGGATCACCGTAGGCATTGCTTGCATGCACCGTAGGATGTCTTAGCATCCTTCGGAAGCCTCAAAGGAGGATTTTTCGCGGTGCCTTTCACCAAGCTACCAGGGTTGAGTGGAAACGTCTATGTCCCGCCGCCCTGCCCGGCAGAATCGAAAAAACATCCCTGCCGGGACTGCTTCGACTGCCAGTGCTGCAGTGACGACCGTTGCAGCCTTTGCCGCGGCGGCGATCCTGAACGGTGCGTCCCCTCTGAAAATACCCGTGAATGCAAAACTCCGCCTCGCTGAACGGAGGCTGCCCACGGGTGCAAGGTATCGATGAGGTTTGGAAAACGCCATGGGAAAGCAGGCACAACCGGCCGCCGGACGCTCGGTGGCGGTAGTCAATGAAATCCTGCCGGCCGTACCCAGGCCGGTTGATCAAGAGGTGTGCTGCGGGCCGCCGCCGGCGCCGGCCAGCAGCGCCTATGAACGCCCGGGATACCGCATTCTGACGTGGGTCCGCGGGTTTGTGAACAGCGCTGCCGGCCCGGTGCCCCGCGCTGCGACCCGTCTCAGCGTGAGAGACATTCTTGGATCGGTTTCCGTGCGCTGCGGCCTGCGCCGAAACCGGTACGCCGTCGCACCCGGGCTCTACGGCATCGGGACGCCCGGCCCGGATTCCGTGGTGCTCGTGACCGCCAATTACAAACTGACTTTCGACGTCCTGCGCCGGGAATTGTCGGGAATAGACGCGTGGATCCTGGTGCTGGACACCCGCGGGGTGAACGTCTGGTGTGCGGCCGGGAAAAGCCTTTTTTCAACCGACGAAGTGGTCCGCCAGGTGCAACGCACGGGCCTTGAAAGGGTCGTGTGCCACCGGCGCCTGGTACTGCCCCAGCTCGCAGCGACGGGCGTGGCGGCCCGCCAGGTGCAGCGAAAAAGCGGGTTCGAGGTGGTGTGGGGACCGGTGCAGGCGCGGGACATACCGAATTTTCTGGAGGCCGGCCTCGAGGCCGCCGAGCCCATGCGCCGGGTGACCTTCACGCTGGCCGAACGGCTGGTCCTGGTACCGGTCGAACTGGCCTTGGCGCTCAAACCGAGCGCTATCATTCTATCAGCCCTGTTTTTGATTTCGGGCGTCGGCTCAGGCTTTTTTTCGCTGCAGGCGGCCTGGGCCCGCGGACTGCTGGCCGCCGCCGCCTATGCGGTCGGAGTTCTCGGCGGCGCGCTGGCCGCCCCGGTCCTGCTGCCATGGATCCCCGGCCGGGCATTTGCCTCAAAAGGTGCATGGACCGGCGCAGCGCTGGGCGCCGTCCTATCGGCGTTGGTGTGGGCGCATCTGCGCGCAGCGGAGGCGGCGGCGCTCATACTTCTTGCGGCCGCCGTCAGCTCCTATCTGGGAATGAACTTCACAGGGGCCACTCCCTTTACCTCGCCTTCGGGTGTGGAAAAGGAAATGCGCAGGGCCATGCCGTTTCAAGCAGCGGCGTTGTTGGCCTTCGCGTTGATCTGGGTGGTCTCCGCATTTGCCGCCTGAAAAGGAAACGCGTGGGGTGAAAACATTTCGCCATCTTCCCGGCGTCACGACCCTGTCCCTGGTCGCTGGGGACTGCATCGGCTGCGGGATGTGCACCCTGGTCTGCCCGCACGGCGTCATGCGGCTTCAGAACGGCAAGGCGCTTGTTTCGGACCGCGATGGCTGCATGGAGTGTGGGGCCTGCGCTCGGAATTGCCCGACCACCGCCATCCACGTGACTCCCGGGGTGGGCTGTGCCGCCTACATCATCAAGGCATGGCTCAAAGGCCGCAAGGCGTCCGCCGCCGCCGGCGATGTCAAATGCTGCTGAAATGACCGCCGGGGTTTTCACCGGCCCACGACCATCATTTTTTCCCTGACAAGCGATCCCACATGGCCCGCGCCGGGTCCCGGGGGTCGCCCGGCCCGGGGCCCGGAGAGGGCGGGGCGCTCTGAAATCGCTGGCCGCGCAGGCGGGCGATGCGCTCCTCCAGCGGCGGGTGGGTGGAAAAAAGGCTCATCATGGAGCGACCGGAGAGCGGATTCACGATGAACATGTGCGCGGTCGCAGGGCTCGCCTCCATCGGCAGACGCTTGGAATAGGCCCCCAGCTTTTCAAGCGCCCGCGCCAGTCCCTCGGGGGTCCCGGCGAAAGCCGCCCCGGTTGCGTCCGCCATGTACT
>CAZLSV010000001.1:160004-162523 GCA_964562235.1 uncultured Desulfatibacillum sp.
CATCAGGATCAACCCCAACCCGCCGCCTCCGCCGCCTTCTTCCCGGTCCCGGTGGCCGCCGCCGAAAATGGCCGACCAGCGCGCCATGTCGGCCAGCATCATGATGGCGCCCGCCATGGTGGCCGCGATGCTGCCGATCAGAATGTCCCGGTTCTTCACGTGCGCCAGCTCGTGGGCCAGGACCCCCATGGCCTCCTCTCGGCTCATGAGCTTGAGCAGGCCCTCGGTGACGGCGACCGCCGCATGCTCCGGGTTGCGGCCGGTGGCAAACGCGTTGGGCGCCTCCTGGGGGATCACGTACACCTTGGGCATCGGCAGGCTCGCGCGGCGGCACAGATCCTGAACCATGCCGTAGAGCTCGGGCGACTCCTGCGGCCCCACCTCCTGGGCATTGTACATCCGCAGCACGATCTTGTCGGAAAACCAGTAGCTGAAAAAGTTCATTCCGGCTGCCACAACCAGTGCGATGACCATGCCTTGACGGCCTCCGACCCACTGCCCGATCAGCATGATCAGAACTGTGAGCAGCACCAACAGCAGCGTCGTCCGGATTTGGTTTCCCATCCTCATGGCTCCTTTTCGATTTCAACCGATCTTATCACACCGGCTCTTTGATTATCCTGTTTGTCGGGAATTATAAGTCAAATTAACAAATTGGCAATACCGGCAGGGGAATGCGAATCCAGCTTGCTTCGCCAGGAACCTTCTGATATGAAATATTTGTTCCATTGTTGAGGATTTCTTTGCCCATACGTAAGTAATACCACATTTTTTGAATAATACGGTTGGTATAAGGTCCGACGAACGCGACAAAGCGAGCCCTGGAAATACTCTCACCTGAACCGGTATGGACTTCATGGAAAACACCAGCCCGAAACTCTGCCTCACCGATTACGACCGGAGCGGTGGCATCGAGATCGCCCCCCAGTCGGAAGCCGACTCCACTCCCGCCACCGCGCTCACCCCGCAGGAAAAGCAGTTGCTGGCCGATCCCGTGCCGCTGAAAAACGATGTTCCCGGCGGCGGCACCGTCATCAAGGTCAACCGGGAGCTGCTGATCAACCGCCTGAACCTGGCCCACTTTCAGGATGATTGCATCCAGGTCTGTTTCACCCACCGGCGCTACCACCGCAGCGTGCTGGTCCCGGCCTTTCCGCAGCCGTGCATAGACGAACGCCTGGAGTGCCGGTGGGCGCATCCCGCTGAAATGTCCGCGGTGCTTCAATCGTATGATCTCGCCCACATTCTGATCCCCCGCGGCCAGCGTTTCATCCAGGCGGTCCCGGCCGTGATCGAAATCAACGCCGTCGGCGCGCGCCTGGAACTGCCGGCCAGCGGCCACGAGATCAGCCACCGCAAGATCGAACGGCAAACCTGCCGCGACATCTCCGTGATCGTAAGCCAGAACGCCTCTTCGTATACCGGGCAGCTGCTGGATTTCAGCGCCCGCTCGTTCCGGGTCGAGCTTCGGTCGACACCCCCGCAGTGCTTCGAATGGATGGACCCGGATCTGCCGGTGAACGTGGCAATTTTCAGGGACGCCCAAACCTTTTTCACCGGAGAGTGCCGCATCACCCGCAGCGCGGAAGGTGCCACCCTGCGCGGCTATGTAATGGAGCCGCTCAACCAGGAGATCCACCGCTACCGGAAGGCTGAAATCCGAAGCCGGCGACAGGAACTCAACCCTTCTCCCAACCTGGTTTTCAGGCACCCGCTCACGGGCCGGCGCACCGATCTCAAGGTGATCGATCTGTCCGGGTCCGGGTTTGCCGTGGAGGAGGACGATCACGCCGCCGTCATGATGCCGGGCTTGATCCTGCCGGCGGTGGAAATCCGGTTCGCCAACAGCTTCAAGCTCTCCTGCAGCGTGCAGGTGGTGTTCCGCAAGGCCATGGGCGCCCGGGGCAGATCCGACCTGTCGCGCTGCGGGCTGGCGCTGATCGACATGCCGGCCGAGGAGCACGTGAAACTTCTGGCCATGCTGCATCAGAGCAACGACCGCGACACTTACATCTGCAACGAGCTCGATCTCGAGGCGCTCTGGGACTTCCTGTTTGAAACCGGCTTCATCTACCCGGGCAAATACGCTTCGATCCAGAAAAAAAAGGAGCAGATCAAGGCCACCTACGAGAAGCTGTACACGCGCAACCCGCAGATCGCCCGGCATTTCGTCTATCAGCGCAGCGGCGTGATCTTCGGCCACATGGCGATGGTCCGCTTTTGGCAGAACACCTGGCTGATCCATCATCACGCCGCCCGCAAGTCGGCCTTGAACAAAGCCGGACTGGCCGTTCTGAACCAGATCAGCTTGTTCACCCACGACACCTTCCGTATCCAAAGCCTGCACATGGACTACCTGGTCTGCTACTACCGCCCGCAGAACAAGTTCCCTCAGCGGGTTTTCGGCGGCTTTGCCCAGTCCATCAAGAACCCGCAGGCCTGTTCGGTCGACCCCTTCGCCTACGTGCGTCCGCCCAGCCCGCCGGATGCCGAGGCGACCCTGCCGGAAGGCTGGCAGC
>CAZLSV010000001.1:162533-163373 GCA_964562235.1 uncultured Desulfatibacillum sp.
GAGGCCCAGGACCTGAGCGATCTGAACGATTTTTACAGCCACGCCTCCGGCGGGCTCATGCTGAAGGCCTTCGACCTCGAGCCGGGCACCTGGCGCAGCGAGTCCCTGGAGCGGGAGTACGAGGGCCTCGGCTTCAAACGCAAACGGCACCTCTTCGCATTGACCCACCACGGCCGGCTGAAGGCCTTGATGATCGCCAATGTCTCGGACTTAGGCCTCAATCTCTCGGACCTCACCCACTGCATCCACGCGATCGTCCTGGACCGCGAAGGCCTGGCCCCCGACATCTTCATCGCCGCCGTGCAGCGGTCCGCCCGGGCGGCGGGGATCGAAGACATTGTGGCGCTGGTCTATCCCGAAGCCTACGCCCGCGAGAATTCACTCCCGGTCGAAAAAACCTACCACCTCTGGACCTTCCATATTTACGGCGCGGGCCAGGCCTATCTCAAGCATCTCAGCCGGCTGACCCGCAATATGTAGCCTCCCGCCGTCGTTGACCGGCCGCTCCGGGCCGCCGCACGCGGGCCTGCGACGACGGCCGTCTCGTCCATTTGGCCCGAAACAACCGCCATCGTAAGTGAAAGTGAAGGGGCAGGATGCCGCGGCCGCGGCCCTTGGGCGTTTCAGCTCAGGGGCCGGCGTCCCCGGCAGACGATGAGCGGGGTGTAGGTGAAGATACGCGGGTCCGAAAAGACGGAATCCAGCTCCGCGATGAACTCGTCGCGGCCGCCCGGGTACTCCTCAAACCCATAACCGGAAGTCTTGGCGGCCATCTCCGCTTTTTTCTTCCAGTTGAACTTTTCGCTCTCCTTGAAAGCGCTGTAGATGAGGTTGTGGGGG
>CAZLSV010000002.1:0-34578 GCA_964562235.1 uncultured Desulfatibacillum sp.
CCAAGGGGTGGGACCGTCATGAGCGATACGGTGTCCGCAACAGCCACCATTCCGCCCTGATGGAAGTCTTCATCAAGGCTGCCAATTAATTATGCAGGAGGATCACGATGGCGTTGAAAGTGTTGACTGTCGACGACAGCAAGACGATTCGCATGATCGTCAAAAAGGCGTTTCAAAACTATAATTGTGAGATCACCGAGGCCGAAAACGGCGTGGAGGGGCTGGCCGCCGCCGCAAAAATCAAACCGGGCCTGATCATCCTCGACATCACCATGCCGGTTATGACCGGAATAGAGATGCTCGAGCGGCTGAAGGGGGACGCGGATCTGAAGAACATCCCCATTATCATGCTGACCGCCGAGTCCGGCAAGGACAACGTCATGAATATCCTCAAGCAGGGCGTCAAGGACTACATGGTGAAGCCGTTCAAGGGCGAAGACTTAATCGAGCGGGTGCGTAAAATCATCCCGCTCGAACCCAAGGCGGCGGAAGTCGATGACAAGAAGCCTTGCAAATACTTCACCCAGGTCGAGGACGTCGTCGTCCTGTCCCTGCCGGAAAAGGTCCTGCGGCCGTCCGCCGTGGAACTCGAAAACAGCCTCAAGGTCAAAATCAAGGACATGACGGCCGCTCAGTTGAAGAAAATGGTCCTGGACATGGGTGGGGTATCCGAAACCAACATACCCCTGATCAAACTGATCATCGCTGCATTCCAGCTGTGCCAGCAGGCAAACGTCGCCGTGAAACTGGTCGCCAACGCCAAGCAGGGCGAAGAGTTGAAAGGGTTTCATGAAACAAACCAAATCACGGTGGCGCACTCGATCGAGGAAGCCCGGGCAGCCATGTAAACAGGCCCTGCATCAAGGTTTTGGTTGATCGCCGGATATGCATGGGCGCTCGGGGTCTCTTTGCAAAATGGGGTGTGTCGTTTGCGAGGCTAACTATTACATAGGCACATCATCAATGGTGAAGGATTTGTTTCGGGAGCAATGCGGGTAGGATTTTGCCGCTTAAAATCAACCTGCCCGAAGTCTGGACGAATAGCAGCGGTCGGGCAACCATTCGAAGCCGAGAGGAACCCGCGATGGGAGAAGACCGACAACCGGTGACCGAAAAACTCAGAAAGTTTGCGGAAGAGTTGGATGCCATCAGCGTGAGCGACCGCGCGGCATGGAAAAAGCTGGCCGCCAAGGTGCAGCGCGTGGCGACGGCCGCAGCGGCCGAGCCGCCGGGGGTCAAAGAAGTGCTGGAGAGAACCGTGCAAGGGCTAAAGCAGCTTTCCGAAAAACCGGTGCCCGATATGCTGGGTGCCGTCGATGCCTTGGCCGAGGCGCTGCAGGCCTCCGAGCAGGCCTGCAGCGGGAACCCCGGGAGCGATGAGGTGGCGGCAGCGTGCGAACGGCTGGCGGCTGTCTTTGGGCCGCACGGTGCCGGGACCGCGCCCGCTGGCACGGCGGAAGTGCTGACGCTCGACGACGCGGCCGCACTGCTCATGCAGCTTGCGGCGTCGGACACCGATGGGTGGGTGCGGTTGGAGGAGGGATTGAGGCGTCTTGCCCAGGGCGAGGATCGGCCGCAGGGCTACCGGCTGCATCTGCGCGCTGCCGCCGAACGCGCCGCGGAACTCGCCGGCGGCCGGGTGTCCGAGCCGGAGGCGGTGATCGGCGCGCTCGGTGTCTTGCTGGATCAGGCCATCACGGCGCAGGAGCGTTCGGAATCGGCGCAGGAACCGGTACCAGAAAAATCCACCGACCTCTTTGTGTCCAGTGTTTCGGACGATGATGCTGTCGTCGATTACATGCCCCCCAACATCGATCTGGACCTCATGTCCGAATACATCAATGAGAGCACCGATCTCATCCAGAATGCGGAAGAGGCGCTGCTGTCGCTCGAGCATGACCCCGGGGATGCGGAGGCCGTGGGCAAGGTGTTCCGGGCCTTTCACACCGTCAAGGGCACCTCGGGCTTTCTCGAACTCAACCTGATTGCGGATTTCGGGCATCACGCCGAGACCCTGCTTAGCCGCGTGCGCGACGGCGAGATCCGCTACAGCGGGGGCTACGCGGACCTGACGCTGCAGGGACTGGACATGATCAAGGCCTTGGTGGAGGCCGTGAAGAGGGCGCTGGGCGGAGGACCCTTGCGCAAGCCCAAGGGGTACGACGAACTGCTGTGCGTGCTGAAAAACCCGGAAGCTGCCGGCATCTCGGAGAAACAGGAGGGCATCGGCTCGCCGCGCATCGGCGACATTCTGGTCGCTCAGGGCAAGGTCGATCGGGGCCAGATCGAGCAGGCCCTGAGCGAGCACCCCGGGCAGAGGTTTGGTGTTGCCCTGGTCAAGTCTCAGGCGGCCAGTGTGGCCGACGTGGGGCAGGCACTGCGCACGCAGAAGCAGATGCGCGACGGCGGCCAGGCCGTGGAGGCCTCGGTGCGGGTGAGCACGCAGCGGTTGGACCGGCTGATCGACATGGTCGGCGAGCTCGTTATCGCCCACTCCATGGTTGCCCAGGATGCCGTGGTGGTGGATGGTCAGAATCACGGTCTGGCCAAAAAAGTCCTCCACACGACCAAAATTGTCCGGGGTCTGCAGGAGATCAGCATGTCCATGCGCATGGTGGAGCTGAAAGCCACCTTCAGCAAGATGGCACGGCTGGTGCGGGATGTGTCCCGCAAGCTGGGTAAAAACGTGAATTTCATCACCGAAGGCGAAGAGACCGAGATCGACCGCAACCTGGTGGACGTCATCAACGATCCGCTGCTGCACATGGTGCGCAACGCCGTGGACCACGGGGTCGAAACGCCCGAGGAGCGGCGGGCGGCCGGCAAACCCGAGCAGGGGACGGTGAAGCTCGCGGCCTACCATGCAGCCGGCAGCGTAGTGGTGGAGATCAGCGACGACGGCAAGGGTCTGGACCGTGATGTGATCATCGCCAAGGGCAAGGAACGGGGGCTCATCAGCAACGCCCCCGACTTCGACGACCGCAGCCTCAGCGACCGGGACGTGTTCAACATGATTTTCGAGCCGGGCTTCTCCACGGCCAAGGTCGTCACCGACGTGTCGGGGCGCGGGGTGGGCATGGACGTGGTCAAGCGGAACATCGAACTGCTGCGCGGGCAGGTGGAGATCAAAGCCGGGCCGGGCCGGGGGAGTGTTTTCAAGATGAGCCTGCCGCTGACGCTGGCGATCATCGACGGCATGGTGATCCATGTCGGCCGCGAGACATACGTAATCCCGACGGTTTCGATCATCCGCTCGGTGAAGCCCGCGCCCGGGGACGTTTCCTCCGTGTTCGGCCAGGGCGAGATGATGCAGCTGCAGGGCAAACTCATCCCGTTGTACCGCATGTCTCAGGTCTATGGCATCGCGGATGCCCAGGAGGACCTGAACAAGTCGATCGTAGTGGTGGTGGAGGATGAGGGGCGGCGGTCCGGGCTCGTCATCGACGAGTTGGTCGGGCGTCAGCAGGTGGTCATCAAGAGCCTGGGGGAGACCATGCAAAACATTCCCGGCATTTCCGGCGGGGCTATCATGCCCGACGGCCGGGTGGGGTTGATCCTGGACGTCGGCGGGCTGCTGCGTTTTGCCACACCGGATCGTCGCGAGGGGCTAAAAGACGAGGCCGGGGCGGCGAAACGTCTGGCTGTGGCCGCCTGAGCTTGCGGGAAGGAACCTGAAACCCCATGACGTTAAACGCCGCAGACCTGAATCCGAAACAGTTTCAGAAGATCAGCGACATGGTTAATCGGACTGCCGGGATCAACCTGAAGGAAGGCAAAGAGGCCCTCGTCCGCGCGCGTCTGATGAAACGGCTGCGTTTTCTGGGGATGAGCCGGGTGGAGGACTATATCCAGTTCATCGACAGCGATCAGGGGAGCGGCGAGGCGGCGGCCTTGATCGATGTCATGACCACCAACAAGACGAGTTTTTTTCGGGAGGTGGACCACTTCCACTTCCTGCGCGAACAGGTGCTGCCCGGGCTCAATATGCCGCGGGTGCGTTTCTGGAGCGCGGCGTGCTCATCGGGGGAGGAACCCTACACGCTGGCGATCCTGCTGCGGGAGCACCTGCCGGCAATCGAGCGCAAGGACGTGCGTATTCTCGCCACCGACATTTCACGGCGGATGCTCGACAAGGCCACCCAGGCGGTTTACACGCCGGATGTCGTGGACGAGGTGCCGTCAGCAGCGTACCGGAAATACTTCGCCGCACGGCACAATGACCGCTCCGGCAGCTGCCGGGTGGCCGCCGAGGTCCGCGCGCTTGTGCACTTCACCTATTTGAACCTGATGGATCCCTGGCCGATGAAGGGGCTATTCCAGGTGATCTTCTGTCGCAATGTGATGATCTACTTCGACAAGCCCACCCAGCAGGGGCTCATCAACCGATTCTGGGACTACCTGGAGCCCGGGGGATACCTGTTCGTGGGTCACTCGGAAGGTCTTTCGTCGGTCAAGCACCGATTTCGATACGTACGACCGGCGGTGTACCGGAAGTAACGGTGCCTCGCGCGGATCGGGGAATCCATGAACCATATCGTTAACGTCGGGGATTTGAAAACCGGGTGCAACGGCGACATTCTGGTGACTCACGCCTTGGGCAGCTGTCTGGGGCTGGTGGTCTTCGACCCGGTGGCCAAAGTGGGTGGTCTGCTGCATGCGATGCTGTCGTTGTCCAGCATCAATCCGCAGAAAGCCAAGGCCAACCCCGCCATGTTTGTGGACACGGGGGTACCGCTGCTGTTTCACACCCTCTACGAGCAAGGGGCGCTCAAAGGGCGCCTGGTGGTGAAGGCGGTCGGATGCGGCAACCCGATGGGCAAAAACGAGGTGTTCAAGATCGGCGAGCGCAACTACACAGTGCTGAAAAAGCTCTTGTGGAAGAACAACATCCTGCTGGAGGCGGAGGACGTCGGCGGAACGATCAGCCGCACGATTCACTTCGAAGTCGCCAGCGGAGAGGTCACGCTCAGCACAGGAGGCAATAAGAGGCTGTTATGACGCCCAAGGACCACCCCATCGTTGCACAGGTCGAGAAATTGCCCGGCATGCCGGGGGCAGCGGTCAAACTGGTCGCAATGGTGGACGATCCCCGTGTCAGCGTGCCGCAGATCGAAGCGGTCCTGCGCCAGGACGCCGGGCTCACCGCGAACCTCCTCAGGCTGGCGAATTCGGCCTATTTCGGGTTCCCGTCCAAGGTCGGTTCCGTGCGGCAGGCGGTGATCCTGCTCGGGTTGAAGCGGTTGGTCCAGATGGTCATCGCCACCTGCACCAGCGCCGTCATGGACCGCACGGTGCCCGGCTACGATCTGCCCGCCGGCGAGCTCTGGCGGCATTCCCTCGCAGTGTCCGTGGCCGCCGAGGGTCTGGTGCGCGAACTCAAGCTCGACGCGGGGGAGGAAATATTCACCGCGGCCCTGCTGCACGATATCGGCAAGATCGTGATGGGGCAGTTCGTCCAGGACGGTTATGCCAAGATTGCGCTAGCCCTGGACCAGGGACTCGCGTTCGAGACCGCCGAGTCCATCGTTTTAGGCACCAACCACGCCGAAATCGGCGCCCAGGTGCTTTCCAAGTGGTCACTACCGGAGGGCATCGTGCACGCCGTGCGCTGGCACCACGAACCCGAGAAAGCCGAGCGGCCCGACGCGATGCTGGACGTCGTCCACGTGGCGAACATGCTCTGCCTGATGATCGGGATCGGCGTGGGCCGCGAGGGACTGAACTACCGGCCCTCGCCCGTGGTGACGAAGCGGTTGGGAATCACCACTTCGCATCTGGAAAAAGTCGCCAGCCAGACCCTGCAGTGGGCGAGCGAGCTTTCGCAGGCGCTGGCGGAGTAAAAGTGAGCGAGAGGCGCAGCGCACGGCGTCGCGGGAGGCAACAAACCAAAGCGGAAAGAAGCAGGTTCCCCATGGCAGTCAACGTGCTCATAGTCGACGACAGCGCCGTGATGCGCTCGATGATTCAGAAGACCATGAAACTGAGCGGTCTTCAACTGGGGGAGATCCACCAGGCCGCCAACGGGCGTGAGGGTCTCGAAACCCTTGAGCGGCAGTGGATCGATCTCGTCATCGCCGACATCAACATGCCGGTGATGACGGGCGAGGAGATGATCGAACAGATGCAGGCCGATATCAACCTGAAAACGATCCCCACGATCGTCATCTCCACCGAGGGCAGCCAGACGCGCATCGATCGGCTGCAGGGCCAGGGCGTCCGTTTCATTCACAAGCCCTTTTCGCCGGAAATAATCCGGGACACGGTCAAGGACGTGCTGGGCAGCGAGGTGTTTCATGAGCGCAGCCAATAGCGGCATTCTCATCAACGTGGTGGTCGATACACTGGAGAAGCTGGCATTTCTGTTTGCGGTTCCGCTGGAGGGGCCGGCTCCGGAGGACACGCGGGAGCTTGCAACCGTGCGGGTGCGGTTCAACGGGCCGCTCTGCGGTGCAATGCAACTCAGCCTGTCCCGGCCCGTTCTGACAGAGCTTGCCGGCAACATGTTGGGGGCCGATGACGCCTCGGCGTTGTCTGACGACGACCAGCACGATGCCCTGTGCGAACTGATCAACGTCATCTGCGGCAACCTGCTGCCGCTGATCGGCGGCAACAGCGCCGAATTCCACATTCAAACTCCGTTCATCCTGGCCGGCGGCGCTCCGGGAGCCGGCGAGTTCGGGCCGATAAACGCCGCCAGTAATTTCTCGGTCGAGAGCGGCATCTGCCGGGTGGCCTTGCAGTTGGACGGCCCCGTGCCGGTGCCGAGGGTGGGGTCATGATCAGGGTCCTCGTCGTCGACGATTCGGCCGTGGTGCGCAAAGTGATCACGGAGGAGCTTGCGCGCTACAGCGACATCCAGATCGTCGGAACGGCGGTCGACCCCTATGTCGCGCGGGACAAGATCGTGGAGCTGCGTCCCGATGTGATCACTCTCGATTTGGAAATGCCGCGCATGGACGGGCTAAGTTTTCTCGCTAAGCTCATGAAACACCTGCCGACACCGGTGGTCGTACTGAGTTCGATGACCCCGCGCAACAGCGAGCTGGCGCTGAAGGCGCTGGATCTGGGGGCCGTGGAGGTCCTGTGCAAGCCGGGTGCGGCCTATTCCATCAAGGACATGGCCCAACCGCTTGCGCACGCCATCCGCTCGGCGGCGATAGCCAAGATCCCCACGGCAGCGGTAAAGGCGGCCGGGCCGACGGCACGCCCGGCGGCTGAAAACCTGCTGGTGCAGACCACCCACAAAGTGATCGCCATCGGTGCTTCCACCGGCGGGACCAAAGCCATCGAGGAGGTGCTGACCGGGATGCCGGCGAGCGCGCCGGGCATCGTCATCGTCCAGCACATGCCGGAAAACTTCACTGCCTCTTTTGCCAAGCGGTTGAACGAGGTCTGCCAGCTGGAGGTGCGGGAGGCGCGCGACAACGACCACGTGGTCCCCGGGGTGGCGCTCATCGCGCCCGGCAACCACCACATGGTCCTCGCCCGCAGCGGCGGGACTTACCTGGTGCGGATCAAGGACGGCCCGCGGGTGCACTACCAGCGCCCGAGCGTCGACGTGCTGTTTCACTCAGTCGCCCAGGTGGCGGGCCGCAATGCCGTCGGCGCGATCCTTACCGGCATGGGGGCCGACGGGGCCAAGGGGCTGCTCGCCATGCGGACCAACGGCGCCCGTACCCTGGCGCAGGACGAGGCCAGCTGTGTCGTCTTCGGCATGCCCAAGGAGGCGATCAAAATGGGTGCGGCTGATGAGGTGGTCCATCTGGGATACATGAGTCAGGCCATCATTCAGGCGCTGCTGGGCCAGTTCAAGGCCAATTGAAACACTCAGCGACGTATCGTTCAGGGCCTAGTGGGGGTTCCCTCATGGGGGCTCGAGTTTCCCCTTCGGCACCCAATTGATAAACATGCTGTAAGTATACGTATTTGCATCAGTTATTTATTTTTGCTGCGGTTCGATCATCAACGGCAGGTGGAAAGTGATCGACGAGCTGCGGGCCCTGGCCACCTTCCGCAAGCTCAACCTGCTGGAGTCGCTCGCCTTCCCGGTCAAGCACGACATCAACTTCTGCCGCAACGGGGCCATATACTTCGGGGAGCAGGATCGCGTCCGGCTGTTTGCAAGCCTGACGAACGTTCTGGCGCCAGACGGCTGCCAGATCATCGGTTCGACCGAATCCCTCGCCGGGCTGTGCCCGCAATTCGAGCCCAAGCGCCACCTCCGCACAATCTACTACCAGCTGAAGGCCGGTTCCGGAAAGTCTTGATTGACCAGGCTAAAGCGTCCGTGATATAAATTTTTCCTTACACAATCGCCTTGGTGCGGTATCGGGACCGGATCTGAGATTGCAGGTCATTTTATAACATAGGGAGGATTTTTTTATGCGAGAAGCTGTGATTGTCAGCGGCGCGCGAACCGCGATCGGCGGGTTCGGCGGCGGATTGAAGGATGTGCCGGCGATCGACCTGGCCGCTTTGGTCATCAAGGAAGCGCTCAAACGCGTCAAGCTCAAACCGGCTCCCAGCCAGGCGATGAAAGCCGCTGCGCCGGACACGCTCAAGGACCAGGGCCTAATCGACCTCGAGAAAAAAGCGGCCGATTGGGACGCCGGCGCCGCGCCGGTCGCCGTGGACGAGGTGATCATGGGCAACGTTCTGCAGGCCGGTCAGGGGCAGAACCCCGCCCGGCAGGCGACGATTCGCGCGGGGTTGTCCAAGGAGACCCCCGCCCTGACGATCAACAAGGTCTGCGGATCCGGCCTGAAGGCCATCGCGCTCGGGGCCTCGGCGATCATGACCGGGCAGGCGGAGGTGGTGGTGGCCGGCGGCATGGAGAACATGAGCCTGGCGCCGATGGCCATGGCCAAGGCGCGCTGGGGCTACCGCATGGAGCTGACCGGCAAGGGGGAAGTTCAGGACCTCATGGTGTTCGACGGCCTGTACGAGATCTTCTACGGCTACCACATGGGGGTCACGGCCGAGAACATCGCCGCCCTCTACAAGATCAGCCGCAGCGAGCAGGACGAACTGGGGGTGTTGAGCCACCAGCGCGCGATGGCGGCCATCAAGGGCGGGCTGTTTGCGGACGAGATCGCCCCGGTGGTGATCAAGGACCGCAAGGGGGACATCGTTTTTAAAACCGACGAGCGGCCCATGGAAACCAGCCTGGAGAAGATGGGCAAGCTGCGGCCGGCGTTCAAAGCCGACGGCACGGTCACCGCCGGCAACGCCTCCGGCATCAACGACGGCGCTGCCGCCGTGCTGCTGATGAGCGCCGAAAAGGCCAAGGCGCTCGGCCTCACGCCCTTCCTGAAAATCAAGGCCTTTGCCGCCGGCGGCCTCGACCCGGCTTACATGGGCTTGGGGCCGGTTCCGGCCGTGCGCCAGGCGCTGAAATCCGCCGGCATGGGCCTGGGCGACATCGACATGATCGAGCTGAACGAGGCGTTTGCCTCCCAGGCCATCGGATGCATGCGCGAACTCGGTCTCAAGAACGACCGACCGAACGAGCTCGGCAGCGGGATCTCGCTCGGCCACCCCATCGGCGCCACCGGCGCCCGGCAGATGGTGACCGCCATGCACCACATGCGCCGCAAGGGGTACCGCACGGGTCTCGTCACCATGTGCATCGGCGGTGGGATGGGCATGGCGATGATCGTGGAGAGATGAATCGAGCCGGGCCGCCCTCGGCGAAAATCAACTTTTCGCTTTACTTGATTTGCTGTTATTGCTAATAGTTAAGAGCATTATTGGCCAAGGGAGGGAATTTCAGCATGGATGTGGCACGCAAGCTTGGAATCCTGGTGTTTTGCGCTGTTCCGGCCGTCGTCGGCGGTGGCATCGTTTACGCGGCCTTCGGCTCGTTCACCGCGCTTTTCATTTACGAAGTGGTTTTGTTGGCGGCCGCCGGCGCCTTCGTCAGCCGCTGACATACTCCATCTGCGGGCCGCTTGATGTTGGCCGTACCCTTCGCGTGCGCCGCACGCGGTGGCCGGTTCAACGCCGAAGCACCCGCCTGCTGATGTCGTTTCGGCTTTCGGCCGAAAATCCTAGCCGCCCGTTTCGCGGGCGGACGTTGACCCCGTCGCGCCACGGCCGGCCGGGCATCCCTCGGGAACGCCGGCGCCGTGGCGCGCCTTATTCGCCTGATGAGGTTGCAGGCGCTTGCCTTCCCGAGCATCACGGGCGGCTTCCGTAGCGATGACTCAGGGGCGTTCTCGCCCGTCGGCCGCCCGGATAATCTTCAACATGAATTTTCCCAGGAGCAGAGATGACGCCCATGGACAAGGCACTTGAAGTCAGCATCGAAAAGGAGATGAAGAAGTCCTATCTCGATTACGCCATGAGCGTGATCATCGGCCGGGCGCTGCCGGATGTCCGTGACGGGCTCAAGCCCGTTCACCGGCGCGTGCTCTACGCCATGGGCGAGCTCAAAAACGACTGGAACAAGGCCTACAAGAAATCGGCCCGCATCGTCGGCGACGTGATCGGTAAATATCACCCCCACGGCGACGTGGCCGTCTACGACACCATCGTGCGCATGGCGCAGGATTTCTCCATGCGCTACCCGCTCGTGGACGGGCAGGGCAACTTCGGCTCCATCGACGGCGACCCGCCGGCGGCCATGCGGTACACCGAGATCCGGATGCAGCGCCTGGCCCACGAAATGGTCGAGGACCTCGACAAGGAGACGGTGGACGTTGCCCCCAACTACGACGAGTCCCTGACCGAGCCCGTCGTGCTGCCCTCCAAGATCCCCAACCTGCTCGTCAACGGCTCCTCCGGCATCGCCGTCGGCATGGCGACCAACATCCCCCCGCACAACTTGACCGAAGTCGTGGACGCGTTGATCGGACTCATCGACCACCCGCAGATCGACAGCGCCGAATTGATGAAGCTCGTCCCCGGCCCCGATTTCCCGACCGGCGGCATCATTCATGGAAAACAGGGCATTCGCGAGGCCTACACCACCGGGCGCGGCATCATCCGGGTGCGGGCCCGGGTGATCGTGGAAAAAGACAAGCGCACCCAGGCCGAGACCCTCGTGGTCACGGAGCTGCCCTACCAGGTCAACAAGGCCAAGCTGATCGAGAAGATCGCCGAGCTGGTCCGGGACAAGCAGATCGAGGGCGTGCGCTACGTCCGGGACGAATCCGACCGGGAAGGCATGCGCATCGCGCTCGGGCTCAAGAAGGACGGACTGGCCCCGGTCATCATCAATCAGCTGTACAAGCACACCCGGATGGAGACCACCTTCGGGATCATTTTCCTCGCCATCGTCAACAACCGGCCGGAGCTTCTGACCCTCAAGCAGATGCTGGAATACTTCGTCCTGCACCGCAAGGAGATCGTCCTTCGGCGCACCCGCTTCGACCTGGCCAAAGCGGAGGCCCGGGCCCACATCCTGGAGGGGCTCAAGATCGCCCTCGACCACCTGGACGAGGTGGTGGCCCTGATCCGCAGCTCGGCGTCGCCGGCCGAGGCCCGCGAGCGCCTCATCGCGACCTTCGGCCTTACCGAGATCCAGGCCCAGGCCATCCTGGACATGCGGCTGCAGCGGCTGACCGGGCTGGAGCGCAGCAAGATCGTCGAGGAGTACAAGAACGTGCTCATGGACATCGCGCGCTTCCGGGAGATCCTGGCCAGCGAGCGGCTGGTGCTGCAGATCATCAAGGACGAGCTGGCGCAGATCAAGGAGCAGTACGGCGACCGCCGGTTGACCGAGATCGTCGAGGAGGCGCCGGAAATTTCGATCGAGGACATGATCGCCGAAGAGGACATGGCCGTGACCATATCCAACCGCGGCTACATCAAGCGCAACCCCATCACCCTTTACCGCAGCCAGCGCCGGGGCGGCAAGGGGCTCACTGCCATGGGCACGCACGAGGACGACTTCGTGGAGCGCCTCTTCGTGGCCTCCACCCACCACACGTTCCTGTTCTTCACCAACCTCGGCAGGGTCTACTGGTGCAAGTGCTACGACATCCCCCAGGCCAGCCGCTTGAGCATGGGCAAGGCCGTCGTCAACCTGCTGAACATGGCCGAAGACGAAAAACTGGCGACCGTGCTCGCCGTGCCGGAATTCACGCCGGGCTCCTTCGTGCTGATGGCCACCCGGGAAGGGCTTGTGAAGAAGACCGACATCATGGCCTACAGCCGACCGCGGGCCGGCGGCATCATCGCCATCAACCTGCGGGAAGGCGATGAGCTGATCGCCGCCCGCATCAGCGACGGCACCATGAACGTGTTTCTGGGATCGGCCGAGGGCAAGGCCATCCGCTTTCACGAATCCGACGTGCGCCCCTCCGGCCGGGTGGCGAGCGGCGTGCGCGGCATGAAGTTCGCCGAAGGCGATCACCTCGTCGGCATGGAAGTGCTGAGCTACGGCCAGACCCTCTTCGCCGTCACCGAAAACGGCTTCGGCAAGCGCACCTCCATCGACGAGTACCCGGTGCACAAGCGCGGCGGCAAGGGCGTCATCGCCATCAAGACCAGCCAGCGCAACGGCAAGGTGGTGGCGATCCTCGTGGTCGACGAAGAGGACGACGTCATGCTCATGACCAACATCGGCAAGGTCATCCGCACGCAAATCAAGGAGATCTCGGTCATCAGCCGCAACACCCAGGGCGTCAAGCTCATGGGGGTGGACGTGGGCGAACGCGTGGTGGGGGCCGCGCGTCTGGGTGAAAAGGACGAAGACGACAAGACGATCGACGAGGGAGAGGACCATGCCGGTTGATGCGCAGATCGTGCCGGGCGCTTTCCGGGTCGGGGTGATCGGCGGCGGCAGCTGGGGCACCGTCCTGGCCGATCTGCTGGCGGACAAGGGCTTTGCCGTGGACCTGTGGGTGTTCGAACCCGAGGTCTCGGAGCAGATCAACACCCACGGTGAAAACCGGGTCTTTCTGCCCGGCATCCGGTTGTCGCCGAATCTGAGAGCGACGAACGACCTCGCGTCGGCGGCTGCGGGAAAAGACCTGCTGGCGGTCGTGGTGCCATCGCACGTGATCCGTGAAACCTCGGCGGCGATGGCCGGCCGCCTGGGTGCGAAGACGATGGTGGTGTCGGCCTCGAAGGGCATCGAGAACAAGACCCACCTCACCATGACGGGCGTGTTGAAGAAAACGCTGGGGATCGGGGACGACCGTGTGGCGGTTCTGTCCGGGCCGAGCTTCGCGGTGGAAGTGGCCCGGAAGCTTCCCACGGTGGTGACGGTGGCTTCACGCAACCAGGCCCTGGCCGAGATGGTTCAACAGGTGTTTGCCACTCCGCGATTCCGCGTCTACACCAGCGACGACACCATCGGGGTCGAGCTGGGCGGCTCGGTCAAGAACGTCATCGCCATCGCCGCCGGCATCCTCGACGGGCTCGGCCTGGGACTGAACACCCGGGCGGCCCTGATCACGCGCGGGATGACCGAGATCCGGCGCCTGGGAAAACGCCTGGGCGCGAACCCGCGGACCTTCACCGGCCTGGCGGGGTACGGGGATCTGATTCTCACCTGCACGGGGAACCTGAGCCGCAACCACACCCTGGGGATGCAGATCGCCACGGGCCGGAAGCTGGGCGACATACTGGGGCAGATGCGGATGGTGGCCGAAGGCGTCCACACCGCACGCTCGGTGTACAACCTTTCCACCCAGCTGGGGGTGGAGATGCCGATCTGCCATCAGACGTACCGGATCCTCTACGAGGAGTTCCCGCCGCGGGAGGCGCTTTACCAGTTGATGACGAGGGATCTCAAGCCGGAGCTGGACGACGAGTGATGGCGAAGCCGAAAGCCCAATTTCGGCGTTGCGTTTTTCCCGCCGATGGCGGGAAAAAATGCAGAAGATGATTTAAACGGAAAAATGGTTGTCGGGCATGCCGGTTAGGGCGAACCACAAAGGCGCGGGGCACCGGGGGCGGCTGCGGGAGCGGTTTCTGACGGGCGGGCTGGAGGGGTTTCTCGATTACGAGGTGGTTGAGCTGCTGCTCACCCTGGCGACCCCCCGCAAGGACTGCAAGGATGCGGCCAAGCGGGCGATGGAAAAATTCAAGACCCTTCCGGGGGTCCTCGAGGCCGAACCCGGCGAGCTGCGGGAAATTCCGGGCATCGGCCCGAAAAACCTCCTGGGCCTCAAGCTGATCAAGGCGGTGGCGGATCGGTTTCTGGCGAAGAAGGTAATGGGCAGGGAGGTCATTTGCAATTCCGCCGACCTGTTCGCATATTTGAACAGCGCCATCCGGGACAAGTCGCGGGAGTGCTTTGTTGCCGTTTTCCTGGACACGAAGAACCGCGTCATCGCGATGAAGACGCTTTTCGAGGGCACCCTCACCGCCAGCAGCGTCTACCCGCGGGAAGTGGTTCGGGCGGCGCTCCAGCACCATGCGGCCGCTCTCATTTTCGCGCACAACCACCCCTCCGGGGAACCCCGGCCCTCCGCCGAAGACCGGGCCATCACCCGGCAGCTGGTTTTTGCCGGGCGGATCATGGGGATCTCGGTTCACGAGCACGTGGTCATCGGCGACAACCGCTATTTCAGCTTTGCCGACCAGGGCCACATCGCCCGCATGAACGCGGAGTTCGACGGGGGCGCCATCGCCGGGAGCCCTGAGCCGGCAGCGTGTGCTAAAGTCGACGTGGGTCATGGCCGATCTGGATAAAAAGGAGGCCCCGGAGTGCTTCGCCCGGTTGGAGAAGGTCTTTCCCATGGGGCCCGACGGCCTGCGGCACACGCCGCCGGAATGCCTGGATTGCGATCTCAAGACCGAGTGCCTGCGAGCCGCCGTGGCCGGGGAGCAGGGGCTGGCCGTGCACGAGGAGCGGCTCAAACGCGCCAGTCAGGCCGGCAGTGTCGGGTTTCTGGAGCGCTGGGCCCGGAAGAAAACGATAGAAGGGCTCAAGCCGAAGAGAACCGGCCGGCCGGGGTTGTGGCAGCGTCTTCTGCGCGCTTGTCGCTCAGGGCCGCCGGACGAAGGATAGAAGCTTTAAGTGGGGCGCATGGAAGATAACTCCAAACTGGGCCGTACGGTCATCATTGCCGTCGTGGCCATTTTTCTGGTTTCCTGCCTGCTCGTCTTCGGGTTGTTGGAGAGCAGCCTCTGGGACAAGTTCCTGGCCTATTACGATCGGATGTCCGACCGCGAGTGGATGCGAGAGACGGTAAAGTCCGCCGGCTGGGCCGCTACGCTGGTGCTCATCGGGCTGCAGATCGGCCAGGTCCTCTTCGCGCCCATCCCCGGCGAGCTGACCGGGTTTCTGGGCGGGTACATGTTCGGAGCCCTGAACGGCTTTCTGCTTTCGACCGTCGGCTTGACCATCGGGTCCATGATCAATTTCGGGATCGGGCATTTCCTGGGGGAGCGCGTGGTGCGCCGGCTGGTGCGCTGCGAGACCTACGAAAAATACAACGAGATGGTCCAGTACAAGGGGATCCTCTACATCTTCATCTTTTTTCTGGTCCCCGGTTTTCCCAAGGATTATCTCTGCATGTTCCTCGGCCTGACTGCGCTGCCGGCGCGCGTGTTTTTTGTCATCTCCACCGTGGGCCGGCTTCCCGGAACGCTTGCGCTCAGCCTGCAGGGGGCCTCCATATTCGACAAGAATTACGTTTTTTTCATCGTGGTCACCGTGCTCTGCCTCATATTTGCCCTGGCGGCGTATCTGGCGCGCGAGTCTCTTTACCGCTGGATGTCCCGGGTGAGCAAGAAGAAAACCTGCGAGCCTTCGCTTTAAGATATTGGAATTCCCGCTTTATCGAATCCCCGGAATGTGATAGGGGTTGTAATGTGGCAATTGCGGCCGTCGGCCGACGGGAGAGGCAACTGAGAGCATCGACAGGTCAATAAAAATCAACGCAGGGGCGGCGAGCCTGGAAGGAGAGAGCATTGGCGTTCTGGAAATACCGCGAAGAGCTCAGCCTCGCCAATAAACTCAGGCGCTCCTATTACGAGCTCCTGCGGGATGACCTGGACCAGTTCATCACCCAACACGCGCTGATCGATTCCTATCAAAATTTTATCAGCCGCGGTATCCCTTATCCCTTCGTGGAAAAACGCGAGCTCAAGCCCCGGGCGCGCATCCCGGACCAGGAGTACGAGCTCCACCACACCTTCCTGGTCATTTTCACCGAAGACTCCATCCCACCCGAGCACAAGAAATACATCCGGATTTTCGACGAGAACCGGACGACGAAGATGAACCTGATGCGCTCCGAGGTCGTTCCCTCCCTGGGCAAACGCGACCGCCAGGCAAGGTATCTGGAGTCGGTTCATTTCCGGAATTTCATGCGGGCGCTGATGCCGGTGGATTACGCCCTGATGATCCAACGCGACCCGATCAGCACCTCCCGCAGCCGCTACCAGCTTTCCCATTACCACGTTCGGATCGACTGGCCGATCAGCGACGCCGCCGAGGATCTCGGCCGCAGCCTGCGCTACATCTCCAAAGAGCTCTACGAGAAGGGCGAGAAGACCGCCGAGGACCTGCAGCGCAAACTCTTCGAGTACTACAACCAGCCTTTCATGTCCGGCGGGCGCCGGACGGCGGCCATCGTGGCCGCCCAGTACCTGCGGCGGGTTCCCGGCATCACCACCATCTACGTGAGCACCAGCGCCTCGCGGGCCTTGATCCGCATCTGCGAGCGCGGGGTCTCCAAGCTGGTGCTGATGAAGTTCCTCAAGAACGACCTGGAGCAGATTGCCGCCGTCAACGGGTTGTCGCCCCACAAAGTCAAAAAGTACTACGTGGTGGCGCGGGAGGGAAAAGAGCGGGTGTGCATCGTGCAGGCGACCTATTCCCCGACCTCCCAGGCCCGGTTCCCCGAAGACGGAAAGCTCCGAGACCTCAAACCGGATCTCAATTGGCTTACGGTGGGCGAGCAGCACATCCTCCCGAAGCCCGGGGTCTGGAAGTACCCGCCGCTGCCGGTGAATGTGATTTACACTTAGGGGCGGTGACGATAGTGCACTATAGTGCCTATAATGCCTAACGTGCCTAAAATTAAAAGAAGAGCGTTGTTCGGGGTCGATGGCCGACGTGCGGACGTGGAGCGCCTGCGCGGGATGCGCTACGCCAGCGGCAGCTCAAATGCCTTGCGGAAGGGTGAAGGGCGTTTCTTCGGAAACAAAAAAACCGTCCAGGTCCGCATCCCAGGCGTCATCGCTGGCTTCGCTGCTTAGAGAGCTCAGGGTCACCCGCACGGCCGGCTCTCCCCTGAAGCGGCAGGGGCGGGCTTCCAGGCGGACGTTTATGCTTTTTCCATTCTTGCACACCAGCAGCGCCCCGGGCAGGGACATCGTTCCGGACCCCGAGGCGATTTGGCTGCAGACCGCCTCGACGGCCGGGATGCTCGCCCGGTCAAAGAAGCTCGCCAAGCAGGTCCCCTCGATTTCGTCCATGGCGTAGCCGGCCTGGGCGGCGAGAAAGTGATTGCATTCCTCCACGCGGCCGTTGTGAACAACAAGAACCCCCTCCGACGCCCTGTTTAAAAGCCGAGCCTGGTGCTGGCGGCCCTCTTCGGGCCGGGCGCGCGGAGGGCTGGCGGTTGCCATCGCGGTGCTTCGTTTCTTTGGGGGCCTTTGCAGGACGGCGGCTTCCATCAGTTCCCCCCTCACGTAACGCCGCTGAACCCGGTGAACTGGTCGAACTTCGGGTTCATTTTCAGGCCGTAGATGTCCTCGCCTGAGAATTTGAACTCGATGTGGGACGGGTCGATCGTGGCGTTGGCCGCCGGGTTCTGGGTGACCGAGAAATACACGGTGGCCGCCAGGCTTTTTTCGTCCCAGGTCACGACCTGGGGGACGGGTGACAGCTTCGCCTCGGTCGCGGGTATGCGCAGGCCGAAATTGTAGGACTGGCCCGGGCCCTGGCCGGTGGCGCGGCTGATCTGCCAGTTGACGGGGTTTTCGATCGATTGCCGGTCCATCTGTTTGTCGAACTGGATCTTGATCGACATGGTTTTGGATGCGCCGGGGTTCGTCAAATAGCTGTTGAGCGCCACCAGCGGGGTTCCCTTGCCCATCGAGAACGGAAACGTGCTGGCGGACTGGGCAAACATCATCCTGGGCGGATCGACCTTGTACATGTAACGGGGGAGCGTGTCGGCAAGCTCCGGCTAGTCGAACCGCTCCATGAGGTCCACCAGATCCTGGGCGCTTCCCATGTCTCCCGTGTCGGCGTAGCTGTACCCCATCTGGGTGTAGGCGTCGTAAAGGGCCGCGTCCCGGCTGATGGCCTCCTTGAACTGGCGGATCGCCTCCTCGTGTTTGCCCTGCCGGCGGTAAGTCAAACCCATCCCGAGATACCCGCCCGCCTCTCCGGGCGCCAGGCGCTGAATCTCTCTGTACTGGGTCTCGGCCTCCGAAAAGCGGCCCAGTTCGATGTGGGCCTGGCCGAGCGAATAGCGGTTGACGGTGCTTGGGTTCAGCCGCACCGCCTCGGCGTATTCCGCGCGCGCCTCCTCGTACCTTCCCTTTGAAAAATACAGGTTGCCGAGCTTTACGTGGATATCGTCCCGGTACGGGTCGATCTTGAAGGCCGACTGGTAGGCCTTGATGGCGTTTTCAGTGTCAGCGAGCTGGATGTAGGACATGGCGAGGTACTGTGCCGCATCGGCGGCAAACGAGGAGCCGCGGCCGATGCCCACCGAGCGCTTGAACTCCTTCACCGCCCCCTCGAAGTCTTTTTTCGTGAAATAGTCGATCCCGCGCTGCAACGCCGCATTCGCCAGGCTCTCCAGCCCGTTGGACTGGGTCAGCGTGGCGGAAAACAGGCTGTCGGTATAATTGGTGTTGGAAATGTCCATCGTTTTTGTCCGTCCGGAGTTTCAACTCTCCGGCGATTCGGCTTCCCGGGCGATCGGCCCGAAACTAAACCGGCTGTGGCCTTCTTTACCTGTATCGGCTCAATAGACGGAAACTTTATGCAGTATTTTTTAAGCGTTGACAGCCAAGATCGGCAACACGCATCGTCACGAAATTGACCGGGGTTGCAGGAAATAAAGTATAACAATCCGTAAGCATTAGATAAAAATAATTATATGAAATGGCATGCAAGTTGCTGCTTAACAAATCGAAGAACTTCTGCGCTTTGATCGAATCAGGAGAGGTCGGCATGCACATTCGCAAGCGTGTTCTTGTTACAGGCGGGGCCGGGTTCTTGGGGTCTTTTCTGTGCGAGAGATTGCTCAAAGAGGGGTGCGAGGTAATCTGTTGCGACAATCTCTACACGGGCAGCAAACGCAACATCGAACATTTGTTGACAAATAGAAATTTTGAGTTTGTCAGGCACGATATCACCTTCCCATTGTATCTTGAAGTTGACGAGATTTACAACCTGGCATGCCCGGCTTCACCGGTTCATTATCAGAACGATCCCGTCCAGACCACGAAGGTGAACGTTCATGGCGCGATCAACATGCTGGGATTGGCCAAGCGCGTCAAAGCAAAAATACTGCAGGCCTCCACCTCCGAAGTATACGGCGACCCGACGGTCCACCCCCAGACGGAAGACTACTGGGGAAACGTTAACTGTATAGGCTTAAGATCATGTTATGATGAAGGAAAGCGTTGCGCTGAAACTCTTTTTTTCGATTACCATCGGCAGCACCGCCTGAACATCCGCGTCGTTCGGATATTCAACACCTACGGTCCCCGCATGCATCCGAACGACGGCCGGGTGGTGAGCAGCTTCATCATGCAGGCGCTGACCGGCCGGGACATCACCGTTTTCGGCGACGGCAGCCAGACGCGCTCTTTCTGCTTCGTTGATGACCTGATCGAGGGGTTGTGGGGGATGATGAACAATGCCGAAGGGTGGGTCGGTCCGGTCAACCTGGGCAATCCGAATGAATTCACCATCCTTGAGCTCGCTGAAAAGGTCATACGGTTGACCGGGTCGCGGTCGCGGATCGTATTCAAACCGCTGCCCTCGGACGACCCGACCCAACGCCGGCCGAACATCGATCTGGCCCGACACAAGCTGGGCTGGCAGCCCTTGATCCAGATCGATGCGGGGTTGGTTCACACCATCGCCTATTTTAAAAACCTCATCGCCGGGAACGCCGCCCTGCAAGCCCCTGATGCGATGCGGGCGACGGTTCCGCAGCCGGAAAACAGGCGGATCCCCTTCCGCCCGAAATCCGGCACCGGCGCCTTTAATCCCAAGCGAAAGCCGGGGGCGCCGCTGCCTGCCTGATTTCGGAAGGTTCGCGCGAGGAAAGGCTCTTTAAAGGTTTCTCCATGGAGCTGTCGAAAGATCTTCCGCCTTTTGCAAACCGCCGAATCCTGGTCCTGGGCGACCTGATGCTGGACCGCTACCTCTGGGGAGAGGTCCATCGCATATCCCCGGAGGCACCCGTGCCGGTGTTCCAGTCCAAGAAGCAATCCGAAGTCCGGGGCGGGGCTGGAAACGTGGTGTCCAACCTCATCGGCCTGGAGGCCCGTGTCTCCGTCGTCGGGGTGCGCGGGACGGACGAATCCGGGCGGCACCTGGGCGCTCTTCTAAAACACAGCAACATTCGCGATTTGAGCATCGAAAGCGCTGAACGGCCGACCATCACCAAGACCCGGATCGTCTCAAACGGCCAGCAGCTCATTCGGCTCGATGAGGAACAGATCCGGCCGTTTGATCCCGATGTCGTGGCCGAGGTGATCCGGCGAACGGGTGCGGCGGCCGAGGAGGCCGACGCGGTCATCCTTTCCGACTACGGGAAGGGGTTGCTCCAATCCGGCGGTTTGGCCCAGGCGGTGATCACCATCGGACGCCGCCGCGGAATACCCGTTTTTGTGGACCCGAAGGGGCGCGATTGGGAGCGTTACCGCGGGGCCACCTGCATCACACCCAACACAAGGGAAATCGAAGCCTACGATGCCGCCGCGGTCGAAACCAACGAGCACCTGGCCTCGGCCATGGAAAGAACCATCGGCAAGCTCGACCTGGCCTGGCTTCTGGTCACACGCGGGGCCGAGGGCATGTGCCTGATGGGCCGGGGCCGCGCGTCTCGGTTCATCCCGACCCGGGCCCGGCAGGTTTTCGATGTGTCCGGGGCCGGCGACACGGTGATTGCAACCCTGGCGCTGGCCGTCGCCTCGAAAATGAAATTTGCGGATGCGGCCCGGTTGGCGAATTTGGCCGCCGGCATCGTGGTCGGCAAGGTGGGAACCCAGCCCATCCATCTTTTCGAGCTCCAAACGGCGTTGCGGAGCACCGACGCCGCGCTGAACGGCTGCTTCCACCAAAAGGTCTTCACACGTGACACCGCGCGGATCCAGGTCGACGCCTGGAGGGCGCACGGGGAGAAAATCGTCTTCACCAATGGCTGCTTCGACCTTCTGCACCCGGGCCACATCCACCTGCTGAACCAGGCCAAGGATTTCGGAAGGCGGTTGGTGGTGGGACTGAACGCGGATGCGTCGATCCGACGGTTAAAGGGGCCGACCCGTCCGATTTTAAACGAGCAGGACCGGGCCTCCATTTTAGGGTCGCTCGATTGCGTCGACATGGTGGTTCTTTTTCAGGAGGACACGCCGGAGCGCCTGATCGCCACCCTCCAACCGGACATCCTCGTCAAAGGCGCCGACTACAAGATGGGCCAGGTGATCGGGCGGGAGATCGTCGAATCCTACGGCGGGAAAGTGAAGCTGGTCGATGTGCTGCAAGGCTACAGCACCACCAGCATTTCCCGAAAAATGCTGCGCAGCGGACAAATCGAATCTGCGAACCTGGCGGTTTGAAAACCTTTCCATATTCATAATGCCGGACACCAGCCCAATTCGGGGAAGCTGTGACGAAAAGCCTGTTCGTTCGGAAGCGGAGGATTCGATACCATAATATCTTGGCACACCCGCCCTGTCAGGATCTTGACAAAGCCCCCGGATCATCCGTTTCTCGCATGAATAACAAACAGAATTAATTATAAATACGATATTGTTTTCTGGTGGCACAGGTTTTGCTTTTTTTTAGGCGAGCCCTTTTTCGCGAGCGGACGGGCGATGAAACAGGTGAAGGTTTCGCGGGTATGGTGAAAGCGCTTTCCACATCGGCCGTCATTTTGGCGGGGGGCCTTGGCACTCGGCTGCGCTCGATCGTAACGGACAGACCCAAAGCATTGGCGCCTGTTTGCGGCCGGCCGTTTTTGGCTTTTCTTTTCGAACAACTCTCTCTGGCTGGATTCGAACACGCCATCCTTTGCACCGGCTACATGGGAGAATCGATCTCGCGCGCATTCGGTTCGCGGTATGGGGCCCTGAAGATCGATTACTCCCGGGAACCGGAACCGTTGGGCACGGCGGGATCCCTGCGTCGCGCACTGAGGCTGATCCGGTCCAACCCGGCCCTGGTGATGAATGGTGATTCCTATTGCAAAGCCGACCTCGGTGCCTTTTTGAAACATCACCTTCAATCAAGGGTGAGCGCTTCTATCGTGGTTTTGAGAAAAACGGACGCCTCCCGGTATGGACGTGTCGTATTGGGCGAAAATGACCGCATTCTGGAGTTTACGGAAAAGAGCGCCCCGGGCTCCAGCGGATATGTGAACGCGGGCATCTATCTGCTCGATCGGGCCGTCATTCAAAGCATTCCGGATGAAAGAATGGTCTCGCTGGAGAGCGATGTGTTTCCCTCATTGGTTGGTAATGGACTGGGCGGGTATGCCGCGGCCGGGCCGTTTTTGGATATCGGAACCCCGGAATCCTTTGCGGCGGCCCAATCCTTTTTTGCCGAATGGCCCGCTCCTGGAATTTCTTCTCTTCTCAACGCAACTGAAGTCAATTTGACTGAGAGGGTGTAGGGATAATGAAGGTTCTGATCACGGGCATCACCGGAATGGTCGGCAGCCACCTGGCCGAGTACATTTTGAGCCAACAGGCGGGGGTTGATGTGCATGGGATGATCCGCTGGCGCAGCCCGCTGGATAACATCCGGGGGATTCTTCCACGCATCACCCTGCATCAGGCGGAGCTTCGCGACCTGAACTCGCTGACCCTCCTGCTGCGAGAGCTGAAGCCGGATCGGATTTTTCACCTGGCCGCTCAATCCTACGTGTCGACCAGCTTCCTGGCACCGGCCGACACCCTCGCCACCAACGTCATCGGGACCACCAACCTTTTAGACGCCGTCCGGTTGGCGCACATCGATCCCAGGATTCACATTTGCAGCTCCTCGGAAGTCTACGGGCAGGTGCGGGCGGACGAGGTGCCCATCCGTGAAACCAACCCGCTGCGGCCGGCCAGCCCCTATGCTGTCTCCAAGGTCGGCGAAGACATGATCGCCATGCAGTATTTCCTCTCTTACGGGATCCGGACGGTCCGGACCCGCATGTTCACCCACACGGGCCCGCGTCGCGGGGATGTGTTTGCCGAAAGCGCGTTTGCCAAGCAAATCGCCGAAATCGAAGCCGGCATCCGCGCCAACCCGGTCCGGGTGGGAAACCTGAACAGCGTGCGCACGCTCGCCGATGTGCGTGACGCCGTGAGGGCCTATTGGCTGCTGCTGGAAAAATGCCCCGCCGGGGAGGTCTACAACATCGGCGGAGTCGAGACCCTCACGGTCGGCGAAATCCTGGAACGGCTGAAGTCCAAGGCCCGGTGCCGGATCGAGCACGTGGTCGATCCGTCGCTGCTGAGGCCTTCGGACGTAACGCTGCAGGTGCCCGACACCGGCAAATTCAGGGAGGCCACCGGGTGGGTCCCGGAAATACCCGTTGAGAAGACGCTCCAGGACCTGCTGGACTACCACCGACGTCAAATCAGAGCCACGTGAATGAGGCGAGCCGATGGTTATCTCCAAGACCCCCTATCGTGTGTCGTTTTTCGGCGGAGGGACCGATTACCCGGCCTGGTACCTGAAAGAAGGCGGGGAGGTGCTCTCCACCTCCATCGACAAATACTGTTACCTCAGCTGCCGGAGCTTGCCGCCTTTTTTCAACAACAAGTACCGCATCGTGTGGTCGCACATCGAAAAGGTGTCGAGCATTTCGGAAATCCTCCACCCGGCCGTGCGAGAGGGACTGAAATATCTGGGGATCAACGGAAACACCGGGCTCGAAATCCAGCACCAGGGAGATCTGCCGGCACGGGCCGGGATGGGCTCGAGCTCTTCCTTTGCCGTCGGACTCATCAAGGCCCTCATGGCGCTGAAGGGTAAAATGATCTGCAAGCACGACCTGGCGCTCAAAGCCATCGAGCTGGAGCAGAATTTTCTCAAGGAGAACGTCGGGTCCCAAGACCAGGTCGCCGCGGCCTACGGAGGGGTCAACCACATTCGCTTCCTGACGAACGGAGAGATCCGGGTTGAGCCCGTGACGCTGCTTCCGGAGCGTCTGGGCAGACTGCAATCGCGGCTCATGATGTTCTACACCGGCACCAGCCGGCTGGCTTCCGAAATCGCCGGGCAGATCATCGCCAACATGGAAGTGAAAAGAGAGGTGCTTCTGCAGATGCGCCGGTTGACCGAGCGGGCGCTCTCCATTTTGACGGGGGACGGCGATCTGGACGACTTCGGCCGGTTGCTCGATGAGCAGTGGAAACTCAAGCGCAGCATGGCCTCCAGCATCGCTAACCCGCTGGTGGACAGGATTTACCAGAAAGGCATCGACCATGGCGCCCTGGGCGGCAAGCTGCTCGGGGCCGGCGGGTCCGGGTTCATGTTGTTCTATACGCCGGCCGACAAGCAGCAGGATGTAAAAGAGGCCCTGGAGGGCTACCTGCATGTTCCCTTCAAGTTTGAAAGCGAGGGCAGCAGCATCATTTACTATACGGTGGATTGAAAACCGGAGGCCGCGATTCATGCAATTGCAAAAGCGTAACGCCCGGTGCGAGGACCCCGATCCGGGCGAACCGGCGGCCGGCGATGCCAACATGCCGGATCATCCGGTTTTGCGGGAGCTTTACGAGAAGGTTTTCACCATCCGAAAGGTGGAGGAGGCCATCCAGGCGATCTACCCCTCCGATGTCATGAAGACCCCTGTGCACCTGAGCCTCGGCGAAGAGGCGATCGTCGCCGGGGTATGCCAGGCGTTGAACGAATCCGACCAGGTGTTCGGCACGTATCGCAATCACGCCCTCTATGTAGCTCGCGGCGCCGATCTCGACGCCTTTTTCGGAGAGCTTTACGGCCGGCGGACGGGAGTGGCCAAGGGCAAGGCGGGATCCATGCACTTGTCCGCGCCCGATAACGGGTTCCCGGTTACTTCCGCCATCGTGGCCAGCATCCTGCCGGTGGCCCTTGGCGCGGCGTATGCGCTGAAAATAAAGACGCCCAAAAGCGTGGCGGCGGTGTTCTTCGGAGACGGCGCCACGGAGGAAGGCGTGTTCTGGGAAAGCCTGAACATCGCGCTGCTCTACCGTCTGCCGGTGGTCTTCGTCTGCGAAGACAACGGGCTTGCCATTCATGCCTCGAAATCGATCCGGCAGGCCTACGATCTGGATCGGGCGGTGGGGGGGTTCGGAATGGATGTTTTCACCAGCGACTCCACCGACCCCGTCGTCGTCTATTCGCTGGCCCGGCGCGCCGTTTCGCTGGCAAGAAAAGGCCATGGGCCTGTTTTTCTTCACCTCCACTACCATCGCTACCTTGAACACGTGGGGATCAACGAAGATTATGGCTTCGGTTATCGCTGCAAGCAGGAGTACGGGCACTGGTACGAAGCGGATCCCGTGGAGGGCATGCGAAAGCGGCTCTTCTCCGAGGGGATCCGGGAGGAGGAAATCGGCGCGATCGAGACGGTGGCCGCGGAGCGCATACGGCAGGCCGTCGGTCACGCCGCCGGTTCCGAGTTCCCGGAAAGCTGCGAACTGCTCAAGGATGTCCTCGCATGACGTCGCTGACCTATCGAGAGGCCGTGAATCGGGCGCTGGCCGAAGAGATGCGGCGGGATTCCGCCGTCGTTCTCTACGGCCTGGACGTAAACGACCACAAGCGCATCTTCGGCAGCACCGCCGGGCTGGTTGAGGAATTCGGGCCGCAGCGCTGCTTCGTGACACCCCTTTCCGAAGATGCCATGACGGGTTTCGGCCTGGGAGCGGCCATCAACGGCCTGAGGCCGGTGCATGTGCACATCCGGGTGGATTTCATGCTCCTGGCCATGAATCAGATCGCCAACATGCTCGCCTCGTGCCGGTACATGTCCGGCGGCCGGCTCAAGGTCCCGATGGTCATCCGTTCGGTCATTGGACGGGGGTGGGGGCAGGCCTGCCAGCACAGCAAGAGCCTGCACTCGGTGTTCGCCCACATTCCCGGCCTGAAAGTGGTCATGCCCACGACCCCGCGCGACGCCAAGGGGCTTCTGGCCGCGGCCATCCGGGACGACAACCCGGTCATCTTCCTGGAGCACCGCTGGCTGTACGACACCAGCGGCACGGTCCCGGAGGGTGCCTACACCGTCCCGATCGGCCGGGCTGCCGTGCTTCGGCCCGGCCGCGACGCCACCGTCGTGGCCGTTTCCTGGATGAACGTCGAAGCATTGAAGGCGGCCGAGGTCCTTCAACAAAAACACGGGGTAGAGGTCGAGGTGGTGGATCCGCGCTCCATTTATCCGTTGGACGTCCGGACCATCGTCGACTCGGTCAACCGGACCGGCCATGCCGTCGTGGCCGACTGCGACTGGACTTATTGCGGGTTCTCCTCGGAGGTCGCCTGCCTGGTTTCCGAGCACTGCTTTTCTCGTTTGAAAAAGCCGGTGACGCGTCTCGGTTTCGCCCATGCGCCGTGCCCGACGACCCGCTGCCTGGAGAACGAATTCTACCCGGGGGCGCCGCAGATCATCCGCGCCGTCGAAAAACTGCTGGATCTGCCGGCGAGCGACCTGAACGACGAAGAGTTCTACAGCTACGAAAAAAAATTCAAGGGGCCGTTCTGATGAGCATGTATGCCGGAAAAAAGGTTTTGGTCACCGGCGGAACCGGGATGATCGGGATACCGCTGGTCGAGATGCTGATCGAGCGGGGGGCCGCGGTGCGCATCGTGTCGCTTGACGCTGCGGAACGCGCCCATCCGCGGGCGGAGTTCATCCGGGCCAACCTTCTGGACATCAACACCTGCCTGCGTGCGTGCGAAGGGATGGACTATGTGTTCCACCTGGCCGGCATCAAGGGCTCGCCGGCGATGACGAGCCGCAAACCAGCCAGTTTCTTCGTTCCCACCATTCTTTTCAACACCAACATGATGGAGGCCGCCCGCAAGATCGGCGTTGAAAGGTATCTTTTCACCTCGACGATCGGGGTCTACCACCCGGCGGCCGTGTTTCATGAAGACGACGTCTGGAAGACGTTTCCCTCTGAGAACGACCGCTTTGCCGGCTGGGCCAAGCGAATGGGCGAGCTGCAGGCCGAAGCCTACCGCATCGAGCACGGCTGGGACACCGTCGCCATCGTAAGACCCGCCAACGTGTACGGCCCCTACGACAATTTCGATCCCGCCAACGCCATGGTCATTCCATCCCTGGTCCGGCGGGTGATGGACGGAGAGAACCCCCTGCGCGTCTGGGGCGACGGCAGCGCCGTCCGAGACTTCATTCACGCGCGGGATGTCGCGGCCGGGATGCTGCTGGTCATGGAGAAGATGCCGCCGCACCCCGTCAACCTGGGAAGCGGGGAAGGGGTTTCCATCCGACAGCTGGTGGAGATCATTCTCGGCTGCATCCCGGATGCGCCCGCGGTCGAGTGGGACACCTCCAAACCGAGCGGCGACGCATCGCGCCTCATGGACATGACCCGGGCGCGCGCTCTGGGATTCGAGCCCGCCATCGGGCTTGAGGCGGGAATCCGCGAGGTCGTCGAATGGTTCCAAACTCATCGCGGGCTTGCCGAGGCGCGCCACAATGTCTTCCGATCCACGGCCTACATCTGAGCCGATTCCCCGTAAGGTGGGCCCCGGTGCCGCAGCGGGCATGAACATTTTGACCACGGGCGCGGGCAGCGGCCTGGGCCGGTTCCTTTGCGACCGGCTCGGCGGGCGGGGGCTTCGGCGGGGCGAGCCGGCGTCGCTGGAACGGATGCGGCCGCTGGATGTCATTATCCACTGCGCTTTCAACAGCAGCCGCTGCGTGGACGGGGCCAACCTGGCGGCCTACCTGGACGACAATCTCTTTCTCACCGAAAGGCTTTCGGCGCTGCCGTGCCGGCACTTCATCTACCTCTCCTCGATCGACGTCTATCCGCTGAGCGGCTCGGTGCATGACGAGGATGAGAAAATCGGCGCCGATGCCATGCGCAGCAGTTACGCTTTTACCAAGCTGGCCGCCGAAGCGCTCCTGCGCCGGAATTGCGAAACCCTAACGATTCTGAGGCCGGGGCTGATGCTGGGTCCCGCTATCCGGCCCAACAGCCTGACGCGGATCCTTCTGGAAGACGGCTGCGAAATCAGCCTGTCGGCCGATTCGGCCTTCAACTGCGTGCTGCACGAGGATGTGCTTGATTTCATCCGGCGCGTGATCGAGCAAAAACTGACCGGCACCTACAATGTGGTTTCAGGGGATGCGGTGGAACTGGGCCAGGTGGCCCGGCAATTTCACCGTCCGGTCCGGTTCGGGTCCTATCGCTACCGTCCGGATCCCGTCAGCAACCGGAAAATCGCCGCCGTTTCCGGGCGATTCCGGCAATCGTCCCTGCAGGTGATCGAACGATTTATGGAGGAAAAGACATGAGGAAAGTTTTGGTCTGCGGGTCCACCGGCTTCATCGGCCGAAATCTCGCCGAGCGCCTGGCCGAGCGAAGCGATATCGCCGTCTTCGGAACCTACCACCGGAGGCCGCCGCTCGAGGATCCCCGCATCCGGTCCGTCCGGGCCGACTTGGCCGATCCCCGCGATGTGGCCCGGGCGCTGAAAGGCATGGATGTGGTGATCCAGGCGGCGGCGACGACCTCCGGCGCCAGGGACATTGTCCAACGGCCCTGGATCCACGTGAAGGACAACGCGGTCATGAATTCGCACATTTTTCAGACCGCCTGCGAATACGAAGTGTCACAGGTCCTTTTTTTCAGCTGCACGGTCATGTACCCGTCGTCCGCGAAACCGCTCAAGGAAGAGGATTTCGACCCCGGTCGAGGCCTCTTTCCGAAATATTTCGGAGTCGGATGGACGAAGGTTTACCTCGAAAAGATGTGCGAGTTTTACTCGCGCATCGGCAAAACCAAGTTCATGGCCATCCGGCACTCGAACATCTACGGGCCGCATGATAAGTTTGACCCGGAGCGCTCGCATGTGTTCGGGGCCACGCTCACCAAGGTGCTCACTCACCGCGGTGGTGCCGTCACCGTGTGGGGAAGCGGCGCCGAAAAACGAGACCTGCTCTACGTGGAGGATCTGGCTGATTTCGTCGAGCGCGCCATGGAGAAGCAACCGGCGCCTTTCGACCTGGTGAACGTCGGGTGCGGACAGGCCGTGAGCATCACCGATCTTGTCCGTGAGATCATCCGGATTTCCGGGAAGCCCTTGTCGATCGAGCACGATCTCTCCGCGCCGAGCCTTCCGGTCGACATCTGTCTGGATATCTCGAGGGCCCGGGCTGTCTACGGTTGGCGACCCACTCACTCGCTGGAAGAGGGAATCCGCAAGACCATCGCCTGGTACCGGCAGCACGTGCTTCCGGCGACCGCTTCGGCGGCCGGCGACCCGCCGGCCTCGCCTCCGGGCCTGAAATCGGCCGCTTGAAAGAAAGGACCCCCATGACCACGGCCATGCGAATCCCCTTCGGCACGGTGACGATTACCGAATCGGCCAAGCGCCGCGTGATGCGGGCCCTTGAGACAGGACGAATCTCCTCCGGGCGGTTGGTCAGGGAATTCGAGGAGAAGTTCGCAGAGAAGATCGGCGCTAGGGAGGCGGTCGCCGTGAGCAGTGGGACCGACGCCGACGCCCTGTGCCTGGCGCTGCTGCATGATCTCGGCGCCCAGCCCGGGGATGAAGTCATCCTGCCGGCGCTCAGCTTCGTGGCCACGGCCAACGCCGTGCTGCACGCGCGCCTGACACCGGTTTTCGTCGATGTCGAAGCGGACGGTTTGAACATCGACCCCCGGAAAATCACCGGCGTCATCACGGCCAGGACCCGGGCCATTCTGCCGGTACACCTGATGGGCAAGCCGGCGAACATGAACGCGATCAAGGCCATCGCGGACCGGCACGGGTTGCTGGTCATCGAGGACGCGGCGGAGGCCCACGGGGCCCTCTACGAGGGGCGGCCGGTCGGGGCCATCGGCGATCTGGGCGCGTTCAGCCTTTACGTGGCCCACATAATCACCACCGGCGAGGGGGGGATCATCACCACCCAAAACACGGAGTACGCCAGGCTGCTGCGTTCGTTGCGGGCGCATGGCCGGGCGTGCGCGTGCAAGACCTGCGTGTCCAACTTGACATCGGGGTTTTGCGAGAAACGGTTTCAGGGGAGCGACACCGGGGATATTCGCTTCCAGTTCGACCGGGTCGGCTACTCATCGAAGATGAACGAGCTGGAGGCCGCCATCGGTTTGGGGGCGCTGGAGGAATTTGAGGAGATCCTTTCCAGGCGGCGCCGCAACCTGAAAAGCATGATGAGGCGCGCGGAAGAGCTGAAAGGTTGCCTGTGGACGTTTTCCGAAGAGAGCTTCGAGAGAATCGGACCGCACGCCCTGCCGCTGGTCGTGTCGGAGGAGGCCCCGTTTTCGCGAAACGAGCTGATCTGGCACCTCGAGCGGATCGGCGTGGACGCCCGCACCCTTTTCAACAGCATTCCGACCCAGTGCGGCGCTTACCGATTCCTTAAGCATTCCATCGGCGATTTCCCAAACGCCGAGCGAATCGGGCAGCGCGGTCTGCACATCGGCGTGCACCAGGACATCACCGCAGATGACATCGACTGGCTGTTCGATGCACTGAAGACATTTGCCCGTCGGCTGGAGCGGAAGAAGCGCCCTTCGGGCCAGAAATCTTCCCTTCGACGCCTGCGCCCCGTGGCGGAGTCAGTCGACTCGATGGGGAGCCGATCAGAACGTTTGCCCACCTGAGCCTGCTCTTCTTTTCCCGACGACTGGACACGGCGCCGTGCCTGTCTCAAACTGCGTTCCCCGCCCGCCGCCGCCGGCGCGTTTGAGTCCACCGGCCGCGCCTTCTGCGGCTTCCTCCATTTATTCGAACGGCAATTATTAATCGTATCGAAATAATATAGACCGAGAGCGGCCCCCTCTCCCTAACCCTCTCCCCCAGTTCTGAGGGAGAGGGTTAGGGAGAGGGGGCGTCCGTGTCCATACAATTATGCGACCCTTAATAAATAAGGCCCCCCCCCCCCGCCAAGTGGCTGGGTTCTGGAATTTTCCATATTTAAATGCCGCGGTATTGGCCGCCCTCCTCGCGCTGCAGGGTTGTTTAGACGCGGCTGTCCCCTTCACCCGGATCGACGCGTCCGCAAGCAGAGGACCGGATACGCATCGGCCGCATCGTCATGGAATTGACTGTAAACTTACAAGTTGGCGGAATTTGCAACAAGCCAACAATAATTTAACCTGCTGTAATAGTAACAAAATAATATTATTCTGGATGCCGGCACAAATATTGCTATGTTTAAACTGAAGTTAAAGTTCATGCAGCGACGGTTTATGGAAACGGCGATGAAAGTCAACCGGGCCAACCATCTTCAAAATTCAGCCACCGATATCGGAGAAAAATGACCAGGACACCCGTTGATCAGCTTTTTACGATAGACCAGGCCAGCCGGCAGTGTGATGTTCCACGGTCGACGCTGCGCTTTTGGGAGCGCCGCTTCAGTCCCTACCTCACTCCGATTCGAAGCCCCGGGGGACAGAGAAGATATTCCAAGGAGCATTTAGGCGTCATCGCCCGGATCAAAATGCTCAAAAAGCAGGGGCTCGGCCTGGAGGAGGTGCGCCACGCCCTGGCCCAGGACCAAGTCTCTTTTGTCAAACCAGGAGATGTTGGCGGGTTGGAGCATCTGGCCGACCGGGTCGCCGGGTTGGTGAAGCAGGAGGTCTACCGGTTTTTTTCGGAAGAGCGCATGTCGGGACCCATTGGAGACCCGGGCAAAAAAAATGCCGATCTTAACTAACCGGCGTGGCGTTGAAGACGACGGGGGTCGCTTTGCCGGAGCGATGGAGGCTCTATGAAAACCGTTATCCTGTGCGGCGGTTTAGGGACGCGTCTCAGGGAAGAAACGGAATTCAAACCCAAGCCGATGGTGAACATCGGCACGCGGCCCATCCTGTGGCACATTATGAAAACTTTCTGCCACCACGGTTTCAAGGAGTTTGTGCTCTGCCTCGGTTACAAAGGTGAAATGATCAAGGAGTATTTCTACAACTATGAAGTGTTGAACAGCAATTTCACGATCGAGTACGGGGCCAACAAAAAGATCGAGGTCGAAAACAACCACTCCGAAATCGGGTGGAAAGTCACGTTGGCCTACACCGGCGACAAGGCGCTCAAGGGCGCGCGGCTGAAGAAGATCGAGAAGTACATCGACGGCGACACCTTCATGGTCACTTACGGCGATGGCGTGGGGGACATCGACATCAAGGCCCTGCTCGCGTTTCACAAAAGCCACGGAAAAATAGCGACGGTTACAGGGGTGAACTATATTTCCCGCTTCGGGGAGCTGCATATCAAGGGTGACAATGTATTGAAGTTTCTGGAAAAGCAGGAGAAGAGCGCGGCTTACATCAATGGAGGGTTTTTTGTCTTTAACCGAAAAATTTTCGATTACTTAACCTTCGATGACTTGTGTGATTTGGAAATAGGCCCCCTGGAGAAGCTCACGGCCAAAGGTCAGCTCAAAGTGTACAAGCACCCGGGGTTCTGGTCGTGCATGGATACGCTGCGGGATGTCGACTATCTCAACTCCTTGTGGAGTCAAGGCCAGGCGAAATGGAAAGTCTGGTAGATGCCGATGCCATCGGATTTGCGTGAATCTTTTCGAAAAAAAAAGGTGCTGGTCACCGGCCACACCGGGTTCAAGGGATCCTGGCTTTCCCTGGTGCTCCATGAAATCGGAGCCGATGTGATCGGATATTCTCTGCCGCCGCCTACGAATCCCAGTCATTTTGAAGCCTGTCGCCTGCAAGACCGGATTACTTCGATCGCAGGCGACATCCGGGACCTTGAAACCATCAAGAAGACTTTGCGCGATTACAACCCGGAGATCGTGTTCCACTTGGCAGCGCAAGCGCTGGTGAGGCAGTCGTATCGAGAACCGGTCGACACTTACGGCACCAATGTGATGGGGACCGTCAACCTGCTCGAGGCCTGCCGGCAAAGCGCTTCCGTGAAGGTCATCGTCAATGTCACCAGCGACAAGTGCTACGAAAACCGAGAATGGGTCTGGGGCTACCGGGAAAACGACCGGCTCGGAGGGCATGACCCCTACAGCAGCAGCAAGGGGTGCGCCGAGCTCGTGGCGGCGGCCTATGCCAGAAGCTATTTCGACGCGGGCCGGCCACCGGGGGGGCCTAAGGCGTTGTCTTCGGTCAGAGCGGGAAACGTCATCGGCGGCGGCGACTGGGCCGAGGACCGGCTCGTGCCCGATTGCGTGAGGGCCCTGAGCCTTCGGCAACCCGTCGTCATCCGCAATTCCCTGAGCGTAAGGCCCTGGCAGCATGTGCTCGAACCGCTCTGGGGCTATCTGCTCCTGGCGGCCCGCATGCAAGACCTGCCGAAGCGCTTTTCGGGCGCCTGGAATTTCGGCCCCGACGACGGCTCCTTTATTGCGGTGAAGGATCTGGTGGGCCAGGTTTTGGAGCAGTGGGGTGGAGGAGCGTATGAAATCCGCCCCGATTCGGAAATGCACGAGGCCCAGGTCCTCAAGCTGGACAGTTCGAAGGCGAAAACGGCGCTGGGATGGAAGCATCGGTGGGATGTGCGACAGGCGGCCTGCGCCACCATCGACTGGTATCAGCGGTTTTTCGCGGGCGAGGACATGTATGAGGTTTCCAAAGAACAGATAACCGCTTACGCGGGCTTTGAAAGGGATCATCCCAGCGCATGAACAGAAAGCCGGACATATTGAGACGGGAAATCGCCGAGCGGGTTCAGGCCTATTACGAAGCCGCTTTCCCCTCGAAGGCGTTTGTCCCCGGCGAAACGCCCGTGCCGGTTTCAGGCAAGGTCTTCGATGCCTCTGAACTGCGCTGTCTCGTGGATTCCGCACTTGATTTCTGGCTGACGAGCGCGCGTTTTACCGATGCATTCGAAAATGAATTCGCCGCCTTCGTCGGGGCCCGGCACGCACTTCTGGTCAATTCCGGCTCCTCCGCCAACCTGCTGGCCGTCAGTGCCCTGACTTCGCCGAAGCTGGGAGGGCGCCGGTTGCAACCGGGCGATGAAGTGATCACCGTGGCCGCCGGGTTCCCGACAACGGTCAACCCGATACTCCAGAACCACCTGGTCCCGGTTTTCGTCGACGTGTCGCTTCCGACCTACAACGTCGACGTCGGCCGGCTGGAGGCCGCGCTCAGCGAAAAGACCCGGGCGGTC
This sequence comes from uncultured Desulfatibacillum sp., assembly GCA_964562235.1. Classification (GTDB taxonomy): domain Bacteria; phylum Desulfobacterota; class Desulfobacteria; order Desulfobacterales; family SpSt-501; genus SpSt-501. Next base: position 34,436 of record CAZLSV010000002.1, read on the forward strand.
ATGCTGGCGCACACTCTCGGCAACCCCTTCGACCTGTCCCGGGTGGCCCAGTTCTGCAAGACCCACCGGCTCTGGCTCATCGAAGACTGCTGCGACGCCGTCGGTTCCATATACAACGGCCGCATGGTCGGGACCTTCGGCGA
>CAZLSV010000002.1:34588-58958 GCA_964562235.1 uncultured Desulfatibacillum sp.
CGGCATTTCAACCGTCAGTTTCTTCCCCGCCCACCACATCACCATGGGGGAGGGCGGCTGCGTCTTGACCGACGATGCGCAGCTCAAGGTTCTGCTGCAATCCTTCAGGGACTGGGGCCGTGAGTGCTGGTGCAAGCCCGGATCCGACAACACCTGCGCCAAGCGGTTTGAAGGCCGGTTCGGAGACCTGCCCTACGGTTATGACCACAAATACGTCTATTCGCACATCGGCTACAATCTGAAAGCGACGGACCTGCAGGCCGCTGTGGGTTTGGCCCAGCTCAAAAAGCTGCCGGAGTTCGTCAGCACCCGCAAACGCAACTTCCAGTTTTTGCACGAAGGGCTCAAACCCCTCGCGCCGGCACTGGTCCTCCCGGAACCGACCCGGCACTCCGATCCCTCCTGGTTCGGCTTTCCGATAACCGTCTCACCGGAGGCGCCGTTTACCCGGAACGAGCTGGTGGCGTTCCTGGAAAGCGCCAACATCGCCACGCGGCTGCTTTTTGCCGGAAACATCACGAAACAACCGGCTTACCAAGGCGCCCGGTATCGGGTGGCGGGCGGGCTGGAGCAGACCGACCGGATCATGAATTCCACGTTCTGGGTCGGGGTCTATCCCGGGGTGTCCGAGGAGATGCGCCGCTACATGGTGGACCGGATAAGCGGTTATGTGGTTGGCCAGATGAAGACAAAAAGGAAAATCACATGAAGTCCCTGTTTGACGAACCCTTGTTCATCTTCGAGATGGCGAACAACCACATGGGCAGCGAAGCGCTCGGGCTCGCCATGGTCGAGGCCCTGGCAAGGGTCGCGAAAAGCTTTCCCTTCCGCTTCGGCTTCAAGTTCCAGTTCAGAGACCTTGACACTTTCATCCATCCGGCCTGCCAGGCACGCATGGACTTGAAATATGTCAAACGGTTCCGCGAGACGCAGTTGGCGCCCGAGCAGTTCCGGCGATTGAAAGCCGCGGTCGAATCGCATGGTTTTGTCACCCTGTGCACGCCGTTTGATGAACCGTCGGTCGACCGAATCGAGGAAATGGGCTTCGACATCATCAAGATCGCCAGTTGCTCGTTCACGGACTGGCCGCTGCTGGAGCGGATCGTGAAAACCGACACGCCCCTCATCGCCTCCACCGCGGGGACCGGGCTCGAAGAGATCGACAAGGTGGTCAGCTTTTTCCAGCATCGCGACAAGGAGTTCGCGCTCATGCACTGCGTCGGCGAGTACCCGACCCGGATCGAAAACCTGCAGCTGAACCAGATCGACCTGCTGAAACAACGCTACCCCCAGGTTCCCGTCGGCTATTCGACCCACGAGGAGCCCGACAACACACACTCCATCCAGATGGCGATCGCCAAAGGCGCCTGCCTGTTCGAAAAACATGTGGCGCTCGAAACGGAGATTTTCAAGAAGAACGACTACTCGGCAACCCCCGCGCAGGTGGAACAATGGCTGCGGTCGGCCGACCAAGCTTACCGAATGAACGGCGTCTCCAGCCGAAGGGCCGCGGCGACCGATAAAGAGCTTGCCGATCTGAGGCAGTTCAAACGCGGGGTTTTTGCGAGCCGGAAAATCGTCCCAGGGGAGAAAATCGACGCGACCAATACGTTTTTCGCCTTCCCGAATTCCGACGGCCAGCTGCTGGCCAACGATATGTCGAAGTACATCGAATACCACGCGGGGCGGGAGATCGAAAAAGGCGGCCCCGTGGCCGCCGTGGAAACGGAGAGCATCGACAAGAGGGAAAAAATATACGGCATCGTCCAGCGGGTCAAAAAGATGCTGGCGGACCGGAACATCGTGGTCCCGGGCATGGCGACCCTTGAAATATCGCACCATTACGGGCTTGAGCGGTTCGAAGAAGTCGGCTGCACCATCATCAACGTCATCAACCGGGAGTACTGCAAGAAACTGATCGTCGTGCTGCCGGGCCAGCAGCACCCCGAACAATACCACAAGATCAAGGAGGAGACGTTCGTCGTCCTGGACGGGGACCTCAGGCTCACCCTGGATGGCGCCGTGAAGGAGTGCCGCCGCGGAGACGTGGTCACCGTCAGCCGCGGCATGCGGCATCCGTTTTCAAGCGAACACGGCGCGATCATCGAAGAGATCTCCTCGACCCACTACAAGGACGACTCCTACTACACCGACGAGGCCATCCTCCGGAACAAAGACCGCAAGACGGTGCTCTCCTACTGGATGGAAGGATCCCCTGGATGCTCCTGTCGCCGCTCGGCATTTCAGGACGGGATGCAGCCATGAAAACCATCGTGTGGGACATCGACGATGTGCTGAACGACCTCATGCGGGCGTGGTTTGAGACCGAATGGCTTCCGAAGCACCCAGATTGCCGCCTGGGCTATGAAGCGCTCAACGCCAATCCCCCGCATGAACTGCTGGGGGTATCCGAAGCGGAGTACCTCGAATCGCTCGACCGGTTCCGATGGTCTCCGCAGGCGGAATCCCGAGAGCCCGACCCGGCGTTGGCGAAATGGTTTCGTGCCTGCGGGGGGCAATACCGGCACATCGCCTTGACGGCCCGGCCGACGGATACCGTTTTTCCGGCGCTGCAATGGTTGCTGCGACACTTCGGCGCCTGGTTTCAGACGTTCGGCTTTGTTCCTTCGAGTCGGCCGGGGCAAACCTCCGGGCCGCCGGAGCGCACCAAAGGCGACTACTTGGCCTGGCTGGGGAGAGCCGACATCTTCATCGATGACCACGCGGACCATTGCCGCGCGGCGCAGCAGCTGGGGATCCGCTCTTTTCTGGTCGCGCAGCCGTGGAATGATAGCCGCTCGACGCTCCGCGATATTCTGGAATCCATTTCCGAGCCCTCGGGGGCCTCGGCGTGTCGGCCATGCGCAGCGGCCGTCAGGGAGGGCGCATCGTGCGGGACAAGGTCCTGACCATCATTCAGGCCCGCAAGGGGTCCACCCGGTTACCCGGCAAAGTGCTGCTGGATCTCGCCGGCCGGACGGTCCTCGCGCATGTGATCGACCGGCTGCAGAGAAGCCGACTCACCGATGAGCTGGTCGTAGCGACGACCGTCAACCGCGAGGATCTGCCCATCGTCAAGCTGTGCGCGGAGCGGGGGGTGAGCGTCTATTGCGGCTGCGAGGAGGATCCCCTCGAACGCTACTACCAGGCGGCTCGGCTTTTCGGCGGATCCCACATCGTCCGAATCAAGGCCGACTGCCCCCTGATCGATCCGACCATCGTCGATGAGGCCATCCGCCTGCATCTCTCCTCGGGAGCCGACTACACCGGCAACACCCTGCGGCGGACATACCCCGTCGGCCAGGATGTGGAAATACTCACCCACCGGGCGCTGGCCAAGGTGTGGCGCCATGCGGCGCTTTTCTCGGAACGGGAACACATCACGCTCTATGTTCCCAAGCATCCGGAGATGTTTTCGATCCGCCACCTCGAGTACCGCGAGGACCTTTCCGGAAAGCGATGGACGCTGGACAATCCCGAGGACTACGAATTGCTTCGGTTCATTTTCGACAACCTCCATCCGGGCCATCCGCTTTTCGGCATGCAGGAGGTGCTCGATTTTCTTGCCAGGAACCCGGAGTTGGAGCGCCTCAATGCGCATATCCGCGTCGATGCCGGCGTGCAGAACTCCATGCAAAATGATCGAATCGTCGCGCTGCCCGGTTGAAACCAGAGCGGCGACCGGCAAGCGCGAAGCGGCCGGGAATCCCAGTATCAGCGTCTGGAAACAGGAATGATCAAGCTCTCCGACTACGTGATGCAGTTTGTGGCCGCTCTCGGCGTGCGGCATGTGTTCATGCTGCCCGGCGGCGGGGCCATGCACCTGGTCGATTCGCTGGGCCGAAACAAGGACCTGACGTACCTCTGCAACCTCCACGAACAAGCCTGTGCGGTCGCGGCCGAGGCTTACAGCCAGTACACGAACCACCTGGGCGTGGCCCTGGTGACCACCGGGCCGGGGGGCACGAACACCATCACAGGGGTGGCGGCGGCCTGGCTGGACTCTACCCCGGTCCTGTTCCTCTCGGGCCAGGTCAAGCGGCCGGACATGATCGGAACGCGCGGCATACGGCAGATGGGGTTTCAGGAGATCGATATCGTCAGTCTGGTCCGTCCCATCACCAAGTACGCCGTCACGGTCACGGAGCCGTCGTCCATACGCCATCATCTCGAAAAAGCCATTCATCTCGCGAAACACGGCCGGCCCGGCCCCGTATGGATCGACATCCCGCTGGACGTGCAGGCGGCGATGATCGATGAAGGCGAGTTGCAGGGATTCGACGAAATGGAGCCGGACCCCCCCGCGGAATCGGAAGGCCTCGAGGAGTCCGTAACCAGGGCGGTAGAGCTCCTTTGTGAGGCCCGGCGACCGGTCATTCTGGCCGGAAACGGAGTGCGGCTTTCCGATGCACTGGGGGATTTCACCCGGTTGATCGAGACACTCCGTATCCCCGTTCTCACGACGTGGAAGGCGGCCGACTTTATGGGAGAAGACCACCCCTATTATGCGGGCCGGCCCGGCGCCGTCGGCCAGCGCGGCGCCAATTTCACCCAGCAGAACGCCGACTGGCTGCTGGTTCTGGGGGCGCGGCTGGACTTCGGGCAGACCGCCTATTCGCACGCCAATTTCGCTCCCCGCGCCCAGAAGGTCATGGTGGACATCGACCCGGCGGAGATCGCCAAGATGCAGATGCCGATCGCGGTGCCCGTGTGCTCGGATGCGGGAGATTTCATCCGGGAGGTGAACCGCCGGCTGTCTGAAAAACAACTGCCGGACTGGTCGGGTTGGCTCCGGCAGTGCAAGCAGTGGCAGGCGCGGTATCCGGTCGTTCTGCCGGAGTACCGGAATGCAGACGGTTTCGTGAACGACTATGTCCTGGTTGACGTGCTTTCCGATCTCATGTCCGACCGTGACCTGCTCATCCCGGGAAGCTCGGGCGCCTGCAGCGAACGAACCATGCAGGCGGTTCGGGTCAAACCGGGGGTAAGGGTTTTCAACAGCGAGGGGCTCGGCCCCATGGGGTTCGGCATCCCGGCCGCCATCGGCGGCTGTGTCGCCAGCGGCGGCAAGCGGACGGTCTGCATCGACGGCGACGGCGGCTTCGCCATGAACATCCAGGAACTCGAAACCGTGCGACGACTCGACCTTCCGATCAAGTTTTTTGTACTGAACAACGGAGGGTACGTTTCGATCCAAACGACGCAAAAAAACTATTTCGACGGCCATTATGTGGCGAGTACGCGTGAAAGCGGCCTCACGCTGCCGGACATTACAGCGGTGGCCCGCGCCTTCGGCATTCGGGCTGAACAGATCGTTGACCATGAAAGTATCGTGGAGCGCGTCAGAGATATTTTGGAGTTTGCAGGGCCCGTTGTTTGCGAGGTGCTGGTGTCGCCGGAACAAAGCACGGCCCCTCGGGTGACCTCTGCCCGGCTAACCGACGGCTCCATGGCCTCCATGCCCATGGAAGATATGTGGCCGTTTTTGGAACGGAAAGAGCTGGCCGCGCACATGAAAATCGGCCGCTGAGTCAGGCGTATGCAAATCAGCGTCGTCACACCCGTATACAACGCGGAAAAATTCCTGGATCGGTGTGTCCAGAGCGTCCTGCAGCAAACCTACCAGCGGATCGAACTGATTCTCGTCAACGATGGTTCCACCGATGGCAGCGAAGAGATCTGCCGACGGTACGCGCTTCAAGACAGCCGGGTTAAAGTAATCTCCCAGGAAAATAAGGGCCCGGCGGCGGCCAGAAATGCAGGGGTACGACAGGCGGCCGGAGATTTTTTATTTTTCCTGGATGCCGACGATTTCATTTCCCGAAATGCGCTGGAAATAATGGTCGCCGCGTATCACCAATATCGGCCGGACATGGTGATGGGGCATTTTCACAAACTCGTGAACGGTAACAACCGGATCCGACCCGACGTTTCCTTTCGGGTTGGGGAAGGGCCATTTCAAAAGCAGATGAAAGAACTCTCCCGAACGGAGATCGGGGCCTATGTGCGGCATTTTCTGAGGCACCCGAGCAACCATCCCATCAGCTATTGCTGGGCCAGGTTGTATACAGTATCCATTATCCGTAGCCACCGAATTGCCGCCGATGAAAACATGCATCTGTTTGAAGACCTGGTCTTCAACTTGGAATACCTGAAACACTGCCAAAAAATTCTGTTCGTCAACGAGCCGCTGTACACCTACACGATGCACCCCCACCATGTATCCGCCAGCATGGCCCCGATCAATGCCGACCGCTTGTTGCATGACATGAAACTCTTTAAGGCGAAAACCGCCGAATTTTTGCGGCAACCGGTGGTCGGCGCCCACATGCGCGCGGACATCCAGAAAGATATCGGGCATGCACTGACGCACTATCTGATCATCTTCCTGGTGCGTTCCTGTCGTCTGGTTTCGAGTCATAACCGGATAAAGCTTTTCGCCGAAATCCGAAAAATCATGAACGCTTCGCTATTGCAGGATTGCCTGCGGTGCTATTCGCCGTCAAAGGGAAACAGCCGGTTCTTGCCTTGGTTGATGAAGTTGCAGTGGGTTAATGCAATTGTCTTTGTGTGCCGGCACAAGGCTTACAAAAGGTACGGCCGGCCGGAAAAGGCGTTGGGATGACCCTAAAAGAGATGGTCGCAGAAATCAAAAAGAAAGGGCTTCCGGTCGTGATCTCGGGAGCCGGAGTTGTCGGAAAAGAACTCTTGGCGCTTTGCCGGAAGGAGGGGATCGCTGTTGAGTGTTTCTGCGACAGCAGCGCCAAGGCGGTCCGATCGAATTTCTGCGGCCTGGAGGTCGTCTATACCCCTGCCTTAAAGACCAAATTCCAGGACGCCACCGTTTTGATATCGGCCGCCGCCATTCGGGATGTGGTCAACCTCCTCCAGGAGTTGGGGTTTTTCAACTGGTATGCCGGAGGCCTTTTGCTGGAGGATTTCGATGTCACCCAGCACGGATCAAGCGCGGGGATTGATTACACAAAATTCGCCGTGGAAAATTGCATCTTGTGCCATCGAGGATATTTGAACCCGGATCGTTTGTTTTTGCGAAGCATCGATTTGATCATTACCGAGAGGTGCACCCTGAGGTGTAAGGATTGCTCCAATCTCATGCAATATTACAAGAGACCCAAAAACTTCGATACGAAGAGGTTGTTGAAATCCATCGAGGCCCTGTTTTCGGTCGTGGACGAAGTGATGGACCTTCGGGTCATCGGCGGGGAAGTGTTCATGAACAAGGAATGGCCGGTCATCGTCGAGAGGTTGACCATAGAACCGAAAGCCCGGCGGGTCGTGTTGTACACCAACGGGACCCTTCTCCCCCACGGCCAAAACCTTGCGTCCCTGATGAATGACAAGGTGCTGGTGGTTATATCCGATTACGGGGCGTTATCGAAACGGTTGGCGGACCTGGTGGCCATCTTCAGAAACCATGGCGTCCCCCACCACGTGCTGACGGTAAACGAGTGGCTCGACTGTTCCAGCATTGCTCCTCACAATCGGGGGATAGATCAGAACCGTGAATTGTACCGGCTTTGTTGCGCAAAGAATATCGCCAGTTTAGCGGACGGCAGGCTTTTTCGATGCCCTTATGCCGCAAATGCGGCCCGGCTTTCGGCCGTACCCGATTACAGAGCAGACTATATAGATCTGTTTCAGGAACCCTTGGACCCAGATAGCGTCACGGTAACCAAGAAAAAGATCAGGGACTTTCTTTTCCACAAGGACTTTCTGGAAACATGCGATTTCTGCAAGGGGCGGCCATTGTCGGGAATGGAAGTAAAGCCGGCGGTGCAGGTCGATCAACCACTCGATTACTACCGATACCCGACCCCGCAAGATGGCTGTGGGAGAACGGCATAGCAGGAGGGTAACCAGGATGGAAGGGGTCGATTTAAAGAAAGAAAAAGAAAACATCAACCGGGACATGCTCAAGCGCGAAAAGCCGTATGTATATCAAAAAATCATGAAATTTGAACAGGCGCTTAAAAATGGCGAAAGTATCGCCATCATTCAATTCCAGTACAATTACAAATGCAACTTCACCTGTGTTCACTGCTCCGTCAAGAGGTTTCAGGGCAATAACGGCCGACGGAGCTTTACGCTGGCCGACGTCCAAGACCTGGCAAAACAAGCCGATGAACTGGGGCTCGCTCGGTTTGTCATCACCGGGGGAGAGCCGCTGATATTCAGAGATTTTGACCGAGTCGTAGAGGCGATTGATCCTGCCCGGTTTTACATCAACGTCGACACGAATGGGTGGTTTCTGGACGGGAAGACAGCCAAGCATTTAAAGGCCATCGGTGTGGACAGGATTCAATTGAGCATCGACAGCTTAGAGGCTGGGGAGCACGACGCCTTCAGGAGGGCTCCGGGATCGCATGAAAGAGCGATGAATGCAGTGGATGCCGCTATCAACGCGGGTTTGGCTATTTTTATTCAGACGGTGGTTACAAAACAGAGGCTGCACTCGGAGGAATTTCTTCGTTTCATACGGTATTTCAACAAAAAAAATATCGGCGTATTTGTGACGTATGCCAAGCCGGTCGGCTCCTGGGAAGGTCATTTTGAAATTTTGGTAGACAAGCAAGACATGGACTTCATGCGGGAACTCGAGAAAAATCACAATGTCTACACCCATTTGACCCCGGCCTACGGAATCGACATGGGGTGTATCGCGGTAAAGGGAATGGTGTCGGTAACGCAATACGGAGACGTTTTGCCATGCCCTTACATCCACACATCGATTGGAAATGTGTTCAAAGAACCATTGAAACAAATATTGAAACGAGGACTTGGAATTAAATATTTCGGCGAGCATGTCGACACTTGCCTTATCGCTGAAGATAAAGATTTCATCAACAAATACGTGGTCGATCGTATTTACCATAAGGCCCTGCCGGTTCCGTGCACGGAAGTTTTCACGAGCGAGGACCAAACCCGATTTCCATTTCATTTGGCGCACCAACCTCGAAACCCGGAGAACGCCCGATAAATGAAGGCAACCGTACTTTCGGGCCAAGCGCCCGGTGGCGAAAGAACCTCTTTGGCGAATGTTCTGCCCCTGAGAACCCCTTTCGTGGTGCAGATATTCCCCATCTATGCCTGCAATTTCACTTGCGAGTATTGCTTTCATTCGGTGCCGAAGAAAAAACGCGGGTTCGTAACCGAATGGCCGGTCATGACGTTCGATCTGTACCAAAAATGCATCGATGAATTGGCACTTTTCGAGGACCCGCTCAAGGTGCTGCGATTCGTGGGAATGGGCGAACCCCTTTTGCACCGGAAAATTTCGGACATGGTGGCGTATGCGGTATCAAAGAATGTCTCCCGCCGGGTAGAATTGTTGACCAATGGTTCACTGCTGGTACCCAAAATGTCGGACGCCCTGATCAAAGCCGGATTGTCACGCTTGGTTATATCCCTTCAAGGAATATCCAGCGCCAAGTATCGCCAAGTCAGCAAGGTGGATGTGGATTTCGAAAAACTTGTAAGCAACATCGAGTATTTTTACCGGCGCAAAACACAGACCCATGTATACATCAAGATCGTGGATTACGCGCTGGATCATTTGGATACCCAGGAGAAGTATTTTCAAATTTTTGGCGATCTCTGCGATTCAATCGCGGTGGAAAATGCGGTTCCGATCATGCCGGGCGTGGACTACGAAAAGGTGTTGAAAAACCCGGTCGGAAGTTCGACGCAATTTGGTCTGCCCGTGGCACCCATTCACGTGTGTCCACAGCCTTTTTTCACTCTGCAGATAAACCCGGACGGAAAGGTGGTTCCCTGCTACCAGATTGCCTACCCGGCGATTCTGGGCGACGTGAATCACCAGACCTTGCAGGAGATTTGGAATGGTGAGGTCTGCCGTTCCTTTCAGCGGACCATGCTGAATGGTCGGAATTTAGTGAACGAGGTATGCCGCCAATGCAATTTCATTCGCTATCGGCTCTTTCCAGAGGATGACCTGCATGAGGCCGCTGAACGTTTGAAAGGCCAATATCAGTGAATATCGCCATCATGGGAGCTACCTCCCATATCGCCAAAGGGTTGATCGACCGATGGATCGGTCTTGGGGAAGACGATCTTTATCTCTTCGGCCGTTCGCCGCAACGAATAGGGGCTTTTCTGACGCGCATCGGCCCGCCGGGGAAAAAACCAGCCGCTGTCTGTGCGGATTATCGTAGTTTTTCGACGCCCTCCTACGACATCATCGTCAACTGTGTCGGCGCCGGGACCGGCCGTCGGGAAAATTTCCATTTTTCGGAATATTTTACCGTCACCGAGCGTTTCGATGATCTGGCCATCGACTATCTCCAACACCGCAACCCTCAGGCGATCTACATCAGCTTCAGCAGCGGTGCCGTGTACGGAGGTGATTATTTCACACCCCCGGGAGAGAACTCGGTTCACAGCCTGCGAGTGAACCATGTCTCTCCCGAGGACTACTATGGAATTGTCCGAATCAACGCGGAGGCAAAGCATCGCGCTCACTGCCATCTCAACATCGTGGACCTTCGGATTTTTTCTTATTTCAGCCGGTACATCAACCTGACGGACGGCTATTTCATCACCGATGTCCTGCAATCCATACGGAACGGGAAAGTGCTCCTGACGGACACCTCGGATTTCGTCCGCGACTACCTCCATCCGGATGATCTGTTCCAAATGGTTCGAAAGTGCGTCCGCGCCGAAAAGATCAACCTGGCGTTCGACGTCAGCAGCTCCCGTCCCGTAACGAAACAGGAAATTCTCGATTATTTCGCCTCGACGTACTGCCTCCAGTACGAAAAGCGCGACTGTTTTGAAACTTCCAGCGCTACCGGGAAAAAACTCCAGTATTATTCGACATGGCACCGGGCCTCCCAGGCCGGCTACCGGCCGCAGTTCAGCTCCATGGATACGCTCAGAGACGAAGCCACGTATCTGCTACCGAACAACTCCTTCGATGAGGGGAGGCGATGCCTGAACAGATGACTTCTGGATCGACCCCAAATGATTCCGCGAGCCCCTTGGTCAGCATCCTGATCTATGACTACGACGGGCGGTATCTCCGGCAGTGCCTTGAGAGCGTCTTTCATCAGAGCGTCTTAACGGATTTTGAGATCATTCTGATCGACGACGCCACCCACGATGGCTCGTGGGATATTGCGCTGGAATTCGTGAATCGATACCCCGGCCGGATCACGGTCAATCGAAACAGGAACGTTCTGGGCCCCGACATCAACCAACAGCGGTCCACGAAAATGGCCCGCGGAAGGTACTGCGTTCTCCTAACGAAGGATCAAGCCTTCCTGCCAGGGTATATCCAAAATTGTCTGAAGTCGATGATGGCCGACCCTCACGTCAAATCCAATTGGGTGTACCGCTGCGAGGACCTGGGCGCGCACGTTCCTTTGCCGTTACCGAGCATCCTCGGCCAACCGCTCGTAAGCATCCTCTGCTACAACTACAACTACGGGCGCTACCTTCGGGAGTGCCTGGAAAGCATATTCGCGCAGACCTACGAAAATATCGAACTGTGCTTTTCGGACAACTCCTCAACGGACGATTCCTGGGGAATTGCTTTGGAATTCGCCCGCCGATATCCGGAAAAGACCCACCTCGTGCGCAATCGGAAGAATTTCGGCGTGGACTCGAATTTCGCCAACTGCCGCCACGCGATGCAGGGCAAATACTATGTCAATTTCTGCTCGGACGATGTGCTCCACCCGGAGTACGTGGCGCGCTGTGTCGAGGCGCTGGAAATGCATCCCCAGGCGGGACTGGTCATTGTAAACCGGGCCATCATCGATGAGCAGGGTCGGCGCCATGAAGAACCGCCTTTCTACAACCGATCCTGTATCATACCCGGCACGGAGCAGGCGGCGGTTTACATGATGGCCGGGGTCAACCCGAGCGTCTCTCAAATCATGTACCGCCAGGCGATCGTTGACAGCCGAACGGCGACGGGGGGATTGGTCTCCCGGTATTACGGGAGCCGGATCCTGGATTTCAACGTCAGTCTCGATTTCGACATCGCCTACCTCAAAGATTCACTGCTGATGCATCGCCTCCACGCGAACAGCGACACGAGGCAGGCGGACGCCCACCTCCTGCCGATTATCGGAATGTATGTGCTCAACCACCAATTCGCGGACATCGCATCCGTGCGCAACTTGCGGCCGGTGGCGGATCGCCTTCCCCGGTCGATTGAAAAGCTGGCTCACCTGGCCATCCGCTACAGCGTGCGCTCATTGTTCGTTCAAGATGCCGACACGGCCCGGCGATATTTTCATCTGGCCATGGCAATGCATCCCGGCATCGTCGAGGATTCCATCTGGAAGCTGCTGCAGGCATACTGGGACGGAAGCGGTGCCGACCGGGCCGACCTATTGGAGCGCTTGAAGCGAGCCGGCAATCTGTCCACTCGAACTGTTTCCTATGACCCGCCCCCGGGTAGCGTTCCGATTTTCCCCCGGCGGGCCTCACCCGCACCGGGAAGCGAGCTTCGAGCCCCTTCGCGGGGCAAGGTGCCGGACGGCCGGCGAAAAGCTTTGGCGGCGAGCGCACCCGGTGAAGGTTTAAAAGATTAACCATGGAACCGTTGTCGACGCTATCGATGTCCATCGACAGAACCCGGCTGGACCAGGCAGCGCACATCTGTCTGTTCGGCCTGGGCGCCCTGTTCGTGGACTGCTACCGCCAGCTGACGCTGGCCATCGGCCGAGAGCCCGATTTCCTGTGTGACAATGCCCCGGAAAAATGGGGAAAGAAATTTTTCGGCAAAACCTGCCTCTCTCCGGAGAAGCTCGCTGAATTCGGCGCTCCCACCGCCGTCGTCATCACCACCCGCCAATACGAAGGCATCTACCGGCAATTGCGGGCAATCGGGTTGAGAGATATATACGTGGCCTGTTTCGATCGCGGGTACGACATTATCGCAGACATCAAAAGACTCGACAACACATGGCCGGCGAGCGCCCGGGAAGCCCAGGATCCTCCGCCAAATGGAAAATGGGTTTTGGTCACCGGCGCGTCGCGCGGCATCGGGCGCCAGATTGCCTTGGCGATGGCGCGTCTCGGATTCAACATCGTCGCGCACAGTCGAAATGTCGCGCACACGAAAGAGACGGAAGAACGCTGCCGGGATTTGGGGGTTCAGATAATGCCCCTGGCCGCCGAACTCAGCGAACTGCCGGGGCTTGAAAAAATGATCGCCGATCTGGAGAGCCGCTATCCGCCGATCGATATCCTCTTCAACAATGCGGCCGTTTCGATCCCGGATGAATGCAATGCCTGGAATATTTCCACCCGAGATTATCTGACGCATTTCACCGTCAACACGCTTGCACCCATCCGGATCAGTTACGCGGTGATCCCCGGAATGATCCACCGCGGATTCGGGCGGATCGTCAACGTTTCCAGCACCATTCAGAAGCGGCGCCAGGAGATGGGGTATGCCTGCAGCAAGGCGGCTTTGAGCAAATTCGTTCACGATCTGGCTCCGAGCCTTCATGGGACAGGGGTGATGATCTCCCTGGTGTGTCCCGGTTATGTGCAGTCCGACATGGGAGGCGTCGACGCCCCGCATGCCGTGGAAAGCGTCATCCCCGGGGTTCTTTTGGGAGCCGTGCTGGATGGGGATATTAACGGCCGCTGGTTCATCGCTCAGGACTATGTCGGGCTCAGCCTGCCGGCCGCCATAAAGAAAGCCAAGTTTTATTACAGCCAAGAGGGCTGAATTATGTCCCGGGAACCTTTTCACCCAGACGACGTGGTCAAGACTTGCCCCAAATTGGAAAGCGGTCTGAATTTGGCGCTGAACGGACTCCGGGCGTGCACCCGCGGAGCACTGATGCCGCCTTTATTCTGCAGCTCGGAAGAGTTGTCTGCCAAAAAAGTTTCAAAAGAGATCATTGGCGAAAAAAGAAAACAGTATATCCGAATGCTCAACGACGAAAACACCGTGATGGACTGCAAGGATTGCCTCATGATCCGGCATAAGCGTTATGGGGATATCTCCTTCAACCGGCTGGGACATATCGACCTGCAGCATTACAGCGTGTGCAATCTCAGATGCGTTTACTGCGCCTACACTCGGGATGACATGCACTATCCGCCTCAATACGATGCCTTGGATGTTTTAAGGCTTTTCTCGGCCGACGAGGTGGAGTGGAACGCTCACGTCGATTTTGCCGGCGGTGAGCCGACATGCTTGGACCGTTTATCCGAGTATCTGCATTTTTTCCGCACACGGCGCATACGGGTGCTGATGTTCACCAATGCCGTCCTGTTCGAGCAGGCCATTTATGACGGCCTGGCCGACGGGTCCCTCTTTTCCGTAATCACTTCGCTGGATGCCGGCACTCCATCCACATACAAAGCCTTGAGAGGCCGGGACGCCTACCTGCAGGTCTTGGAAAATTTAAGCCGCTACGCGGCCGCCGGAAGCAAGGGCAGGGGCACGTTGGCCGTCAAGTATATTTTTTCAGATGTTAATCTCGGTGAGGATGACATCGCCGGTTTTGCGTATGCCATGCTGGCGCTCCGCCCGCAAAAAGTATGGCTTACGTTTGACTTCGCTCCTATGTTTTTGCGCCAGCCGAATCACGATTATTCTGGCCAAATTGAAGCCTATGCGAAACTTTATTTGCTTCTCAAAAAACACGGAATCGAAAGCTTTCACTACTTCAAAGAAGCGATCGCCACCGTTAGTCGGGAGGGGCGGGATGTAATGAATCGGGTTTTAGGGGCCATCGAAAGACGGAGTTCCCGCTCACCTTTGGATACCCCCGATCTGAAATTCGATGACTTTCGAAGAGGCCCAGCTGTGGTGATGACGGAACCCGACCAGTTTTCGCTGAGCCCCTTGACGCTGTCACCGAAAAACGCCCGGCCGGCGAAGTGGTCTCTTGAGGGAAAGCGAGTCCTGATGGTGCCCGCGTGTCCGGTTACCCAAGAGCTTCTGTCGGACCCGGAAATACAGAAAGCGGACTGGATTGGAATCATCGATCGAAATCCCATCCAGCAGGGGAAAAAGGTCGATGGCCGGACGATTTACGGTTATGAGGCGATTCCTTCCTTAGGAGCCGAAATAATTCTGGTCACTCCTCCGGAAAAGCATCGCGATGACATATTGTCACAGATCATGCGCCATGCGCCGGCCGGCGCCCAGGTCGCTGAACTTCAGCCGTCGCTGTCACTTTGACAACGACCGGAAGCTCCTTGGCGAAAACCATTTTTGTAGCCCCCACTCGAAGGGAATTCGATGAATTATTTGCTGGTCATGCCCAAGAAACTGTCTACCGGGGCCAGTACCACGTCTGTCATATTCCCCCTGGGGATTGCGTATGTGTCGGCGGCTCTGAAAAAAGCGGGGTTTAATGTTTTTACCGCCAACCTCGACTTCCCCGAAGGAGATCCTTTTTCGGTCCTGCAGGGATTGATCCGGACCCAGCATATCGACGTGGTCTGCACCGGGGGCCTGAGCCTGGATTGCCACAAAATCAAAGAAGTGATCGATGCTTCCCGTACAATACACCCAGGTATCATAACCGTGGTGGGGGGCGGAATTATCAGCTCCGATCCTGAAACAGCCATGCGCGTCTTGGCCGCCGATATCGGGGTGATCGGAGAGGGCGAACGCACGATGTGCGAATTGGCCTCCGCGTTGGACATCAACAGCGACTACACTCGGGTACCGGGTCTCATTTTCCGGAATAGCGAAAACTCGTTCACCCGAACCGCGGTCCGAAAAGAGATCAGCGATTTGGACAGCATTCCTTTTCCGGATTTTGACGGTTTCAATTATGCCCAGTGGGTGGATCATTTCGGGAAAGGGGGCGTTTTGCTGTCCGACCGCTCGTGCCCTTTCCGGTGTACCTTCTGCTTTCACCCGACCGGCGAAAAATACCGTCAACGCTCCATCGACCATATTTTTTCGGAAATCGAACACCAGGTTCGACATTATGGCCTTAAAAACCTTTCCCTCACGAGCGAGCTTTTTGCGACGGACCCACGAAGGGTTTTGGAATTCTGCCAACGAATTCGACAATACCATCTAACCTGGAGTTGTTGCTTGCGCGTCACCGACGTCGACGCCGAACTTCTGAAACGCATGCGCGCGTCCGGGTGCCGCCTTATTTGCTTCGGGCTGGAGAGCGCCGACGACGCTATTTTAAAAAGCATGCGCAAGGGAATCCGTGTTGATCAGATCAAGCGGGCGCTTGATTTGAGCTACGAGGCGGGCATTTCCACGGAAGCTTCCAATTTCATCTTCGGCGACGTCAACGAAACCGTGGAAACGGTCGCGAACACGCTCAAAGTTTGGTGGGAGTACAACCACAAGACCCATATCAACTTGGGGCTGATTCACATATACCCCGGTACCTATCTGTATGAGGACGCCTGCAACCGAGGGATCATCACCGACAGAGAACAGTTTCTGCGGGACGGATGTCCGGTGGTCAATGTTTCGAAGCTGAGCCGCAGCGAATTTCAGGATCTGCGCTCGCTGCTGTCGGAGCTGCGACTGCACCCGCACGTCCCGGCGGAATCCGTGAGAATTAAGGATTGGCTGAAGAACGGCCAGTGTCAAATAGAATACCGATGTCGAAAATGCAAAGCCCTAAATCTCGCGGATGCCGACTTCTGGTTCACCCAAACTTGCCACTGTTTATCCTGCGGAGTCAAGAACGAGGTCGATCCCTTCCGAGGGGTCTTGGCCCTTCCGGAGGCCTTTGGGGAAAGCCTCCCGCGAAACCGCCCCATCGCCATGTGGGGCGCCGGGGGCATCTATTACAAATTGGTCTGGACTTATCGGGAGCTGGCCTCCGAGAGATTCTTCCTCGTCGATTCCAATGTGGAGCACCACGGGCTTCGCATATGCCAAAAAGCGATTCATCCACCCGAAGCCATCCGGCGCCGGAAAACCGATACGGTCATCATCACGGCGTTGAGTCGTAAAGATGAGATTCTCGCTACCCTCGGTCGAAAATTCCCTCTGGTCAAAAATGTCTTCGTCCCGGATGTCAAGCGACAAAACAACGGGGTTGTACCCATTTTGGCGCTGCTGCCCGCATCGAGGCCGGTCACAAGGAAAGCCGCCGCGGGGACTCTTTGCGGAACCGGAAGGATCCAAATGGTATGAAATACCTGCTCGTCATGCCGAAGAAGCTCTCTTCGATCGATCACTTCAACATTTTTCCCATCGGGCTCGCCTACATTTCCGCCAGTTTGAAAAAAGCCGGGCACCGGGTCGTAACGGCGAATTTGGATTTCATGGAGGGGGACACGCGCTCGATATTAGCCGAATTGATAAGGCGCGAGCAAATAGACGTTCTGGGCACCGGAGGGCTCAGCCGTGATTGCGGCAAATTGAAGGAAGTCATCGATACCGCCCGAGAGATAAAACCCAACATCCTGACCGTCGTCGGTGGCGGAATCATCAGCTCCGACCCGGAGCCTGCCATGCGAATTCTGGGCGCGGATATCGGGGTCATCGGCGAAGGTGAAGTAACCATGTGCGAGTTGGCGCAGGCGCTGGAAAACGGGAAAAATCTCTGCCACGTAAACGGTTTGATCTATTGGAATGAACGGGGTGGATTCCACAGGACACCCAAACGGCAAGAGATCAACGATATAGACCGGATTCCAATTCCCGATTTTGACGGTTTTAATTATAAAGAGTGGGTGCAGTGCTCTGGCGGTGGTGGAACGGTATTGTCCGACAGGTCTTGCCCGTTTCACTGCACCTTCTGCTTTCACCCGACAGGGGAAAAGTACCGGCAACGTTCGCTTGACAATATTTTCAAGGAAATCGACCACCAGGTGAAGCATTACGGCGTCACCTGCATCGGATTAACGAGCGAATTGTTTTCTACCAACAAGCAAAGGGTAGTGGACTTTTGCCGTCGCATCAAAAAATACGAAATTCCCTGGAGCTGCTGTCTGCGGGTAGGCGATGTTGACGCTGATATGCTGGAAATGATGAAAACCTCGAATTGCGTAAACGTGGTCCTCGGGCTTGAAAGTGCCGACAACGAAATATTGAAAAGCATGCGGAAAGGGACGACAGTCCAGCAGATTGAGCGGGCGCTGGAACTAACCTATGCAGCGGGTTTGATGGTGGAAGGTGGGTTTATATTCGGGGATGTCAACGAGAACCGGGACACCGCATTGAATACACTGAGGTTTTGGGAAAAACACAACCAAAAGCACTATCTGAATATCTCCATGATCTATGTTTTTCCGGGATCCCAACTGTACCAGCATGCCTGCGATTCCGGGATCATTTCAAATCGGGAGCAATATCTTCAGGACGGTTGCCCGTTGATCAACGTTTCCCAGATGAGTCCTGCTGAGTTCACCGAACTCACTTCGACCATTACGGAATTGCGCTTGCATCCTCACGTGCCGGCCGGCCCCTTCCAAATCAATAAAATTGGAACCGACGGTGAATGCCAGGTCGAGTATGCCTGCCGAAAATGCCGTCTCCAAAACAAAACCGAAGTCAATTTCTGGTTTGGGAGAGAAATCCGATGTTCGTCCTGTAACCTGACCAATTTTGTCGATCCATTTCAAAAGGCCTTGCATCTGCAGGAGGAGTTCACCGACGGCTTGCCCCACGATGGGGTTGTGGCGATGTGGGGCGCGGGAGGAGTGTATTTTAAACTCATGCAAAAGTATATGTCCCTCGCTTCGGAGCGATTCGTATTGGTCGATTCAGATAAGCGCCTGCAAGGGCTGAGTGTGTGCAAAAAAGAGGTGCATTCCCCGGACGTTATTTTGAAGCGAAAAATCGAGACCGTGATCATAACCGCTCTTAGCCGGACAGAAGATATATATGCCGCCCTTCGCAACCGTTACCCCGGTGTCGCGTCTGTCCTGGTCCCGGCATTTGAGATGGTCGGGGCGGACGTCGTACCGGTTCTAAAATCTTTCGGGCAACCTTCACCCATGACGAAGAATGAACGGAAAAAATGAGCGAAGAAATTTTTCAAGACCTTCGGCAGAGGTTGCGTTCGTGCTTGGAAACGATCCAATCCTCTGAAAAACCGGTGATCGTTTTTGGAGCGAGCAGAGCGGGATGGTACATCATGAAAGTGCTTGAGCACCACCACCTGCCCATTGCCGCTTTTTCAGACAACGACCCCTGCAAACAAAAGATCTATCATGGATATCCCGTCTTGTCGCCCGGCGACGCCTGCCGCCGATTTCCGGATGCTGTTGTCTTGCTCGGGATATTTGTACCCGGCACCGCTGTCGCCGTTCAAAGACAGTTCTATTCTTTGAACTGTGAAAATGTTTTTTTTGAAATGCCTGCGTTTTTATTCAGCTTTCTGACAACCGTCGTTCGACGCTGCTGCGACAACAAGATATTGGCCAAAAGCGTCCAGACGCTATTCGATAATTACAATGAAGGCTCCCTCCATTACGGTTACACGGAAAACGGATGTTTTGTCTCCCCCTTTGCCACCAGTGTTATTACCCAGAAATGCTCACTGCAATGCCGTGATTGCGCTCAGTTTATTCCCTACTACAAAACTCCGGTGCATTTTCCGGTGGAATCCATCGTCGCGGATCTCAAACAGTATGCGAAAGCATTCGATCTCGTCCCGGAAATCAGCCTACACGGCGGCGAACCTTTCCTGCATCCGGGCCTTCGAGAAATATGCAAGGAGGCGGCCGCTATCCCCAACATCGTTTTCATCAGCTTTGTTACCAACGGAACGATCCTTCCGCCGGAGGAAACGTTGAAAGAAATGTCGGCCTGCGGGGCGGATGTCCACCAGAGCGGCGGGTACGGAGCGCTTTCAAGGAAACGGGCCGAATTGTTCGAGGCTTTCCAACGGCACAACATCTATTCGGATATCCTGTTCTGTTCTCCGACCGAGAAGTGGATTCAGCCTCCGCCCTTGCGGAAACACGGCCGTTCCCTTTCCGCCAATGACGAATTGTATGGAAGATGTGTGGGGTCGAAGACCTGTTGTCAAATCATGGACGGGGAACTGCACCGATGCGCTGTGTCCATGCACGGGATGCATCAAGAACGGTTCCCGCATTTCGAAGAAGATTATGTGCGGCTTCAGGCGCCGAACATGTCCGACGGAGCTTTGACCGACAAGATTCGCGACTTCTTAACCCGTAAGCGAGCTCTCAGCGTTTGCGACTACTGTGATCCATCCGGCGGAACGCTGGTGGCTCCCGCCATCCAACTGTCCCGACGCCGGGCAACGACAGACGCAGGTTATCCGAAAGGCGGTTCCGGATGGGGAAGCGGATGAAGAAGACCAAGAACTGCATCGAACCGTGGCGGTCCGTTCAATTCGAAGCGGGTGGGGCCATCACGCCCTGCTGCAGCGGCACGATCACCGGAAATTACGGGAACCTCCACCAAGACCATTTCGAGAAAAGGAACCACGGTCAACCGTCAGACCTCTTTATCAATAGCGCCTATCGAAAACTGCGAAAGGCCCTGTTGAGCGGGGATTTGCCCTCCGCTTGCAAAACCTGCCGCTCAGTCCATGATCGGGACATCACAACGGATGAGTTACGCCAGAGGGTTCTTCATCATCTCGAAAGCCAGGGCGTCAAGACGGATGGCGCCGATCTCACCCGCGAATATGCTTTTACGGAATGTGGCGGCAACATTACCAACCGATGCAACTTTTCCTGCATTTATTGCGCCCATTCGGGAGAGCATGGGCACAGCGGCCGTTTGGCCGCGGTAATGGACCACGAGGTCTTCCTCGGCGCGATTGATTTTCTCTGCTCCAGAGGTCTGCGGATTTTCAATTTCTGCGGAATCGGAGAATTGACGACCTATCCCGGATGGCAGGGCCTTTGCGAGCACCTAATGGAGCGCCACCCTCAATTGCGACTTCGGCTTATCTCCAATTTCGGTAAAAAGCTAACCGACGCGGAGCTGTCCACCCTGGCTCGTTTGGATCTCATCCATGTCAGCTGCGATACCCTTGACGCCGAAACCTATGCCTGGCTTCGAAAGGGAGGGCGTTTGGCGGTCTTGTTAGACAATGTTCGCCGCTTGAAAGAAAAGTTTTCCGGCGACTTAAGCCGGGACCCCAAGCTGGCCTTTAATGTAACAACGACCGACGCCATCATCGATAAGCTCGAGCCTCTTTTTCGTTTCGCTGCTGAAAACGATATTTTTGTTCACTTGAGTGACCTTTTCGTGATGCAAGGTTCCATCGCGAGTCAAACCGGCTGTGTTGGGAAAATATCCGATATGCCGGCCGCCCGGATGCCGCACGCCAGAGAGGTTCTGAACGATCTGCCGCGGCGCCTGAAGGCGCAAAATCCATTTAGCGGAGTTTGGGAGTACAAGTTCCTGTGGCACCGTATTGCCGAGAAGACGGACGCCATCACCTTGAACACATTTGTCCCCTCCTCCAATGAGGTGGTCTATGACGTCTTTTATAAGGCCTGTCCCAATAGCCCGCACGCCTACCTGCGCAAGATATGGCTGTCGTTTGACGACGGATTCAGGGGAATTTATATCCGAAGGGGAACGAGCACCCGGGTCGTATTACCCGCCGGTTCGTGGAAATTGGCGTATCGCGCCATCTGGTGCCGGGAACGGATGGACGGGGATCTGGAGATATGGCAGGGACCGGGCGAGACGGCGATCGTCTCCGGCGCCATCACGATCTCAGCCGTTCATGCGCATGAAACGCACGATCATATGCTCTTTGAAGTTTCAGCGTTCGAACCGGAAGTCGGGGCCGTGAACGACGAGTGCCTGCTGGCCCCTTTTCCGCCCGACGGCCCATTGGTTCCGGTTGGCGTGCGCGAGGGTTTCTTGAGCAATGATGAAGGGGCTGTCGCCCAGCGCCTCGCCGAATCCCAAGAGCCGATTGTCGTGTGGTGTGCCGGTCTCAGAACCCTGCAACTGCTTTCCAACACCGCCCTGGGGCGGGCCAACATCAAGATGATCATTGACGGAAACCCTTCAAAGAAAGGCCAGCTATTCTGCGGCCGGACCGTTCATTCCCCGGAGGACATGGGCGATTTTGCCGGAAAGATCGCAGTGATTCATGCGTCTTGCCCGGAACAGGTTGAGTTTCATATCCGGCGCATGGGGATCCCCAACGAGATTCTCATCCTATAGGGGGTGAATGTCCATCCGTTCATTCGACCGGCCTGCGACCGAAGGCGACCCCATTCGGTTCCGGGCCAGGAGATCAGCAGCAATGACCGTTTACTCATCTCGACTTGCCGGGTGGTTGGCCCGCCGGGCGTTTCCGCTGGACGCGTTTTACATTCACCAGGCCTTTCAAAGGCGGAAGCTCATCGTCTATGGAGCAGGTGAGTCCTTTCATTATTTTAAAGAAATTGTCATGCGCCGGCACGGGTACATGCCTTCTTTGGTGCTGGATTTGAAATTCGGGCCCGGCGAATTCTTCGAAGGGATCCCGGCCCTTTCGCCGACCGCGCACCACCCTCCCGCCGAGGAAAGAGAGAAGGGACTGGTCGTCGTCTGTCTCGGCAACCCAGATTCCTTTGAAGAAGCTGTCCGCGGTCTGCGGGAAATGGGGTATGCCCATATCATCTCCCTTCGGGATATATACGAAATACACAACCCCTTCGGCATGCCCGAGGATCTGGAGGATCAAGGCTTTCAATACTATTTAGACCGAAGAGAACCCATCGAATCCTGTCTGGCGATTTGGGCAGACGACCACAGCCGAGAGGTCTTCACCCGATGCCTTCAGACGCACCTGGAGCGAAAACCCGTGTTCATTCCGATGTCTGAAAGAAGCGAACAGTATGCCCCTGCAGGAATACGGCTCTCCCAAGGCTACTCGCGTTTCATCTACTGCGGTGTCAGCGTCGGGGAAATGGCCAGGGTATTTGGCATTGTGGGCAAGGTGCAGGAGTTGATATGCTTCGAACCGGATCCCAACCAATATACATTGGCAAGGAAATACTTGGCCACCCACAAGGCCAAGGTCGCCGGTCGTGTCACCGTGCTCCCCTGCGCCGTTTACCGCCACGACGCCGTCGAACCGTTCACCTATTCGGACACCAGCTTCGGGTCGCGAATCCTTGCGTCAGGAAACGCGCGGGTTCAAGCGGTGGCCATAGACCATGTCCTGCCGGATTTTCAACCCACGTTCATCAGCATGGATATCGAAGGTGCGGAGCTTGCTGCGCTGCAAGGCGCCGAAGAAACTATTCGAACCAGCCGCCCCGATCTGGCCATCTGCGTCTATCATGCTCCGAACCACCTTTGGGAGATCCCTCTCTACCTCCACAAGTTGGGACTCGGATACCGCTTCTATCTGAGAAATTACACATCCTTTACCGGCGAGACCGTGCTTTACGCCACGATATGACCTTCGGGCGGCATGGCGATTGATCGACCGCCGAAAGGGCATGGGCAGGATAAACGAGAATTGTGCAGAAGCCCCGTTTGAAAATGAAGGGCGTGGAGGTTTGCGTATGGCGGATCTGACAGCTATCCGGCGGGCCACCCAAGCGATCGATTCTGCGATCGAAGATCCCCGGAAAGGGTTGCCGGAGGACCTGTTTCTGTTCGCCAGCAGGATCACACCCATGGTAAACGTGGACTTGCTGATCCAAAACGAGAAGGGTCAAACGCTGTTGACTTGGCGCGACGACGGGTATTGGAAGCCGGGATGGCACATTCCGGGCGGAATCATACGATACCAGGAATCGATCACCGACCGGATCCACGCGGTCGCCAAAACAGAGCTCGGTGCCGAGGTGGACTTTCAGCCGGTCCCCCTGACCATCATGGAGGTCATCAATCCGGATCGAAAAGTTCTCGGCCACTTCATCTCATTTCTGTACGCATGCGCACTGACAACCGGGCCTGACCACCGGTTGCAGTACCGGTCGGGCGCGCCCCTGCGTGATCAGTGGAAGTGGCATGAGAAATGCCCGGATGACATCATTGCGGTGCATGAAATCTATCGGGACTATATGGAAGGTTCCGATTGGCGCCGCAGAGAGTTTTCCTCCGCTGCCGGCAGGCCGCCGGGTGTCCAGGCATGGGTTGCGGTGGGGCCAGGGCGGAAACCGCTTCGGGCCGACTGCGTCGATGCATCTGAATACAGATCCACTGATCCAAAGGAGCTGTCTCCATGACCGAGAGGCTTGACGGGCTGCCCGGAACCTTCGTCTGGGTGGCACCGTTTCACAATCGAAGCGGCTACGGCGTCACCGCGCGGGCATTTGTTTGCGCCCTGCATCGAGCCGGGGCACGAATCAGAACCCTATCCGTTGACCAAGTTGAGCCCGGCATAGACGATTGCGATATGGTCCTCATCCGATCGCTTGAATCAACGCCGCTGGTCCCACCCATCACTGCGGTGGTTTCCCACGTGCCCAGCCAGGT
>CAZLSV010000002.1:58968-72591 GCA_964562235.1 uncultured Desulfatibacillum sp.
CACACCCTGAAATTCCCCGAACCAAACTTGCGCATCATGGCCACTACTTTCGACAGCAGCGCCCAGGGCAACCGACTCCCCGCGGCATGGCTCGCGCCGCTTCGAGAAATGGATCAGGTTTGGCTTGCGACCCCCAAAGAGAGAGAAATATTCCTGGCGGCCGATTTTCCTTCCGAGATGATTCAGATTGTGGGGCCGCCGCACCCGTGGCTGGAAAACCCCCTCTTACCGGCTCCGGTGCCGGAAGCGTCCCTTAACAGCCGACGTTTCAGATTCCTGTCCATAGCCATGTTCCTGCCGCGGCGACGCTGGGATACGCTCATCGAGGCCTACCTTGAGGAATTCAGGGGAAACAACTCCGTCGAGCTCTACCTGAAGGTCAATTACCCTTCCTGGCATCCGATTCCCGACAAGCCGCGGAAGGACCTGCACGATTTGGTCCGATCATTGCGAACCAAGACGGGCTCTCGGGCGGAGATCGTCATTGACGAGGAACTCGGGACCCGGATGGGGATCGTGCGCTTGATAGACAGCTGCAACGTGTATGTCTCTACGGACAATGCCGTCACCGCTCCGATCTACGAGGCCTGGGTGCGCCAGCGCATGGTCGTGGTTCCCGAAGGGCTGGGGCTGGGTGTTCCCGAGGATTATTTCACTGCCATACCGGTGGACCCGCTTGCCAAGATGCCGCTGACGCCGGAGATGCTTTTATACCAACCCCACCACCGAGGTGCGGTGATGCCGCTGCTTCATGTGCCAGATGTCCGCCGGGCCATGCGTCGGGCGTATGAAGCCTCGCCGGAGGAGCGGCAGGCGAAGAGCATTCAGGCGTCGGCCTATGCCGGTCACCCGGATTATGCCGTCAACGAGGCGCTCAAGGCGATAAGGGCCGGATGGGCACGCAAAAAAGCACTGGAGAAAGACAAGCGAGAAAAAAGAGAGGTGAAGCGAATCGCCTGGGAAGGCTCGCAGTTCGTACGTCACTCCCTGGCCTTGGTCAACCGAGAAATGTGCCTCTGCCTGATAGACTCCGGCTGCGAGGTCTCGATCATCCCCTACGAAAAAGACGAATTCAACTCCGATGCCGACTCTCGTTTTGAGAAGATCCTTCAAAGAACCCGCAGGGCGCTTTCCGGTAAAGCCGATGTGCATGTGCGCCACCAATGGCCGCCCGATTTCACTCCGCCGCCCGAGGGGCACTGGGTCATCATGCAGCCGTGGGAGTTCGGAAGCCTGCCCGTCGAGTGGGTGCGGAAGATGTCCGCCGGCGTCGATGAAGTCTGGGTTCCGAGTCACACCGTGCGCGACGGCTATATCCGCAGCGGAGTTCCCGCGGATCGAGTGTTTGTCGTGCCGAACGGCGTGAACACCGACCTCTTCAACCCCGCCGCGCCGGCCTATCCGCTCCAAACGAAGAAGGCATTCAAGTTCCTCTTTGTGGGCGGGACCATTCCGCGCAAGGGCATCGACATCCTGCTGGAGGTATACACCCGGAGCTTCTCTTCAAAGGACGATGTCTGCCTGGTGGTCAAGGACATGGGCGGAGAGAGTTTCTACCGGGGGCAGACGGCAAAGGACTGGATCCGCCGCCTTCAAGCTGAAAGAGACAAACCGGAGATCGAGTACATCGGACCCACCCTCAGCGAAAGGGAAATGGCCGGGCTCTACACGGCCTGCAACTGCCTGGTCCACCCCTACCGGGGGGAGGGCTTCGGCTTGCCGATCCTGGAGGCCATGGCCTGCGGGACCCCGGTCATCGTGACCGGTCATGGCGCGGCGATGGACTTCTGCAACGAGGCCACGGCCTACCTGATCCCCGCCCGGGAGGTCACGCTGCCGGTCAAGCGGGTCGGAAATTACGAAACCGTTGATTTTCCGCGCCTGGCCGAGCCGGACAAAACAATTCTGGCACAGTTGATGCAAAAAATAACGGTCGATCAGCAGGCGGCGCTCTCCAAGGCTGCCTCGGCCTTGGAATTTGTTAAATCAAACTTTACCTGGGCGCATTCGGCCCAAGTGGTGGAGGCGCGCGTTCACGAACTTTGCAAAAAGCCGATCCTGCGGCGAACTCCTCCCCTTGAGCCGTCGGAAAAAATGAAAAGCGCGGCGCCGGAAGCAATCAACCCCGATACTCGAACTGCCGCTGCCCCTGCGCCTGAGCACAATCTATCGGCTGCGCCGGCCGCCATGCATGAGGCGTGCGGCGGGCTGCACACAGGAGGTCAAGAGATGTCCGTCATCGAAGAGATGTACGCTGCCATGCAGCCGGTTTTTCAGGCCAGCCGGCCGGATGCGGCCGAGCAGGGGCTGCAAAACATCCTCCGGGTTTTTCCGGACTTTGCCGGTGCGCACCACGACCTGGCCTCTCTGCTCTACCGCACGGGCCGGAAGCAGGAGGCGCTTCGGCACTACGAGCAGGCCGCGGCCGCAGCCCCCGATGAAGCCGATTTCCAGAAGATGCTCGGCGATTACTACTACGTGGAGTCGGCGCGGATCGAGGACGCGCTGCGGTTGTACCGCAAGGTCCTGCAGCTGCGCCCCGCTGATGTGCAGACGCTCATGACGATCGGAAACATCCTCGCCAGCCTGCAGCGATTTGACGAAGCCGACCGCCATTACCGCCAAGTGCTTGCCGTAGACCCGATGCATGCCGAAGCGGCTGAAAACCATCGCAAATTGAGCGGGCGCAAGCGCTGCGGCCAGGAGCCCGCCGGCAACGCCGAAGAGATGCATGCCGAGGCCCAGCGCCTGGCCGAAGCGGGGCGCGCCGCCGAAGCCTGCGAGCGGCTGGAGCGCCTGCTGGCCGGGTTCCCGCACTTTGCCGCGGCGCACAACGATCTTGCCGTTCTCTCCTATCATCAAGGAAACAAATCCCATGCCCTTCGGCACTACGAAGAGGCGGTGAGGCTCCAGCCGGAAAACCTGACGTTTCATAAAAATCTGGCCGACTTTTACCTGGTCGAACAGGGCCGGGTCGAGGAGGCCTTGGGGCTGTACGTCAAGGTTCTGGAGTCGGACCCCAAGGACATTGAAACGCTGACGGCCCTGGGCAAGGCCTGCACGCTGCTGCGCCAAAAGGATGACGCCCGGGTGTTCTACGAGCGCGTTCTCGAGATCGAGCCCTGGAATTCGGTGGCACGGGAGGGCCTCAACCAACTGGCGGACGCCGAACCGGGAGCCGCCCAACTTCTGAACGCCCAGGAAACGCATGCCGAGGCGGTCCGGCTGGCTTCCTCCGGCGACCGTTCGGGGGCCTCGCAGCTGCTCGAGCGCCTGCTCGAAACCTCCCCGGAATTTGCGCTGGCCCACAACGATCTCGGGGTGCTGGCCTACCAGGCCGGCGACAAGCGCAAAGCCCTGGCATACTACGAAAGCGCGGCCCGCCTGGCTCCGCAGGACGCCACCTTCCGCAAAAACCTGGCCGACTGCTACTGGGTCGGCTTCGGCCGCACCGAGGAGGCGCTGAAGGTCTACGTGGACATCCTCACGACCCATCCCAAAGACGTTGAAACCCTGATCGCAACCGGCAAACTCTGCCAGTCGGTGGGCCAGCCCGACGACGCGCGGGTCTTTTTCGAGCGGGTGCTTGAGATCGAGCCCTCGAACACCGAGGCCCGCACCCAACTCGAGCAGGCCGCGGCCGCTTCCCAAGCGGCCTGAGGGATGGTCATCCGTTGACGGAAAGACCCAAAGCGGACCATCCAAAGACAGCGCGGGAGGCCCCCCTCGTGGCCGGGGATCCGGCTGAAGGTGGATCTCGTTCGGGAACAGACCCTCGGCCGCTTGAAGAAACGGGAGCAGGGAGCGCGCCGTGCCCCTCGCTGACGGCCCTGGAGCGTGCGTTGCTGACGGCCGACGACCCGGTTTCCGCGGCGCTGGCCTATCACACCGCGGCCTTGAATTCGGGTGCCTGCGGCCGGGCCGAAACCGTATTGGCCGATGTCCTCCAGCGGCACCCGCACAACAAGCGGCTGCAATTTCTGCGGATCGATCTGCTGCTGCGGCAGGAAAAATGGCGCGAGGCCATGGATGCCATCGAGGCAGCCATGGCCGGGTTCGGTGTGGACTACGGGATGCTCGCGGCGGCGCTTTCGGTGCGGGCCAAGCTGGGGCCGTACGCCACCCGGAGAAGGCCGAGCGTTTCGCTCTGCATGATCGTCCGAGACGAGGCCGAGCACCTGGCGCGCTGCCTGCACAGCGCCAAGCCGGTCGTGGATGAGATCATCATCGTCGACACGGGCTCGATCGACCGTTCGAAAGAGATCGCTCGGGCGTTCGGGGCCAAGGTGATCGAACAGGCGTGGGAGAATGATTTTTCGAAGGCCCGGAATCGGGCCCTTGCCGAGGCCACCAAGGACCGAATTTTGGTGCTGGACGGCGACGAGGTGATTTCGCCCAAAGACTACGAGAACTTCAAAAACCTGCTCCAGGCGGGCCTGGGCGCACCGACCGCTTACACCCTTCAGACGCGCAATTACTCCGACCGGCTCAACACGGTGGGGTTTCAACTCAATGGCGGCGAATACGCGGAGGAAGCCGGAGCCGGATGGTTTCCAAGCGACAAAGTCAGGCTTTTTCCGAACGACCCGCGGCTTCGTTTCCACTATCCCGTGCACGAGGTGGTGGAGCCCGCGCTCAAAGAGTTGAAGATCCCCACGCGGCGGTGCGATATGCCCGTGCACCACTACGGCAAACTCGCCGAAGAACGAACCGCCGCCAAGACCCGGGTTTACCACGCCATGGGGCGCCGGAAGCTTTCCGCCGCTCAAACCGATCCGGCGGCCCTCAGGGAAGCCGCCATTCAGGCGAGCCATCTCGGGCGCCATGAGGAGGCCCTGGAGCTGTGGCAGCGGTTCGTGCAGTCCCAGGGCGGCAGCGCCGAGGCCTTCGTCAACCTGGCCAGCGCCTTCTTCAATCTGCGCCGGTACTCCGAGGCCGCCGCGAGCGCCGAAAAAGCCATGGCGCTCGCCCCGTCTCTGAAGGAGGCGCACTTCAATGCGGCCCTTGCGAACCTGATGCTCGGTCGCGCGGAGCGCGCGATCTCGATTCTCGCACCCGTGGTCAAGAAAATGCCGGATTATCCAGCGGCCGCTTTTATTCTGGCCGCCTGCCATGCCTGCACCGGGTCGGAGACGCTTTTCCGGGAATCGCTGCGACGTCTATCGTCAACGGCCCTGGGCACCTGCCTTCCCATATCGATTGCCGACGTGGCGGAGCGGCTGCTGTCCGCGGGGCAACGTGATTACGCCTCCATCCTGCTTCAATCGGCGGTTCGCCACAACTGCACCAGCCCGGAGATCGGCTCTCTTATCAAGCACTGCCGGCCGGCCGGCTGAATTTTTCGCAAGCCCTTCTTTCTCCCTCCGTTGGATGGCCCTACGCCCGCCTTTAAGTTTTTCCTTTCGGCGGACAATGCCCGCTCCGCGCCGCAAAAACCAACACGGCGTTCCCTGCCCGTGAGGTTGCGAAGACGTGCCGGCTCCGGAACGCAGGTGGATTTCTTGAGACCGTGACTAGGAACCGAGGCGCTTCAGGCGGTTCAGGTTGAACTCGGCATCGGCGTGGCGTGGGTTGAGGTCGAGGGCTTTTGTAAAAGCCTGTGCGGCTTGGCCGCGGCGATCAAGCGCCAGTAAGGCCAGCCCCAGGTGGTAGCAATAGCGGTCGGAACCCGGAGATCGGTCGAGCGCCTTTTTGATCAGCTCGGCCGCCCGGGCCGGATGGCCGGTCTGGAGCGCGATCACGCCTTCGCCGTGGAGGCCTTCGGGATGATCCGGCGCCTGTTGCAGCAGGCGCCGGAAAAATATCGAGGCTTCGATCAGATTCCCCTGGGCGTGGAGTTGGGCGGCCGCCGCGATCAGCCCCGATGCGCCGGCCATGGACCGGGCTTGCATCAGGTTCCGCGCCAGGGAATCCAGCCGTCGCGCGATCCGGGTCAGCGGCGGTCCCCAGTCGCCCGGGGTCTCCTGACGGAAAAGCCTCATGGTCGGGTACCATGGGCTGTCCGCGCGGTCGAGCATCCAGCGCCAGTCCGGCCTGTCCGGCAAAAGCAGATAAACGGGTTTTCCCATGGCCCCGGCCAGATGGGCGACAGAGGTATCGATGGTCACCAGCACGTCCAGTTGTTCGATGACCGCGGCCGTGTCGCTGAAGTCCGAGAGTTCGGGCCCTAAATTGACCATCACCATTCCGGGGGGGAGGCCTTCTTGCGCCATTCGATCGGCGGCGGGACCTTTCTGGAGGCCGTAAATGCTCAACCCCTCGATGCACGAGAAGGGCGCAAACCAGGCCAGCGGAGAGGCGCGGCGAGGATCGGTCGCGGTTCCCGCCCAAACCAGGCCCACCCGCAATTTTTCACTAATGACGCGGGCTCCCCAATGCCGGACCTTCGCCGGGTCCGGATTCAGGTAGGGGATCTCCCGGGGGACGGTTTCCAGGGTGGTGCGGAAAATACCTGGAAGGCTGAGAAGGGGTACATAGCAGTCGAATTCGACAGCCGGCGGGCCTTCCGGGGAGAAGGGCAGGAGGCGATCGACCCCGGCCAGGCCTTCGAAGAGCGGCAGCGCGGCCGGCCGCGTTTCGAGCAGGACCTCGCCCCCCCGGGCTTTCACTAGGGGCAGGTATCGCACGAACTGAAACATGTCCCCGAAGCCCTGCTCGCAGTGCACAAAAAGGGTTTTTCCCGGAAAAGGCTCTCCCTTCCAGCGCGGTTGGTCCAGGCGGCGGGGGTAAACGCGCTGCCAGTCCGAGCGGCGGAAACGCCACTCGTAATCCTCCCAGGCCTCGAGATAATCGCCGTTGAGGAGCCTGGCCGTTGACAGATTGAAGCGCGCCTCGCCGTAATCGGGTTTGACCGACAGCGCCCGCCCATACCAGTCGATCGCCGCCGCGATGTCTCCTTGATCCTGGTGCGCCTTGGCCAGGTTGTTGCAGGCCTTGTAGTGGTCCGGGCGAAGGGTCAAGGTTTCCCGGTAGGCCGCCATCGCCTCCGGCAGCCGGCCTTGCTCGTGGCGGACCCCGCCCAGGTTGTAGAGCGCTTCGGCATAATCGCCGCGCAGCGCAAGCGCCTTCTGGAACTGGGCGGCGGCCTCCTCCATGGCTCCTTGATCCCTCAGCGCGATGCCGAGGTTGTTGCAGGCCTCCGGAAAGTCCGGCCGGAGTCCGAGGGCGCGGCGAAAGGCGACGGCCGCCTCTTCGGGAAGGCCATGCTCATGGCAGGCGATGCCCAAGTTGTAAAAGGCCTCCGCCCAGTCCGGTTTCAGTTCCAGGGCCCGGCGGTAGGCGGCGATGGCCTCATCGAGCCGGCGCGCTTCCATGCAGACGATGCCCAGGTTGAAGTGGGCGTCGCCATAGTCCGGCCGAAGCTCCAGGCAGCGGAGAAAAGAGAGCCGGGCCTCTTCATGGCGGCCGAGATCAAGGCAGGCGTTGCCGAGGTTGTAGTGGGCTTCCGCGTAACGCGG
This sequence comes from uncultured Desulfatibacillum sp., assembly GCA_964562235.1. GTDB lineage: Bacteria > Desulfobacterota > Desulfobacteria > Desulfobacterales > SpSt-501 > SpSt-501. Next base: position 66,426 of record CAZLSV010000002.1, read on the forward strand.
CTCCAGATCCAGGCAGCGGCGGTAGCAGTCCGCCGCCTGGTCGTAGCGGCGGTCCGAATGCAGGCGGTTCCCCCGCCGGAACCACTCGTCCGGATGGGACGGGCCCGCTTGAATGCCGTCTCGGTGCACGGCCGCTGCCGGCGCGGAGGGGCTCTCCGGAACGGGCGGCTTCGTTTTGATCGCAGCGGGGTCCATCGATCAGGCCCGGTCTCGAGATGCGATCCGTCGGCGCCGTCCCTGCGTCAGGTATTGCAGCTCCGCCGCCACCCGGTCAAAAACCGCCTGCCAGCCTTCGCCCCGGCCCTGGCGGAACAGGCGCATGCTCGGGTACCAGGGACTGTCCTCTCGCTCCGTCAGCCAGCGCCAGTCGCACAGGAACGGAAGCAGCACCCACACGGGCTTTCCCATGGCACCGGCCAGGTGGGCGACGGCGGTGTCGACTGAGATCACCAAATCCAGGGCGGACACGAGCGCGGCCGTGTCCGAGAAGTCGTTCAACTCGCCGCCAAAGTTGACAACCCCGGGGGGTGCGAACGAGTTCAAGGCCGCCGCCGCGGGCCCTTTCTGCAGGCCGATCAACCGGAGGCCCGGAACTCGGGAAAGCGTCCGGAAGGGCGCCAGGCCGCAGGAGCGCCCGGGGTCTTTCGCGTGCCAGGCACTGCCCGCCCAGACGATGCCTACCCGCATCCCGCCCTCGCCCAGGCGCTCATCCCAGAGAGCCTCTTTGCGGAGATCCGCCGACAAATACGCGCGGCCGGACGGGATTGTTTCAAGCCGGGTTCCCAAAATGCCCGGCAGGCTGAGAAGGGGCACGTGGTAGTCATGCGGAGAGTCGACCGGCCGGTCCGCCGATAGCGCGACGAGCTCATCAGCGCCCCGGAACCCTTGAAAGAGGCTGCGGAGCTCGGCCTGGAGTTCAAAGATGACCCTGCCGCCCCGCTGCTTGACGCGCGGCAGATAGCGGGCGAATTGCAGGGTGTCGCCGAATCCCTGCTCGCAGTGCACCAAAATCGTTTGATCGCGGAATTCGGAGCCGTCCCAGCGCGCGGACGAGAGCCGATGGGGGTAGGCATTGTGGCGGTTTGCCCTGCGAAAGCGCCATTCGTATTCCGGCCAGCCTTCCTCCATCCGGCCGAGGCGAAGCAGGAGCAGGGACCGATCGAAGCGGGCCTCGGCATTGAGCGGAGCGATTCGTCCCAGCGGCCCTGGTCCTGAAGCATCCGGCCAACATTGAGCATGGCCGTCGCTCTTTCCGGCGCTTGTGCCGCGGCTTTGCGGTACCAGGCGATCATTCCGTCGCGGTCGCCGCGGTCGAGGAAAACGTTTCCCATGTCGATCTGGATCCGGGGGTCCTCGGGTCGTCGCGCGAGCGCCCTCCGGTACCACACTTCGGCCTCATCCAGGTTGCGGCGTTTGTGGTGGCACAGTCCGATGTTGTGCAAGAGTTCCACCGCGGCGGGCTTGAGGGCCACCGCTTTGAGGAAGCACTCCGCGGCGTCGTTCCACTGTTCGCGCGCGAACATGAGACGGCCGAGGTTGCTGTGGGCTTCGGCGTAGGCGGGATCGGCTTCAATGGCGGCCTGAAAGCAGTCTCGGGCGCGCTCCGGCTGGCCGATCGCGATCAGGGCGGCGCCCAGGTTGCTCAGCGCGGCGGGAAACGGCGGTTGAAGCGCCGCCGCTTTCTCCAGAAACGCCGCCGCCTGGTCATACCGCTCCTGCGCCAAGTGAACAAGCCCCAGGTTGAAGCAGGCCGGTGCGCAGTCCGGCCGACGGTCCAGGATGCGGCCGTAACATTCGGCGGCCTCGTCGAAACGCCCCTGCGCTTGAAGCACCCACCCCAGACTGAAGGTGTAGCGTTCGTCCCGAGGTGCGATCGCCATGGCCTGCCGGTAGCAGACCGCCGCCTTTTCCAGGCGTTCTTTTTCCTGGTAGATCGAACCCAGTCGATAGTAGGTCTCGGCATTGCCCGGGTCCTGGGCCAACGTGCGTCGGCAGCTCTCGATGGCTTCCTCATGGGGCTCCGGGTGCATGCAGCCGTCGGAAAGCGCCCGGTCATCCGCAGCCGGAGAGCTGCCGGCCGGGTTCATCGCCGCACCTCGCAGGCCCCTGGCGTTGCCGAAAGCAAGCGGTCAAGCGCGTCCGCCACGTTTCGCATCACCTCTCTCCAATCGCCCCAGGTCCGCTGCCGAAACAACCGCATGGACGGATACCAGGGGCTGTCCGGCCTGTCCTCCAGCCACCTCCAATCCGCCGTGAAGGGCAGAAGGACCCAGGTGGGCTTGCCCATGGCTCCCGCCAGGTGGGCCACCGCCGTGTCCACGGAGACGACCAGGTTCAAGTGTGAGAGGGCGGCGGCGGTTTCTCCGAAATCCGCGAGGCTCGGGCCGAGATGCACGATGTCGATCGGATCCGGCCCGGGATCGGAGGGCAGGCCTTCCTTCTGCAAGCCGTACAGGGTCACTCCGGGAAAGCGGGCGATCGCTTCGAACAGCGTCGACGGGCATGCCCGCAGAGGATCGACGTTCGAACCTGACCATGCGACCCCGATCCGGTACGACGCATTTTTGAAACGGTGGCGCCATCGGCGGACGGCCGCCGGCTCGGCCTGCAGGTAGGGGCCATCCCAGGGGATGGTGTCCGGCCGTGTTTGAAACAGCCGGGGCAGGCTTAAAAGGGGGGCATACACATCCGCCTCCACCGCCGGTCGATAGCGGGATTGCCGTGCGACCAGCCGGTCTGCCCCGCGGAGGCTGCCGAACAACGGCAGGAGGCAGTCGCGGGTTTCAAACACAAGGGTTCCGCCCAGCGCCTTCGCCATGGGGATGTAACGCGCGAATTGGATGGTATCCCCCAGCCCCTGCTCGTCGTAAACGAGAAGGCACCTGCCTTTGAAGGGGCTGCCGTCCCAGGCGGGCAGGCACAGTCGGCCCGCGCAACCGGCTTTCCATGCCCGCCGCTGCAGGCGCCATTCGTATTCCTCCCAGCCGCTTTCAAAAAGACCTTTCAACAGGTGAATCCAGGCGCGGTTGAAACGGACCTCGGCAAAGCCGGGATTCAATTCAACCGCCCGGGCATAGCTTGCCAGGGCCTCCTCATAGCGGCGCGCATCGCGTTGGACATTGCCGAGATTGCACCATGTGTCGGCGGAATCCGGCTGCACGGCCAGCGCCCGGCGATACATGCTTTCGGCGTCGGCAAACTGCCCGGCCGCGCGCAGTGCGTTCCCGAGGTTGTTCATGGCGCCGACGGAGCCCGGCATGTTTCGGACGGCGTGTCGAAAATTCTCGACGGCCTCCCCGACCCTTCCCGCCGCACGCAGCACGTTGCCCAGGTTGTTGAAGGCCTTGCCGAAATCGGGCCGCAGGCGCAGCGCCTGCCGCAAGTGATGTTCGGCCGCTGACAGGCGACCCATATCGGCGAAAAGGCTGCCCAGGTTGAAATGGGGGTCGGCATCCTGAGGAGTCAGGTGAATGGCTTCCATGAAGCAATCGACGGCCTTGGCATGAAAGCCGCACCCTCTGAGGGCGAGCCCGAGGTTTCCCAAAATGGCGGGGTTTCCGGGGGCGGCCGCCAGCGCCCGGCGCAAGGCGGCGGCTGCCTCGGCGTGCCGGCCGGCCGCCGACAGCGCAACGCCGAGATGATTCAGCCAGCCGGGGTCTTCGGGACGGGTATCCACCGCCCGCGTCAGCTGATCCACGGCCATGGGGTAATCGCCATTCGTCAAGGCATCGAGGCCGGATCGGTGCAGCGCTTCAGCACTGTTGTTCCCGGCCGCCCAAACAGAACCGCCGCGGGCGGCCGCCGCTTGCGTGCTTCCGCAATTCGGCGCCGCGCAGTCGGAACCAGCGGTTGCGGCCCGCCCGCCGGAAGGAACTCGATCGCCGATGGTTCTCATAATGGCGGCAATTCTCTCGGTATCATCCGTTTTTTAGGATCCATGCATCCGGCCGGCGGTTCCCTGCCCGGAGCCGGAGCACATTCAACACGCCAACCCTCCCAATGTTGAAGCAAAATACATACCTGTTTTCGTGTTCGGCGGGGGCCGGGGAGAACCAGGCGGGCAGGCCCTTCAGGTCTTGCCGGGATTCTCCGGGATCGCGGCGTCATTTTTCTGACCCGCGCGATAGCCAACAGGGCCGGCAAGGCAAACCGCCCGACCTTTGACCGGCGCCGGCGGCGGGGGGGGCATCCCGCTCCGCCTGACATAGGCCCATGTTGAATTTGTTGAGTTGCCGGAGCAATAACTTGGAGTCCGAACTTTTCTGGCATGTTGATTGCTTCTTTATTGGGTCGACGGCCCATCGCGCGGCCGTTATTTCGAAAATGTTTTTGAAGGGTACCCTATGACCGGTAAAAGCGAACCTGAAAATCCCGTTTCACTTTCAACGGGGGAGGTATCCCGCAGCTTCGTCATTCCCGTTTTGGATTTTTCCCCTCACGGCCCTTACAATATCCGTACCCTGCTGCGCGACTTGCAGGACGTTCCCGGGGAAGTGATCTGTATCCTCAATTCCCGCGAGGTGTTCGAAGCGTTGCAGCATCACCCGCGCATCGACAAGTTCTGCTTCAACAAGCTGAACGCCGGAGTGAGCCGCTCGTGGAACATGGGCATTAATCTCGCCGAAGGCCGGGCGGTTTTCATCATGAACGCCGACCTCCATCTCTCGCCGGAGGCCATCGATCAGATGGAGGCGTATCTCTTCAAGTTGCCGAACGCCGTCATCGTCGGGCCCCAGGGCTCGCATCTGGATTTCCGCAACCTGCGGGTCCTGCGCTATTTCCAAAAGGGCGGCTTTGCCGAACCCGTGCGGACCCATGACGTGTCGGGGTTTTTCTTTGCGGTCCATCGGGAGCGGTTCCTGCGCCACCGCCTGCAGTTCGACGTTCAGTACAGCCCCTGTTTCATGGAGGAGTGGGACATGGGGCTGCAGGTCATCCAGGCCGAGCTTGCCTGCTACGCGGTTCCGGTGACGGGATTCGACCACCACTGGGGGGTTTCCGGCACGCGGGAGAACACCCCGATCTCCTACTTCGGCCGGCGCGTTTATCGCAACGATGTATTGGCTGAGAATCAGGGCAAGTTTTTGCAGAAATGGTTTCCCGCGGCAGCTTCCCCCGTGCCATGAAGATACTTTTCCTCATCCATCCCTATCCGAACTACGTTCCCGATCTGCTGCTGCATGGCCTGCGCAAGCTGATGGGGCCGGATGTGGTCGAATTTCCCCGCAAGGACTGCCTTTACCACGGCGTGTTGGGACTGGGCGTCTGCCCGCCGAACCAACTGTGCCCCGGGTGGTTCCCCGACGAGGATATCCCGGTCGACCGGGAGGACATCGGGTCCAAAATCAACAAGGGACATTTCAACCTGATCCTCTGTGATGTGCGCACCTGGGAGCCCTGGAGAGCGCATCTGGAAAAGAGCCCCTCTCCCCTGGCCATCGTCGACGGCGAAGACCGGCCGTTTCACGTCCAGCCCGGGCGGCACATTCTGTTCCGGCGGGAAACCGACGGCTCCGACTACAGCATTCCGCTCCCGATGGGGCTTCCCGAGGAGATTTTTACTTGGATCACCGCCTACGACCCGCTTCCCAAGAAGTACAGCATCGGGTTTCTGGGAAGCACTCATGACGGAGAGCGCAAAGCCTTCATCAACCAGCTGGCGCAGTGGTATCCGGACAGCCTCTTCAGCGCTTCAGTGGTTCCATCGGCCGCCGATCCGTTCCCGGGGGGCCGGTATGGAAGGGACGATTATTACCGGGCGATTCAGCAGTGCCGATTGGTTTTGAGCCTGGCGGGGGCGGGATTGGACACCTTCCGCTTCTGGGAAAATGCCGCGTGCCGTGCGGTCCACATCGCCCCGCGAATGGGGCTGTACATTCCCGGCGATTTCGAAGACGGCCGAAGCATCATCAGATTCGACCATGTCGACCAGTTGCGACGCGCCGTCGACGCCGCGCTTGACGGCCGGCTGCCAACGGAAGAGTTGATCGCCAACGGCCGTTTGAATCTATTCCGGAACCACCTGACGGTGTCGCGGGCTCGGTACGTGATCGAAAGGATGAGCCGGGAGTGGCGGGGGTCGGCGCGTTAAAATGTTCCTTGCGGAGTGAACCCCTGCAGGGGCGGTGGCGCCGGGCGCTGCCGATTGATTGCCTGCGGCGGGTCT
>CAZLSV010000002.1:72601-90294 GCA_964562235.1 uncultured Desulfatibacillum sp.
TAACAATTAAGGGTCCTCCAGAAGACAAGTTAACATCATGAACTTGAAATCTCACTAATTTCACCCCTTATTGATAAAGCTTCCATTTATCGGTGAAGCGCACGACGTCCATTTTCCAGGTCTTTTCGAACTCCTCAGGGTTTCTGCGGCTCAATTCATGATGGATCAGCACGCTTTGCGGGCAGTAGATGTTTTGATACCCCGCCTGCTGGACACGGTAGCCGAAGTCCGGATCGATATAATAGCGTTGGAAGGTCTCGTCGACGTACCCGATTCGGTTTAGGCACTGGCGTGTAAACATCATGAAGTAGCCGTAGTCGCAGGGCCTGGGGAGTTGCAAAACCGGGAAATCGAAAATCTTTTTTCCGATCGCGGGAACGGTATTGAGGAACGGAACTTTCCCGATCCAGTCGTGCTGCAGGCTGCGATGGGTATTGTATTGTCCGGGGGATTGGATGCGGCCGTCGGGGTAGAGCACCAGCGGAGCGCCGCAGCCGGCCTCCGGGAATGACGCGAGCGTGTTGACGACAAAGAGATCCCACGCCGGGGTTGCCTCGACATCGTCGTTGATAAAGCAGATGTAGTCGCCCTTCGCCTGCTGCAGCGCCTGGCTGAGGCTGGCAGCGGCGCCTTTCCGGTCGGCATTGACGGTGATGGCCATGTCGCTGCAGCCGGCTTGAGCGGCCAGATACTCAAGACTGCCGTCGTTGCACGGATCGCAGACGACGACCACCTCCAGGCGGAAGACGCTGTTGCGTCTCAGCGAATCAATGCAGCGCATCAGGTCGGCGCAGCGCTGATAGGTCGGGATGGCCACGGAAACCAGGATGTTCCGAGGGGCCTTCTCAAGGTAGATCTCCGCCAACCGCAGGCGGGGCAGGGGGTAGAGCGGGTCTGCGAACATCGCCCGGGTGTAGAGCCGTTCCGCGGCATCGGGCGAATTCAATTCGTGCGATATTTCACCCAAATCAAAATAGGCTTGCGCCTTCAAACGGTCCGGCAGGCCGGGGTTTTTCAACAGCGCGCCGTAGGCGTCGACGGCTCTTTTCCAATCCCTTTGTTCGCGCGCCATCCGGCACCGGGTGTAGATCTCAGAAACGGGCAGTGGGTTCAATACGCCTTTCTCCTTGGGCCATTCGCGCGGCCCGTCAACGGGAAGACCTCCGGTGCCCGGCGTTCGCAGCGGATCTTCTCGAATGAACCATCCGTGCGACCGGAGCGTTTTCAAAAGGACGCGGTGGACCCGGGCTCAAAACGCCACCAGCCCGGATCCCGAGAAATGCCCCAGATCGGTAAGGTCCTCCTTCGTTTCGGCGATGCCGTCCCAGAAGCGGATCATGGCGGTGTTCAGGTGGATGTCGTCGAGGAACACAAAGCCCCGGTAGCGGTGGGCTTTCAAAAAGTCGTAGAACTGCTTTTCGAAGCCTCCGTCGTGGTTGGTGTCCAGCATGATGAAAGGCGAGCGCAGCAGGCGGGGGTCCTGCAGGACGTCGCCGATGCGGTATTCGATGCGCGACAGCTGCTCGGGATTTTTAAGCTCCTTGCATTCGACGATGTCGTAGGAGATGACGCGGTTCGACGCGTTGAAGGAGAGCGCCAGGGCCGAGTAACCCTTGTTGGTGCCGATGTCGAAGATCGACGCGTGGTCGAAGCAGGTGCTGAGGTGGGCGATCAGCCGGTAGTGCTCAACGAAGTCCGTGTCGCAGAAGTACTTCAAGTGCTCGGCATTGGCGACGTGACGCGCCAGGGGTTGCAGGTCGATCCGGCCGATGCTTTCGCGGTTCAGATGGAAGCGCTCCCGCAGCGGATGAAGACCGTTGCCGAGCTCGCGTTTTTTCTCCATGAAACGATCGGCCCTGTAGGCGGCGTAATCGTCGCGGTCGATCAAAAAAGCCCCGTAGGGACCGACCGAATAATCGTAAAGTGCCCGCCGTTTGGAAAACGGTTTGAATTCATCGAAAAACCAGAACGACCGGTGAGTTTCGTAGGGGTTGCCGTAGATCGCCGGCTGCCTCCAGGTTTTTCCGAGAGGAATGAACACCACGAGTTGTTTTTCGGCATGGGTGGCGCATTTGTCCAGAAAAGCAAGGGCCCTGTCCTTGGGGAAGTGCTCGAGCACGTCGCCGAGGATGATCATGTCGTAGGTGCCCAGGGTGTCCAGAAGATCATAGGCGTCGCCGATGAGAATGCGATTGTAAATGGCCCGCTGGTGGTCCTGGATGTAGTCGGCGAAAACCTCGATGCCGTCGATTTTGACTTTCCAGTCCGCTTTCAAATAGCTCTCGTTGAGCATGACATCCAGCAGATCCCGGGCAATGAAGCCCAGTTTGCCGTTTCCGAGGCCGATGTCCAGGATCGAACCCGGCCGCGACTGTATCAGAAACGCGGTGAACGCCTCGATGTGACCATAAGGGCTTGTCGGCACGGCCCGATCCTTTCCGGTGGGGAAATTGCCTGGTTGTTTGTCGGGAAAAATTAATTAGCAATAACCATGCCTTTTTATTGCTCCGGCAACTAGACAGATTCAACCTGGGGCGACGCAGGCGGGGCGAGGTGCCCGCCGCGGCGAGCCGGCGGTTTACTGTGCCGCAATGGCGTCCTGAGACGTCAAATGCCTGACGTGGCCCGTCGAAAAACCGGGCTCCGTGTTCGTTGCACCGATTGGCATTGATATTGCTGCGTTGGTCCAGGCATGGAGCGGATTGCAGAAGGAGCGTCTTTGATGAAAAATTTTGAGGTTGGGACCGGACCGTGTTCCGGTTTATCGGCCGGGCAAAGAGGGTGTCGCGACGGCGGCAGCGCATCGGTGCCGGGGGCCGGGCTTTTGTCGTTCCGGGCAGGGGAGGGGCTTCCGGCTCAGGAGCCCCTCTATCTCGGACTGGTGGAGGGAAACAACTACGGCTGGGGCGTCTGCAGCCGATACCTGATCCGCGAATTGTCGAGGCTCACCGACTGCCGGGTCCTGAGCGCATCTGATGGAAGTGCCCATAACGGCCAACTCGGCGGCCAGCTCTTTCAAGCGTTGACCGGCGTCGACTTTTCCCCGATGTTCGAAAAGGCGCGCGGCCGCGAGAACTTCGCCTATATCTTCTTTGAAAACGAACTCACCGACCTTTCCTTGGAGAACGCCAAGCGCTATGACATGATTCTGGGCGGCTCCACCTGGTGCAGGGATCGCATGCGGGAGCAAGGGATCGACCACTGCGGCGTGTTGATCCAGGGCATCGACCCGGAGCTTTTCTTCCCGGTTGAAGACGACAGGGCACCGGAACGCTTTGTCATATTTTCCGGAGGGAAGTTTGAGTTGCGCAAAGGCCAGGACCTCGTGCTCAAGGCTGTCAGGATTCTGCAGGAAAAGTACCCCGACATCTGGCTGGTGAACTGCTGGTACAACATCTGGCCCGAGTCCATGCGCCTGATGGGCATCTCCCCTCACATCCGCTTTGAGATGCGGCCGGGCACCTGGCAGGATCTGATGCAGCAAACGTATGCGGCCAACGGACTGGATCCGGCACGCATCGTTACCTGCGACCTCATGCCGGCCGAGCTTCAGCGCGAGCTTTACCGGAATACCGACATCGGTGTCTTCCCCAACCGCTGCGAGGGCGGAACCAACCTCGTTTTGATGGAGTACATGGCCTGCGGCAAACCGGTGATTGCTTCCTATGCCAGCGGCCACACGGATGTCGTCAACCCGCAAAACGCCCTGCTGTTGACCCATCTGCGCGATTGGGTGCTCATGGGGCCGGACCGCCGGCCGTTTGCGCGCTGGCAGGACCCTTCGTTGGACGAGTTGGTGGCGAGGATCGAATTTGCCTATCACCACCGGGACGCCATCAAGCGTTTGGGCCGGAGGGCCGGGGAGGACATGAAGGGGTTCACCTGGAAACACAGCGCCGAGCGCCTGCTGGCATTGCTCAACGGCCGTCCAACTCCGGGCTTGAGCCGTCACTGGGGCGCGATCTAACCGGAGGCCCGTCTTTTCAAACGGACTGGGGGCAGCGCCGGCCTCCGGTTTTGAGGCGCAAGAAATCAGGCCGCAGCGGTTAAATGGTTTCCGGCCGCCGCGTCCCGTAGCGCGCTCTCCACGCGCTGGAAAACAGATTCCCAGTCGCCCGCGCGGTTCTGGCGGAACAGGCGCATGGTCGGATACCAGGGGCTGTCCTCCCGATCCAGCATCCAGCGCCAATCCGGAATAAACGGCAGCAGCAGCCAAACCGGACGGGCCATGGCGCCCGACAGGTGGGCCACCGACGTGTCCACCGTGATGATCAAATCCATATTTGCGGCCACCGCGGCCGTGTCCGTGAAATCTACCAGCTCGGGATCCAGGTCCTCAACCAGACCCTGGAGTCCGGCTTCCTTGATCTGAGCCGCGGCCGGCCCCTTCTGAAATGAAAACAATCGGACGGTTTCGATCCGGGCAAGGCCGGAGAACATCTCCAAGCGGCAGGATCGGTTTTTATCGTTCTGGTGCTGGGGCCGCCCGGCCCAGACGATGCCGACCTTGAGTGCCGAACCCCCCAGGCGTTTTTTCCAGTAGGCGGTCTTGGATAGATCCGCCCACAGGTAGGGGACGACGGAGGGAATAGCGCCCACGCCGGCGCCGAACATTCCGGGCAAACTCATCAGCGGCACATGGCAGTCGGCATCCAGACTCTGCGCAGCGTCGTCGGGACGAGCCGCGATCTCGTCGACCCCCGGCAGGCCACGCAGCAGCTCGATCAGCGGCTGCTGGACTTCCAGGATCACTCGGTCGCAGAGTTCTTTCACCATCGGCAGGTAACGCACGAATTGAAGCGTGTCCCCGAGCCCCTGCTCGTCATGCACCAGGATCTTGCGGTTCGCATCGCGCGATCCGTCCCAGCGGGGCAGCGTCTGCCGAAAGGGATAGATCATTTTCCACCGGGGCAGAGCGAAACGCCACTCGTAGTCCGTGAAACCCTCCGCAAAGCGCCCCAGCAGGAGGTGCAAAAAGGATCGGTTCCAATGCGCCTCGGCCAGGTCCGGCTTCAAGCGGACGGCCTCGGTCAGGCATTCCAACGCACGCTGGTACTCGCCGCGGATTTTGTGCGTCAGGCCGAGGTTGTTCCAGGCCTCGGGGTAATTCTTGCGCAAGGCCAGTGCCTTATTCAGGGATTCCACAGCCCCATCGGTATTCCCGGCATCCTTCAACGCGCTTCCGAGGTTGTAATGGCCCTCCGCCAGGTCGGGGCGCAGGGCCACTAATCGGCGGTAACACTCCGTGGCCGCTTCCAGATCCCCTCCCTCTTTCAGAACGGTACCCAGGTTGTTCCAGGCCTCTGCCATGGCGGGGTTCAACTGCACGGCGGCCCGGTAATGGGTTATGGCTTGCGCATCCTTCTTCAGGGCGCGCAGCGCTTCACCCATATTGAAGTGCGGTTCGGCGAAATCCGGCTTGTGTTGGATCGCCCGCCGGAAACAGGATAGGGCCTGATCCAGTTGTCGGCATCCGAGGTGGAGCTGGCCGAGATTGTTGTGAGCATGGGCAAAACCGGGTTTGATCTGCAGCGCCTTCCCATAGCAGGCGGCGGCCTGGGGTGCGCGCCCCAAGGTCTGATGGATCAGCCCCGCGTTGTAGTGGGCTTCAACCAGATCCGGTTGAAGCACGGCCGCCGCCAGGTAACCGGCGAGCGCCTCGTCCAGCTGTCCACCGTCATGATGGCAACTGGCCAGCTTGAAAAACGCCTCGGCGTGGCCCGGCCGGAGCTCTGCGGCGCGATGGTAGAAAGAGATGGCTCCGACCCGGTCCCCCCGGGATCTCAAGCCATCGGCGGCCTGGATGAACTTCGACCAGGCTGCCTGGCCGACCGGGCGCTCGCACCCGGAGGCTGGGTCCGTCGGCTGGCTCTCGGTGTTTTCTTGCGCCAATCGCATGTCCTGTGCCTATGTTATTTCACCGCCGGGGTGGGGCTGCGGCATCGAAACGCCGCCTTCCACCGGAGATTATATTTTGATTCATGCAAGATGGCTGCCATCTGGGCCCGGGAAGATGCCGGCCCCTGAAATTTCAGGCAAGGATTCGACGGCGAAGCGGGGGTCCGAAAACAGGACGCCCCGCGCCGGCCTCTCGCGAGCCGGGCAGGGCGTAGGGAAATCGTCTTCGCCGGGCAAGGGGGCTTGCTAAAACCCGCCGGCCGCGGTCTGGGTTTCCATCGGGGCCGGTTTGGTTCGAAGCCCCGCCGCGATGTTGTTGTTGATGTTGATGAGAATCGTCAGCTTTTCGGGGCTGGGGTAGGCCATGACCTCAAATATGCGCTTGTCGATGAAGGCGCTCAAGCGCAACAGGTCGATCTTGACTTTGTTCGGCAGCGGGTTTTCTTTCTTTTCCAGCTCAGCCTGGAGAATGCTCCACACCCGCTGGGTGAAGCGGAGGGCTCCCTGCAGCTTCAGATCTCGGTCGGTCGCGTCCCAGTGGTTCTGGCATTCCTTAAGCCGGATGGCGGCCTTGGTCAGGACTCCCGCTTCGACCTCACGGCCGGTCATCGTCGATTTTGTGACGCTTTCATACGTTTTCAACGCTGCCTGATACACGCTGAATTACCTCCTGTTCATAGTCGATCAATCGTTTCGAAAGCTTGAGTGCCTGATAATATTTTCGCTGGAAGACGTTTTCGCTGATGGCATCGATCAGGCCAACCATGCTGGGGGCTGCCTGGACCAACTCCCGCACCAGATCCCAATACGCCTTGTGGTAGCTCGCCAGGTTGGCTTCATCGATATACATCAGCTGGATCGACAGGTAGATGCGCCGGCAGGGCGAATCCGCGCCGCTTTCGGTCATGATGTCTTTTTGGCGCAGGATGGGGACCCGGTTCTCGATGACCAGCTCGCAGGTTCCGGCGCTGCCGTTGGTGACCACCGCTCCGCCCAGGATCATGCGTTCGTTCGGCTTGAGTGTGATTTTTAGCGCCATGGGCTTGTGTTCTTGCAAAAATGAGACCAGAAAACTTGGTTGAAAGCGGGAGAGGGAGTCACTCCCTCTCCCGCCGATTGGAGCGTGTTTTGGCTTAGAACAGTCTCAGGACCGACTGGGCCGCCTGGGAGGCGAGCGACAGCGAGGTGGTGCCCAGAGCCTGGCGGGTCTGGAGCATCAGCATGTTGGCGCCTTCCTCGTTCATGTCGGCGTTGGTCAGCCCGGCCGCGCCGTCTTTCAGGACGTTGATCATGCTTTGAGTGTAGTCCTGGCGCGCGGTGATGATGCTCAGGTTGTTGGCCAGCTTGCTCGACTCGGTGCGCAGGGCGCGCGTGGCGTTGTCCAACTTGGTGATCGCCGAGTTGATTTCCGCCTTGTCGGCCGTGCCGCCGGCGCTGACCCACGCATCGGTGGCAAACGTCATCAGTGTCAGCGTGGCGCCCTTGGAAGCGGCGTCAAAGCCGGTGATCGTGAGCTTGGAGTTGCCGAGTTCGTCGAACTTCACCTCGGTGGTGACCGCGGTTCCGTCCAGCAGGTTGACGCCCTTGTAGCCGGAGTCGTCACCGATCGTGTCGATCTGGTTCAGGACCTCATGGTACTGGGTCATCAGCGTGTTGATGTCGGCGGTGGTTTCGCCGGAGAGGGCCGAACTCGCCAGAGACTTGGCCGCGTTGATCAATGACCGGATGCTCTCGATGCCGGCATCGGCGGCCTTGACCGTCTGGATCGATTCCGCCATTTCGTCTTTGCGGGCGGCCAGCTCGCCGGCGCGCTGCTCGTGGGCCACGGCCGTGAAATAGGCGATCGGATCGTCCAGGGCGCTATTGACCTTCTTGCCGGAGGACAGCCGCTTCTGAGTGACTTCCAGCATGCTGTTGGTGTTCTGCAGGCTGACCAGGTTCGCCCGCATACCGGAGGTTAGAGTGATGGGTTGCATCGCCATGGTCTGTGTTCTCCTTTTCTGGTGTTGTTAGTTTGGCATTCTTGCCAAGTGGGTGGTGCATTTGTTTTTTGAGTTTGGGTTTCGGCGCAGCGTGGTCGAATTTTTCCCCCTCCTTTCAGACCCTCGATTCTGACGCCTTCGAAAACATTATCGGATTGGATTGTGGAAACTTTAGCTCTTTTTAGCCGGCCGGTGGCGACGGCGGAATAGCCGTCCCGACGTGAAACGCATGGATGCTCTTTCGGGCCGGGGGTTGTTGTGGTATCATTAAAAGATAATCGCGAGTGCGACACCGCCGGGGAATAGCAGGTTCAGGGTCCCCGGCCCAGGGATCAGGGGCGGAAGAGATGCGAGGCCGTTGAATCGACAGGTGCGTTGATGGGTGGGTGATCGAATGGCGGTGCTGGGGGTCGACGAGTTAAAGCCGGGCATGGTGCTGGCGGAAGCGGTTCGGAATTACCAGGACCAGTTGCTGATAGAGGCCGGACGGAAGGTCACGGCCAAGACCATCCGGGTGTTTAAATCCTGGGGGATCCGCCGGGTGGCGGTCCGATCGGGGGCGGCCGGCGAGGACGGCGCCCGGGGAGCGGCCGCCGCCGCACCGGCGGCCCTGGATGAAAGCCTCCGGGCGCGTTTTGCCGACGTCCTGCACGATCCCCTGATGGTCGAGATCATGCAGGCGGCAGGCCGCCAGCTGGCGGCCCGCCAACCCGGGAAGAAAGCCGGAAATGGCAGACGTTGATCTCAAGCGTTTCATCGCGAAGGTCGAAGACCTGCCCACCCTGCCGCGCACGGTGCTGCAAATCACCGAGTTCATCAACGACCCCCGCGCCGACACCAAGAATTTGTCGCGTCTGATCACCGACGACCAGGTGTTGACGGCTCGTTTGCTGAAGCTGGTCAACTCATCCTTTTACGGGTTCCAGCAGCGTGTCGCCACGGTCAGCGGGGCCATCCTGCTGGTCGGCTTCGACGCCATCCGCAACCATCTGCTGACCACATCGGTGTTCGACCTGTTTCCCTCGCGCACCGCCCGGTCGCGCCGCGACCAGGAAATGCTCTGGGACCACTCCCTGGCATGCGCCGTCGGGGCCAAGGTGATCGGGACGGCGGTGCGCTGCGAGAAACTGGAAGAGCTGTTTGTCGCCGGGTTGCTGCACGACATCGGCAAGATTGTCGAGATGACGATGCAGCCGGATGACTTCGCGCGCGTTGCGGAGCGCGTGCGCGAGGGCCGGCTGTCGATTTATGCGGCCGAGATGGAGGTGCTCGGACACACCCACGCCGACATCGGCCGGTTTCTTGCCGAGCGCTGGAACCTGCCGCTGAAGCTGGTGCACATCATCGCCCAGCACCACTCCCCCGCGGCCGGGGGAGCGTTTGCCGTCGAATCGAGCATCGTGCATCTGGCCGATGTCCTGGCCCGCGCCCTCCAGTTGGGCTCCGGCGGCGACCCGATGGTGCCGCCGGTCGATCATGCCGCCTGGGAGCTTCTGCGGCTCAAGCCGGCCGCCCTCGACGACATTATGGCCGCCATGCTCGCTGAGTTCGAAGACATCGGCTCCTTCTTGCGGTGAGCCGCATTGCAAAATGTGCCCATGTGTTTTGCAGATTGCACAGGCCGGCAGGTCCTCCCGGACCAAGGCCCGACCACTGAAAAGCAGTCGCCGTCCCTGGTTGACCGGCAGGCGATTCTATCATAAATTTAATATAATTATAGACAGTTGAGTTGATAATAGTTTATTTCAGGCAGATGACGAACCCCGCCGATCGTAGCGGCCTCTCCCGGTTCATTCCTTTTTTACTTGCACCTGCCTCTCGATCCTCGTTTATTTTTTTGCATCCTGCAAAAAAATATGGGGTTCGATTTTGAATCGACCGGTCTGGCCGCCGGTCTGATATCCCCAGTTGATATTTGTTGCGGCCGCCGCCCGCCATCGTTTTATCCCCAAATGTTGTAGCGTCAAATCTCCCACTCCACCCCCTGTTGACGCACCGCCACCGAGCGTCAAGCCGCCTTCAGGTCGACCGGGTCCGCCGCGACCAAATTTTGACGCTCCCGGCATGGATATTGCTCTCCCCCCTGTGCGTCTCAATTCCTGATGTTGATGTTCTCTCAATTTCGTCAATGTGCCGCCGACCTCGCCCCGCCTGCCTCCAGCGGCGCAGCGAGCAAAGGAGAAGCTGCCGTGCAGAATTCCGCCGTCCGCAAGACCGCCTCGGAACAGTTGACTCTTTTTTCGCCGCCCCTATCGCCGGATGAAAAAGAACGCGCCGTGTGCCGGTTTGACGACATGATCGGGCGCAGCCCCCGGATGGTCGAAATATTCGACCTGATCAACCGGGTGGCCGACTGCGACAGCACGATTCTCATCAACGGCGAGACCGGGACCGGTAAAGGGTTGGTGGCGCGCGCCATTCACCGGAAATCGGGTCGGCGCAACAAGCCCTTTATTTCCATCAACTGCGGGGCCATCCCCGAGCATCTGCTGGAAAGCGAGCTGTTCGGCCACGTGAAGGGGGCCTTCACCGGCGCGACCAACACCAAACCCGGGAAATTCGAACTGGCCGACGGCGGGACCGTTTTTTTGGACGAAATCGGCGACATGAGCCCCGACCTGCAGGTCAAGGTCCTCAAAGTCCTGGAGGAGGGCGAGTTTGAGGCGGTCGGCGGGGCCAAGACCATAAAGGTGGACGTGCGGATCAGTGCCGCCACCCACCGCGACCTGTCCGAAGAGGTCCAGAAAGGCAACTTCCGCGAAGACCTCTTTTACCGGCTCTACGTCATCCCCATGGTGCTTCCGTCTTTGAGAGAGCGGCCGGAGGACATCCCTCATTTGGCGCACTACTTTCTGGAACAGGCGAACTGTAAAAACCGCCGGCAGGTGAAGGGTGTCGGCGCGGATGCGCTTCAGGTCCTGGAGAACCACTCCTGGCCGGGAAATGTGCGCGAGCTGAAGAACCTGGTTGAGCGCATGATCGTGCTCAAAGGCACCGGCACCATCACCCGGCGCGATCTGCCGGCGGAGCTGCGGGGCGGCGTGCGGGAAGTCGAAGCGCCGGCCGCGATTGAAATCTCGGAAGAGGGCATCTGCCTCAACAGCGCCGTGACCGAGTTCGAAAAAGCCCTGATCCTGCAGTCGCTGGAAAAAACCAAATGGGTGAAAAACAAGGCGGCCAAGCTCCTGCACCTGAACCGCACCACCCTCGTGGAAAAGATCAAACGCCACCAACTCCGACCCACCGGCGTGGTGGTGTCCGAAGACGAATAAATGCGGTGCACCCGTGGGGTGCACCGCATTTATAATAGATCTGTTTTCAAAAACCTATCGTTTGAAAACCATCGGCCAGATCCCCTCCATCCCATATTATTCCTCCGGCGGTTGATTATGGGCCAATCCCGCATCCTACGAAAAGGCGGGCACCCCGCTCCGCTTGGCGTCTGCTCACGTTAAATCTGTTTATTTGCAGGAGTCATATTACCCCGGCAAATAAACGATGCGTGGCATAGTATTTGCTCAACTAAGCTTGGTTTTAACCGTTGTTCACCTGTTTCGAAAGCCGGCCGCAGTCAGCGTGCGGCGGTCCATGCGAGGTGCCGCGCTTGGGGGTTGGGTCCAAAATGATACTGGTCGTTGAGCCCGATGGGGATCTGCGCTCGACGATGGTCCGTGTGCTGCAGCGCGGCGGTTTCGACGTCGAGAGTGCGGCCGACGTGCAGGCCGCGGCGGCCCGGATGTCGCAGGGTGCCTGCCGGCTGGTCGTTGCTTCCGTCGACGCCGCGGACGTCGCGGCGGCCAACCTGCTGCAGGCGGCCTGCCGCCAAACTCCCCGGATACCGGTCATCCTGACCAGCGCGCGCGCATCCGTCGCCGCCGCCGTCGCCGCCATGCGGGAGGGCGCCTGCGATTACCTGATCAAGCCCTTCTCCGCGGAAACCCTGGAAGCCGCCGTGCGCAACGGCGCGGCGGCCAGCGAGCCGTCGCCGGCCGCCGTTCGGGCGGCGGGAATGCGCAGCCTTCAGAAGACTTTCATCACGAACGATCCGTGTTTGCTGGAAGTTCTCCAGATGGCCCGTCAGGTGGCGCGCAGCTCGGCAACGGTCCTGATCCAGGGTGAAAGCGGAACGGGCAAGGAGCTCCTGGCCGCGTTTATCCACCGTCACGGCCTGCACCCGGAGGCGCCTTACGTGGCGGTCAACTGCGCCGCGCTGCCGGAGCATTTGGCCGAAAGCGAGCTGTTCGGGCACGAGAAGGGCGCCTTCACGGGCGCGGTGACGCGCAAGGCGGGCAAGTTCGAGCTGGCCCAAAAAGGCACCCTGGTCCTGGACGAGATCGGGGAGATGCCGCTGCCCCTGCAGGCCAAGCTGCTCCGAGCGCTGCAGGAGCGGGCGATCGACCGTGTGGGCGGTGCGCTGCCGGTGCCGGTCGAAGCCCGCGTGGTGGCCATCACCAATCGCGATCTGGCTCAGGCCGCCGGTGCCGGTGCCTTCCGTGAGGACCTCTACTTCCGGGTCAATGTGGTGCCGCTGGTAATTCCGCCGTTGCGGGAGCGGCCGGGCGATATCCCGCTGCTGGCGGACCACTTCCTGGCGCGTTTCAGCGCTCAGACCGGAAAAGCCCTGCGACGTTTCTCCGAGGAGGCCGTTGAGCTGCTTAGCCGGCACGAATGGAAAGGCAATGTGCGCGAGCTGGAAAACCGGGTGGAGCGCGCGGTGATCCTGGCGGAGGGGGAGCTCATCCTGCCCCGTCACCTGGGCCTGGTGCCGCCGATCGACGCCCGCGGCGGAACGCCCGCCCCCATGGTCGTTCGCCCCGGCACCACGGTCTGGGAGATGGAGCGGCAGCTGATCATGGGAACCCTGGCGGAGGTCGATCAGAACCGGACCCGTGCCGCGGAGCAGCTGGGCATCAGCATCCGCACCCTGCGCAACAAGCTGCGGGAGTACCGGATGGGGACGGACGCCCCGGCCCGGGCCCGCGCGGGCTGAACCGATGGTATGGAAATTGCTGCTTATCGGCGCAAAAGTCGTTACCGCCATTAATGTGTCACAGGAGCATGTTCGATGCCTCAACCTGCAGGCCTTTTCGACGGGACCATAAACATCTTGCAGCGCACGCTGAATCTGCGATCCGCCCAGCACCAGGCCATGGCTTCCAACATCGCCAACGCCGACACGCCCAACTACCGGGCGTTCGAGGTGGCCGTGGAGGAGGAACTGCGCCGGCAGCGCCCGGAGCCGGGCCGGATCGAATTCACCCGCACCCAGGCCAACCACCTGCCGCTGAACGGGGCGGGAAGTGCGGAGCGCGTGAAACTGAAGGCCGCCGCGGCCCCGGGCTTCAGTCTGCGGGCGGACGGAAATACCGTGGACCTGGACCGGGCCATGGGCGAGTTGGCGGAAAACAGCCTCAAATACAAGACATCCGCCCAGCTGCTCTCCGCCAAGTTAAAGAGCCTGCGCAACGTCATTCAAGGAGGTAGATAGACATGGATCTGTATGATGCGATGCACACGAGCGCCTCGGGTCTGTCGGCGCAGCGGCTGCGCATGAACCTCATCTCCGGCAACCTGGCCAACGTCAACACGACCCGCACGCCGGAAGGCGGGCCCTATCGGCGCAAGGAGGTGGTGTTCACCGCCGCGCCCAAGGCCGGGTCCTTCCGGGACGTTTTAAAAGCGCGCCAGGCCCAGGTCCCCTGCGACGTCCAGGCCTCGAAGATCATCGAGGACAACCGCCCGCCCGTTATGAAGTTCGCCCCCGACCATCCGGATGCCGACGAGAACGGCTTCCTCGCGCTGCCCCAGGTGAACGTGATGGAGGAGATGGTCAACATGATTTCCGCCACCCGCAGCTATGAAGCCAACGTGAGCGCTGTCCGGGCCGCCAAGGACATGGCCTTGAAGGCGCTCGAGATAGGGAAATAGACATGAGCGACATCATCTTGACGCCCAGCGTGGGCAATTTGACCCAACCGGCCGGCCTCGCCCCGCAGGGGACCGCGGCCCCGGGGGTGAATTTCGGCGACGTGCTGCAATCGTCCCTGGACCGCGTCGGCCGCCTGCAGGGCGAAGCCGACCGGTCGGTCGAAGACCTGACGGTCGGCCGCCAGACGGACCTGCACTCCACCATGATTGCCGTGGAAAAGGCCGGGATCGCCATGGAACTGGCGCTGCAAATCCGCAACAAGCTGCTCAACGCATACGAAACGCTGATGCGGCAGCAGATCTAAGAAGAGGAAACTATGGCGGCACTTCCACAGGTCGTACAGCAGTTGTCGGGCGCTATCGGCGGCATGAGCCCGGGCAAACGCATCACCCTGATCACCCTGGTTCTGGGGACCGCGGTCGGGCTCGGGTTTCTGATGACGTGGTCCGGCGGAGTCGATCTGCGGCCGATCTACAGCAACCTGGATGCGCAGGATGCCGGCGCCATCGTTTCGCGGTTGAAAGAGCAGAAGATCCCCTATCGCGTCGGCGCGGACGGCCGGAGCATCATGGTCCCCGTCGAGAGCCTCCACGAGCTCCGGATGCAGCTGGCCTCCGAGGGGCTGCCCCAGGGCGGCGGGATCGGCTTCGAAGTGTTCGACAACACCAAGCTCGGGATGAGCGAGTTCGCCCAGAACGTGAACTACCAGCGCGCGCTGCAGGGCGAGCTGGCGCGCACCATCGCCCGCATCAGCGAAGTGGAGAGCTGCCGGGTGCATCTGGTCATGCCGGAAAAAACGCTTTTCGTGGACAACGAGCAGGCGGCCAGCGCCTCGGTGGCCGTCAAGCTCAAATCCGGGCGGCGCCTCAACCAGGAGCAGATCAACGGCATCGTCCACCTGGTCTCCTCCAGCGTGTCGCGGCTGTCGCCCGACCAGGTGACGGTGGTGGACAACACCGGCAAGCTGCTCGCGGGGTCGAAAGGCAAAACGGTCTCCGGAGCCCTCAGCCAGGACCAGTTCGAATACCAGTCCCAGGTGGAAAAGACCCTCGAGGGCCGGGTCAAGTCCATGCTCGAGCAGGCCCTGGGGGAGGGCAAGGCCATCGTGCGGCTGGCCTGCGCCTTCGACTTCCAACGCCACGAGAAAACCGAGGAGCACTACCTTCCCGACAACCGCGTCATCCGCAGCGAGCAGAGCCTGAGTGAGTCCTCCCGCAACGGGGACACGGCGCCCCAGGGGGTCCCCGGTGTGCGGTCCAACACGCCGGGACCCGACCTGCTGCAGAACCAGACGGCCGCCGGTGCCGGCGCCTCGGCGTTCGAGAAACAGGACCGGACGGTGAACTACGAGATCGGCAAGGTCACCAGCCGCATCCTGGAGCCCACCGGCAAGCTGACCCGCGTGTCCGTGGCGGTGATGGTGGACGGGACCTATAAAACGGTTTCGAAAAAAGGCGGCGGAAGTGAGCGCGAATTCGTCCCGCGCGGCGCGGAGGAGATGCAGAAAATCGAAAACCTCGTCAAGCGCGCCGTCGCCTTCGACCCCGACCGGGGCGACAAGGTCGAGGTGGTCAACATCCCCTTCGAGGTTTCCGATTGGTCCAAGGCCGAAGCGGCCAGCGCCCCCGGCGGGTGGGCCGGCTATATGGAACAGGCCATTCCCTACGTGAAACACGGGATGATCGGGCTCTTCCTGCTGCTGACCTTTCTCTTTTTCGTCAAACCCCTGGTCCGTTGGCTGACCGAGCACTCCCTGGCCGACATGGAGCTCGTCAAACAACTGCCCCGGACGGTGGGCGAAATTGAGCACGAAATGGCCGGGGTCAAGCGTTTGCCCTCGCTGAACCAGGCCGCGATGATGGTCGCCAACGACAGCGACGCCTCGGTCGGGGTGATGCGCAGCTGGCTGAAGGATAAGTAGGGCGCGCCAACGCACGAATGAATGCCATGACCATGGATCCCCAACAACTCTCCGGTTCCCTCAAGGCGGCGATTCTCATCCGTTCGATGGGGGAGCGCTCGGCCGCAGGGATCATCAGCCGGCTGACCGCCGAAGAACGCGAGCTGGTCAACCGGCATTTGAACCAGATCGGGACCCCGCCGCCGGAGCTGATCGATCGGGTCGCCCAGGAATTCACGCTCATGGCCCAGCGGTCCAAGTCCGGCGGTCTCGCGTTGCCGGCCCCGGTGGGGCGCGGGGATTCGGAGGAACCTGGGGTCGAGGGGCTGGATGCGCTCAAATCGCTCGCCGCCGAGGATATCTACGAGCTGATTAAAGACGAACATCCCCAGACCATGGCCATCGTCATGATCCATCTCAAAACCGCGGTGGCGAGCGAGGTCATCTCGAAGATGCCCGACGAGATCAAGACCGATGTGGCGCTGCGCATCGCCGGCATGGAAAAAGTGATCGGCACGATGGTCGACGAGGTCAACGACGTTTTCAAGGAAATCCTGAAAAACAAGCAGACCTCCGTCGCCAGCATCGGCGGAGGAGTGGACCGTTTGGCGGAAATCCTCAATCAGGCCGATGAGATCTCGAGCGAGCTGATCCTGAACGAAATCGAGGAGGCCGACGCGGAGCTGGCGACCCAGATCAAACAGAAGATGTTCGTGTTCGAGGATCTGGTGCTTGTCGACGACCGGGGCTTCCAGAAGCTGCTGCGGCGGGTGGAGACCAAGGAGCTCTCCGTCGCGCTGAAGGCCGCCTCCGAGGAGGTCAAGCAGAAAGTCTACAAGAACATGTCCGAGCGCGCTTCGGAGATGCTGCGGGAGGAGATGGAAACCCTCGGCCCGGTGCGCATGAAGGAAGTCTCCGACGCCCAGCAGGCCATCACCGCCATCATTCAGGAGATGGAGGCGAAAGGCGAGGTGATCATCAGTGGGCGGCGCGGAGAACAGATCATTACCTGACAAGGCGCATCGATCGTGACCACCATACCCGCAAACCCAAACGGATACTGCTTTCCCCCGATTGCCGGCACCGCCGCGGAGCGCTGCGAGGGAAGGGATGCATCGCCGCCCGTTTTCCGGAGAATCGCACCGGGCGTCGCCGGAGCGGGGCTTCGACCGTCGCAGCCGCGCGGGGCGCAGTCGCCGTGGTCGGCGCGGGTGGATATTGAGCAGGACGCCTACTGCCGGGGTTTTTCCGACGGCGAGAAAAGCGGTTTCGGGCAGGGCGAGCGCGCCGGGCAGGAAGCAGCGGCCGAGCGGCTGGACGCTCTGTTGAAAAGCCTCGCCCAGCAGCTCTCGGACCTGGAGCACCTGCAGCGCCGGGCGTGCCGGGACCTGGAAAACGAGATGGTCCGGCTCGCTTTGGACGTGGCCCGCAAGGTCGTGGGCCGCGAGGTGCAAACCGATGTCGAGACCGTGGCCGGGATCGTGCGGGAGGCCGTCAACCGGGTGGAGCACGCCGAGAACATCACCCTCCGCATGAACCCCGCGGATCTGCAGCGGCTGGCCGAGCTGAGACCCCGGCTGTCCGAGGAGCTGGCCGCGGACGGGCGGGTCCGCTTCGAGGCCGACGCTTCCATCAGCTCCGGCGGTTGCCGGCTCGAGTCGGATTCCGGCGATATCGATGCCCGCCTGGAGGCGCGCTTCAAGATCGTGGAAGCGGCTTTTGAGGCCGAATGGAACAACCATGCCGCCGCCGAGGGATGAACGCGCATGACGCCCGCCGTCGAACTGGGCAAATACCGGGCGTGCCTGGAGACGCTCCAACCGATCCAGGTCCAGGGCAAGGTGACCCAGGTGGTCGGGCTGGTGGTGGAGGCCGCCGGTCCCGCATGCCGGCTCGGCGCGGTGTGCGACATTTTCACCCGTGAAGGCGACCGGCCGCTGGTGGCCGACTGCTGGAGCGACCACGGCGCCGGGCGCTGGCGCTA
>CAZLSV010000002.1:90304-103207 GCA_964562235.1 uncultured Desulfatibacillum sp.
GGTCGGAAGCGTGTCAAGCAGTGAAAGCGACTAGACGCCGATGGCCGAAGCCCTGGGAATTCGCGAACGACGCGTGCTGCTGATGCCGCTCGGGGAGATCCGCGGGATCGGTCCCGGCTGCCGGGTCGTGGCCCGCCAGCAGCGCGCGACGGTGCCGGTCGGCCCCGACCTGCTCGGGCGGGTGATCGACGGGCTGGGCGTGCCGATGGACGGCAGGGGGCCGGTGGCGGCTTCCGTGGAATACCCGCTGTACGCGCCGGCCGTGAACCCCATGCACCGACGCCGTATTCACGAGCCCCTGGATCTCGGCATCCGCGCCCTCAACGGGCTGCTGACGGTGGGCTGCGGGCAGCGCATCGGGGTGTTTGCGGGATCGGGCGTGGGCAAGAGCGTGCTGCTCGGCATGATCGCCCGCACGACCGCCGCCGACGTCAACGTCATCGCCCTGATCGGCGAACGCGGCCGCGAGGTCAACGATTTCATCGAAAAAGATTTAGGCCCGGAAGGGCTCAAGCGTTCGGTGGTGGTGGTGGCCACCTCGGACCGGCTGCCGCTGATCCGCACCCGCGGCGCTTTCCTCGCCACCGCCATCGCCGAATATTTCCGAGACCAGGGCTGCCGGGTCAACCTGATGATGGACTCGGTGACCCGTTTTGCCATGGCGCAGCGGGAGATCGGGCTGGCCGTGGGCGAGCCGCCCACGACCAAGGGCTACACGCCATCGACGTTCACGCTGCTGCCGAAACTGCTGGAGCGTGCCGGGACCGGCAACGGCCCCGGGTCCATCACCGGGCTGTACACCGTTCTGGTGGAAGGCGACGACACCAACGAGCCCATCGCCGACGCCGCCCGTTCCATTCTGGACGGCCACATCCTGCTGACGCGCGATCTGGCCATGCAGAACCATTACCCCGCCATCGACGTTCTCGGCAGCATCAGCCGAGTCATGGACGACATCGTCGATCCCGCGCAGCGTCGGCTGGCCGGACGGTTGAAGGAAACCTTGGCCACCTTTCGCAAGGCCGAGGATCTGATCAACATCGGCGCTTATGTCAACGGCAGCAACCCGAAGATCGACTACGCGATCCAGATGATCGACCGGATCAATGCCTACCTCCGGCAGGAGGTCAATGAGAAGGTTTCGATTGCCGAGAGCCTGAGGCAGCTCAACGCTCTGTTCGGGAACGCCTGACGGCGGGGGTCGCGATTTTTCACCCGGAGCGGCGCCGGCCGAGTGGATGACCGGTTTGACCCATCGCCGGCCTAAAAACCCCCTGGACCTCCATGGCTCATGTTTAAATTTCGCTTCGAAACTCTGCTCGCCACGCGCCGCAACGCCGAGGAGATCCGCCAGAAAGAGCTTGCGGAGGCCCGGCGCGCACTGGCGGCCGAGCAGGCCGCGCTGCGGGACAAAAAGGGCCAGCAGCGCCGGTGCATGCTCGACCTGCAGCAGGCTCAGCGCCAAGGCTTTCGCGCCCCCGCCATCCAGCTCTACGGTCCTTTCCTGGCACGGCTGGAGCGGGAGATCGCGGCCCTGCAAAAGCGCGTGACGGCGGCCGAGCGCAAAGTGAATCAGAAGCGTAGCGCCCTGATCGAAGCCGTGAAAAAGCGCAAGGTGCTCGAGAAGTTGAAGGAGAAGGACCAAAAGGAGCACCTGGCCGCCATGACCCGTCGCGAGCGCAAATTCATGGACGATGTCGCCTCCCGCCACCACGCCCGCAAGTAAATAAGCCTATCTCCAGCATCTCCCGCTCTGCCTGAACTCGAACAGGGGTTGACCTATTTTGTTTTTTTCGCCGCCGGCCGGCGGCGAAAAAAACAACCGGAAAACGTTGCCGCCGCCTGGAAAATATTGCCGGGTTGTCCTGGCAAGGCCGAAGGGGTCGACCCGCGGCGAAGCTCCAACCACCAAGATTTTTTTTCGTTCTCCGCTCACGAAAACGATGAATTATTAAAAAGTTATATCGGACGGTCAGGCCTTTGCACCGTGACGGCCATGGGAACGAAAAACACTGGCATGCTCCCTGCATTTGGCTGGTCACGCGGTTTCGTTTCAGCGCGAAGGAGGGAGTGCAGCGGTGATGATACCAATGGATTTCGGGATGGAAGCGGCACTGAATTCAGCAACTGCGGCTCCCACGGCGGCCGGGACCGGAGCGCGGGCATCGCTCAAAGCCGGCGGCGGGCCCACGCGCGAAACAGCCTCCAGGTCTGGCTCCTTTAAGGACGAACTGCAGGCCGCCTGCCGCTCGGACCAGTCATCGAGTGGACAATGCCACGCGGCCAGCGGCAAAGCATCCGGCGGTCCGAAAGCCATCGACACTCAGCACCCAAAGGCCGGCCGGGCGTCAGGCGGCGGGGAAAAGCCCGTCGATGCGCCAGCGTCCGCGGAGATTGCATCCCTGCTGCTGCAGTTGCTTCAGGGCGCCGTGCCCGCCGGCGAGGCGCCGGTCGGTGCTTCGCAACCCTCCGCCGCCACGGAAGAGGGTGCCGCGAGCGAGGACCCCGTTTCCGAGATGCTCGGCCGCGTGATCGAGCTTCTCAAACAGCTGGCGTCATTGCCCAACGGCGCTGCCTCTCACGCCGATCCGGACATGGCGCGGCTGGCGCAGCTCCTGGAGCAACTCGAACCGCTCTCGGGCGCCGCCCTGCCGGCGTCTTTATCCGGCAAGGCCCATCAACTGCTGAAGGACCTGCAAGCGCATTTATCCGGGGTGGCCTGGGGGAAAATGGTCAAAGACATTGCGGCGGACGGGTCACCGGCGGCCGCGCAGCCGGAAGAGACCGGTTTGTCTGCGGATGCGGCCCCTCTCGTAGGAGAGCGCCTTGACTCCTCCCCAAACCGGACGTCGGCCGCGGCCGCGGCCGAACTGCGCGCCTCAGCAACGCTTACGCCGGCCGGCAGCGAGCCTAAGCCCGGGGCCGGTTTCTCGCCGGAGGCTTCGGCCGAGGCGGCCCCGCCCGAGAAAGAAGCCGTTGAAACCCCTTCGGCCCCGTCAGCCTCGTCGGCCAAAGCGGGTTTGCCCCAGGCCCGCGGCGCGCACGAAGGCCGCGACGCCGGAGCAACTCTGGAAGCACCGCGGTCGTCGATGCCGGCCGCCCAGACCTCAGGCCCGTCCGTGAAAGAGACCGACGCAGCCCCCGCGACCGCGCAGATGGCGGCGGGAGTATCCCATGCCGGGAACGCGGGAGAGGGCCGTCGCGGCGGCCGGACGGCGGAAGCGCCGCGGCTCTCGTCGTCGGCCGCGGACCCGCCCGCACCGTCGATCGCCATCGGTGAAGATCAAAGCGCGGACAGAAGCGAGACGGGCACATCGACCGGCGAGCGGCCATTCGGAAAGGATTTTCTCGGAGCGGAGGCCGCGCCTAAAGGCGGGGCCCCGGCGGCGGAAACTTTTGAGACCCCGGTTGTGGACCCGCGTTCGTCCCGGCTCCAAGAGGTCGGCCTGGTAAAGGCTACCGAAGCGGCCGAGGCGGGCAAGGAGAAAGAACCGGTTGGCGGGGCCGTGCGAACCGGTATGTTCGAGCAGATCGTGCAGCGCGCGGTCGTCCAGGTCCGAAACGATCAAAGCGAGATAAAGATCCACCTCAAGCCGGACTTCTTGGGCAACGTGCGCATGCAGATCCTGACCGAGAACCATCAGGTGTCCGTGCGGATCCTGACCGAGCTCCCGGCGGTGCGGGACATGATCGAGGCGGGCATCCAACAGCTCAAGTCGGAGCTTCAAAGCCAGGGGCTGCAGGTGGACCGGCTGGAGGTCTCCGTATCGGATGACCTTCGCAGGCATCCTGAACACCAGGCCCGGCAGGGCGCCAAAATCTGGGCAGCGGCTGCCGAAGGCGCTGCGAGCGCCGAACGCAGGTCCGCCGATGAGCGACTGGAGCCGCTTTATTACCGGGCGCGGCCGGGCGCGGCCGGGACGATCGACATGTTCGCCTGATCGGCAGATGCCGGGCCGCTCCCCGGCCTCGGCCCGTTCGGGAACTTTTTCAGAAAGAGATGACAATCATGAATGTAAACCCGCTTTCAACGAGCACCGATACGACGAGCACCGCCGCGACCGCCGCCGCCTCGAAAAGCATGGGCAAAGATGCCTTTCTGAAGCTCTTGGTCACCCAGCTCCAGAACCAGGACCCGCTCAACCCGGCCGACAGCACCGAGTTCACCGCCCAGCTGGCCCAGTTCAGCTCGCTGGAACAGCTGAGCAACATCAACCAAAGCCTCGAAACGCTCAACCTCTACCAGACCTCCATCAACAACGCCCAGGCAGTGTCGCTGATCGGAAAAGAGGTCCTCGCCACCGGCAACGCGCTAGAGAAAAAGAGCGGCCTGCCGGTGAACTGCGAGTTCGAGCTGGAGGCGGCCGCCACCCGCGTGGTGGTGAGCATCTACGATCGAAACGGAAGCTTTGTCACGGATGTGCTCGGCACCTCCATGACCGCCGGCCGCGGGAGCCTGGTGTGGGACGGCCGCAACCGCAACGGGAACCCGGTGGCGGACGGTATTTACACTTACAACATTCAGGCGGAAGGCGTCGACGGCAAGAAAGTCGCCGCCAGCTCGCAGATGCGCGGGCGGGTCAGCGGCGTCACGCTGGACGGTTCCACGCCGCTTCTGATGGTCGGCGAGCGGCGCGTGGCTTTCGGCGATGTGCTGCAGGTCACCGCGCCGACGGCAACAAACGAAAACGGGTAAACCTGACACTTCGACAACGTCCGGGAGGGGACACAGAATGATTGCTTCACTTTTCGCGGGGATCACCGGTCTCAACGCCAACGCCACGGCCATGCGGGTCATCGGCGACAACATCGCCAACGTGAACACCACGGCCTACAAAAGCAACCGCGCCTCCTTCGCCAACATCCTGAGCACCTCTTTGGGGGGCGAGACCGCGCTCAGGTCCGTCGGCCGGGGTGTGAGGTTCTGGGACGCCACCACCCAGTGGTCCCAGGGCTCGCTGGAGAACACGGCCAGCCCCACGGATCTGGCCATCAACGGCAAGGGTTTTTTCGTGGTCAAGGACCCGTCCGGCTCCCCGCTCTACACCCGGGCCGGCCAGTTTCATTTCGACAAAAACGGCTACCTGATCTCCCCGGACGGTCTGAAGCTTCAGGGCTACGCGGTCGACACGCTCGGCAACCGCGGCGACCTGACCGACGTCGTCATTCCGGGCGATCGCGTCGCGCCGCCGCTGGCGACGACCAAGATGACCTTCGCCACCAACCTCAACTCGAATTCGGAGCAGGGCCAATCCTTCTCGACCTTCCAGAGCGTGTATGACTCGCTCGGCAACGCCATTCCCCTGACCTTGACTTTCACCCGCGGGGCCACGGCCGGGTCCTGGACGGTGGCGGGCTCCATCCCCGCCAGCGCCGGCACCGCCGTGACGTTCAACGGCGACACCCTCACCAGCGTGCCGGTAACCTTCGACGACGACGGCGTCATGACCGCCCCCGGGGCCGATGTGACGGTGCGGCTCCACCTCGACAACGGCGCCGCCGACCCGCTGGATGTGGAGTGGGACCTCTACGACGACGACGGCATCGCCTCCGGGGACCTGACCGGCTATGCCTCGGCATCGGTCACCACCTTTCAAAGCCAGAACGGATATCCTTCGGGCAGCCTGCGCGGGGTTTCCGTGGGCGAAGACGGCTTTGTGACGGCCGCCTACTCCAACGGCGAGCTCGTCCCCATGTACCTGCTCGCGCTGGCGGACTTCCCAAGCTACGACGGCTTGACCAAGATGGGCCAGAACCTCTACGCCGAATCCCTGATGTCGGGCCAGGCCCTGCTGGGGACCTCCGGCTCCGGCCGGCTGGGGACACTCAGCCCCAGCAGCTTGGAGTTGTCCAACGTCGACCTGGCCGAGGAGTTCGTCAAGATGATCACCACTCAGCGCGCCTTCCAGGCCAGCTCCAAGGTGATCACCTCCAGCGACGAGATTTTGCAGGAGCTGATGAACATCAAACGGTAGGCGCGTTAACGCGTTGACGCGTTGAGCGTTGTTCGCGTGGGTCGCGTATGAAGGAAAATTAATCCACGAAAGGCTTTCGTCATGATTCCGGTCACGCGTTTGAACAATTCGGTCCTGCTGATCAACGCCGAGAACATCCAGTCGGTGGAGGGCAGCCCCGACACGGTCATCACCTTTGTCAACCGCGACCGCCTCATCGTGAAGGAGCGGGCGGAAGAGGTGAGCCAACGCATCGTTCAATACCGGCGGATTCTGCAACGGCCGGCGGCCCACGGCGAGGATCTGCCGGCGGACGGGCCGCGTCCGGCCGCCTGAGGATTGTCGCCCGCCGTCTCCATTTCCCATTCAGGGTCTTGGCGCTCGGCCGGACGTCAAAGAGTTGACTCCCCTTGCCGGTTGATCCCCGCCGCCGGCCCCGCCCGCGGTCGGGCGCCGGCTTCCGCCTCCGGCCGCTCCGGCCGCGGCCCTTCCCAAGGCCTTTTTCCCCTGCGCGACGCTCCGCTCCGCCCGCCGGCTGCGATCCGGCCAATGGCACAATCCTTGCTTTTATTCGGCATTGATGTCGACGCAAGCCTGTTTCCCGCGGAGGGAAGGGTCGGGCGGGGCGATTTCATCCGACCGCGTCGGCGACAACGCCAGGCCAAGGAGAGCTCATGTCGAACAAGCTTCTGGTCATTTTAATCGGGGTCTTGATCGTTTTGGTGATCGGGATGGGCGGCGGTATGTTCATGATCTGGACCAAACTCTCCGGCGTAAGCGCCAAGACCGGGGGTCCGGAAAGCGAACCGGCTGCCGAGAAGGCCAAAGTCGAGTCGCCCGGGAAAATGGTCTCCCTGGAGACGTTCGTCGTCAATTTGGCCGACCCGGGCGGCAACCGCTACCTGAGGGTCACCATGGACCTGGAGGTGACCGGCGGGAAACCGGCGGAGGAGGAGATGGCCCGGCGCGTTCCCCATTTGCGGGATTCCATCCTGATGATTCTGCCCGCCAAACGCTACGCCGACATCAACAGCAGCGAGGGCAAGACCGCCCTGCGGGAAGAGCTGACGACCAACCTGAACGCTCTTCTAAACTCGGCATCTACTTCAAGGAATTCGTCATCCAGTAGACAGGGAGCCGCATGGCCGACCAGATTCTCAGTCAGGAGGAAATCGACGCCCTCTTGTCCGCCATGGACCGGGGGGACGTGGACCTTGAGCAGAACAAGGGGGCGCCCGAGGCGGCTCCCTACAACCTGACTTCCCAGAACATCGCGCTTCGGGACCAGTTCAGCGCCCTGGGGGAAGTCAACGACAAGTTGGCCCTCCTGCTGAACGGCTCCCTCTCTTCCATGCTGCAGCGCGCCATCGAGGTGGAGTTCGTCTCCACCGAGATCGTCAAGTACCAGGAGTGCATCAGCGTTTTCACCACGCCCACCAGTTTCATCATTTTCAACATGGAGCCGCTGATCGGCTCAGCGCTGCTGGCCATCGAGCCGGGGCTGGTCTTTTCCCTGATCGACACCATGTTCGGCGGCAAGGGCAAACCCATCAGCCGCATCCGGGATTTCACCCCCCTCGAGCAGCGCATGATCACCAAGCTGGCGACGGAGGTCCTCAACCAGCTCCAGAAGGCCTGGCAGATCGTCCATCCGGTGCGCATCAGCCTCAAAAAGACCGAAACCAAGCCGGAGTACGTGCACCTGGTGTCGCCGCACGACATGATGGTGGTCATCGTCTTTGCCGTGAAAGGCAAGGAATTTTCAGGCCATCTGCGTTTTTGTCTCTCCTATCTGATGCTCGAGCCGATCAAGGAGCAGCTCTCGCCCAAATACCAGCGCGAGAAAGACATTGAAAACACCTGGAGCCGGCAGCTGCAGCGGCTGCTCCAGGAAACCCCGGTCACCGTCATCGCCGAACTCGGGCGCACGCGGCAGACGATCGGTTCCATTCTGAACCTGAAGGTGGACGACGTCGTCCTGCTGCCAACGGGTCCGGAGGATTCGATTGTCCTCAGCGTCGACCACGTCCCGAAGTATCTGGCCTATCCGGGTGTCATCAAGGGCAACCGGGCGGTTGAAATTTCGGCGCTGCTGAACCCCAACGGAGGTCAGGCCTAGCCATGGCGACATCCACCGAAAAAAGTGCCGGCGCGGCAGCGACGGCCGACACCGGCGCCGCGCCGGCGAACATGGAGTTTATCCTCGACATTCCGCTGGAGGTGACGGTGGAGCTTGGCCGCACCAAACTGCTGATTCATGAGCTGCTGAAACTGGGGCAGGGCTCGGTGATCGAGCTGTCGAAGCTGGCCGGAGAGACTCTGGAGATCCTGGCCAACCAGAAGCTCATCGCGCGCGGGGAGGCGGTGGTTGTCAACGAAAAGTTCGGGGTGCGGCTGACCGAGGTGGTCAGTCCGCTGGAACGCATCGAGAGGCTGCGATGAACGCCGCCCCCGAGCTGATCCCCTCCGCCTTGAAAATGATCGCGGCCCTGGCGGCCGTGCTGGGAGGGCTGTTCGTGCTGGTGCATCTCGCCCGGCGCTACCTGCAACGCAGCATCGGCCCGGCGAAAAACCGGTTGGTGCGCGTGGTGACCTCGCAGCCGATCGGCCTTAAAAAAACCGTGACCCTGGTGGAGGTGCCGGGCTGCGTCCTGGTGCTGGGGGTGTCGGGCGACCGCATCCAGATGCTGACCCGATTGGACGACCCGCAGGTCCTGGAGCGGGTTCGCTCCCACGAGGGGGCGGAGGCGCTCTCTTTTTATGACCATCTCTCGAAGTTCACCCTGGGCATGAAGGCAGGCGACCATGACCGGTAGCGCCTGGGATCCAACGGGCGCCCCGGGGCGCCGGGCCCTGCGGCGGTATCTGCCGGCCCTGGTGATCGGAGCCCTCCTGGGGGCGCTCCTGCTGGCCCCGGCCGCAGCCCTGGGGCAGAGCCCGGCGGTGACGACCCCTTACTTCTCCGTGGGGGTGGCCCCCGGCGAGGACCCTACGCGGGGCACGGTGGTGCTGCAGATCTTTCTGCTGATGACGGTGCTGTCGCTGGCGCCGGCGATCCTCATCATGGTCACCTCGTTTACGCGCATCGTCATTGTCCTGTCGCTGCTGCGCCGCGCCCTGGGGACCATGCAGCTGCCGAGCAACCAGATCGTGATCGGGCTGGCCCTGTTTCTGACGGTTTTCATCATGGCCCCGGTCTGGCAGAAGATCAACCAGGCGGCGCTGCAGCCCTACCTGGACAAGAAAATCTCCACCCAGCAGGCGCTGGACAATGCCGTCTCGCCGCTGCGCGAATTCATGTTCAAGCAGACCCGTGAAAAAGATTTGGCGCTGTTCGTGGACGTCGCCAAACTGAAGCGGCCCCAGAGCCCGGAGGAGATCCCCACCAGCGTGCTGATTCCCTCCTTCATCATCAGCGAGGTCAAGACGGCGTTTGAAATCGGGCTGCTGCTCTACGTGCCGTTTCTGATCGTGGACATGGTGGTGGCCGCCGTGCTCCTGTCGATGGGCATGATGATGCTGCCGCCGGTCATGGTCTCCTTGCCGTTCAAACTGCTGCTCTTCGTGCTGGCCGACGGCTGGTATCTGTTGGTGGGCTCGCTGGTCAAAAGCTTCGTCTGAGAGGTCGTGCCGTGACATCCGATTACATCACCGGTTTTTTTTATGAGGCGATCAAGATCACGATCCTGCTGTCGGCGCCGATGCTGCTGGCCGGGCTGCTGGTCGGGCTGCTGGTGAGCATCTTCCAGTCGGCCACCTCCATCAACGAGATGACCCTCACCTTCATACCCAAGATGCTGGCGGTGGCCGCGGCGCTCGTCTTTTTCTTCCCCTGGATGATGCAGACCCTGGTCGGTTTCACCGTGCAGATGTTCATGAGCATGAACCAGTACATCCGCTGAACGGGCCGGATTTTCGGCCGAAAACAGGACCCTTTTGCCATGGTATCGCTTTCCGTAACGCTGCCCCAGTTGGAGCTTTTTTTTCTGGTGTTCCTCAGGACCGGCGCGTTTCTGATGGCGATCCCCATGCTGAACGGGTCGAGCGTGCCGGTGATCTTCCGCATCGGCCTGTGCCTGGTGACGAGCCTGCTGGTTTTTCCGCTGGTGGCGGGCGGCGCGCTGCCGGCCGTTACGAGCGACGTCGTCACGCTGGGCGTGTCCGCTGCAGGCGAAGTGCTGATCGGCATCCTGGCGGGGTTTTCCATCCGGCTGGTTTTCGAGGGCGTCCAGCTGGCCGGCGAACTGGCGGGCTACCAGATGGGGCTGGCCATCGCCGAGGTGATCGACCCCGCCTCCGAAGACCAGGTGGCGATTCTGTCGCAGTTCATGAGCCTGCTGGCGACGCTGGTGTTTCTGGTCATCAACGGCCACCACTGGTTCATCCGCACCCTTGTGGAGAGCTTCGAGGCGGTGCCGCCGGTCGGGTTCCATGTCAACGGCCCGCTGCTGGAGCGGTTGACGCGGTTGACGGCGGAAATGTTCATCACGGGCCTGAAGGCCGGGGCGCCGGTCATCGTGGCGCTTCTGCTCGGCACGGTGGCCTTCGGCCTGGTGGCGCGAACGGTGCCGCAGATGAACATCTTTGTCGTCTCCATGCCGGTCAACATTGCCGTGGGCCTGCTGTTTTTCGGCCTGAGCCTGCCGCACCTGGCCGCCTACATGGGAGATTTGTTCGCCAGCGTGCCGCGCAACGCCCTGGTCCTGCTCAAGGCCATCCACTAGGAGTGCCCGATGGCGGAGGCAACCGGCCAGGAGCGCAGTGAAAAGGCAACCGGCAAACGCCGGGCGGAGGCCCGCCGGCGCGGGCAGGTGGTCATCAGCCGCGAAATCCCCTCGACCCTCATCCTGTTTACGCTGTTGGGTGTTTTCGTCTTCTCCGGGCCCTATCTGCTCGATCAGCTCACCCGGCTCGTGGCCGGCATCTTCGGCCGCCTGCACCTCATCCGGGTTCATACGCTCGGCGATGCCGGCGCCATGATGCTCGACCTCACCCAGACCAGCCTCCTGCTGCTGGCGCCGATCTGCCTGCCGCTGCTGGTGGCGGGTTTTATCGGCAACGTCCTCCAGGTCGGGCTGGAGCTGCACTCGGAGGCGATGTCTCCGAAATTCTCCAAACTGAACCCGATGGCCGGTCTGAAACGGATCTTCTCCCTGCGGGGGCTAGTGGAGCTGGCCAAGTCCCTGTTGAAGATCCTGTTCGTCGGTGCGATTGCATGGTCCGTGATGTCCGGGTACCTGACGGAGTTCCCGACCCTGGTGCGCCGGGATGTGGGCAGCATCTGGGATTTCACCCACACGGCCGCCTTCAAGATCATCCTCTACGTCAGCCTGGCCCTCGTCGTGCTGGCCGCGTTGGACTATCTCTACCAGCGCTGGCAGCACGAGGAAAACCTCAAGATGACCAAGCAGGAAGTCAAGGACGAGCGCAAGCAAACCGAGGGCGATCCGCAGGTCAAGGCCCGGATCCGCACGCTTCAGCGCCAGGCGGCCTATCAACGCATGATGGCGGAGGTGCCGACCTCCGATGTGGTCATCACCAACCCGACCCACCTGGCCGTGGCCCTGCGTTTCGACCCCGCGGAGATGAGCGCCCCGAAGGTGACGGCCAAGGGCGCCGACTACATCGCCGAGCGCATCCGGGAGATCGCTAAAGAGAGCAACGTGCCCATCGTCGAGAACAAGCCCCTCGCCCAGGCGCTCTACAAGATGGCCGACCCGGGCGACTCCATTCCCGTCGATCTCTACCGCGCGGTGGCCGAAGTCCTCGCCTACGTCTACCGGCTCAAGGGCCGGCAAAGCCTCTAGTTTTTGCGTAAGCCCGCCGCCGGGAGCGGCGGGCTTACGCAAAAACTAACCGGGGGGGCCCTCCGCTTCGCCGATACGTGAAGAGCGGGAGTTGGACATAATTAACCGCTGGAGCAATGATCTTCAATCCGGGTTTTGCTCGTCATCGATCTGCCGTTTAGTTTCGACAAAAATTTGTCGGTAAGCTGTGATCTCTAATGAAAAGTTGCTGGCCAGACGGGATGACGGCCCCCGTGCTTTCAACCTGTCCCGCTTGTCCAAGACGCCAGCCGCAAGATATTGTTGCTGAAAGCTCCTTGGTTCGTAATTTTCGTATTTCTATCTACACATTCACAAACAGGCGGCCGCGACCAAGCCTGTTCGGCTAAAGATGATTCGGCGCGGCCGCCTGTAGGCATGGAAAATGCACCCTCGAGGTTGGATGTGAAGAACCGGCGCAAAAACGCAGACAGGACCCAACCCCCATGGCGGTAGCTCAGGCAGCAACGGTTTCCGGATCCTTCTCACGGCTGGCCAAGGCCAGCGACATGTCGCTGGCGGCTGCGGTCGTGAGCATCCTGGCGTTCATGGTCATCCCTCTGCCGACCGTGCTCCTGGACCTGCTGCTGGCCTTCAGCATCACCTTCGCGCTGGTCATTCTGCTGGTGGCCATGAACGTCCAGCGCCCGCTCGAGCTATCGGCTTTCCCTTCGATCCTGCTGCTCACCACGCTTTTCCGGCTGTCGCTGAACATCGCCACCACGCGGGTCGTTCTGCTGCACGGCCACGAGGGCACCGCCGCCGCCGGCAACATCATCAAGTCTTTCGGCGGCTTCGTCGTCGGCGGGAATTACGTGGTCGGGCTGATCATCTTCGTCATCCTGGTGGTGATCAACTTCGCGGTGATCACCAAGGGCGCCGGGCGCATCGCCGAGGTGGCCGCCCGCTTCACCCTGGATGCGATGCCGGGCAAGCAGATGAGCATCGACGCCGACTTGAACGCCGGGTTCATCAACGAGCATGAGGCGCGGGCGCGGCGGGAGGTGATTTCCCGGGAGGCGGAGTACTACGGCGCCATGGACGGCGCCAACAAATTCGTGCGCGGCGATGCCGTGGCCGGGATCATCATTGCGCTGGTCAACATCGTGGGCGGGCTGGCGATC
>CAZLSV010000002.1:103217-140457 GCA_964562235.1 uncultured Desulfatibacillum sp.
GCCCTACGACTATCCGCTGTCGGCGGCCGAGAAGGCGCAGAACTACACGCTGCTCACGGTCGGGGACGGATTGGTTTCGCAGATTCCCGCCCTGATCATATCCACCGCCGCCGGCATCATCGTCAGCCGGGCCGGGAACGAGTCCAGCCTGGGGGCGGAGATCACCTCGCAGGTGTTCTTTCACCCGCGGGCCATCAGCATGGTCGCGGGGGTTCTGTTCGGCTTCGCTCTGATCCCGGGGCTGCCGACCCTGCCGTTTCTGGTGCTGGCAGTGATGGCCGGCAGCCTGGCTTACAGCCTGGTGCAAGCCAAGCGCCGGACCGAACAGGCCGAACAGGAGCGACAAACCGTCAGCGAGAAGAAGACGCCCGCCGAGACCCTGACGGCCCTGCCGCCGTTGGACGTGCTGGCGATCGAGGTCGGCTACGGCCTGATTCCGCTCGTGGATGCGAACCAGAACGGCGAATTGCTGGAGCGCATAAAGGCCATCCGGCGGCAGATGGCCTTCGATCTGGGGGTCATCATTCCGCCGGTGCACATCCAGGACAACATGCAGCTGAACCCCGGCGAGTACCTCATCCTCTTAAAAGGCAACGAGATCGCCCACGCCGAGCTCATGCCCCACTACTGCCTGGCCATGAACCCCGGCAGCGCCGAGGGCCATGTCGACGGCGTCGCCACCCGGGAGCCGACCTACGGCCTGCCGGCGGTCTGGATCCGGGAAAATGCCAAGGAAAGCGCCCTGGCCAAGGGCTACACCGTCGTGGACATCGCCACGGTGATGACCACGCACCTGTCCGAGGCCATCCGCCGGCATGCCCACGAACTGCTCGGCCGGCAGGAGGCCCAACAGATGCTCGACCACTTGAAGCAGACCCATCCCAAGGTGGTGGAGGAACTGGTGCCGAACCTGCTCCCGCTGGGCGCGGTGGTGAAGGTGCTTCACAACCTGCTGCGCGAACAGGTCCCGATCCGTGATCTGCTGGCGATTTTGGAGGCGCTGGGCGACTGGGCCTCGCTCACCAAGGACACCGACGCGCTGACCGAACACGTGCGCCAATCCCTGGCGCGGACGCTGACGAAGATGCATGCCGCGCCGGACGGCACGCTGTCCGTGGTCACCTTGAGCCACGGCGTCGAGAGCGCGCTGGCGGACGCCTTGCAGAAAGGCGACCACGGCCGCATCCTGGCCCTGGACCCCGCGGCCGCCAACCGCATGATGAGCAGTCTGGCCCGCCAGATCGAGCATTGCGCGTCCTTGAATTTTCAGCCGGTGGTGCTCTGTTCCTCACCGGTGCGGGTTGCGTTCAAGCGGCTGGTCGATCGGTTCATCCCGAACCTGTGCGTGCTCTCCTACGATGAGGTGCTGAGCACCGTGGAAATTCGATCCCTCGGAACCGTGGAGTTGACGGATGCAGATTAAACGCTTTGAAGCCAAAACCATGACGGCGGCGCTCAAGATGGTGAAGGACGAGTTCGGCCCGGAGGCCGTCATCCTGTCGGCGCGCAGCCTGCGGCAGAACCGCGGTTTTTTAGGGGCCGCTTTGAGATCCGGTGTCGAGGTCACGGCCGCTATGGACAGCGGGTGGCCGGCCTACACGGCGACCGGGCGCATGGCCGCCGAACGGGTTATCCCCTCGGCGGCGCCGGAAGCGGAAGGTCCGGCGGCCCGGCGCGGGCTGTTCCACTCCCTGAACGAGAGTCTGCGGTCATTTACCGGCCGGCGTGTCGCGCCGGCGCCCCGACCGGGCGCGCCGACGGCGGAGCTGGAGGAGCTGGAGGAGCTGCACCAGCATTTTCTGTCGCACGAGGTTCAGCGGGATCTGGCGGCCGACCTCGTCGCGCACATCAAACGCCTGCCCGGCGGCGACCCGGTGCTCGGCCTGGACGGGCTGCGGGCGCTCGCCGCGCCCGCCCTTCAGGACATGGGGCTGCGCGATTGCCTGGAGGCGGACACGCCCGGGTCTCAGCGGGTGCTGGCGCTGGTCGGTCCCAACGGCGCCGGAAAAACCTCTCTCGTCATGAAGCTGGCCGCCATGGAGGCGCTGCGCAAGGGCCGGCGGGTCGCCTTGATGACCCTGGACGATCAGCGCATCGGCGCCGTCGAACAGCTGCGAATCTATGCCGGGCTGCTGGGCGTGCCCATGGCCGTGGCGACCTCCGCCGCCGATGCGCGCCGGGTGCTCGGGGATTGGGCCTCCATGGACCGCATCCTCGTCGACACCCCCGGCGTGAGCCCCGGCGAAAGCGAGCGTCGGTCCGAGGTGCGCCAGATCCTGAACGCGCTCACGGGCCGTGAAGTCCACCTGGTGCTGAACGCCGGCGGTCGCGAAACCGACCTGATGGCGGTCATAGAGGCCTGGCGGAGCGTCCCGGTCAACGCGCTGGCCTTCACCCGGCTCGATGAATCCGGCGTTTACGGCCACCTGCTGAATGTGCTGATCCGCAGCCAGCTGCCGCTTTCCTGGCTGAGCATCGGCCCGCGCATCCCGGAGGACCTGGCCGAACGGTCCCTGGAGCTGCTCGCCAACCGGCTCTGGCCGGTTCGGGAGGCGTACGACAACCGCCGAGCGCCCGGCCCCCGCTCCGGCGCCCCGCCGGCGGCCGCCCCCGCTCCGGCGGCTTTCGTCGCCAATCGCAGCTCCGAGCTTTATCACCGACCCGAGTGCAAATGGGTCCGCAAGATCAAGCGCGATCACCTGCTTCAGTTCGCTTCTGCGGCCGAGGCCGAATCCCGAAATTTCCAGGCCTGCCGCAACTGCAGCCCGGAGGTCCACGGACCGGCCGAGACGGAAGCGGGGCTGAGGGACAAAACCCGGATATCCGCCTACCGCTGACCGATGCTCGCTGAGGAGACTGCTGACGCATGATTGTGAACCATCCCCCGAACAAGGTGATCCCTCTGCCGCGACCCGGCCCGTCGGGCGGGGGCGCAGAGCACGGCCGCCGTCGAAAATCCCAGGCGCGGGTGATCGCCATCACCAGCGGCAAGGGTGGGGTCGGGAAGACCAACATTGTCGCCAATCTGGGCTACACCCTCAGCCGGCTCGGGAAGAAGGTCATGATCCTGGATGCGGACCTGGGGCTGGGGAACCTGGATGTGCTGCTCGGGGTCGCCCCGAAGTACAACATCTCCCACGTCATCCGCGGCGAAAAATCGATGGCGGAGATTGTCGAAGAGGGCCCGGGGCAGATGAAGATCCTTCCGGCCGCCTCCGGCATCCAGGAACTGACCCAGCTGACCCACGAGCAGAAAATGCAGGTGTTCACGGACCTCGATCGGCTGATCGACGACATGGACCTGCTGCTCATCGACACCGCGGCCGGGATCTCTTCCAACGTGATGGATTTCAACGTGATGGCGCACGAGATCCTGGTGGTCGTTTCGCCCGAGCCGACCTCCATCACCGATGCCTATGCGCTCATGAAGGTTTTGTCGCTCAAGTATTCCGAGAAATCCTGCAAGCTGGTGGTGAACATGGCGGCGAGCCCCAAGGAGGCCCAGGACGTCTTCCGGCAGCTGGAGCTCGTTACCGACCGGTTTCTGGACATTCACATCGACTATCTCGGCTGCGTGCTGCGGGACGACAAGCTGTCGCGCAGCGTCAAGCAGCAGCGGCTCGTCAGCGATCTTTACCCGGAATCGCGGGCCGGGCGCTGCTTCAGCGACCTCGCCCGGCGCGTGGCCAAGCTGGCGCCAACCACCCGGCCCAAGGGCAACACCAACTTGTTCTGGCACCATCTCGTTCGAACCACCCCCATTTAGGGGGCACGATTTCATACGCAGGAGACCCGCATGTACATGCAAACGGCAGAACG
This sequence comes from uncultured Desulfatibacillum sp., assembly GCA_964562235.1. Classification (GTDB taxonomy): domain Bacteria; phylum Desulfobacterota; class Desulfobacteria; order Desulfobacterales; family SpSt-501; genus SpSt-501. The sequence continues at coordinate 107,037 of CAZLSV010000002.1, forward strand.
CCGTCTCCACCGACCCGCCAAGAAGCGATCCGCGTACCGGGATCAGCTCGTCAACGAATACCTGCCCTACGTCAAACGGATCGTGCAGCGCATCGCGAGCCATCTGCCGGCCAGCGTGGATGTCGAAGACCTGATGAACGTGGGCGTCATCGGGTTGATGCAGGCCGTCGACCGCTACGACCCGAAGCGGGACAACAAGTTCATGACCTACGCCATCTTCCGCATCAAAGGGGCGGTGCTGAGCGAGCTGCGCTCGCGGGACTATCTCTCCCGCTCCAGCCGGCGCAAGCTGCGCGAGATGGAACACGCCTGCCAGCGGCTCGAGCAGCGGCTGGGCCGGAATGCGGACGATCTCGAGGTGGCCGAGGAGATGGGCGTCGCGCTCGAGGATCTGCACCGCACCAAACAGATGGCCAGCATCTCCTTCATCAGCTTCGAGGAGCTGGGCGTCTCCTCGCGCGACGAGAAGGAAAAGCTCATGACCTACCTGGTTCAGCACGATGAGGACGCGCTGTCCCAGACCCGGCTCAAGGAGCTCAAGACCGCCCTCGCTAGGGCCATCGAACAGCTTTCCGAGAAAGAGCGGCAGGTGATATCGCTGTATCACCTGGACGAATTGACCATGAAGGAAACCGGAGAGGTGTTGAACATTACAGAATCGCGGGTGTCCCAGATTCACTCCCAGGCCATTGTGCGACTGCGGAACAAGCTGCGCAAGGAGCGGCTGCTGGAAGACAACGACTGACGGAAGTCCGGGAGGGGATGCCGGCGGGAACCAGGAGGGTTCAGGCATGGAACCGGTGAAATTCCCCACCACCATTGCTCCCGTGATTCAGACCGATCGGGTCAAACGAACGAAACCGGGCAAGGACCCCGGCCAGGGGTCCAGCTTTTCAAGACAGCTGCGCGAGGAGCAGGAAAACCCATCCGACGCGCAGGCCTCGCCCGAGCCGGAGCCGGACGGCCTCAGGGCCGCCGCAGGCGAAGCGGATAGCGAAAGCCCCGAGGCGCCTCGCCCGTCGCGCGACGACGGCCGGGCCGCGGCGCCGTTCAAGAAACTAATCGACGTCCGCGTGTAAGCGCATGCGGCCGGATAGCGGAGGATGGAACCGATGATGACGTTTCTCGAAGCCCTGCGGTGGGACCTGGTGGCCGATGGCCTGCAGGTGCTGATGTGCGGCGTGATTCTAACGTGCCTGGTGCGCAATCAGCTCCGGTACAAGCGGCTGCTGCCGCAGGCCTCCCACCGGGAAACCCCCCCGGTCTTTTCCCAGGAGGTGCTGCTGCAAACGCTCCGCCAGCAGACCGAACAGGCGCTGGCATCGATCCGCGCGGCCGTGGACGCCGAAGAGGCCAAGCTGCAGCAGATCCTGGGCGCCGCCCGGGTGCTTCCGGCGGGTGCGGCAAATGCCGCCGCCGAGGCCCCGGGCGAATCCATCCCGTTCCGGCTGGGGGACGGCGAGCCGGTCGGGTTCGGGGCGTTGCCCAGCCGCTACGCCGGATTGGCCGAGCTCGCCGCACAGGGCCTCACTCCCCGGCAGATGGCCGCGCAGACCCGGCTGCCGGCCGGGGAGATCGAACTCGCGCTCAAACTCCAGCGCGTGCCCGCTGAACCCGGCACGACAACGGCCACCCGGCAATAATTGCCGGGCCGGCAGGTTCCGGCGCCGCCCGGCCGTTGAATCGATCGATCCCGGCCGCGCCCGGACCCGGAAGGATCCGCGGGAAGGGGCGGCCGGCTGGAAATAAAAACGGTATGGCTCTTGCTTTATCAAAGGCAGGTCGCCGGTCGGCCGGTCCGGCGGGCGACGGCCGACCGGCTGACCTGGAGATCTGAAAGGAGAAACGATGAGCGGTGAAATCTACATAGCGGCGGCGGCCGCGCAGGCCTACGAAAAGCGGCTGGAGGTGGTGGCCAACAACCTGGCCAACGTCAACACCGCCGGGTTCAAGCGCGACGCTGTCTCTTTCCAGGCCTATCTGAGCTCCGAAGGCGGCCAGGCGCAGGCGGTGCAGCCCCCGTATGCCGCGCCCCAGGCCGGCGCCCAGTTTTGGATTGCCTACCAGAGCCGCACGGATTTCACGCCGGGGCCGCTCAAGCAAACCGGCAATCTCCTCGACCTGGCGCTGAGCGGCAAAGGGCTCTTCAGCGCCGAATCGCCGGAAGGCACGGTATACACCCGCCGCGGCAATTTCACCCTGAACCCGGAAGGCCTCCTCGTCACCCAGGAGGGCTGGCCGGTTCAGGGCGACGGCGGCGAGATCCGCGTGGACGGGGGCCGCAGTGCCGCACCCGGCGGGCCTTCGGTCAGCGTCGGCGAAGACGGCACGGTGCGGGTGAACGGACGGGACGTCGGCCGGCTGCGGATCGAGGATTTTCCGCAACCCGGCAGTCTCGTCAAAACCGGCCAGGGCTATTTCAAGGCGGCGGCCGGGGGCGGCGAGGCGGTCGAGAATATCAGCGTCGCCCAGGGGTTTCTGGAGATGTCCAATGTCGAAGCCGTTCAGAGCATGGTGGAGATGATCGAGATATTGAGAGGCTACGAGTCGTATCAGCGCGTGATCCGGTCCGTCGATGAGGTCAACGTCAAGAGTATCAACGAGGTGGGCCGCACCGCATAAATACTTTGAAATTTGAAATTTCAAATTTCAAATTTTCTTCACAGGAGGATCTATGATTCGCAGCATGTGGGCCGCCGCATCCGGCATGCAGGCGCAGAGCATGAACATCGATGTCATCGCCAACAACCTGGCGAACGTGACCACTTCCGGCTTCAAGCGCAGCCGGGCCGAATTCCAGGACCTGTTGTACGAAACCATGCAGCCGCCCGGAGGGTCGACCTCGGAGAGCACCCAGGCCCCCACCGGCATCCAGCTCGGCCACGGCGTGCGGCCGGTGGCGGTGGCCAAGAGCTTCACCGAGGGGGAGCTGCAGCTGACCAAGAACGAACTCGACCTGGCGATCGAAGGCAACGGTTTTTTCCAGGTGACGCTTCCAAACGGCTCCACCGCCTACACCCGGGCCGGTGCTTTCAAGCTCGAAAAAGACGGGCGGATCGTGACCCCGGACGGATTCCTGCTCACCCCGGAAATCACCGTCCCCACCGACGCCATCACGCTCTCCATCGGTCTGGATGGCACCGTCAGCGCCCTGCTGGCCGGGGAGGCCGCGCCCCGGCAGCTGGGAACGATCCAGCTGGCGCGCTTCACCAATCCCGCCGGCCTGCAGAGCACCGGCAAGAACCTATTTTTGCCCAGCGACGCCTCGGGGGCGGCCATCGTCGGAACCGCCGGCGAGCAGAACTTCGGCACGATCTCCCAGGGATTTCTGGAAATGTCCAACGTCAGCATCGTGGACGAGATGGTCAACATGATCACGGCCCAGCGCGCCTACGAGACCAACAGCAAGGTGGTCCAGGCCTCCGACGACATGCTGCAGACCGCCAACAACCTGAAACGGTAAGGTTTGTCGATGAAAAACGAACAGCGGTGGTTTAAACCGTCGCCGGGTGCGGCGCTGACCCTCTTGGCCGCCTGCCTGCTGTGGGCCGTCGCCGGCCTTGCCGGGGCGGCCGGGACGGCCAGCGTGCGCTGCCACGAGCAGGTCGCGGTCGCGGTCGACGCGATCTTGCTTGGAAGCATCGGCCGGGTGGACGGCGGTGACGCGGCGTTCGTGCGTCGGCTGGAGGCCGTGGTGCTCGGGCGCGCCCCTCTGCCCGGGAAAACGCGGACCATCGACCGTGCCGCCATCCTGACGCGCATCAAGCAAAGCGGCATCGACCCTGCCGGCCTCGATCTTCAGATCCCCGCGGAGGTCGTGGTCACCCGGGCCTCGATGACCGTCGAGCGCGAGCAGATCGAGCAGATCGTCCGCGCCTACATCGAGCAGCAGGCGGCCGGGGCGGCGGACGCGCTGCGGATCAAGGAGATCCGCGTCAGCGAGCCCGTGGTCCTGCCGCAGGGAGAGCTCACGACCCGCGTGGTGGCCCCGAAGAACACCGACTGGGCCGGCGCCATCCCCCTCAGCGTCGTGTTCAACGTTGACGAGGAGGCGGAAAAAAAGGTGTGGGTGACGGCCAGCATCGAGCGGCTGACCCGGGTGGTCGTGGCGCGGCGTCCGCTGGGGCGCTACAAGCCCATCGACGACGACGACATCGAGGTGCGGGCCGTGGACGCGGCCGGGCTGCCCGAGGACCGCATCACCCAGGTGGAGTCGGTCATCGGCAAGCGCACCCGCCGGCCGGTGGACACCGGCACCGTGCTGAGGCCGGAGCTGGTGGAGTTTCCGCCGCTGGTCAAAAACGGGGACCGGGTCCGGATCATCGCCGAGATGCCCGGCCTGCGGATCTCCGCCTTCGGGCAGGTAAAACAGAAGGGCGCCCAGGGCGAGCTGGTTCAGGTCATGAACCTTGACTCCAACAAGGTCGTCTACGCCCGGGTGCTCGATTCGCAAACCGTGAAAATCGATTTTTAGCCGGGGGGAAGCCTGACCCGGAAGGGAGCGTGCCTTATGAAACTGCAGATCCTCCAGCGTGCGGCCGGCGGTGCCGGCCTCGTTCTCGGCCTGCTGGCCCTGACCGTCGGCTGCGCCAGCCGTCCGCCGCTGGCCATGCCGCCGGTCCCGCCGCCGCCCCCCGTCGAGGCCTTCGACATTCAGAATGCCGAGCGGGCCGCCGCCTATCAGGAGAACTCGCTCTACACGAACGCCTCCGGGATGAACCCGCTCTTCCAGGACACCAAGGCGCGGCGGGCCGGCGACATCGTCACCGTCAAGATCGAGGAGTCCTCCAAGGCCACCAACAAGGCCAACACCAAGACCGCCCGCGACTCCAGCCTGAGCGCCGGGGTCGAGGCCTTCATGGGCATCGAGGACTGGTGGCAGGACAAGGTCCTCCGGGCGCTCGGCACGGACATGCCCAAGGTCAACCCCTTCGGCGCCGCCTCGGTGAAGGGCGGCATGAAGAGCGACTTCGAGGGCGACGGCAGCACCACGCGCAGCGGCGATCTCACGGCCTTCATCACCTGCCGGGTCACCGAAGTCATGCCGAACGGCAACCTGCGGATCGTGGGCACCCGCGAGGTGATGGTCAACCATGAAAACCAGGTGATCATTCTCTCCGGCACCATCCGGCCGCGGGACATCGCCAGCGACAACGTCATCAAATCGATTTTCGTGGCCGACGCCAAGATCGCCTACAGCGGCTCCGGTGTGATCGACGACCGCCAGCGCCCGGGGTGGATGGCGAACATCCTGGAAACCGTCTGGCCGTTCTGAGCCGGGGATGAGATGAAAAACCGTATGAAATTTCAATTGCGTATGACGAGAGCGGCGGCCTGGCTGCCGCGGTCGGTCGCGGTCGGGCTGATTGTCCTGGGGCTGACGGGCGTGCTCCACGCCGCGCGGATCAAGGACATCGCCGCCTTTCGCGGGGTGCGCCCGAACCAGCTGGTGGGCTACGGGCTGGTGGTCGGCCTGGCCGGCTCCGGTGACAGCAACACGACCCAGTTCACCCTGCAGTCCATGTCCTCCATGCTCGAGAAGATGGGGGTCACCGTGAACGCGGAGGACATCAAGGTCAAGAACGTGGCGGCGGTCATGGTGACGGCGGAACTGCCCCCGTTCGCGCGGTCGGGCAGCCGGTTGGACGCCCTGGTCAACTCCATCGGCGACGCCAAAGCCCTTCAGGGGGGAACTCTGGTGATGACCCCGCTCAAGGGCGCCGACGGCCAGGTGTACGCGGTCGCGCAAGGGCCGGTCGCCACCGGGGGGTTTCTGATCGGGGCCTCGAGTGGGGACAAGGTGGGGAAAAACTTCCCCACGGTCGGCCGGGTCGTCCAGGGCGCGAGCGTGGAGCGCGAGATCCCGTTCGACCTGAACCAGAAGGAGTCGCTCACCCTGGCCTTGAACAAGCCGGATTTCACCACGGCCACCCGGGTGGCCCAGTCCATCAACTCCGGGTTCATGGATCAGGTGGCCCGCACCCAGGACTCCGGCACCGTTCATGTGGCCGTGCCGCCGGGCTACGTCGGGAAGATCGCCCAGCTGATCGCGGCGATCGAGGGGTTGAACGTCACGCCGGACAGCATATCGCGCGTGGTGATCAACGAACGCACCGGCACCGTGATCATGGGGGAGAACGTGCGCATTGCCACCGTGGCCATCGCCCACGGCAATCTCAGCGTCGAAATCAAACAGAATTACAATGTATCGCAGCCGATGCCTTTTTCGGAGAAGGGACGGACCGTGGTGACCCCGGACACCCAGACGATCGTGCAGGAGGGCCGGGCACCGCTGCAGATCATGTCCTCCGGGGTGAGCATCGGCGAGGTGGTCCGGGCGCTGAATGCCCTGGGGGTGACGCCGCGTGACCTGATTTCCATCCTCCAGGCCCTCAAGGCGGCCGGCGCGCTGCAAGCCGAGCTGGAGATCATCTGATGCCGGAGCCGATATCGAAAACAACCTTAGCGCTGCCGATCGACCGACCCGGTCGGTCGCGTGCCAGGGCGGGCCCCGCCGGCGCCGCCGTGGAAACGTCGCCCGACCCGAAGTTGAAATCGGCCTGCGAAGAGATGGAGGCGCTCTTCATCCACCAGATGCTGAGTGAAATGCGCAAGACCGTGCCCAAATCAGGATTGATCGACGGAGGGCGCTCCGAGGAGATCTACACCTCTTTGATGGATGCCGAGCTGGCCAAGAAAATGGCGGGCTCCGGCGGTCTGGGCCTTTCGGCGATCCTGCTGGAGCAGCTTGGAAAGCTAAAGTGATTCGAAGCCTTCGCCGATAATCCCTATGGGCGGAGCACCCTTCCGAGGATTGGAAAAATGCATGCAAATTTCAGAGAGCTGGTGAGCCTCCTGCGCACGGAGGCCGCGCTTTGGGGTGAATGGCTCCAGGCCCTGGACCGTGAACGGGCGGCGATGGTCCGATCGCGCGCCGGGGAGTTTTCGCCGGGGGCCGTGGAAAAAACAACCCTCCTGCAGCGGCTGCAGGCCGCGGAGCAGGGACGCGAGCGGATGATCGACCGGTGGGCGGATAAGCTCGGCTGCGATCCGGCTGAAGTAACCCTGAGCCGGCTCGCGCAAGAGGCTCCGCCGGTCTACCGCGAGACCCTCACGGGTTTGCGAGCGGAGCTGTCTGTTTTGATGGAGCGCCTGCGCGCGGAGAACCGCCGAAGCGAAGCGCTCTGCCGCCACGCGGGCGAACTGCTGAATGCCTCCTATGGGGCGGTCAAGGGGCTGGCCAACGGGCCGGTCTACCAGCATGAAGGCCGGATGCAGGGGGCGCAGCTCAACGGGAAACTGCTTCACAGCGAGATTTGACGACATTTCAGGGCCTGCCGGAGTCACCTCGGAACCGGCGGCCGCTGCGGGAGTATTGCCATGACCAACATGTTCGGAGTGCTCGGCACGGCCACTAGCGCGCTGCTGACTCAGCAGCGCGCAATTAATGTCACCGGCAACAACATCGCCAACGTGAACACGCCGGGCTACAGCCGTCAGCGACTGAACCTGGAGACCGACACGCCGATCGACACCGCTTTCGGGCCGATGTCTTTCGGCGTGACTTCGACCGGAATCGAGCGCATTTACGACAGATTTCTCGGCGTTCAGATGAACACCGAAAACGCGAACCTCGGCCGGTGGGAGGCCCAGAAAAACACGCTCGATCGCGTGGAGGTCGTCTTCGACGAGAGCGGGGGCTATGGCCTGAACCAGGCCCTGAGCGATTTCTGGAACGCCTGGCAGGACCTGAGCCTCAACCCTTCGGGGCAGACCGAGCGCTCGGTGGTGGCGGCGACCAGCCAGGGCCTGGCCGACACCATCCGAAAAAAATACAACGACCTCGAGCAGATCCGAAACGACATCGATGCGTCCGTGGCGGGCGGGGTTGAAGTGGTCAACCGCCTCGCGGCGCAGATCGCGAACCTGAACGTAAAAATTGCGAGCGTCGAAAGCGGCAGCATGAATGCCAACGCCTACCGCGACAGCCGCGACCTGGTCCTGAAGCAACTGGCGGAGATGATAGACATCAGCAGCTTCGAGGACCCCACCGGCCAGGTGGCCGTATCGGTGGCCGACGGGCGGTCGCTCGTGGAAAAAGGCAACACCTGGCAGCTCGGCACGCAAATCAACGCCGGCCACAAGGACATCGTCTGGACGGATGCGAACGGCGGTGCGGTGGAGATTTCGAACGCGATCACGGGCGGCCAGCTGGGCGGCTGGCTGCAGACCCGGGACACCCAGATCGCGGACTACCAGTCCCAGCTGGAGACCCTGGCGGACGGCCTTTTAAATGAAGTGAACGATCAGCACAAAGCCGGCTACAACCTGAACAAAACCAACAACACCGATCTCTTTGCCGGCACGGGGGCAGTCGACATACGGATCAATCCGGCCATCCTCGATGATCTCGACCTCATTGCCGCCGCGTCAACGGCGGCAGGGGTCCCGGGCAACGCCGACAATGCCTTGGCCATCAACGCCCTGCGAACCAGCCTGAAGCTCGACGGCAAGGCCACGTTCGACACCACGGTCAACACCCTGGTCAGCCAGGTGGGCTACGACGTGCAGACGGCCAGGGCCAATGCCGCCCATCAGGCCGACATGATGACTTATCTCGAGAACTATCGGGAGTCGATTTCAGGCGTCTCGCTCGACGAAGAAATGGTCAACCTGGTGAAGTTCCAGGCCGCCTACAACGCGGCCGCCAAAATGGTCAGCATGGCGGATGAGATGATGAATTCATTGATGAATATGATGCGTTAACTTGCCCTGTCCATGTCTTGCACCTAATTGAAAACTTAACATTTTTTCCGGAGGAAAAAATGAGGATTACGCAGAACATGATGTCGGGCATTTTCACAAGCAACCTGCGCAAGCAGACCGAGGCCATGCTGCAGCGTCAGGAGCAGGTTGCCACCCAGAAGCGCATCAACCGCCCGTCGGACGACCCGACCGGGATGGGCCGGGTCCTCAGCGGACGTTCAACGCTGGCCGCGATCGACCAATACCGGGACAACATCAAGCAGGGAAAGACCCGGCTGGAAGTCAACGAAAAAAACCTGCAGCTGGTGGATGACCTGGTGAAGCAGGCGCGGCGGATCGCCGAAGAGAAGGGCGCCGACAGCGTCACGGTCGAGGAGCGCCAGTTTGCGGCCGCCCAGGTCAAGGAAATATTCGGCCAGGTCCTGCAGATGGCCAATTCGAAATTCGGCGACCGCTACATGTTCTCCGGGGACCAGACCGACACCGCGCCGTTTCAGGTCGAGGACCCCAACGCCCCCTATACCGTCACCTACAAGGGCGACGCCGGGAGCTTCCGCTACCCGGTCGCCGACGGGGTCGAGGTGAGGGTCGATGCCGACGGAAGCAACTATTTCGGCGACCAGGTTTCGGGCAACGGCGGCGTCGACATCTTCAACGAGCTGCGCGAGCTGATCGCCGGGCTCGAGGACAGCGATTTTGAAGCCGGCTCGGTCCGGATTCGCGCCGCCATCGAACCGCTCCAAGACGCCCACACCCAGATCATGAACAAGCGCTCCGAGGCGGGGCCCAAGCTCTACCGGTTTCAAGCCACCGAGGAGTACTGGACGAACTTCAGGACCACGGTTCAGGCGGCCATCGGGCGGGAGGAGGACGTCGACGCGGTCCAGGCCATCATCGAGCTGAAGAACCTGGAGACCGCCTATCAGTCCACCATGGCGGCGGCATCCCGGATCATTCAGTCCAGTCTGGTCAACTTTTTGAAGTAGCCCTCACGCCGGCGGCGGCCGCCGCGTGGGATGCCGCCGCAAGGTTCCGCCACGGTCATCCGGCGACCGGAAGGATTTGCATGAAAACCGTGAGAACCCTCTTCAGCCTGGCCCTGGCGGGAGTGCTGACCCTCTTGCCGGCGACCCATTGCCTCGGCATCGATCCCGCCGGAGTGGTGCGGTTGAAGAAGGCCGGCGTCAGCGACCAGACCCTCGAGCTGATGGCCAAGGAGCGCACGCTGGAAACCGCGGCCTTTACGGTGGAGGAGATCGTCGCCATGAAGGCCGCCGGCATCGGCGAGGCGACCCTTCAGGCTTTGATCAGCGACGGCTCCTTCATGAAGGACCGCGAACCGGTGGTTTACGGCAACGAGCTGCGTTCGATCCGGCTGACCACGGCCCAGGACATCATTGCGTTGAAGAAGGCCGGCGTGGGCGACGACGTCCTGCGGGCCATCGTGGCGGTGAACCGGCCGAATTCGGAGGCGGACCGGCAGGAAGCGCTGCGGCTGCTGGAGCAGACCGGCATATGGGTCGAGCCGCGCAGATGAAACGGAATCATGGTGGAGCCACCCTATGGTCGAGACGCTGAGTGCCACCGGCCCCTGCTCCGGTAGCGCCCCGGATGCGGACGCGTTGCGCCCGGAAGGCTCCCGCGCCCTGCTGGAAGCCGAACAGCTGCTGGCCAGCCTGCCGACGATTCTGATCGGGCTATCGCCGGATCTGCACATCACCCGCTGGAACCAGATGGCGGGCAAGGTCTTTGCCCATTCGGCCGAGGCGGTTTGCGGCAAGCCTCTCGAAACCGTCAGGATCCGGTGGGACTGGGACCGGGTGCGGCACGGCTTCGAACGCTGCCGCACGGAAAAGGCCTCCGTGAGGCTGGACGACATTGCCTTCGTGCGCGCCAGCGGCCAAGAGGGCGTGCTGGGGCTGGTCGTAAACCCCCTGTTGCGGGAGGGGGATGTCTTTTGGGGCTTCACCGTCATGGGCGCCGACATCACCGAGCGCAAGATGCTGGAAAAGCAGCTGACCCAGGCCCAGAAGCTACGCTCCATCGGTCAGCTCGCCTCCGGCATTGCCCATGAGATCAACACCCCCACCCAGTATGTGGGCGACAACGTCCGCTTTCTTAAAGATGCCTTCGAGGACATCGCCCGCGTGCTTCAGGTCGACGAGGAACTGTTTGCAGCGGCCGGTGGCGGCCGCGTGGGCGCCGAATTACTCCGGCGCACGCAGGACGCGCGCGCGCGCGCGGACCTTTCCTACCTGGTCGCGGAAATTCCGCTGGCCATCGAGCACACGCAGGAGGGGGTCGAGCGCATTTCCAAGATCGTGCGCGCCATGAAGGACTTTGCCCACCCCGGCCGCGAGGAAAAAACTCCGGCCGACCTGAACCAGATCATCGACACCACGCTCACGGTCGCCCGCAACGAATGGAAATACGTTGCGGACATGCAAACCGATTTCGACCGCAGCCTGCCGCCGGTGCTCTGCCTCCCCGCGGAGATCGGCCAGGTGATTTTGAACCTGGTCATCAACGCGGCGCACGCCATCGAGGATGCGGCGCAGCAGGGGCGGACGGCCAAAGGCTCTATCAGCATCACCACGCGGCGCCGGGACGGGTGGGCCGAGATCCGGGTCAGCGACACGGGCAGCGGCATCCCGGAGAACATCCGCCACCGCATCTTCGACCCCTTTTTCACCACCAAGGAGATCGGCCGGGGCACCGGCCAGGGGCTGGCCATCTGCTACCCGGTCATTGTTGAAAAACACGGCGGCCGGGTTTCTTTCGACTCCCACGTGGGCCGCGGCACCACCTTTTCGATCGACCTGCCCCTCGGAGAACAGGAAGGTGTGACATGACGGCGGCCATGGAGGGGTGCGCGGTTTTGTTTGTGGACGACGAGCCGCTGGTGCTGCAGGGCCTGCAGCGCATGCTGCGCGGCGAACGCGAGAACTGGTCCGTGCGCTTTGCCCGCAGCGGCGCCGAAGCCCTCCAGGTGATGGAGAAAGATGCCTTCGACGCGGTGGTGACCGACCTGCGAATGCCGGGGATGGACGGCGCCGAGCTGTTGACGCAGGTGATGGACCTTTATCCGAACATGGTGCGCATCGTGCTTTCCGGGGAGATGGACCGGGACTTGACCTTCAAGACGGTGCACTGCGCCCACCAGTACCTGGCCAAACCCTGCGACGCCGACGTTCTGAAGGCCACCCTCGCGCGGGCCTTCGCGCTGCGGCGGCTGATCAACGACCGGCGTCTGAAATCCCTGCTGCCGCGCCTGGAATCCCTGCCGAGCCTGCCGGCGCTGTACACGGAAATCATCTCCGAAATCCAGGCGCCGAACTCTTCCTTCAAGAAAGTGGGGGAGCTCATCGCGCGGGACGTCAGCATGAGCGCCAAGATCCTGCAAATGGTCAATTCCGCTTTTTTCGGGCTGGCCCGTCGCATCGCCAACCCCCAGGAGGCCGTGTCCCTGATCGGCTACGACACGGTCAAGGCCCTGGTGCTGTCGGCGAAGGTCTTCTCCCAGTTCGAGATGAAGCAGATACCTCGAGGCTGGCTGGATGCGTTGTGGCGGCACAGCATGGAGACGAGCCTTTTCGCCCGCTGCATCGGCGTGGTCGAAAAACTGCCGCGCAAGTCTCTGGACGAAGCCTTCACCGCCGGGATCCTCCACGACCTGGGCCAGCTGATCCTGGCTCAGAACTTCCCCGACGACTACGCCGCGGTCATGGACCAGTGCCGCCGTCAGCCGCGGCCCCTGTGGGAGGCGGAAACCGAGCGCTTCGGCGCCTCCCACGCCGAGCTGGGGGCCTACCTCATGGGGCTGTGGGGCATCGGCGAGGAGGTGGTCGGCGCGATCGCCCACCACCATCAACCGCCGCTGACGGGCGTCGCCGCACGCGTGACCGGCGTGGTGTACGCCGCCAGCGCGCTCGAGCACCACCTCGGTACTGGCCCGACGGAGGCGCCGGCCGCGGCGGTTGCCCCGGAGGTTCTCAGACAACTGAACATCGCCGAGCGCATGCCGGCCTGGGAAGAGACCTGCCGTAAATTGCGCTTGGAGGAGGCCCTGCGTGCCTAACCGCGTGCTCTTTGTGGACGACGATCCGAAGATCCTGGCGGCCTTTCGGCGCCAGCTGCGAAAAACCGTCGATATGGAAACCGTGCCGAGCGGAGCCGAGGGGCTGGATGCCATCCGCCACCGCGGACCATTTTCGGTGGTGGTCACCGATTACTGCATGCCGGAGATGAACGGCATCGAGTTCCTGAAACGGGTGCAGGAAATCGCACCCGAAAGCGTGCGCATGCTGCTCACCGGCAGCGCGGACCTGAATGCCGCCATTGAAGCGGTGAACCAGGGCAACATCTTCCGCTTTCTGACCAAGCCCTGCTCCACCGAAGCGCTCACGGAGGCGCTGCTGACGGGGATGAAAAAGTACCGGCGATCGCGCAAAGAGCGCAAATTCAATCAGCGCACGCGCCGCTCGCTGGCCCAGGCCATGGACATCCAGCAATGCCTGATGCCGAGCGCCAGCCCCTGCGTGGACGGCCTGGATATCTCCGGCCGCAGCATCTACTGCGAGCAGACCGGCGGGGACTACTACGACTATTTCGAAAAAAAAACCGCCGATACTCACCGTGTCGGCATCGTGGTGGGCGATGTGTCCGACCACGGCCTGCCGTCGGCCCTGCTGATGACCACGGCCCGGGCCTTTTTCAGGGAGAGTGCCAGCCGCGACACGAGCGTCGCGAGCGTCGTGGGCAGCGTCAACCGTCATCTCACGCACGACGTTCAAGCCACCGGTCGGTTCATGACGCTTTTCTACGCCGAGATCGAGCCCCTGGCGAGGCGTATCCGCTGGGTGCGCGCCGGGCACGATCCGGGCATGCTCTACGACCCCCGCGCCGGCCGTTTCGAGGAGTTGGCCGGGCAGGGGGGGCTTCCGCTCGGGGTTTTCGAGGAGGCCGTTTACGAGGAATACCAACGCGGGCTCGCGCCCGGGCACGTTATCGCCATCGGCACCGACGGCATCTGGGAAGCCCGCAACAGCCAGGGGCTCATGTTCGGCAAGCCGGCGCTGCAGCAAATCATCCGTGAACACGCCGAGCGCACATGCGCCGAGATCGTTCGGGAGGTGCTGGATGCCCTGAAAAAGTTCCTGCTCCCGCTGGAGCTTCAGGACGACGCTACGCTCGTGGTGGTCAAGGTGGAGCGTTGAATGGCCGAGCCCAGGATCGACTGCCGCCGGTGCCGGAATTACTTCGTCACCTGGGACGAAGACTTTCCGCAGGGCTGTCGCGCGATGGGGTTCAAGAGCCGTCGCTGCCCCGAGGAGGCGGTTCGGCAGGCCATGGATGGAGAGCCCTGCCGGCTCTTTGAAGCAAAACAGCTCCCTGCCGCCTGTTTTCAAAAACCGGGTCGTTAAGCTCGCCCCCGTCGCAGTCTGCGCCGTTCCTCTGATTTTTATCCCCGCCAGTCGCTACTCCGGCAATTCAACGTACCGACATTGGCTGCGGTACTCCATGCCTGTCCCGCATGACACAAATCCGCGTGTCGAACTGCCGGAGCCATAAAGAAAAACCCTGTTAGGGAGGGGGTGGCCTAACAGGGTCAGTCGGAGGTGGGAATGAAGAAAAGGAGGAAACTTCATTCCGGTTTGACGAGAAATCATTGCAATTAGAATGCCACTGATCAAATTTATGTTCAATTTCGCCAGAAATTACCGCCATCAAGATAAAAAACACAATTTATACAGATAATTATATGCGATAAGAAAAAAACATTATTGAGCGGTTAAAACAAAAAATCCGCCGGGATGGAAGGGCTGATCACATTTTTTGTCAAAATTCCGACGCTTTTACGATCAAGTTTTCGGGGGGAGTGCCGATAGCCATCAGAGAAGGGGGTACCGACCGGTTATATGATGAGCACTCCAAAAACGCTGAGCGTCTCCGAGGCAGCGGCCATCTGCCGCGTCGGTCGCACCACCGTCGGTTACTGGGTGCGATCGAAAAAACTCTTCGCACGGAAAACGGGGCGCAGCTTCACCATCCCGGTAGAGGACCTGCTCCACTTTCTGGTGTCCGCCGGCCAGCCGATCCCGCCGGAACTGGGCAATGGCGGCAACCGGGGGCCGCTGTTCAAGAGCTTCCGCAACTGCTGGTCATATTGGCAGGCCGAAGGCGGCCGGCACCACTGCGACCGCTGCCTTGCGTTCAAGCGCCAGGTGACGGATTGCTTCAGCGTGCGCGACAACGGTTCGAGCGGTTGCCCCGATCAGTGCCGGGAATGCCGTTATTTCCGGGAGATGTTCGCCGCCCGGTTTCAGTTCATTCATCAAATCGAGTCCCCGGCGGCCGTGTTCAAAGGCCTGAGTCTGTGGGGCGGAAACGATGACTGGGCGAACTTGTGCGGCCTGCCGGAAGACGGCCTCATCGGCCTGGGGATCGAAACCATTATCCACCCGGCATCCCTGGCGCGGGTGATATCGGTTTTCAAGAAAGCCGCTCTCGGAGAGAAAACCGGGCTGATCCCGGGGCCGGTCTACATCATCACCCCGCAGCGGAAAAAGGAGCCGATCAACGCCTGGGTGCTTCCCCTGCGGGACCCGGAGGGAACGAACCTCATGCTGGCGGACCAGGCCGAAACCGAGAACGAAGCGAGTGAGAGGGATACGGGATCCGGATCCTGAAGATCCCGCTCGAGGTCAACCGCCCGGCGAACAGCGGGAAAACGGCGCCGGCGGCAGCAGCCGCGTCCCCGGCGGCTGAGGAAGGATGATGCTTTTCAATTTCAAGAAAAAAGAGGCAGAGGGGCCCGCCTCTGTGAATTGGCCGGCCGAGTTCGAAAGCAGCGAAGAGCGGCGCGAATTCCTGCTGCAGGCCGCCCAGGCGCTGCTGCAGTGCATCCGGGAGTTTGCGCTTGACAACCCGGAACTCGACAGCGTCGCGTTCAAGACCGGGCTGGCCGATTTTGCCGAAACCCTTGGGTCAGAGGAGCGGCCCCGGCGCCTGCAAACCCTCTTCGAGGGCCGGAAGGCCAACATCGACACGTTTGCGCAGCGCCAGCGGGAATACCTGCGCGACCGGGAAACGGAATTCAAGGGCATCATCGACATTCTCAGCAAGGCGATGGCCACCCTGGATTCGGAAAACCGCTCCTACAACCGCAGCATCCTCGATCAGAGCCGGCGGCTGGAGGAGATTACGCTGCTGGACGACATCAAGCGGATCAAGCAGTCCCTGTTGCAGGAGGTCGAACAGCTGCGCGAGGCGGTGCGTGACAAGGAGGCCCGCGACGGGGCCAAGATCGAGAAGCTCTCCCGGCAGGTGACGGTGCTGAGCAGCGAGCTGGAGAGCGCGCGCAGCGAATCGGAGCGCGACGGGCTGACCGGCATCCTGAACCGGCGCGCCTTCGACCGCTGCTTGGGCGATCTCATTGCCCGCAACGCCGCCACCCCGCTGGAGGCCGCGCTGCTGATGGTGGACATCGACGACTTCAAACGCATCAACGACGCTTATGGTCATCTGACCGGGGACAGCGTTCTGGTGGCGGTGGTGGGCAAATGCCGTCAGTCGTTGCGCGGCGAGGATGTGCTGGCGCGTTACGGCGGCGAGGAGTTCGCCGTTATCCTGCCCGGAGCCTCTTTGCGCAACGCCGTGAAAAAGGGCCGGCAGATCTGCGAGGCCATCGCCTCGACGCGCTATGTGCTGGAGGGAATGTCGGCCAAGGAGCGCTTCGCGCTGACGGTCAGCATCGGCGTCAGCAGCTGCCGGGCGGGCGACACCGAGGCCTCTGTGATCGACCGGGCCGACCGGGCGCTTTACCTTGCCAAGGTTTCCGGGAAAAACTGCGTGGTGTCCGAGAAGGACCTCAAATGAAAACGGCCCGGCTGAGCCGGGCCGTTTTCATAACGGGGTAGGCAAATTTTGCCGGGTGGGCCGGCCGTGTTCTCGACCGGCGGTCTTTTCGCCTTTTGAAATCACTGTCATTATCGATCTTCTTGGCGACCAATAATTTTTGCATGGAACTTGCAAAACCAGTCGCTGCGGTTTGGTTCGCCGCAGCGGTCCTTATGCGGGAGCTCAAGGAAAGGAAGCGGATCGGATGAAAATTCAAGATCATGGCGACTTGTTGGGACGGGTGCGGCTGCAGCCGCCGGCTTCTGCGCCGGCTCATGCCCCGGGCGGGTTCGGGGAAATCCTGAAAAACAGCTTGAACCCGGCGGCCGGGCCCGACGCGGCGGCCGCCCCCGCGGGGGCCCTCCGTGTGCGGTTGGCATCCGTGGACCCGACACCGGCCGACTCCCTGGCTGCGCGGCTGGAGGGCATGTTGGACCTAATGGACGAGTACCGCGGCAAACTGGCGGATCCTCGAGTGAGCCTGAAAGGTCTGGACCCGCTGGTGCGCTCGCTCGAGCAGGGCCGGGATGCGCTCGGGCCTCTGGCGGGGTCCCTGCCGGAGGGCGACGGCCTCAAAGATATCCTGAACCGGACCCTGGTCACGACCGAAGTTGAAATCATGCGGTTCCGACGGGGGGACTACCTGCCGACCTGAAAGCGCATCCATGGGTATGCAGGCGAGCATCTCCAAACCATCGCTGGGCCGGGTCCGGGCGCACATCCTGAGAATGTCCGGGCTCTCCACGACGGCGATCAAGGTGCTGCGGACCTGCAACGAGCCCAACACCTGTGCCAACGACCTGAACCGGGTCATCTCCCTCGACCCCGTGCTGACGGGCCGTGTCCTGCAGCTGATCAACTCCGCTTATTACTCGCTTCCGAGCAAGGTGAACTCCCTTACCCGGGCCATCATTTTACTCGGCATCAACACCGTGAAGAACGTCGTGTTGAGTTTCGCCTTATTTGAGACCTTTTCAAAGCGCGATGCCTTTCGGGTCTTCACGGCGGATGAGTTCTGGGCCCACTCCCTGAGCACGGCGGCGGCCGCCAAGCTCCTGGCCTCGAGCGCCGGGGTGCCGTTTTCGGAGCGGGAGGATTTTTTCGTGGCCGGGTTGATGCACGACATCGGCAAGATTCCGCTCAACCACCTGTTTCCCGACCTTTACGAGGCGGCCGTGCGGTCGGCGTGCGACGCGGGGCAGGGCATGCGTTCGGCGGAAGAGGCCTTGATCGGCACGGACCACTGCAGCGTGGGGCTGATGATCGCCCGCAAATGGCAGCTGAGCGAGGCGCTCGCCGGGGCCCTGGCGCATCACCATTCGGCCGGCGATCCGGAGCCGGGCGGGCTGGGCCTGGCGGAGGCGGTGGCCCTCGCAGATCTGCTGGCTCACGACATGGGCGCGACCACCCCCGGCGGGCCGAGCCTCGACGGGCCGGCCCGGGGTCGGCTGAGCGCGCGCTGGCCTCTCCGGGCCGATGCCCTGGCGGAGCTCACCGCCGCCGTGGCCCTGGAGGTCGAGAAAGCGAAGGTGTTCCTTGAAATCGCCGCAAGGCGCTGACGCCGTTACGGTTACCTTTTGGGGGGTGCGCGGCTCGATTCCCACCCCCGGCTGCGACACCGCCCGTTACGGCGGCAACACGCTGTGCGTGGAGGTCGGGTTCCCCGGCTGCGGCCGCACCCTCGTCATCGATGCCGGCTCCGGCATCCGCCGGCTGGGCGACGACCTCCTCGGGCGGCCCAACCGGGGGGGCGGGGTCGCGGTGGACCTGCTGCTGAGCCACACCCACCTCGACCACATCCTGGGGCTCCCGTTTTTCCAGCCCCTTTACCGTCGCGACACGCAAGTGGCCATCTACGGCCCGGCCATTTCGCCCGAAGACCGCCTGGAGCAGGTGATCGGCGGGCAGATGTCCTACCGCTATTTCCCGGTCCGGCAGGTGGAACTCGCCGCCGAGATCCGCTACGTCGACCTGCGCGAGGGCGCCTATGACCTCGGGGACGGCATCCGGCTCTCGGCCACCTATCTCAACCACCCGCTCCTGTGCATGGGGTACCGCATCGAGTACCGCGGCCGCGTGCTGTGCACGGCCTTCGACACCGAGCCGTTCCGCAACGTCTTCATCACCGACCCGGCCGACGCGCGTTACGACGAGATGATGGCCCGCGAGGGGGAGTCGGCGGCGCGGGCGGCCGCGCTGCGGATGAGCGCCTTTGCCCGGGGGGCGGATCTGCTGATCCACGACGGCCAGTTCACCGAGCAGGAGTACCTGGCGGGGCGAATCGGATGGGGGCACTCCCCCGTCGAGCACGCCGTCCGCCTGGCCGAATCCGCCGGCTGCCGGCGGCTGGCGCTGGTCCACCACGACCCCATGCGCACGGACGACGAACTGGACGCATGGGCGCAGCGCTTCGGCGGGGTGCAGCCGGGCTCGGGCCTGGAGGTCTGCTTCGCGCGCGAGGGGCTCTCCTTCGCCCTATAGCCGACAGGGTTTTGTCATTACCCCGGCTGATAATTATGCCCAACCCCCTGCACCCCGCTTCGCCTGGCAGCGGCTCACGTTGAGCCTGTTTGTCGGCCGGAGTCATAAAACCGAATTCCGCTTTCGGTTTCTCCCGGCTGCCCGGCGAGTGGCAGGGCCGACGTTCAAATAGGTTTCGGCGCGCAAGCACTCATCCGACCGGCATCGATCTCACCGCGCCTGAATGCCTTCGCTTGAGCCGTTTGAACGTCCAGGGGAGGATAAAGCTCAGCAAGCCCACGACGTACATGCTTATGCAGATCGGCCGGTTGATGACGGACCAGAAGTTTCCCCCGGTGATGGTCAGAGCTTGACGCAAGGACGTCTCTATCATCGGGCCGAGGACCATGGCCAGGATCAGCGGGGCGGCCGCGAAAGCCACCTTGCGCAAGGCGTAGCCGAGCAGACCGAACACCGAGAGCGCCACCAGGTCCAGCCGGCTGGAGTTTACGCTGTAAACGCCGATCAGGCATATCAGGACCACCACCGGCATGAGGATCTGTTTGGGGACCCTCAGAATGCTGACGAAAATATTCACCATCGGAAGATTTAACACCAGAAGCGCGACATTGCCGATGTACATGCTGGCGATCACCCCCCAGAAAAGGGCCGGCTTTTCATTTATCAGGTTCGGGCCGGGCGTCAGGCCGTGCAGCATCAATGCCCCCAGCACCATGGCCATGGCCGGTGTAAAGGGGATCCCCAGGGCGAACAGAGGGACATACGCCCCGCCGACCGCCGCGTTGTTGGCCGCCTCCGGTCCTGCCACGCCTTCGATGGCGCCGTTGCCGAATTCCTCGGGGTGCTTGGACAGCTTCTTTTCGGCCATGTAGGATACAAACGTGGAGATCACCGGAGAGGGCCCGGGGATCAGCCCGATAAGAAATCCCATGAACGAGCCCCGAAACATCGGCGCGACCGACCGGCGCCATTCCGCCCGGGTCGGAAAGAGCTCACGCAGCCGGACCTTGAGGGGCTTCTGCCCGGAGTTGTTGTCTTCGATGCAGGTGAGCACTTCGGCGATCCCGAAAAACCCCATGGCGGCGGGCAGGAAATCGATCCCCTGATCGAGGTCGATGATGCCCATGGTAAAACGCCGCATACCGGTTTCCAGGTCCATCCCCACGGTTCCCAGGGCCATTCCCAGAAGAATCATCATGATGGACTTGAGCGTCGAGCCTCCCGTCAACCGCACCAGGAGAATCAGCCCGAAAACGCCGATGGCGAAAAACTCGGCCGGACCAAACTTCAAGGCGACGTTGGAAAGGAAGGGGCAGGCGACCATGAGACCGAAGATGCTGAGCGTCCCGGCAATGAAAGACCCGACCGCTGAAACCGTAAGCGCCGCCCCCGCGCGACCCCTTTGGGCCATTTGATACCCGTCCAGGCATGTAACCACCGAGGCTGCCTCGCCCGGAATATTCAAAAGAATGGAGGTCGTCGACCCCCCGTACATGGCGCCATAGTAGATTCCGGCGAAAAGGATGAGGGCTCCGGTCGCGTCGAGCTTCAGGGTGAAGCCGAGAAGGATGGACATGGCGCCCAAGGGCCCCAGACCGGGCAGGACGCCGGTAATCGTTCCCAGGACCGTGCCGAGCATGTAATCGGGTTGCAGGGCGATCGCAAAACCGTTGAGGAGGTTTGTAATGATTTCGGCCATGAGCGTCATCCTCCAAACAGGTGGTAAAGGAACTCATCGATGCGGCCGAAGGGAAAGGCGACGCCCAAAAGGATGGGGAACACGAGGAAGGACACCCCCGCCAATCCCATCGCGAGGCCGAAGGCGGCGAGAGGACGCCGGGGGTTCAGGAGCAAAAACATGATGAACACCACCCCCATGGTGGACACAAAAAAGCCGGCCATGTCCAAAACAAAGGGGTAGCCCAGCGTGCAGGCGAAGATGCCGGCGATGGAACGATAATTTCCCGGAGAGGCGGCCGGCACGGGGATATCGGCTGCGGTGTTGCTTTTGTTTCTGAACAGACGCAGGAGCAAGATGACGGAACAGACCGACAGCAGCGCCCCGATCACGATCGGCAGGAAGCCGGGGCCCGGGTTTCCGGCGGTTCCCACCTTCAGGCGGAGCGCGAATCCCAAATAGAGGGCCGAAAAGATAAGGAAGCCAACGGCTGTGACGACTTCTTGCTTGAGGGCGTTGTGTTTGAACGGCATGCGGCGGTCCTGCTCGCTTTCTGTCAGGGTGATTCACCTCGAACCCGGCCGGCAGGAGCATCTGCAAAACGAGACGGCACAGCGGGGCGTGCCGTGGCCGGCGGATCCCCCCGCCGGGGGGCGGGTCCAACAGCGCCAGCCCCGGGCGGGTCCATTTTTCTTTTCAGCCCTTCGAAACATTTACTCCTTGAGTTGCTTGTTGTACTCGATCATCTGTTTGACGGACGTCACCCCTTCACGGATGCTTTTTTCGAAAGCCTTTCCATCGAGAAATCTCGGGGTCAGCCCCATCGAGGCGAAACTCTGCTGGACCTCCGGGTCGCTCATGACCGCTTTGAGCGTATCCTCCAGTTTTTTACGAATCGGTTCCGGCGTCCCTGCCTTCAGCGCCATCCCGTATTCAATCGTCGCCGTAAACGGATAGCCGATCGTTTTCAATTCCGGAAGGCCCGGAAAGGCGGCGATGGACCCTTCGCCCATATTGACCAGGGCCACCAGTTTGCCTTCCCGGCCGGCCTGGAAGGCGGGGGTGCCCACTCCCGTTTCACAGGTGTCGACGTGCTTTCCCAAAATGGCCGTGGAGGCTTCGCCACCGCTTTTGAACATGACATACTTCATCTTCAACCCGTCCTTGACCGCGATGGACTTGACCACCTCCAGGGCCCACTGGACGCCCCCGCTGCCCGCGGATATCTCACCGGGGTGCGTC
Source organism: uncultured Desulfatibacillum sp. (assembly GCA_964562235.1). Lineage (GTDB taxonomy): Bacteria > Desulfobacterota > Desulfobacteria > Desulfobacterales > SpSt-501 > SpSt-501. Next base: position 129,103 of record CAZLSV010000002.1, read on the forward strand.
TTGGCGTAGGCAATGAATTCGGCAAAGGTCTTGTAAGGCTTGTCGGGCGTGGTGAACAGCACGCGCTGCTGGGGCATGTAGCCGCCGACAAAAGAGAAGTTCTTCAGGTCAAACGGCTCGGAACCTTGAAAATAGGCACTGGTCAAGGATTCGTTCATGGGGGCCACGATGACGGTGTAGCCATCTTCTTTCTGACCCAGGGCGAAATTCACCCCGACGATTCCCGTGCCGCCGGGCTTGTTGGCCACCACGATCGGCTGCCCTAAAATGGCCTTCATTTTTTCCGCCAGAAGCCGCGCGGTGACATCGGTCATCCCGCCCGCGCCCAGAGGGACCACAAACGTGATAGGCTTGTTGGGGTAGTCGTCGGATGCCCATGATCCACCGAAAGATGCAAGGACGATCAACAACGACATCAGCAGCGACAGCAATCGACTCATGTGGAACCTCCTTTTCAGGTCGGCCTTCCCGGAGGGGAAGGGTAGGGGGCGTAATCGCTGCAGGGGGTCGACACCATGAATACGCACTTACGCCCATTATCGATCGGCGTTTCCTCCTCGCTTCTCTGGCAGATGGTTCTTCCCGGCCGCACCCTCATCGCAGCAGATAGGGAATATCGACCCAAAGGGCGTCCTGCGGGCATTCAACCTCGCAGGGCAGGCAAAACCAGCAGGTGCGGTACTTCCCGAAAGGTGCGCCGCAGGAGTAGCAGCGGCCCGCTTCCCGTCGAGCGGCCTCCAGGCCCAGCGGCATCTCCACCTCGTCGAAATTACCCGGCCCGCCGAAAGGCCGCAGCGGATTTTCGGCCCGCTGCTCCCGATTTCCCGGCGAGGTGTCGATGGCGAACTCGGTTTCATACGGCCCGATATAGCTTCGACCCAGCTTCAGGTCTTCGCCGGACAGATATCGGTGGATCGATTCCGCGGCCCGGCGGCCGGAGGCCATGGCATGAACGACCGAGGCGGGGCCGGAGTGCATATCCCCGGCCACGAAGACCGGCGCAACCGGGGTTTGCAGGGTCAGCGGGTCGCACGCGATCCCGTCCCGGCAGTTCATCCCGCAAGCGTCAAGGGGCTGCAGGTCTGTGCGCTGCCCGATGGCCACTATGACGAAATCGGCCGTCTCAAAATCCGTCTGGCAAACATCGTAGACGGGTCGGAAATTGGAATCGTCGTCGAAAACCGACACGCACTTTTTCAATTGCACCCCTTCCAGGCGGCCCTCCTCGGCCCGGATGCTCTGCGGGCCCCAGGCGCCGCGGAAAACAATCCCCTCTGCTTTGGCGCAGGTGACGACGTTCGGGTGTGCCGGCAGGTTGGACTCTTCCTCGAGGCTGACCACCACAACGGAGTCGGCCCCCAATCGAAGAGCGGTTTGCGCACAGTCGACCGCCACGTCGCCGCCGCCAATCACCACGACCCTGGGCCCCACCGCCTGGCGCTGGCCCTTGCGCGCGGACTTGAGGAAGGGGAGGGCATGCACGACGCCGGGCAGGTCCTCGCCGGGGATACCCAGTCTTCTCGGCTGCGGGCAGCCGAGCGCTATCAGCACCGAGTCGTGTCCGTTGAGCAGTTCGTCCAGGGCCAGGTCCTTTCCCAGAATCCGGCCGCCTTGGAACGCCACCCCCATCCGCAACAGCCGACCGATCTCCCGGTCCAAGACCCGTCCGGGGAACCGGAACTCGGGTACCGCCCACCGGAGCATGCCACCCGGGTCGGGCTCGGCGTCGAGCAGCGTCACGGCGTGGCCATGCTTTCTCAAATCGAACGCCGCCGTCAGCCCCGCAGGGCCGGCGCCGACGATGGCGACCTTTTTGCCGGTTGCGTCGGCGACCTTCGGGTCCAACGGTTTTTGGGTTTCGTAGATTTCCGTCAGATACCGCTTCAGGCCGCGAATGTTGACGGCATGGCCCTCCTGCTTTTTCCGGTGGCAGTTGCTCTCGCAGGGCTGCGAGCAAAGGCGGCTCAGGATTTCGGGAAACGGCAGCTTTTCCTCGAGAACCCGAAGGGCCTCCTCCTCCCGCCCCCGATGGATCAGTTGCACATACCCCTGGCAGTTCACTCCCAGCGGGCAGGCCTGGACGCAGGGGGCCTGTTTCAAGCGCAGATTGTCCAGGATGCACGTGTTGACGCAAACCCCGCAATAGATGCACTTGTCACGGTCGATCACGATGTTGTCCGACAACGCTTCCAGTATGTTCATTCGCATGGCTAACGGCCTTTCTGCATTCGGATGATGTCCCTGAAGCTCAAGCGGGCGCCGCCGTTGTCGCGGTCCTTGGTCAGTACGATGTGCTTGAGCCAGGGATCGCCGCCGGGTTTGGGGTAGTCGCTGCGGTAGTGCCACGGCAGCCAGCGGCTCTCTTTGCGCTCTTTAGAGGCGATGGCGCTCAGGGTGGCGCACTCGATGATGTTCTCGACCTCGTACGTTTTGAACAGATCGTGGACGTCGCCCACCCGCACCACCTCGCCCAACTCCTGCCGGAAACGGTCCATCCACCATAGAGCGCGGTCCAGTTTGTATTCGTTTTTGGGGGGGCGAATGTAGTCGTTGATGATTCGCCGGACCTTGTATTCGAATTCTTCTATCGTGACGGTCCCTTCGCGCTGCGCCAGCCGGCTCCGGCGCTTCTCGGTGAAGGCATCGATCTGGCCTCGATCCAGTTCGCCGTGGCGGATACCGGCCGCAAAATCGGTCGCGCTTTCGGCGGCGATTTCCCCGAAGACGAAGGCCCCCGACAGGTGCCCGCGCGCCACCAGAGAAGTGTCGCCCGCGGCGTAAAGGCCTTTAACGCTGGTTTCGGCTTTTTCGTTGACCCGCACGCCGGTCAGGCCGTGGCCGCCGCACAGAAAAACCTCCGTGGGCCACAACTCGATTTCGCCGGTACGGAAGTCGATCCCGCGCCCTTCGTAGAAGCGTTGGCAGGCGGGTCGCTCGGTGGTGAAAAGGATCGACTCGATTTCGCGGATTCTTTCTTCCGGCAGGTGGTTGAGTTTAATGCGCATCGGGCCGCGGTCCTCCAAGTGCTCGAGAAACATGGAACGAATGGAGGGGTGGTCCTTGTCCCGGCGCTCATCGAAGGCGTTGACCAGGTGGCAGCCGCGCGTCAGCGTGATGTAGAGCAGGGGCGCATTGATGTCCTTCACGATGTAGTACACCAGCGTGTATTCGAAGCCGCTCAGCTCCGCTCCGGCATGATAGGCCAGGCAGTAGCCGTCGCCGGTGTTGCCGGGGAAATCATAGACCCCGTACAAGTAGCCGTTGTTGGGCAGGCCGAAGCGGGCGGTGCCGCCGGCGGCCAGCACCACGCTCTTGGCCCGGATGGCAAACACCTCGCCGGTGCGCACATCCATGGCGAGCGCGCCGCAGACACGGTCGCCGTCCAGGACCAGCTCCAGCGCCATGGCGCGGTTGATGACGCGGGTCCCGAGATCCATCATGCGCTTGGCCAGGATGGTCTTGAGCTCCGGCTCCTTCATGGTCACGCAAAAGCGCCCCTTGGGGTGAACCTGAAGTATGTCGTAGTTTCCTTTCTCATCCACCGGGAAGCAGACCCCCCATGAAACGAGCTTTTGCATGAGATCCCAGCTGCGCTCGGCCATCCGGTAATTGACCGGTTCGTCCATGATGCCTTCACATGCGAGGCTGTTGGACTCGACGTAGAGCTCCGGGGTGGCGATTCCGGGGACGGCCACGATGTTAAGCGCATCCATTCCCCGGGCGATGCAGCCCGAATACTTGGCGTCGCCTTTTTCGAGCACGACGACCTGCTGCTGGGGGTTCAGTTCCTTGGCCCTGATGGCCGCCATCGCTCCGGCGCTTCCGCCTCCGACAATCAAGACGTCGCAATCGACCCGGGGGTAGTCATGGTTCACGTCGAGGGGTTCCTTTCTATCCAACTTTTGAAGAATCGCCGGCCGGCCAGTTTCAGATCACTCTCAGGATCCGGGCCCTGTCCGTTCTGCAATAGCTGAGTCGGTATTCATAGGGTTGGTCTTTGTAGGTCAGGGCCAGCATTTCAATGCGCAGCAGAGGTTCGCCCTTGGCCACGTCCAGTTGTTGCTTGACCTGCGCATCGGCGGGGATCGCCGAAAAAAGCTCGCGATTTTCGATGGTGGGCCACCCGAAATGCTCCTCGATCAGCAGGTAAAGCGTGTTTTTCGTGAAAAGGTCGTCGGGTAGTTTTTCCAAGCCCTGGAACATTTCACAGGGAAGATAGGAAACAGCGTACACGGCCGGTTTGAAATGCAGAAGAATTCGCCGCTTGATTTCATAAAGCGGTTGGCCGGGGTCGATGTGCAACAACCGGTTGGCGCGCTCGAAGCCCGGGACCACTTGGCGGGAGAGCAGGTCGGCGGCCAAGTCCGGGATCGGGTCTTCGAAATCGCTGACCATGGGATAATAGCGCAGATGTTCATGCTGGAAGGCGGTCTCACGGACAAAGGTGCCCTTCCCCTGGACGCGGGTCAAGTAGCCCTCGTTCACCAGGTTGGCGATGGCCTGGCGCACCGTGCCGACACTGACCCGGTAATGCTCGGCCAGTCTCCTTTCGGGGGGAATGCTGTCACCCGGTTTCCAGAACCGGTCGTGGATGTTTTTCTGAATAATGGATTGGAGCTGGTAGTAAACCGGGGTGGCAGGGGCGTTGCGGTTGGGTGCCCCGTTTTGGGTTGGATTTTTTCCGATCAAGCGCATGCCAGGCACCCCAGGATTTAAATTGCTATAGAGCTCTATATGTTTACGCGGGCGTCTGTCAAGAAGAATCAACTACGCCCGTGGCGGGTTCGGACGAGGCCATTGCCTTGTCGGTCGGCGCCATCGCCAGGGCAAACCGCTGCCGCCCTGACGGGGGACCTGACGCCCCGTCGTTGCCGTTCGAAACGGTCGAAGACCCACCATGCCCCACAGGCGGCATCGCGGGAAAAAATTCCTTGACGGGTAACGTTCGATTGTATAATGTCGACAATATAACGACGGGGCCGGCCCGGTGCCGCTCGAACGAGGGCGGCGGGGCCCGCCGGGTGGATCTCCCACGAAAACCCACGCGATCGACGCAGGAGGACTTGTGACGCACGAACCCACACTGTCCGAACAACTGGGCGCCTTTCTCTCGCGGCTGTCCTACAAGGACCTTTCCGGACCGCAGGTCGGCAAGCTGAAGCTCTTCTTCCTGGACTGGCTCGGGTCCGCGATCGCCGGAAGGAAAGAGCCGCCGGTTCAAATCATCCTGGACGTCGTTCGGGACCTGGGAGGGACCCCGGAATCCACCCTCATCGCCAGCCAGTCGCAGGGCAACTGTCTCTGGGCGGCGCTCGCCAACGGGGCATCCTCCCACGTGGTGGAAATGGACGATCTGCACCGCGAGTCCATTTTGCACCCGGCGGCCGCGATCATACCAGCGGTGTTCGCGCTGGCCGAGCGCGAAAAGGCGAGCGGAGCGGACCTGCTGCTGGCCATCGCCGCGGGTTACGAGGCGGCCATCCGGGTGGGGCTCGGCGTCGGCCCGAGCCACTACCGGTTCTGGCACACCACGGCCACCTGCGGGACTTTCGGAGCCGCGGCCGGCGCCGCCCGGCTGCTCGGGTTGGACGAGGAGCAGACCGTCTCGGCCTACGGGTCGGCGGGGACCCAGGCCGCCGGTCTGTGGGAGTTCCTGACGGACAATGCCATGAGCAAACAGCTGCATCCGGGCAAGGCGGCCTTCAACGGGCTACTTTCGGCCCTTCTGGCCCGCAGAGGGTTTACGGGCGCGCGCAGGATCCTGGAGGGCGAAAAAGGTTTTTTCAGGGCCACCTCCACCGATTCTGACGGGGCCAGGTGCCTGGCCCGTCTCGGCCAGGAGTTTTTTTTCGAACGCAACTCCCTCAAATACCACGCCTCCTGCGGGCACACGCACTCGGCCATCGATGCGACGCTGCAGGCTGCCCGGGGAGCGGCGCTCGTCTCGGAAGAGGTGGAAAGCGTCAGCGTCTCGGTGTACCAGGGCAGCCTGGATCTGCTGGAGCGCATCGAGCCCACGACGCCTTATTTCGCCAAGTTCAACCTGCCGTTTTGCGTGGCCTCGGCGCTGCGGTTCGGGCATGCCAATACGGGGGACTTCACCGTCGAGCGGGTTCGAGACCCCGAGATGCTGCGGATGATGTCCAAAATCCAGGTTCGATCCGATCCGGTGCTGAGCGCCGAGTATCCGCGGAAATGGCCGGCGCGGGTTGAAATCCGCATGCGCTCGGGCCAGCGGCTGACGGGGGCCGTCGAATACCCGAAGGGCGACCCCGAAAACCCCTTGAGCGAATCCGAGGTGATGGGAAAGTTCAAGTCGCTCACCCGGGGGTTGATCGCGGACGAACGGGCGGAGGCGCTCTGCCAGCGGGTGATGGCGCTGGAACAGGTTGCCGATGTGTCGATGCTTCTGACCCCATGAGGCGAGCGAAGGCGGCAAAACCCCGCTCCGCCGGTGGGCCGGGTTCGGGAATGAACCGCTCTCAGTTCACACTGTTTCGAGACGAATAATAACTACCGCAGGAATGACAGGAGACCGCGATGAGGCTGCTTGAACACGAATCCAAAAGAATATTGGAAAAATACCGGATCGCGCTCCCGGCCGGGAGGCTGGTCGGTCGGGGCGAACCCCTGGCGCTCGATGGGCCCGTCATGCTCAAGGCGCAGATCCCGATGGGCGGGCGCGGAAAGGCGGGGGGCATCCTCGAAGCCTCGCAGGCCGAAGAGGCCCAACAGAAGGTTGCGCGCCTGCTGGAGAGCAACATCCGGGGATACGTCCCGAAAGCCGTCTACATGGAAGAAAAAAAGGCCGTGAAGCAGGAGTTCTTCATGGCGATCGCTTACGACACCGTGGCCAAGGCGCCGGTGGCGATTTTTTCGGCCGAGGGTGGGGTGGACATCGAGGAGCTGGCGCAGCGCCAGCCGGCCCTGGTCCGCAAAGAGCATTTCACGGTGCACTCGCGGCTGCCCCTGCACCGGGCCCGGGAGATCGTCGCCGACGCCGGGGTTTCCGGAAAAGCACTCCTCGGGTTGTCGGCCGTGCTGGCCACGCTCGCGGAGGTCTTTCTGGACTATGACGCAACGGTGGTTGAAATCAATCCGCTCGGGCTGATGGACGACGGGCGCCTGATCGCCCTGGATTGCCACCTGGAGGTCGACGACGACGCGGTGTCCCGGCATGCCGACATCGCGGCCCTGGAAAAGGACACGGGCCGGGTCGAAGGGGAACGGCGCATGTCGGATTTTGAACGGCTGGCCGCCGACATCGACAGCCTGGACCACCGGGGCGTGGCCGGACGGGTGATCGAGTTTGACGGCAACCTGGGTCTCATCATCGGCGGGGGCGGGGCTTCGCTGACCGCCTTCGATGCCATCCGGGCCCATGGCGGGCGCCCGGCCAATTACTGCGAAGTCGGCGGCAACCCCTCCGTGCTCAAGGTCAAGGAGTTGACGCGGTTGATCCTCTCCAAACCCGGGGTGGACAAAGTGGCCGTCATCATGAACGTGGTCAGCAACACCCGGGTGGACATGATGGCCCGCGGGATCGTCAAAGGCATTCTCGAGTCCGGCAAGGACCCGGCGCAGGCGGTTGCCGTGTTTCGGGTTCCCGGCGCGTGGGAGGAAGAGGGTCATAAAATACTGTCGAAGTACGGCGTCCCAATCCAGGACCGGACGGTTTCCATCGACGAAGCCGCCCGGATCGCCGTAACGAATGCCAGCTAAACGCTAATCACACCCATCGAGAGGGGGAGGCAGTGGCCATTTTAGCCGATGAACATACTCGGGTTGTCGTGCAAGGCATCACCGGAAGAGAGGCAACCTCTTTCACGAAAGACATGATCGACTACGGCACGAAAGTCGTCGCCGGCATCACCCCGGGCAAGGGCGGGCAGCGCGTTCACGGCGTTCCGGTTTACGACACGGTGCGTCAGGCGCTGCGGGAGCACCCGGCCGAGGCGGCGGTGATATCGGTGCCGCCGGCCCTGGTCAAGGGCGCGGTGCTGGAGGCCCTGGAAAACGGCATCACCCTGGCGGTGGTGGTATCCGAACGGGTGCCGCGGAGGGACACGATCGAATTCCTGGAGGTGGCCAAGGCCCGCAACGCCCGGGTCATCGGGCCCAACACCCTGGGGCTTATATCTCCCGGAAAGGTGAGGCTGGGGATGGCGGGCGGACCGGCCGCCGATGTTCGCAAAGCCTACATGCCGGGGCCGGTGGGCATAGCTTCCCGCAGCGGCGGCATGACCACCGAAATCGCCAACCTGCTGACCACGCGCGGCATCGGGCAGAGCACCTGCATCGGAATCGGAGGGGATCCGGTGGTGGGATCCAATTTCCTGGACCTGATCCCCCTTTTCGACCGCGATCCGGAAACCAAGGTCGTGGTGCTCTTCAGCGAGCCCGGCGGGGTCATTGAGGAAAAGCTCTCGGAGTGGGTCATGTCCGCGAAGCTGTCGACCCCGATCATCGGCTTTATCGCCGGCCGGTTCGTCGACGACATGCCGGGCGTGCGTTTCGGCCATGCCGCCACGATCGTCGAGGGGGATCGCGGCACCACCAGGAGCAAGATAGAGATGTTTCGAAAGGCCGGCATCCATGTGGCCGAGTCTTTTTCGGACATCGTCGATATCGCCAAACAGTACATGTGAGGAGCGACATGAAACCGATGGGTCCGATACGAACAGCTCTCTTTGTTCCGGCCACGCGCCCCGACCGTGTCGATAAAGCGTTGGGCGCGGGCGCGGACGTGGTCATCATCGATCTGGAAGACGCCGTGGCCCAGGCGCTGAAAGGCGAGGCGCGGGAAGCCGCGCGGAAGAAGGTGATCGAGCACGCGCCGCGCCGGCTGCTGGTGCGCGTCAACGCCCTGGGCAGCGGGCACAACCGCAACGATCTTCAATCGATCGTGGGGGCTTCGCCCTCCGGCATCATCCTGCCCAAGGTGGAGACCGCCGAAAACATCCGGGAGATGCACCAGCGCCTGCTCGACTGCGAACGGACCTCCGGCATGGCGCCGGGGTCCATGAGCGTGGTCGCGCTGATCGAATCAGCGCGGGGGGTTGAAAACATTTTCCGGATAATGTCCGAAGCCCTCGCGCCGGCGCGCGCCCTTTCAGCGGCCTTCGGTGCGGCCGATTACAGTCTGGACCTCGGGATCGACCTCACCCGGGACGGCGCGGAGCTGCACTACCCCCGCTCCCGGATCGCGGTGGCCTGCCGGGCGGCCGGCCGGGAGCCCCCGATCGACACCCCGTTCATGATCGACCTGAAAGACCTGGAGGGCCTCAAGACCGATGCGCGCCGGGCCAAGCAACTCGGTTTTCAGGGCAAGCTCTGCATCCATCCCAACCAGGTCGGCCCTTGCAACGAGGTCTTTTCACCCACCGCCGAGGAAATGGAATATGCCCGGCGGGTGGTGGCGGCCTTCGAGAAAAGCGAGGCCGAAGGCGTCGGGGCGCTGCAGCTGGACGGCAAGTTCATCGACTATCCCGTGGTGGAGCGTTCCCGGAGAATCATCCGGCTGGGGGCGTCGACCGGTTAGCCCGGTCCCTCTCCGGCCGGGGTCCGGGTCGACGGTTTTGGAAGGTAACGCAGAAGGTCAGGGAAAGCCCCTGGTTGTGAAAGGAGATGGCACGTCATGAGTTCATCGAGCGAGTTCATAGCAGTGGATGTGGATATGGCCGCCTGCACCGGCATCGCGCGCTGCGGGGGGTGCGTGCGGGTTTGCCCCGTGGGCATTTTTCAGAAGAGCGGCGACCGCCCGGCGGTGGTGGAAAAAAACCTGGACGAATGCATTCTTTGCGAGCTCTGCCTGCGGTCCTGCGACCCGGGAGCCATCGCCATCCGGAAATTGTACGACACCTGATCCCGGCGGGCAGCAAGCCTGCTGGGAGGGCGGGTGCTCGACAGAGGGGAAGGATCGAGGAGATGGAGAAACTCAAATCCAGGCATAAAATCGCTGATTTCAAGACGACCGGGCTGGTGGAAAAGCTCTCCGAAACCCTGACCGAGGCCATCCTGGAGGGGGTTTTCAAGGCCGGCGACCAGTTGATCGAGGTCGATCTGCAGAAGCGCTTCGGGATCAGCCGGACCCCCATCCGGGAATCGTTTCGGGTGCTCGAGACGAAAGGCCTGGTGGAGGTCGTCCCGCGCAAAGGCACTTTCGTCAAACGTATCTTCCCGCGCGACATCGAGGAGCACTTCCCGGTCCGATCGGTGCTCGAGGGGCTGGCCGCCCGGCAGGCCCATCCGAACATGAGCGCCGGTATGCTCGAAATGATGGAGCGGACCCTCGCCCGAATGAAAATCGCCGCAGACCACGAAGACACGAAAAATTACTGGAAGCAGCATCTTGTTTTTCACGAGATTTTCATTGACAGCTGCGCAAACCAGTTGCTGATCAACCTCCTGAAAATCCTCCGAATGCAGATCATGTGGTATCGACTGGCCTACCAGTATTACAAAGAGGACTTCAAAAAATCCTACCGGACGCATGAAAAAATACTGGGGCTCTTCAGGAACAAGAACACCGATCCGGCGAAGCTCGAGGCGGCGGTGAGAGACCACATCGACGAGGCCGTCAACAAATTCATGGGCTACCTCGAGGAGCAGGAGAAAACCAAGGGGGCCGCCCCACACGGCCCGCTCAAGCGGGCCCGGCGCCTGCCCCACAAGCACCAGCTCAGTTGAGGCCATGATGGAAAGAGGAATCGGATGATCGTTCGCACTACCGGAAATGAAATCGACCCAGGTTTTATCAAACGGCTGAACATGATGGCCCCACTGGCCCGTCTCACCCGCAACCGGGGGCTGCCGTTTATCACCAGTTGGGCGCACCGGCTCTCCGGGATGTCACTGGTGATTTTCATCTGGTTCCACGTATACACCCTGTCGTTTCTGCTGTCGGCCGGCGCGTATGCCGACCGGATGAAGCTGTATGGCCTGCCGGTGCTGGCTTTCGTCGAGTGGGCGCTGGCCATTCCGGTCGTTTTTCACGCGTTGAACGGCGGGCGGTTGATCCTGTACGAGAGCTTCCGCTTCCGAAACGACGACGTGCTGCTGAAGTGGGTGGTCGGCCTGTGCACGCTCTACGCCGGAATCCTGGCCGTATTGATGGGAATGGGAAACCAGAGCGTGTCCGCCGTGTTCTTCTGGCTGACGGCGGCCGCGGCCGCCCTCTCCGCCGCCTATGGCCTGTATGCCCGCATCTGGCGCACGCCGCACCACTGGGGTTGGAAGCTCCAGCGGATCAGCGGCGCCTTTCTCCTGGTGATGGTGCCGGCCCATTTCCTGTTCATGCACCTGAACCCTCAGGTCGCCAAGGACGCCGGCGAGGTGGCGCTGCGAATGCAGAAC
>CAZLSV010000002.1:140467-147391 GCA_964562235.1 uncultured Desulfatibacillum sp.
GAACCCGTGGATCAAACTGGTGGATGCGGCGCTGCTGGCCTCCGCCCTTTTCCACGGCGGCTATGGCCTGATCTCGATTCTGAACGATTACGCCGCCGCGAAAGTGCTGCGGCGGGCCGGCATGGCGGCGGTGATCGTCGCCATGGCGGTTGCCGGCTGGGCCGGCATCAAATTGATTGTGTTGATCTGAACCCGCTCGCGATGGGCTTGCGCGGGTGACGGTTGCGCCGATGGCGGCGCGAGACGTGGCCGGGACCAAGACCGGCTGAACCGCTGGAGATTCTCGGATGGAAAAGAAGTTCAAGCTGGCGTCAACGATTCAATGCGACGTGCTCATCATCGGGGCGGGCGGCGCCGGTCTGCGATGCGCCGCCCACATTCTGGAAAAACGCCCCGGGACCCGAATCATTGCCGTGACCAAGGTTTCCCATCCGCAGAAGTCTCACACCAGCACCGCCCAGGGGGGCCTTGCGGCGGTGGACCCCAACGACGCCGTCGACAAACCGATCTATCACATGTTTGATACCTGGAAGGGCTCCGATTGCATGGCGGACCAGGAGGTCGTCCGGAAGATCGTCGATGCGGCCTGGGAGGAGATCGTCTGGCTGGAAAACAGAGGGATGCACTTCACCCGGGACGAAGAAGGGCGGCTGAGCAAAAGAACCTTCGGGGGCCACACGGTCCGCTTCGGGGAAGCCTCGGCGTTCCGGGCCGTTTTCGAGGCCGACCGGACCGGAAAAGGCATCATGGACAATGCCTGGGGGGAAGCCCTCAAAGGCGGGGTGAGTTTCCTCAACCAGGCCCTGCTCACCGAGTTGCTTATTCAGCAGGACCGGTGCGTCGGGGCCGTGCTTTTCATGGTGAAAACAGGAGAGTTCGTGGCGGTTTCCGCCAAAGCCACGGTGCTGGCCACCGGCGGCTGCGGGCAGGTCTTTCAGGTGACGACCAACTGCCGCCAGAACACGGGCGACGCCCACGCCGTCGTCCTGCAGGCCGGCCTGCCCTTGATGGACATGGAAGCGGTCCAGTTTCACCCCACCGGAATCGTGGGGCCGGGGATATTGGCCAGCGAGACGCTGCGCTCCGTGGGCGGTATTCTGAGAAACAAGGATCTGGAACCGTTCATGGCGAAATACGCCCCGAAAATGAAAGAACTGGCGCCGCGGGACCTGGTGGCCCGCGCCATTGAAACCGAAATCCGTGAAGGCCGCGGCATACTGAACCCGGACCACGGCATCGAGCATGTGTGGATCGACCTGCGCCACCTCTCCGATTACGTCCACGAGGTCCAGATCCCCGAGGTCAGCGGGTTTTTCAAACAGTTCATGAACCTCAACCCCCGCACGAACCTGTGCCCGGTAAGGCCCAGCAACCATTACCAGATGGGAGGCATCCCGACCAACGCTTTCGGCGAGGTGCAGAAGTCCCCCGGGGAGTTCGTCTTCGGGCTGTATGCGGCCGGGGAGTGCGGCTGCGCCAGTTTTCACGGGTTTAACCGCCTCGGAACCAACTCCATTCTGGAGCTGATCACCATGGGGCGCTTTGTCGGGGAGCGCGTGCTCCAGAGCTTGAGCGAAGGGGCGGGCCGCCTGCCGGCGGACGCCGGGGAGAGGGCCTTTTCACAGTTTGCCGGGTACCTGGAAAGCCGGAAAGAGGAGAGCATCGAGCAGATTCGTGAAGAGATGCGGCGCATGATGACCGAAAATGTGGGGGTGTTCAGGACCGAGGAGGGCTTGAACCTGGCCCTCCGCACCCTCTCCTCCGGCAGGGAACGCGCCCGCGGCGCCGCGCTGCGCTGCCGCGGCCTGCCAATGAACCAGGAACTCGTGCAGCGCTGGGAGCTCGACAACCTGTTGAGCGTATCCATGGTGATCGCCCAGGGGGCCCTCCGGCGGAGGGAGTCCCGCGGGGGCCACGCCCGGGTCGATTTCCCGCAGCGTCTTGACGAATTCAATTCCCACACGCTGGCGTACATGACGGATTTCGGAAAGATCCGGTTCGCCAGCCGACCCGTGGACATGAGCCTTTTCGAGGCCAAAGGAGAGGCGTACGAAAAATTCGCCGTCATCGAGAGAAAGTACTGATGCCGCGGCACCCGATTCCTTCAGAACACGGAGCGACAGGATGAAAGAGAGCTATTCCCTGGTTTTCAAGATCAAACGGTATGACCCGGACACTCGAAAATCCCGGGTGCAGGTGTATCGGATCGAGGCGGGCCGCATATTGCGTTTTACCGACGTGTTGCGCAAGATCAACAAGGAGCAGGACCCGAGCCTCGCGTGGAATTCCTCATGCGAACACGCCCAGTGCGGGTCCTGCTCGGTGGTGATCAACGGGCGGCCCATGCTGGCCTGCGAGCTGCTGGTTGAAAATGCGGTGGAATATTTTGGGACGACCACCTTCACCATCGAACCGATCACCGTCGCCCCGGTGCTGCGGGACTTGGTGGTGGACCAGGAAAAAGCCTACGACCGGGTCCATCGGGCGCGGCCTTTCATTATCCGGCCGGCCCGGAACGCCAACCAGGGGCAGGAGTACCGGATTACCCCCCGTGTCATGGAGCCATACCTGGAGGCCACGCGCTGCATCAACTGTTTCTGCTGCGCCACCGCCTGCATCAGCTCCCACAAGGGGTTTCTGGGGCCCAACGCCGTCATGGCCAGCGTGGTGCGCATCATGGACCCCCGGGAGGACGCGACGGAGGAGCGCCTCAAGCAGCTTTGCAGCGACGAGGGCGTCTACCGCTGCCACACCTCCAGGGCCTGTTCCCACGTCTGCCCCAAGGAGATCGACGTGTCGCATTTCATCGGTTTGGTCAAGGAGGGAAAGTTCAGCTGATTGGCCGCCCGGTCATCGCAAGAAGGAAGTGATTGGAACTCGCAAATACCGATCGCCGTTTTTCGGAAAAAGTCGGTTTTGCGAAATCGAGGAAGGCCCAATGGATGGGCGAAAACAGTCCAACGTTCAAGCAAAGGAGGAAAGCATGAATCGGTTAAGAAAAAAACTTGGAATCGCCGTAACCGCAGCCGTTGTGATTGCCTTCTGCGCGGGGCCCGTCCTGGCGCAGGAGAAGCCCGCTGAGCTGAAGGTCGGGATCACCACCTTTCTGACCGGGCCGGCTTCGGTCTTCGGGGTCCCTGGCAAAGAAGCCTTCGATATCATGATTGAAGAAACCAACGCCAAGGGCGGTATCGGCGGCGTGAAGATCGTCCCGTTTTACATTGACGAGGGGGTTGGCACCAGCGGGCTGCTATCGGAGTACCGCCGCGCCAACCAGGAGATGGGCATTCGGGTAATGTTGGCTGCGATTTCCAGCGGCAATTGCTTGGCCCTCGCCCCCGTCGCGGAAGACCTCAAGATCCTGAACGTCATGTGGGACTGCAGCACGGAAAGGGTTTTGGAAGACAACAAGTTCAATTATGTGTTTCGCACCCAGGCGAACGCGACGATAGAGATGGTCGCTTGCGTGATTTATCTTCTCCGGACGAAACCCGACTTCAAAACCGTTGCCGTGGTGAACCAGGATTACGCCTGGGGCCGGGATTCCTGGGAAGTCTTCATCAATACGCTGAAAGCCCTGAAGCCCGATGTCAAGGTCGTGGCGGAGCTGTTCCCCAAATTCGGCGCCAGCGATTTCTCGGCCGAGATCAGCCGGCTGCAGGCGCTCAAACCGGATGTTATCTTGAGCACTTCCTGGGGAGGCGATCTGGATACTTTCGTGCGTCAGGCCGCGCAGCGCGGGTTGATGAAGAGTTCCACCTTCGTCATGCCGCTTCTGGAAAGCTCGATGGAGCGGCTCGGCGATGTCGTGCCGGATGGCGTTATTGCGGCCGGACGAGGCGACCACTATTTCCTGCATCCCGAAACCAAGAACGACCCGGACCATGTGGCTTTTGTCAAAAAATTCCGCGCCAAGACCGGCGCCTACCCGATCTACCCCTCCTATCATGCGGTCCAGTCCGTAATCGCTCTCAAGGCAAGTTACGAGAAGGCGATCAAGGCCAACGGCGGCAAATGGCCGAGCATCGAGCAGGTCGCCAGCGCCATGAAGGGTCTTGAATTCCGCGGATTTGGTCGCCCCATCAAGATTCGCGAGGATGGGCAGGGGTTGGAGGATCAATTGTACGGCATCACCAAGAAGGTGCCCGAATATCCCTTCCCGGTCCTGGACAACATGATGTTTATCCCGGCCGAGTTGGTCGCGACCCCGGTGGGCCAGAAATCGCCGGAGTATGTCAAAAAAATCTCTCCGTCGATCCTCAAGGGGGACTTTAAAACTTATAAATACACCAAATAGCAGGCTGACCAACGAACCCCCTGCTCTCTGCCCGCGTGCCGGGGAAGAGAGCAGGGGAGAGTTTCACGGCCAACGGAGGTAGCTTTAATGACCATAGAGATGTTCATATTGGCGACCCTCGACGGGCTTTCCGCCGCCGCTTTGCTGTTCATGGTGGCTCTCGGCCTCACCCTGATATTCGGGGTCATGGGAATCCTGAACGTCGCCCACGGCAGCCTGTACGCGATCGGAGGATATGTCGCGGCGACGTTTGGCCTTGGCATCGTCAAGTTCGGCCTGTCACCGGCACTCTATCTTCCGGCGCTGTTCCTGGCGGCGATCCTGGTGGGGCTCCTGCTGGGGACTGTCTTGGAAATCGGCCTGCTGCGCCGGATTCTCGGCAAAGATCATGTCCTGCAGCTGCTGGTCACCTTCGCGGCCTTTATGATCCTCGAGGATGTGCAAAGGCTTGTCTGGGGCACCCAGCCTTATTTCGTCTCCCATGTGATGACCCAGTTCGGCAACACGGAAATCCTGGGCATCATTTACACCAACTACCAAATGATTGTGCTGCCGGTGATGGCCGCGGTGGCCTATTACGGGTTGCGTTACTTTCTTTCGAAGACCTGGCTGGGCCGGGAAGTTATCGCGGTCACTTTTCATCGCGAAGTGGCGACAGCGATGGGCGTCAATGCCAAGCTCGTGTCGCTTTTGACTTTTGTCATCGGAGCCACCCTGGGAGCGCTCGGTGGCGCCCTCGCTTCACCCAGCACGTCGCTGACGCTGGGGGTGGGGGCCGACATGATCGTTCAGTCGTTTGCCGTCATCGCCATCGCAGGTTTAGGCCAGCTGGGCGGGGCCGCCCTGGCGGCTTGCCTGATCGGCCTCAGCCGGTCTTTCGCCGTCTATCTGATGCCGGAGCTGGCCGTGTTGACCCCCTACCTGATCATGATGTTGGTTCTGCTGGTCCGGCCCGAGGGTCTTTTTGCCGCCACCGGAATGAGGAGAGTGTGATGTCCATTCGCCTGGTGATTGTAGCGCTCGCTCTATTGGCCGTCGTCATTTCACATTCGTTCCCATGGCTGAAAACACCGGTGATCTTTTCGCTCTGCAACGGTCTCGCCGTGCTGGGCGTCATTGTGCTGATCCGTGCCGGTCAGGTCTCTTTCGGCCATGCCATGTACAGTTGCGCGGCAGGCTACACGGTGGTTTTTCTGGCCCGAGCGTATAATCTTGACGGCGTGGTATTGATTTTTCTGGCGACCTCCGTCGCCACCCTTTTCAGTGCACTGCTGGGCTTGTTTATTGTTCGTTATCGGGGAATTTTTTTCGGCATGCTCAATTTGGCTTTTTCAATGGTGCTCTACTCGATCATCAGCAAGTTCACCACCGTCACCGGCGGCACCGACGGCCTGTCCTTTGTCCGACCGCCGTTTGCCGGCTTCGTGCTGGAGCGAGATGCTTACGAAACCGTGCTGCTCTACGTGGCGCTGGCCGCCGCGCTTTTCTGCGGATTCCTGGCCCAGCGCTATTTTAATTCAGCGCCGGGGCTGGCCTTGGCGGCCGTCAAGACCAACGAGACGCGCCTTGAATATCTTGGCATTTCCGCCAAAAACGTTTTTTGGATGGGTTACCTCTTTTCAGGTTTTCTGGCAGGCTTGGGAGGATGCCTTTTCGCAATGACCCAAGGCCTGGTGACCCCTGAAATGGGGTATTGGATTCGTTCCGGGGAGTTTGTTTTCATCGCGATTTTAGGGGGCTCCGGCCACGCCATCGGGGCCTTTATAGGCGCCTTTATTTTTGAGTTCGTCCGGTTTTACGCCGCCGCGCTGCTCACCAGCGTCTGGCAGCTCACCCTCGGGAGCGTACTGTTGTTGATCATATTCCTGGCCCCCTCGGGGCTGGTTGGCATTCTCACGCGGGGCCACAAGGTGGCGCGAAAGTAAATCGGGCCAAACCGCCGTGGGCCCCGGCAGAGATGCCCCGACGAATGAACAGCTCTGGCACGGAGGCCTTCGTATTAAGTTTTTCGGCGGGCAAAGGTTTTGATTGATCGTGCAAGTGCACTTTCCATGCTGTGAAAGGGGATCAAGGGTATGAGCCAGCCGCTGTTGAAAACCGTCGGCCTTTCTCTTTCCTTCGGAGGCGTTGTCGCGGCCGAGGGCATCGATTTTGAACTGGCCGAAGGGGAGCGCCTCGCAATCGTCGGGCAGAATGGCGCCGGAAAAACAACCTTCGTCAACATCTGCACGGGGTATTTAAAACCTTCCGCCGGCAAGGTCTATCTTGACGGGGAGGACATTACCGGCATGTGCCCGCGCGAGATCACCCGCAAGGGCGTCGCGCGATCGTTTCAAATTCCCCAGATTTTCACCGAGCATACGGTGCGGGAATGCCTGTTGATCGCAGCATCGGCCGGATGTCGGAAAGCCGGTTTATTTAAACCGGCCGAACAGACGGCGGATGTCGCCGGTGTCGACGAAACCCTCAAGCTGGTTCAACTGTCGCACCGCTCCCACCTGCAAGCCAACCTGCTGCCCGAAGGGCAGCGCAAGCTTCTGGATGTGGCCATGGCGCTTGTACTAAATCCGAGACTGTTGATCATGGATGAACCGACCAGCGGCGTCTCCAGCGATGAAAAGCACAGC
>CAZLSV010000002.1:147401-156597 GCA_964562235.1 uncultured Desulfatibacillum sp.
AAACATTGATGCAAGCGCTCTCGGAGCGCAAGGTCACCAGCATTTTCGTTGAACATGACTTCGATATCGTTGAGCGCTACGCTTCAAGAATTGCCGCCTGGATATCCGGGAAAATCGCGGCGGATGGCCCACCGCAGCAAGTGCTTGATGATCCGGAGGTAATTCGCAATGTGATTGGAGGCTAACGTGTTGGAATTGAGCAGTGTTTCGGCAAGCATCGCAGGCGTGTCGGTTTTGCGCAAAATCAACGCCCGGCTTCCTCGAAGCTCGACCGTGGCCATTGTCGGCCGCAACGGTGCCGGCAAGACCACCCTGCTGCGCCTCATCATGGGTTTTGTCCCGCATGCGTCTGAAAGCCGTCTCCTGTTGGATGGCGAGGATCTCACCCGGACGCCTTCCCACGATCGCCCCCGGCTGGGCATCGGCTATGGGCCTGAAGACCGGGTCCTGTTTCCTTCCTTCACCGTCCAGGAGAATTTGCGCTTCCCATGCGAAGTAATCGGCATGCCCAAGAAAAAAATCGACCGGCGCCTGGAAGAGGTTTTATCCATTGTCCAGGAATTACAACCGCTGCTTGAACGATCGGGGGCGGTGCTTTCGGGCGGACAGGCGAAGATGGCCGTGCTGGGCCGCACGCTGATGGTCGGCACGCGGTTGGTGCTTCTGGACGAACCGTTTCAGGGGCTGGCCCCGGTCTTGGCCGCGCAGTACACCGAATCGCTGAACCGTCTGCATGCGGCGCGGCCCGAACTCACCATCCTTATCACGGAATCCAACCGCCGCCTGCTGAAGGATATACCCACGGAGACGTGGACCCTCGAGCGGGGCGCCATGACGGTGGACGTTGGCGCTTCGGGCGGCGGGAAACCGGCGGAGGCCTGTTCGGCGTCGGAAAAATCAAACCCGGTTTGACTTTTGGCGACGATCCGCCCCTTCACCCTGACAGAAAAGGATGAAATACGATGAAAGGACGATTGGCAGCTCTCGTTGGCCCGAAACAGATCGAAATCAGGGAATATCCGTTGCCTTCGGTGGAAAAGGGAGCGGTTCTGGCCCGCGTGCTTCGGAGCAATCTTTGCGGAAGCGAGCTTCACATCTGGCGCTGGACCCACCCGCTGATCAAGAATGCGGTGATGGGACACGAAATGATCGCCCAGGTGGAAACGCCGGGGGAAGGCGTCGAGACCGATTACGCGGGAAATATCATAAAACCCGGCGACCGCGTGGTGGCCCCGTATTTTCTCACCTGCCTCAAATGTGCCGCCTGCGCCCGTGGCGATCTGGGGATGTGCCAGAACGCCTACCGGTGGTGGTCTCAGTCCCCGGACACCCCCCCCCACTTCACCGGGACCTTCGCCACCCACTACTACATCCAGCCGGGACAATTCTTCTATAAAGTCCCGGAGGAGCTTCCCAGCAGTATTGTCGCGGGCGCCAACTGCGGTCTTGCGCAGGTCATTTTCGGACTGGAGAAGGCCGCCGTGTCCCCCGGCGAACATCTGGTTATCCAGGGGGCCGGAGGGCTCGGGCTCTATGCCACGGCGGTGGCAAAAGAAATGGGGGCGATCGTCACCGTGCTGGACGGCATCCCGTCACGCCTTGAGATCGCGAAGGCCTTCGGAGCCGACCACACCCTTGATATAGGGTCCCTCCCCGGGGAGGCGCTGCCGAAAAAAATCCTGGAGATCACCCGGGGTCTCGGAGCGGACGTGGTGCTGGAGGTCGCGGGGGCCCCTGCCGCATTCCTTCAGGGGATCCAGTTGCTGCGGACCTGTGGACGGCTGATTTCGATCGGAAACGTCAGTGTGGATAAAGCCTTCGAGGTGCCGCTGGCACCCGGCTGGATCACGCGCAAGTCGATCACCGTCATCGGCGTCGTTCG
Organism: uncultured Desulfatibacillum sp.; assembly: GCA_964562235.1. Taxonomy (GTDB): domain Bacteria; phylum Desulfobacterota; class Desulfobacteria; order Desulfobacterales; family SpSt-501; genus SpSt-501. The sequence goes on from CAZLSV010000002.1 coordinate 149,284, forward strand.
TTACAATCCCTGGTATCTGCTCAAGGCCTTGGAGTTCCTCCGGCGCACTTTCCGGAAGCTGGATTACGAGCGGTTGACCGACAAGACTTTCGGGCTCGACCAGGTCCAAGAGGCCCTGGAGCAGTCCGAAAAACGGACGGTCACCCGGGCCGTGATCATCCCCAATTAGAGGTTCGCTCCGGGGCTCCACGGCAGCGAAACGACCGGTAATTAAAGAATCCGGGGGAACTGGAAGAAAAAACAGAGGGGGAATATGGAAAAATTCTTAAGAGTAGATGTCGGCCGGAAGACGGCTGTCCAGGAACCGGTGCCGGAAAAATACCTTAGGGTCGGGGGGAGGAGTCTGATCGCCAAGCTTCTTCTGGATGAAGTCCGGCCCGCCTGTGACCCTTTGGGAAAACATAACAAGTTGATCTTTGCCACCGGCCTGCTGTCAGGGACCGGCGTATCGAGCGCCGGCAGGATTTCCATCGGCGGGAAAAGCCCTTTGACCGGGACCATCAAAGAGAGCAACGCCGGCGGTATCTCCGCCGACCGGCTTGCCCGGCTGGGGATCAAGGCGGTCATCATCGAGGGGCTTCCCCAGGATGACCAGTGGCATTTGCTGCGGATCACCCCGGAGGGGTGCAGCTTTCTTCCCGCAGATCCTTATCTGGGAATGGGGACCTATGCCTTTTGCGAGAAGGTCCTGGCGCAATTCCCCGAAGCCGCCATTACCTGCATCGGACCGGCCGGCGAGAAACTCTATCTCGCCGCGGCCATCGCCACGATCGACAAGGAGGGCAAACCCGGCCGGTTCAGCGGCCGAGGAGGCCTTGGGGCCCTGATGGGGACAAAGAGGATCAAGGCGCTCATCATTGACGGAAAAGGAAGCGCTTCCTTCGCCCACCCGGAAAAATTCAAGGCGACCCGCAAAGCCTACACGCAGTTGCTGAAAGATGCCCCCAGCAGCAAGGCCTACCGGGAATTCGGCACGGCGGCCATGGTGGCCGCGGTCAACGCCCTTTCCGGGCTGCCGGTCAACAATTTCAGCCGGGGGCGGTTCGATCGGGCCGAGGAGATCGGCGCGGAAGCGGTCAACGCCCGTATCCGCGCGCGGGGCGGGGAGGGAAGAATCACCCATGCCTGCATGCCCGGCTGCGTGATCGGATGCTCCAACGTCTATGCGGATAGCCAGGGGAAAACCATCGTTTCCCCGATCGAGTACGAGTCCATCGGACTGCTCGGATCCAACCTGGGGATTTCGGACCTGGACGCCATCACCCGACTCAACTTTTTATGCAACGACCTCGGGCTCGACACCATCGAGGCGGGCGCCGCGATCGGCGTGGCCATGGAAGCGGGAGTGGCCTCGTTTGGCGACGGAGAGGCCGCCGCGCGGATTCTGGAAGAGGCCGGCCAAGGGACCGTTCTCGGGCGGGTGATCGGAAACGGTGCCGTTGTGACCGGGAGGGTCTTCGGGGTTCGCAACGTTCCGGTGGTGAAGGGGCAGGCCATGGCCGCTTACGACCCCCGGGCCGTCAAGGGAATGGGCGTCACCTACGCCACCTCGGCGATGGGGGCGGACCATACGGCCGGGCCCACCGCCCGGTCTCCGGTGGACCATCGAGATCCCAAGGGGCAAGCCGCCCTGTCGTTGAAAATGCAGAAGCTGCTTCCCATTTTCGACTGCACCGGACTTTGTCTGTTTACGATCGGGGCGGTCGGCTCCCGGTTGGACCTGGTGCTCGATCTGCTCAACGCCAGGTTCGGATGGGACCTGGATCAGAGCTGGTTCGAGAAAATGAGCGTGGAGACCCTGAAGGACGAGCACCGGTTCAACGAGCAGGCCGGTTTTACACGGGTTCATCATCGGCTGCCGGAGTCCTTCACCGAAAGACCGCTTCCGGAGCTGGGGACGGTGTTCGATGTCACGGAAGAAGACCTGGATCATCTACTGCGATACGAATAGGAGAAGAAGCCATGATCAATGCCATCAAAAGTTTTAGCTTGGCCGCGCCCGAGATCCTCTTCGGTCTGGGGACCATCGGAGAGCTGGGAAAGCGGGTCGGATCGCTGGGGGCCACCCAGGTGACGGTCGTCACGGACGAAGGGGTGGCCGGGGCGGGCATTCTCGACCGCGTGCTCGGGGTCCTTGAAAAAAGCGGGGTCGCCTGTGGCGTCTTTGACAAGGTGGAGAAGGAACCCTCTCTTGAAAACGTGGAACACGCATTCAAGGAGGCATCCGGGTTTTCCAGCCAGGCCGTGGTGGGTCTGGGCGGAGGCAGCTCCATTGACGTCGCCAAGATGGTCGCCGTTTTGCTAAAACACGGGGGAAACCTGCGGGATTACCTGGGCCTCGACAAGGTCCCCGGAAGAGGGCTTCCCACCATCTTTATCCCGACCACGGCCGGAACCGGCTCCGAAGTGAGCAAATACGCGATTTTCGATAATCGCGAGGCCAAGACCAAGCTGGGGGCCGTCAGCAATCACCTCATCGCGGATCTCGCGGTGGTCGATCCGGAGTTGACCGTCTCCATGCCGCCGGCGGTGACGGCCGCCACGGGCGCCGATGCTTTCATCCATGCCGTGGAAGGGTACGTGGCTGTAAAATCCACCCCGCTTTCAGATTTGTTGGCGCTGGAAGCGGTGCGCATTATCTACGAGAACCTGCCGGCGGCCTTCGCCGACGGCCAGAACATACCGGCCCGATACCAGATGGCATACGGAAGCATGCTGGCCGGCATCGTTTTGAACGTGGCCGGCGCCAGCGCTTCTCACGCCCTGGCCTATCCCATCGGGTCCGAATACCATGTTCCCCATGGCGTCGGGTGCATGCTCACCTTCCTTGAGGTCATGGATTACTTTGCCATGGCCGACATGGCCAAATTTTCACGGATGGCGCAGGCGATGGGAGTCAAAACGAAAAACATGAGTCCGCGCCAGGCCTCCAAGCAGGCGGTTGAAGAAATGCGAAGACTCGTGGACTACATCGAGATCCCGCATAAACTCAGCGCGATCAACATGGACCGGAACCTGATCGAGCCCTTTGCCAAGTCGGTGGTGGCCAACCAACAGCGCCTTCTCACCAACGGTCCCCGGAAATTGACCGAAAAAGACATAAAGACCATCTACGAGCGGTCCTACTGAACCGATAGGCTTCAACGAGCCCAATCGGATATGAAAAGGGAGTCCCTATGAGGGTGAGAGCGGTTCCCGCTGAAAAAATCACGGCCGCCGTCCGCCGACTCTGTATCGAAGCCAACACGGTCCTGGGGGAGGACGTGGTGGCGGCGTTGGAGACATCGCTCGCCGTCGAAGCGTCACCGGCCGGCCAGGACGTCTTGCGCCAATTGATCCGCAATGCCGAAATCGCCCGGACGGAAGGCATCCCCTTGTGCCAGGACACCGGCATGGTCGTGGTTTTTATGGAAATCGGCCAGGACGTCCACGTGACGGGCGGAGACCTCGAAACCGCCGTCAACGAGGGGGTGCGTCAGGGGTACCGGGACGGCCACCTGCGCGCCTCCACGCTGGACCCGCTGACCCGGAAGAACTTCGGCGACAACACGCCGGCCGTCATTCACACGCGCATGGTCCCCGGGGACCGCATCAAGGTGGCGCTGGCGCCCAAGGGCTTCGGAAGTGAGAACATGAGCCGGGTGGCCCTGTTCCCGCCCGCCCACGGCATCGAAGGGATCAAGAATTTCGTGGTGGAGCGGGTCGATGCCGCGGGCCCCAATGCGTGTCCGCCCCTGGTGGTCGGGGTCGGAATCGGCGGAACGATGGAAAAGGCGGCCCTTCTCTCCAAGCAGGCGCTTTTCCGGCCGATCGGCCATCGCCACTCCGATCCGGAGACCGCGCAACTGGAGCTTGAAATTCTCGAAGAGATCAACAACCTGGGGATTGGCCCTCAGGGACTGGGGGGCCGGGTCACCGCTTTCGACGTGCATGTCGAAACCTACCCGACCCATATCGGCAGCATTCCCGTGGCGGTCAACCTGCAATGCCACTGCGGCCGGCACAAGGAATCCGTTATCTAGACCCGCGAGGAGTCACTCGATGCAGGGCAGCATTGTTCTCAACCCCCCTCTTACCGACGATGCGGTCGCCAGACTTGTGGTGGGCGACCGGGTTCTGATCAGCGGGGTCATCTACTCCGCGCGCGATGCGGCTCACAAGCGTCTCGTGGAACTGATTCGCGAAGAGCGCCCGCTGCCGATAGACCTTGCCGGTCAAATCATTTACTACGTGGGCCCGACGCCGCCGCCCCCCGGCAGGCCGATCGGGGCGGCCGGCCCGACCACCAGCTACCGCATGGATCCGTACGCCCCGGTTCTCATCGAAAAGGGCCTCAAGGGCATGATCGGCAAGGGGGTCCGGGGAGATGCGGTGATCGAGGCCATGAAGCGCCACCGGGCGGTCTATTTCGCCGCCACCGGGGGCGCCGGGGCGCTGATATCCAAGACGATCAAACGTGCCGAGGTGGTGGCCTATGAGGATTTGGGCACCGAGGCCATTCGAAGGCTGGAAGTGGAGGAGTTCCCGGCGATCGTCGTCAATGATGTGCACGGCAACGACCTATATCGAGAAGGCAGGATGAAATACCGCCGGAGCTAGCCCGACCGGGCGGACGCTTTGCGAACTCCCTCGATGCGGCCGTCGCCAAGCCTTCACGGACATTGTCGAGAGGGTCCGGTTGACAGGAGGACCAGGGATGGACTCGGTTTCTTTCGATGTCATCGTCATCGGCAGCGGGGCTGCGGGGCTTCGAGCCGCCCTGTCGGTCCGCGAGGCCGGCCTTTCGGTGTGCGTGGTGTCGAAAGGGAATCCGGGCAAATCCACGTGCACCGGGTTCAGTGCCGGCGTAATGGCCGGCAGCGCCGACGAGGAACAACGAGCCACCCATCTGCGGCGGACCTTCACGGCCGGTCGAGGGCTCAATGAGCGCGAACTGGTTGAGATCCTCGTCGAAGAGGCGCCTCTACGGCTGAATGAAATCCTGCGCTGGGGGGTTCAGGCCGACTATCTGGACGGATATCTCTATGCGAAAGGCCATCCCCCCGCGCTGGGGATGGAGATCCTGCGCTGCCTGTTGAGGCGAAACGAGGCGAAGGGAACTCGTTTTTTGGGAAACCTTCTGGTCACGGACCTGCGGATTTGTAACGGCACCGTCGGCGTGAGCGCCTATCAGAAGTCGTCGGGGAATTGGCTGGTCCTTGAGGCCAAGGCCGCGGTCGTCGCCACCGGCGGGGCGGCCGCTCTTTTCCTTCGGAGCGACAACCCGAAAGGCATGCTGGGCGACGGCTATCGGCTGGCGTTTGAAGCCGGGGCGGTGCTTAAGGACATGGAATTTGTGCAGTTCTACCCTCTGTGTCTATCCGAGCCCGGGCTGACGCCCCTCGTGATCCCCCCGAAACTGGCCGACCTTGGGCGCCTCTTCAATGACGATGGAGAGAATATCCTTGAAAAATACGAGATCGAGGAGCGCCCGGCAGGGGAGAGAGCCAGAGACCGGCTGTCTCAGGCTCTTTTCAAGGAGATTTACCGAAACCATCAAGATGTCTGGCTGGACCTTCGGAACCTCACCGAAGCAGAATGGCGGGTCGATCCCTTCGCTGCTTCGGTGAAAGGGTTGCTTGCAGAGCGGCATGGGGCCGGAAGCCGCCCGGTGCGAATTGCGCCCGCGGCCCATCACAGCATGGGGGGAGCGAGGATAAATCCCACGGGGGCGACCTCGGTGCCGGGGCTTTTTGCCGCCGGCGAGGCCGCGGGAGGGCTGCATGGAGCCAACCGGATGGGCGGCAACGCACTGAGCGAAACCCTCGTCTTCGGGTCCAGAGCGGGAAGCGCCGCCGCCGCTTGGGCTCGTCGGTCCGTTGGCGGGGACCGTCAAAGCCTCCTGGAGGAGCTGGCCGAGAGCGGCCGAACGTGGTTAAACGGAACGAACAGGGGCGCTGAGCTCAAGGGCCGCCTGCGAGAGACCATGTGGGAGGGCGGTGGGATCATCCGGGAGGAGAAGGGGCTCCGGAGGGCCCTGGACGATGTGAGAGAGATCCAGGAAGAGGCCTCCGAGCCGTCACCCGGGCTCAACCCCAAGGAGGTCGTCGATCTGATCGAGCTTCGCTCTGCGGCCGGGGTGGCGGCCATCGTCCTCGAAGCGGCCTTAAGGCGCCGCGAAAGCCGGGGGGCCCACTTCAGGGAGGACTTCCCTGACCAGAACGATGCGCAGTGGCAGGGACACCTTCAGGTGCGGCGATCCCCCGGCGGAGAGAATGTCTGGCAGTTTGAGCCCATCCCGCAAGAAGAACGCGCCATCATTGCGGGGCCCATCGAACCCGCGCGGCCGTTGAGCGAAAAGCGAGGTCCCCATTGACCGCAGCGGGCTTTCATGGCGTCTTTCCCTATCTTGTCTCACCCATTGACGCCTCCGGCGAAATAAAAGCAGACGTCCTGGCGCGCCTCTGCGAGGATCTCATCCAGGCGGGCGTGCATGGCCTGACGCCCCTGGGTTCGACCGGTGAGTTCGCCTATCTCTCCTGGCCGCAACGCCGGCGTGTCGTGCAAATCGTCCTCGATTCAGCGCGCGGCCGTGTCCCGGTGATCGCCGGCGTCGCCGCGACCACGACGGCCGATGCCGTTTTTCAATCACGCGAATTCGAACGCCTCGGCTGCAGTGGGATCCTCGCCATTCTTGAGTCCTATTTCCCCGTGTCCGAGGAGGGGGTCTTTGCTTACTTCCGTGCGATGGCCGAAGCGGTAGCGGTGCCACTGGTGCTCTACACGAACCCGGGTTTCCAGCGCTCTGATTTGAGTCTGGCCGTCATAGACCGGCTGAGCCGCATACCCAATATCGGTTACATCAAGGACGCCTCTTCCAACACGGGGCGGCTGCTCACGATCATCAACCGGATGGGGGAACGGATGAAGGTTTTTTCCGCCTCCGCCCATATTCCGGCGTGCGTGATGCTGATCGGCGGTGTGGGTTGGATGGCCGGCCCGGCCTGCGTCGCGCCACGTCCGAGCGTCGAGCTCTACGAGCTCTGCCGTCGCGGGTCCTGGGAGGCGGCAATGAGCCTTCAGCGCCGCCTGTGGGCCTTGAACCAGGCTTTCGCCAAATACAACCTCGCTGCCTGCATCAAAGGGGGGCTCGAGCTTCAAGGGTATGCCGTGGGCGCTCCCCTGCCACCTCAAGCACCGCTGCCGCCTGAAGGCGTTGAGGAGGTAAGGCGCGCGCTCGCTGCCATTGGGTGTTAAAGCCTGGAAATGCTCCTGGCAAGGGACGGGTCCCGCAGCAGCTTCTTGGCCGCCGCCAGCAGGTGCGCGGGGGTCGAG
>CAZLSV010000003.1:0-16793 GCA_964562235.1 uncultured Desulfatibacillum sp.
GACCGACTGGCGTCGTAGAGGCTTTTGAGCGTTTCGACCTGCTCGGCGGTGGCCTTGCGTCCGAAGCTTACCGCCTCCTGAGAGTTTTTGAATTTGGGGATCTTGTCGGCCCCCTTGACCGAAGCCAATATTTCGCCATGAGAACGATTAGGCTTGACGTTCCAGATGGACTTCACCTGTCCGGGCTCAAAGATCACCCAGGAAATCCCGCCCTCCTCTTCGTTTTTGTAGCGCACGCCGTCATAGCCCAGCCGTTTCAGGTGCGACCGGAAAGCCTCCGCCGTTTCCGCGGCGAGCTCTTCGCGGACCGCATCGGCGTTTTCGCCGTAAACGTCGCCGATATAAGTGTAAACGTCGCTCCATACCTTGCGCCGGAAAGCGTCGTTTTCGTCGTATTTATCCCAAAACGCCTCGATCGTTTTGACCCGGTAGCGGATATCCAGCACGTCCTCATCAATGGCTTCGGCGTAGTCCTCGAGGGCGTAATGCTGTATGGGCATCTTGCGCATTTCATCGTGCAGCTCGCTCTCGGTCGTTTCGTAGGGCTCTTGGACGCTGAGATAGACCGGGATCACCCGGCCGCCCTCGGCCTTGCCCTCGCGGCGGTAGGCGCCGGCAGCAAAGAAGTTGGCCACCTTGGAATCCTCGGCGAAGTGCGCGCCCAAAAACGCCGTCGGATCCGGACCGGAGGTGCGCCCGGTGCCGGGATCCTCCTCGTTCACGTCCATGGCGACCGGGGTCGTTTCAAAGGCGTCAAAATCCTCGGAGGCCGTCGTGCCGTGATAGACCACCTTTGGCCGGCCGCCCACGTCGACCACCTTGGATTTTCCGAACCAGTATTTGAAGTCGGCGGACTTGATCGAAAACAGCCCCACCCCCTTCTCGGTCGGCCGGGCCTCGATCGCGTTCACCAGGGCATCGAATTTGGCGTTGATCGCCGCACGCTCCTCGCCGTAGGGGTAGCGCTGCCTCTCTTCGTCATCGACCGGGAAAGACAGGTAGTCGTTTCGCCGGGCCTGCGCCTGCAGGCGGTCGACCACGTAGCTCTCAAAGGCACGCGCCAGGACCTCGGTCGGCTTGGACCAGTAGGGCCGGCCCTTCTTCTCACCGTCCAGCCTCCCGGCGTTTTTGGCGAACTCGGTCGTCACGGTTTGCGGGATGTGATCTTTTTGGGCATCCTTGTTGGTTTTCTTGTAGTTAAAAGCTCGCGCCCAGTTGGCAATGTTCTTCCAACTATCTGCGCCGACGGCCCCCTTGTACCGGGACTTGTCCTCCACCAAGAGCCTCATCTGAGCGACCACTTGAGGGAGGCTCAACTTGCCGGCCATGGCGTACCCTTCGCCCATGTCGCCGTTGCGCAACCGCTCGGCCAGCTCATCGAACTCTTTCAGCGCCCCCTCGCGCACGTTATCGGCGGAGAACTGCTCGAGGGTTTTGCGGATGGATTTGAGCCAGGAATTAAAATATTTCAGATCCCGGGCATGCCGGTCCGCCTGTTCCTTGGCGATTTCCTCGGCCGTCGCGGGCCGCTCGCGCGCCGCGTCCATAATCTCGTCAAACGCCTTGGCAATCTCCGGGCGGAGGGATCCGGTAACGACTTTGAGGTGGTGGCTGAGGAACGGCTCTGCCGTGCGGGAGAGATTGGCCTGGTTGGCGAAGTAGTGATCGACCGCGTGAAACCACTCATGCGCCAGAGCGCCGGCCCCGCGCGTCTTGGTCAGATTGATTTCGTTGACCCCCGGAACGAAATGCGCCCCGAACTGGCCGGTTCCCTGCGCGCCGAACGCAACCCCTAGGAGCCCGTTCAGCGATATCGCCTTGGGCGGGATCCCGAGAATCTCGGCCAGATCGGACAGGGCGTCGAAAGCGGCGCTCAGGGAGGCCTGGCGCTCGGCCTGGTTGGTCCAGTTTCCAAAGTTGATGCCCCTGAACCCGAAATGGTCTTTGAGCCGCTCCGCGGTCACATCCTCGCCCGGCTCGCGCGTTGCCGGTCCTTTTCGGGTCGCCTCCGCCATCGCAATCCGGGCGTCGGCAATCTTGGGCTTCGTTTTTTTCACCTTCTCCCGGGCCCCCTCCTCGGCCGCTTCCCGGGTGGCAAAGTCGCCGATCAGTCGGCGGTGCTTGTCGACAACGATCCAGGGCTTGAGCCCATCGATATGCGCCTGCGCCTCCGCGCGGGAAGGAAAGTCCTTCATCCCTCCCCGGTCGGAATATTTAACGAAATAGACAGGAACGCTCTTTTTATCTTCGGTGTAACGATATCCCTCCATGACTGCCGCAGCGTCGGCGGTTTTTAGTACTTTGATCCCCTGCCGCTGCCAGGACTCGGTGGCCCCGGGCCATCCCTGCTCAAAGATCGCCTTCGCCGCCCGGCGGATCTCATCGCCGCCCGGCTGGATGGCGTTCAAAAACTTCTTGGTTCCGAGCATCAACGCGGACTGCCTATATTTTCCGCCTTCGCGGAAATCGCTTCGCTCAAAGCCCGGATAAATCGCATCGAAGAGGCTCTTGCTCGCCGCGGTCAGATCCGTCAGGCCGATGGATCCACCGCGCATCGCCTTGGCCATCGCTCCGGCCTTGGCGGCGAGATTTTCGACCAGCGCCCGAACGGCCCGGTCGTCTTTCGCCCAGCGGTAAACGGCCTCCCGGACCCGCTGCACCTCCTCGATGTAAAACTTGAGATTCTCATCGGTTTTCTTTGCCGGCGCAACGGGGATCGCGTCGTAAACCTGCTTGACGATGTGCGCCACGAGGACGGGCAGGCCGTCGTCCACCAGCTGCTGGTAATCCGGCCGCGGCCATACCTTGTTTTTTGACACCTCCCTCGCCTTCAGAGTTTGGTTCAGGTTCTGCACGTCGGACCAGCGAACACCGTTACCCATGCGGTTGCGCTTGTTGAACCACAGCTCCTCGCCGACATCGGTGATCTTTTCATCCTTGGCGGGTGCGGCCGGCGGTGCCGGTTCAAAAGATTTTTTCAGGTCGGGGTATTCCGCCAGCACCTCGTCCGGAACCGGCTTGCCCTCTTTGAGGGCTTTGGCAATCACGTCCTCATGGGTCGGCGCGGGGCGCCCGTTTTTGTCGGTATCGGAAACCCACGCGAGGATGCCCTCAAGCCCCGCCTCCCGCGCGGCCAGCACCCGGCGCCGGTTGGTGGCTACCCAGTGCCCGTCGACGTGCTTGACGACGTTGATCGGCGGTGCCTGCCGTCCTTCCCGCGCCCACTTCAGATAGACGGGGTAGGTCGCATGCGCGCGGCCTTCCTGCTCGGATTCGGTGATCCGGACCTCGTTGGGGTTGACGTAACGCAGTTGCTCCAGTCCCCCGGTTGCCGGGTCCATGCGCCAGGTGCCGACCGGCGGGATCTCGCCTTCCCAGGGCTTTTCGGCGTTGTTCGGGATCCGCATTTCCCAGCCGTAGTCCTTTGAGAGTTCGGCGCGGGTCATCTGCCAGGGCTCTCGGACCGGCGCCTGCTTTTTGGCTGCCGGCGGCTCGGTCTCGGGGGCGGCCGTTTGGGTGCCCAGCTCGAGGCTCAATTGCTCTTGTTTGGCGGCGGCCCCTGTTTTTTGATCCGCCCGCGGGCCGGTCTCCAGCGGCGGGGTCAGCGACCCGAAAAGCCCCAGCTGCGTACTTGCCGGCCGCTTCACCGATGCAACCAGGTTTTTACCTTCAGCGTCCTGCTTGCGCACCTCGATCATTTGATCGGGGGACAGGGTCAGCTCGATGCCGTCCTGCAGAACAACTCCGAACGGATCCTTTTCGACCACCTGGTAAACATCCCACCCGCGCGCACTTTTCATGTCGAGTGCGATGATCTTGCGCCCCGTCGGCAGGTCTTCGGCTCTCATGGCAACGTAGTCGCCGGGCGGAGGCTCCTCGGCCTCATAGTCCATTTCGGCTTTGATCTTCTTCTCTTGCTCGGTCATGTGCTCGGACCGCTTCTCCAGCCCCTCTCCGGCGACCTTGTTGCGCCGCAGATTGGCCGGGTCGCGCAGGACATCGACCAGGCTCTCATCCGGTCTGAGCCACCCCTCATCTTTGAGCCGCTGTTCGGCCAAGTCCAGCTTCTCGCCGGTTTTCTTGGAAAGGAATTTTACGGCCGTCGGCAGCTCCTTTAATTCGCCCTTGAAGTTGAGGAAATTCAACCCGCCCATGGCCTTGATTCGTCCGCGTAGAGTCGTGACTCTTTCCCCGGGCGTCTTTCTGGCTGCCGGGGGCTTTTTCTTTCGCGGCTTCGCCGTGGTCTCCGGCTGTGTTTCAGCAGGCTGAACCCTGGTCGGCTGTGCGGACTCCTTCGCGGCCGGCCGCGTGGCCATCTCGGCCTTGACGAAAGCGATCTTCTCATCGATCGACATTTCATCGTCGGTCGGGACTTCAGCCAACCGCCGACGTTGTTCGTCGTTCAAATCCTTCCAGAGCCGGTCAAACTCCTGCTGTTTCGTTTCCGCCTTTGTTTCCGCCTTTGATTCGACAATAGGCTTTTTTTCTACCGGTTTCGCTGCCTCCGGCGCGGGTGCTTGCGGCTTCGTTCCCGCCTTCGCAACCGGCGCGGCCGTCTCCGCCGGCGCCGCATCCTGCCAATCCTTTTCGGTGGGTGCCGGTGCCGGTGCGACCCGGGGAGTGGTTTCGGCTGCCGGTGCCGGTGCACCGGCCTTGCTCGGCGTGCCTGAAACCTTGGCTTCGGCCGCCTTCGGGCCGATTACCGCACCCACGGTATCCACCGCCTTGCGGGCAACCGAGCCGGCGGTAACGGGCTGCTGGGTACCATCCTTGACCTGGGTCTCCCGGCGCGAATACTCGCCATAAATCGACGCCAGAGCGTCCTGGACGGCGTTGATCTGCTTGAACGCTTCCGGCTGTGCGTTCTGCCCGCGCAGGTACTTCCGGATTTTCTCAATGAGCTCGAAAACCTGATCGGCCAACTTCTTGGCAATGGAGGGGTTTTCGGCGTTGACCTTCTCCCAAAACTTGGGGTCGGCGAACTGCTGACCGACGAAGTCGGCCATATACTCTTCTCTGGCCAGGGCCTCCTCTTTGGTCAGCTCCGCCAAACCGGCGGCCTTCCGGCCGGCGTTCAGACTCTCCAGGTGCGCATCGAAATTTGACTCCAGCCCCTCGGTCAAAAACGTCAGGGTATCGTAGAGATCGGCGTGCTTTGCCTTCATCCGATGCAGGGTCTCGTGGCCGAGAACGGTCAAATAGGGGTCCTGGGCGCTCTCGTTGATGAAAATGGTGTCGCTGTCTTTGTCGTACAGGCCGTTTAGGCCGTCAGCCACACCCTCGGCCCGGTAGAATACCACCTTGCGCCCAAACGCCTCGCCCGCGGCCTGAACAACGCCCCGGGCACTGCTGCCCGCGGCCGGCTGCACGTCGATATCTTTTTCCTCAACCCCTAAGCCGGACACCAAATAGGCTTTGAGGTTCGCCAGATCGTCCTCGCTTGCGGTCGCAAACCCGGCGCTGCCGGCCCGCTCCTTGCCGGATAGGCCGCGCAGGGCCTGGTAGGCCGGATGGCTCGGTTTCATGCCCTTGGTGATTTCGTCAACGTCCTCGGCCGTCACCAGACCGGACTCCACCTGCCCCTTCAGGTGATCAACGAAGTCGTTTACCACCTGCTGCCCGATTTTTTTCTCCTCGGCCTTGATGTTGACCGCCGTTCTGATATCCGTGGCCAGGTTGACGCCGCTGCCCGCCGCCCCCAGGACCGCCATTGCCTTGCCGACTTTATCGAAGATCTCGGCCAGTTGCTCGGCGGTTTCAGGCTCGGAGAGCTTGTCCCGCACCCCCTTCCCCTCAAGAATACCGGAGGCAATAATGTTGTTCAGCTCCTGAAGCATCTCGGTAGAAACTTCCCCGGTCCACCCGGTCGCGTAGGCCTTCAGGAAGTCGATAAAGGCGCGGTTGACGGTCGGCTGTTTTAAAAACCCGCGCACCCCGTCCTTGAAAAGGTTTCGCACCCCGGGAATCAGCTTGGCTGCCGCTGCCAGGCCGGCCACTTCCAGGGCGCCGTTCAGCCCCCCGACTATGTCGGAGGCGAAAAGCGCCTGTTGTAGAGTAATGGCGTTGCCGTCCTCGTCCTTCAGCTTCCGGAATTCGTCGAAGGCATGGCCCGCCTCTATAGCGGAGGTACGTGTCAGTGTTCCGGCCGTGAAAGCCGCCGTGCCGGCCGCCGCCGCCGCCGCGGGCACCGTCACAGGCGAAGCCGGGCCACCGAGCGCTCCGACAGCCGCCGCCCCTCCGGCCGCTACCATCGCCATCGCGTAGGGGTTCTTTTCGTGGCTCGTGGCCGCCTCGAACTGCTGGCCCACCACTTCCGCCGCCGCCGGGATAAAGCTCGCCAGGCCGCGCGAGGTGGAGTTGTAGCCGCTGATCAGCTGCATATCCTCCAGGTAGCGCTTTTCTTTGTCGCTTAGATCCTTGCCCTCTTTGAGCAATTTGCGCTGCTTGTCGAGCAAGAGCCCCGCGCGGTCGGTTGCCTGACCTGAAACGAAATCGCGGTAGGCATCCGTGTCCTTGATGAAATTCGGCATCCAGCTGGCGGAATACCTGCCGATGACCGGAATGGCCCGCTCGTTGGCGGCGAGCTGTTGCTCCAGGCGCTGCGCCTCGCGCTCGTCGGTGGCGGGATCCTCGGTTTCGCCTGGACCCTCGAGCGAGGCACCCCCGGCGATTCTCATATTGGCCCGGCCGGCGGCTGAAATTGAATCGTCGTCCTCCGCGCCGCGCGCGGATTCGTCCCACGCCCGCTCCATGTCAATGCCGGCCTTGGTGTCAACACCGTCAATGTACCGGTCAGGGTGGTCGTCGGCCTTGAACGCGCTCGGCCAGTGGTAGCCCCCGGAGTCGTCCGCCGCGGGCTCCGCGTTGGCCCTGTAGGCTTCCCGGTAGTTGTATCTGTGCTCGGGCGCATCGGGGTTTGGGTCGAGTCCGGTGATCGTCGACCATCGGTCGTACCAATCCCGGAAACCCTCTTCGTCGAATCCCGGATCGGAGGGCGCGGATTCTTCCCACTCGCGGGCCAAGTCCATCTATTTCACCTCCTCGACCCATTCAATCGATCCGTCCGAATATTTGGCGAGCAGCTTGCCGCTCGTATGGCGCCGGACCTCGGACGGAGCGCCCTTTGCCCCCGCCCGGACCTTAAACCCGCCCACGGCGACAACGCCCTTGTCGCTTTTCGGCGTGTCGGCGGTAGGCAGTTTTTTGCGGACTTCACCCGGGCTAGGAGTCCCGGATCCGGCGGCCTGCGGCGGCGTTTCCGCGGCCTTTTCATCAGCCCCGCCCGCCTTCATTCTCACCTGCTGCGCCTCTTTCTGCCGCTCGCTTTCCTGCTCCGCCTGCTGCTGCTGATAGGCGGGGTCGTGCTTCATCTTCAACGTGTGCCGTTCGGACTTGATACCCTGCAGCTGTTCCATGATGGTCCGGTACTCGGCCACCTGTTCGGGCTTTAACTCCTTGGACAACGGGTCCACGTCCTTCAAAATCTCCGCCCCACGCTTCAGGATGGAACGCTCTTCCTGATCGAGCTTCGTCAGGCGGCCGGCGGACTTGTCGCTTGCCGCCTCGGCCTTTTCCGCCCTTCCCATCCACGCCTTTTCGCGCTCCAGAACACGCTTTTCGGCTGCCTCCGCGGACTTGTGCTCTGCGTCAAAGTTGGACATCATTATTTTGTACATTTCGATCTTGTTTCGGCGCTCCGAATCGACGGACTCCTTGACGTGCGCCCGGTAGCGCCTCACCTCGTCTTGCCAAAAGGCCTGTTGTTTGGGGCTCAGCCGGTTGCGGTCCTCCCAAATGGCCTCCCCCTGGAAAACCCGCTCGAAGAGCTGCGGCAGATCGTTGACGGTCGCGCGGTTTATTTCGGCCACCGGGTCAATCTCGAACGGATTGCCGCCCAACTTGGAATACACGATCTTTTCGAAAGCCCCGCGATCGAAGCGGCGCGGCTGGGCCGCCAGGTCACCCTCCGGCTTTTCGTAGGGGGCCGCGGCGGAGGGCTTGTCCTGGATGGCCGTCCCGCCGTAGCGAGCTTTGGTAACGTCGGCCTGGTCCTGGGCGAATTTCTGAAGGTTCGGCATCCTGGCTAAGGCCTTCACGTTGGTCATCTGCAGGTTCACGTCCTCCGGAGCAGCACCAGATCCCTTGTAAAGGACCACCTCGTCGCGGTCCGGAGCCGCTACCGCCGATTGCTCCTCGGGTCCACCGTCAGCCTCGGAGTATTCTCCGGACGGTTCGTTGGCAAATCGAAGTCTCATGGCCGAGCCTCCTTTTTCACCTTCTCAGTGCCGCCGCCTTGCGTCTGGCGTAGTAATCCTGCGAATAACTTTGTCTAAGGCTACCGCTCGGGTCCCTGGTCCAGATGTAATCCGATGTTTCCGGACTCTCGGCTGCCTCGGTTGTCGATATCTTTTCGGCCGAGCTCATGTACTCCTGGAAGGCCTTATTATAGGTGTCCATCGCGGCGTTCACGCTGGTTTGGTAGTTGGCCATCGTCTCCCGGCCCTGCTGCTCGATGTCTTGCATGTGCTGGGTTCTCGCCTGCTGCTGCGCTCCGCCCATGACACGCTCAAGGCCAGCTCCGTAGCCTTGGAGCGCCTCACGCAGTGTCATACGGCGCACGTTGGGGTTATCCGACTGCTGCCCGGCGACCGTCTGGATGGCCTCTCTCAGCGATCGAACCCCTGGGGCTGCGGCCTTCTGCGCCAAAGACCGAACCACCTTTTCATTGACCTTGGGCATTTCGAGCGTCGGAAGGGTCGGGGCCTGCGGCGCGGGACGGGTGAAATTCACGGTCGTCACCGTGCGCGAGCTACCGGATCCCGAACGCCGGCCGCCGCCAACCGATCGGGCGCTTTCGTTGTTCTTCCAACGGACATAATCGGAGGGGCTCCCATAGGCCCACGTCCAATCGTTTCCGTCCGAGGTTTTCGAGCTCCTGATCGCCGCCACCGGCTTTTCGGTCGCATACCCCCTGGGCTCGTAGCTGTCGAGGTAGGATCCAGCCATTTTCTTTATTCCTCCGGTCTGAAATCGTCGAAACGGGAAAAATCGCAGGGCTGTTTTTCCATGGCACACCTACGCATTTCCATGATTATTTCGGCGACCGGAGCCTTCGAAATGATGCCCCAGCCGCAATCCATGAATCGGTTGCACCCCACATAGCTTGCGAACCCTGGCACCATGGCATCCGGCGCCTTGTTCAGGTCCAGGGCGAGGATCGGTCCGCCGCACTCGGGACAAATCGCTCCGCCGGTGCTCAACGGCAACGGGACCTTGATGCTGTAGTCGGGATGCAGGGGGGCGATGAAATTCTTCACGGCCTCCAGGCCGTGCTCGCTCGCATCCTCGGCCGCCGCCAGGGCCACCCGGTAAACCAAATCGGAATACCTTGTCGCCATGGCCGAATGGGCGTTGATCAGGGCCTTGATCCTCATTGCAGCGCCCCGTAGCGCAGCATAGCGCCGACCGCGTTTGTCCAGAACGTCGTTCCTCCGCCGCCGGCCGCGACTGCGGCGGCCACCATGCACTCGTTGATCGCCGCCTCGATGGCGGTGAACCGGGCACCGTTGGTCGGCATTGGCCCGATGTCCTGGGTCTTGCTGATAAGCCCGGCCGCACTGTATTGCATCATGAAAAGAGCCGGAAACGGGACCGAGTCGTCCCCGTCGCGGATGTCAATCAAAAACGAAACGTCGGGATATTTGGGCGCCGTGAAATCCTTGTTCCATCGCGTGGCCTGGCCAATGACGACTTTACCGTTCGCGGTCAACCGATTGAAAGAGGGTTCGTCGGGTACCAGCGATAAGTAGTACCCAACCCCACCGGACTTGGTGTAAAAAAACACTTCGGTCGTTCCGTCAAAGACCATTTCGCGATCGGTGGCGCTGTAGCTTGATGAATAAATCACATCCCTGTAGCAATCCGGCGGCGAGCCGCCCCACTTCGTTGAAAATGAGGCGGAGCTCGATGTATCCCTCTTTCGCATGCTGTCCAGATGCCCCAACAGGCTCCCCTTGGAATTGAGGAATTTGTGAATCCAGCCGGTATAACTCGTTCCGCTCCTTTCCTCGGTGGCATCCCCTGCGACCTCCGGAGGGCCTGCCTCGCACGGGACATTGACGGTGAAGGAGCAGCTCCCCTCCGAGTCCCGGTACTGAACCGTATCGGCGGGGTGGTAGGCGGACAGAGTGCGCGCCGAATACCCTCCCCACGGGAAGCACTCCGTTAGGCCCGGCGCAATGTTGTGAACGCTCGGGGTTGTGTCGTGCGGGTTGGTCATACTAACCGTGTTGGCGACGTCGACCGACTGGCACTTCCCCCTGAAATAAACCAGGTCGGCGTCGTCGCACGGGAAGCTGACGGTGCCTCCGCTGCCGTTCGGGACCCCGCTCGCAACCGTCCCCGTGTGCAGATTGAAAACCGTGTATTTGGTGGCCGCTTCGTATGCGGAAGTCCCCGGATTGTAGACAACCGCGTAGAAGGAGAATTCCAGGTACAGCCGACGACAGCGCCCGCTTGAAACCTCGCCGATGGGGTGGTTGCCCACCGAATCGCCGGTAAGATTGTTAAACTTCCGGCCCGCCTGCATGTAGGCCCGGATCCGCAACAGCCCCCCGCCGCCGTATGACTCGGGAACCAGGACATTGATCGCGTTGGCGGAAATGCGCTGCATCTCGGTGCCCGGCGGCGAAAACACCAGCTCGACCCCTGTGATCCTGTGGGTGGGCCGAAGATCCAGCCGGGATAAAACTCCAGGGCAGATATAGCCCACGGGCTCAATGTCAAAGATCGCCTTGGCCGGCCCCTCGAGCGTCGGGCCTTCCTCAATCTCGACCGGAAAATCGCCCCCACCCCTCCACGGATCCAGCCGGATGCCGGGAGGGGGATCGGCCCAGTGCTCCATCTCGTCGTAATCCTGGTCCTTGTAGGGCTTCTTGAACTCGGATTGCGCGAGAACCCGCCGTGCCTGCCGCACCCGCTCGGCCGATGGCTTGTTGGACGAGAACTCCCCGAGAGAACGGTCCTGCTCGAGCACCCGGTTAAAGTTGGCCTTGGCTGGGCGGCCGCGCATCGCCTTCGGGTAGCCCTCTTCCGTTATGTAGGGCCTGCGGCTGTAGTCCTTCATTTTTCCTTGATGACCGGTTTTTCGGGCTTCTTCCAGAACCCCTTCTCGTTCAGGGGTGGGGTTTCACCCTTCTCCTTGACATCGAAAAACTGTTTCAGGTGCGGCTTCACGCCGCTTTTTACCGGTTCAGCCATGCGAGCACCTTCAACCCGAGATCGTAAAAAGTCATTCGCGCGCTGCCGGTACTCTCCTGCAGCTCGATAACGATTTTGTTTCCCGTGAAATTGACCGGCAGGAAATGCCTCCGGGACGAATGGCCGGCGTAAACCGCGTTCACGGGAACCTGGACATAGTTGAGCGGTTTGCCGTCAACCTCAAAGCCGCTTTGCAGATTGGTGGCGATCGCCTTAAACCGTAAAACCACCGTCTTCAGTACCAGATTGAGGCCGCGGTAATTGAGAACGGTCCGGGTCTTTGTGACGATGGCAACGCCGTTGTCGGTCGCTCCGGTGTTGAGAACGTAAACGCGCCCGGTGTTGGTGCCGCCGCCGACCTGGACCACCGGGGCCGTGCCGGAGCCCGCTTCGATGTTCGCCATGCAGGCGAGCTTTTGTCCGAGGTCGTCAAAGGTCCATTTTTTGGCAACCAGGTCAAAGACCGGGAAAACGTTGCAGGCGGTGGCCGACCCGCCGCTCACAAGCCCCACACGGATCACGTTGTAGGCGGCATCGTAGGAGAGCCACATTTCCGACTCGTAGCCCTGGCGGATGCACTCCGGCTGGGTGGGGTCAAAGTAATTCTGAATGTCGTCCGACATGACGCTGATCGTTTCCCCGTCCGTCACGCAAACCCCGTATCGGCTCAGGAAAAAGCACAGGGTCTTGTTGGCGGTGTCCCCGCTCTCCGCAGAGGTCAGAACCCCGTCCACGACATCGGCGGATTTAGCGTTGAACGTCCCGATCTTGGTGGACAGGACCAGGCGGCCGAAGGTGGCCGGAGAGTAGCCCTCGAAGAGCGTCACGCACCCGCCGGCCGAGCCCTTCTCCTCCTGAAAGACTAGGAGCTCGTTGTGGAACTTCTTCATGTTTACGACTCGGTTGGCCCTTCCGTCGCCGGCCTTCAGGATCCCGTAATCGGACCCGTTCAGAACCATCGGGGCGCCGGTGGCCGAGACATAAACATAGGCCCCGTATTGGTCGAAGGTGTAGCAGGCGCGATCCTTCCACACCTCGACACAATGCCCCAGGCTTCCGAAATCGTTGATGTCGAAAACGGGCATGCCGGCGATAGCAAGCGACATGAGATCGTCCAGGTTGCCGCTCCAGGTAATCTCGTACCAGTAGGCCCAAAGGCCGCCGGCTTGCCACTGCGTCGGCTGAGCGGGGGTCCGAGGGAAGGGTACCCAACCAGCGTTGGCCAGTCCGTTGGTCCCGTCGACCGGGGTGCCGACACTGACAAAAGATGAGCCGTTCCAGTATTTGATTGAGGAAAGGGAAACGGCCGCCGAACAGGGGATGGCGCCGGGATCGATGAAAATCCCCTCGACCGGGTCGGTGAAAGCCACCATGACCCGCCTGCCGAAGGGCAGAGTGGCGACATCGACCGAGCTGCCGCCATAGGTTTCCCAATCATAGTCGGCGTTTTCGACCTGAACCTCGACGGCCGTTTGCTGCACGCCGTCCCAAACATTTTGCAGCGGCTCGTAGCCGGTTTGGAACTTGACACTGTAAATCGAAACGGAGGCATCCAGCGCGGCCGAAACGCTGATCCGGTACCAGAACCCGGTTTCCCCGTACATATAGGTTGGCTTGATCGCCGAATATTGGCCAAACGTCACCCAACCCGACTTGGCGAAGGTCGCTGGAGCCGTATAGGTCCCGTCGCTGCCGATCGACATCGTAACCCACGTCCCGTACTGGGTGCGCGCGTGAACGCTCATCGCGGCCGCGCTGGAATTGGTGTTGCCCATCGCGAAATAAAAGCCGGTGACGGGCATTGCGGTCTTGATGAAAATCGCCCCCCCGTTGGCCAGGGTTTTCATGTTGCTGATATCGGCCGCGGTGGAAGAGTCGCCGTAACGGATCTCGGTTGAGTAGTCGGTCCCGATCGCCGGCATGTCGAGCGGGGTGGTGGTCCCGTTGTGGAATACGAGCCTCTCGATGTAGCCGGTGTCTCCACCGTAGAACTTGTGCTGATCGCTGCCGCAAGCCATAATCATCAGGTCGTTAATCATGGCCCAGGAGGCGGGAGTCTCTCCGGAAGTGGGAACGCTAAAGGCCGTTGCCCCGAAGGCCCCGGTTGTGATGGCCGGCGGCGCGTTCGTCGCCTCCAGGAACGCCCCGCTGCTCATTTGCGCGTAGAGGCGCCGCTCGACCGTCTTGGTCTTGCGGAACTGGTAAAGGCTCAAAACCTTGTTGGTCCCGTCGGCGGTCGTGTGCTGGGCGGTTTGCCCGAAGCGGGTTTCCAGGCAGCCGGCCACGTTGCGCATGTTCTGCACAAGCGAAAATTCGCCGAATTTGAGGCTCTCCTCGTCCTTCTCGGTGATGCACCCGCCCTTGAAGGGTATGGGCTTGTCGGTGTCTATCAGGAGCTTGCTGTGGGCCGGCATGTTAAGATCCCAGTTGCGGTGCGCCGGACTTGGGCTCAAACGAGGTGAAGTACTCCTCCACGTCGTCGTCGGCGTCCGTGGTTACAAACTCAAGCAGCGCCAGGCGCAGATTCTCCTGGTGGCGCGCGACATCGGTTGCCGTCGGCTTCTCAAGCGAGATAGGCATGCTCGCCAGATCCAGCCAGGCGCGTTCGACCAGCAGTTGGTGCGACCAGGCCGGCAGGTCGGGATAAATCCCGTAATAATCCTCATCCATCGGATCCCCGGAGGCGGCCGTGAAAAGAAACGCCGCCAGGTAGTCGGTCACCTCCATGTCAAAGCCGGAGGTCACGTCGTAGAGCGTCATGCCGTTGTAATAGTCAAGCGTCGTGGAGGCATGGTTGCTGTCAAGGTAGTAATTCGACCCATCGACCTGCATCATGCCGTTGTGAACGTCGCGGGGGACTTTGCGGTATATGAGCGAATAGATGTCGCTGACGCCCGCCCGGTCGAGAACCAGGGTGTTGCCCTTGCGGTAGTAAAGCCGGGCGCTGCCGGTGCTTTGGGTGAGCCGCCGGCGGTCCTGGGCTACCTTGTGGACTTTCCGGCCAGCGGGATCCCGGAATAGAAGCAGGTTGCCGAAGTCCGGCGGGAGGGCAAAGACCGAGTTGGCCCCGGCGAGATTCACCTCGCCCATCATCAGGCCGGGGTTTCGGCGGTTGATGTAGGCCGCAATCTCGCGCTGGGCCTTGTTGATGGCGGTGTGGATAAGGCGGTTTGAGAAAACGGCCGATGGGTCCAGCTCGACCAGCCGGTCGTAGGTGTAGTCGTTCAGCCGATAGCGGATCTGCTCGACCAGGCTATAGGCGTGAATAGGGGTGGTCACGGCTACCTCCACGGCCCGGAGGCGGCCGCTTGCGCCTGCCTATCGGGCAGATATGGGTTGGGCGGCGGCGTTCACGGCGATTTCTTAAGCCGCTATGGCCTGCGCCTCGTGCTCGTTTTTAGGAAACGGCACCGAATAGAGCTTTTCGTACTGCTCCACCACCAGCCCCTTCACATCCGGCGGGTAGTTTTCGATTTCCCTGAAGTTTTTCTGGACCCATCCCTGCAGGTACTTGGAGTTGAGCCCCTTCACCTTCTTCTTGATCTCTTCCCAGTCATGATCGAGAGCATCCGCCCCGGCGGACCTGCCGGCGGCAACCAGCATCTTCTCGACGAGCGCGGTCAGGTTGTCGACCTTGGCCGTTAGATCCGAAATCTGAGCGTCCTTCTTCTGGACCTCGCGGTCTTTTTCCTGGACTTTCTGCTCGAGCTCGGCCTGAACCCTGGTCACGTCGTCCTTGGTGGACATGGGCTCGTAGAGCGCGATGCCCAGCTGGCGAGCGTACTTCTTGATCCTTTCGTCCGGGGTGAAGTAGGGCAGGCGCCGCTGCTGCTGCATGTCGTTCAGCTGGTTGAAGTCCATCACCATTTTGCGCTTGAACTTTTGGTTCTCGTTCCGGCCGATCTCGGCCTTTTTCAGCTCGCCCTCGCCCTCGTCGCCGTATTCGAGGGAAACAAGCCCCCGGTTTCCGAGAAAATTAAGCGCGAACCGGCCGCGGGCGTCGTCCACCTTGATCTTGTGGCGGGGGTCCGGCGCCGGCGGAATCACCATCCGCTCGCCGATATAAACGCACTCCATCTCCTCGTCGGTCGGGTTGAACAGAATCATCGACATGGCTTCCTCCGTTTGGATCTGCCATCAGGCTTGGTTCTCAAGCAATGTGGCAGAAAAGTTTTGCCCTTTCGGGATGTGATTGATCCGGCGAAACGGCATCGACTTGCCGCCGTTGTTGCGATCGATTTTACCGATCGCCCGCGAGAGCTGCCGCCGATCCTCGCGGGTCCGCTCACGGATCTCCTGGTGGCGCTTGCGCGCCCGCTCCTCGCGGTCACGCTCCATGTAGGCGGCCACCGACTGCAGGCGCTCGTGCAGCGGCACCCGGTGAAGGTCACCCTCCTGGAGCCGCCGAATGTCGCGCTCGTCCGGGTGGCGGAACCCACCTTCGGGGCCTTCGATCAGCAGGACCGGAACGTCCTCGCCGATCGCCCGCTTATAGGTGATGACGAAATGATGGTGGCCCGGCTCGTACCGGCAGCCGAGCTTCGGATCCAGACTCTTCAGCCGCTGCATAAAGACCCGATCGGGTGAAAGCATAGATTGCCCCGTTGTGCGCTGGAGGCGAGAGGCGACCCCGGCAGGCAACCCCTCGCCCCCTATAGGAAGGAGGTCCTACACTTAACGGACGCCTCCGTTAAGCCGCTTTGCGGCCGTGCGTCACTTGTCGCCGTAAACATCGACAAAATACCTGGCGGAGGTGTAGAGCATCCGCAGGTAGGTGGTGATTTTCGATCCCCGGTACAGCGCCGGCAGCGGCATGATCTTCGCAAGCCTCGTGTAGAGCCTCGCCCCCTGGTTGCTCGGCGCGTAAACGGGGATCTTCATCGTCGAATCGGCTCGCGCCAGCTTGACGATTTCCAGAGACACTTTCTCGGTCAGCGCCATGTGCCATGGGCTCCGGGATTTTAAACGGCAGAGAGCGCTACCGAGCCGACGTTGGCCAGGATCAGCCACCGGGTCGCGCTGATCCCATAAAGCAACAGCGCCTTGTTCGCGCCGAAGGTCGCCGTGTTGTTGGTGCCGTCGAAGGTCGCGCCGGCCCCGGTTGTCACGGTCACGGCGTTGTCGGCGTTCTCGCAGGCCACCAGGGCGAGCTTTCCGGCCGCGGGCGTGAACTCGGTCACGCCGACATCGTTGGAGGCGGCGTCCAGGTTGTGGATGACGTGGTCCATGTCGGCCGCCGGAGCAAGGGTTGTGTATTGCTTGACGGCCAGGGCCAGGTTTTTAAGCACAAGCTTGGCGGCCGTGATCAGGATGTCGTCGGCATCGGCCGGGGTCGTTCCGGGGCTGGCAAGGCTCTGAATGATCTTGGTGGCGTCCCGTGCCTTGACCATGAGTTCGGCGTACCCGTCGTTGGCGTTACCGTTCGTGCCGGGGTTGACGACTTTCTTGGCTCCGGGATCCGGGGTGAAAACCCCGTATTCCGAGCCCGCACCGCTTGCGATCGCGGCAATGACTTCCTCGTGAAGGTTTCGCAG
>CAZLSV010000003.1:16803-34081 GCA_964562235.1 uncultured Desulfatibacillum sp.
CTTGATGGTCATTTGGCTTCCTCCGATAGTTTGCCCCCGGGCGACCGGGATACTGTGTTTAGTCGGCCCCGCGCCCGCTCCGCCTTATCGCGCCCCCAAGTTGGCGCGGTGTAGCGAAGCGCGGAGCCGACTATCGTTGGCCGTCACTTCTCGGCCGGGGATCAGGTGTAAAGGGTTGGTTCAATAAGGTCCTTTATCAGGGTGAGGCAGTTGCGCTGCTCGCACCCCAGATTGGTGTAGACCCGGAGGAACTGGTCCCACTGGTCGTAGCCCTGCCGCTGGTGGATCTGCTGGTCGAGGTTGCCCCAGCCGAGCGGGGTCATTTCGTACTTCTGAATGACCCCGTCCGGCTCGCAGTAGATCTTGTTAGGAGCGAGATCCGGATCGATGATCATCTTCACCGAACCGTCGCCGCCGGCGAAGGTGAGCATTTCGTAGCCGCCCTTGAGCTCGGTCGGCGCGAAACGCACATCGGGCATGAGCAGGTTGGCGTATTTGCGCCGCTGCCCGAGACCCATGCGCATGGTCTTGATGCGCTGGCCTGACCGGGTGCGGCTCAGATCCAGGGCCTGCAGCATGAGGTTGACGGTCAGCTCGCGGTTGACGCCGGAGTTGTGGATGACGTTGGCCGCCCACTGGGGGTTGGCGGCGACGGCGATGTTTTCGAACGTGGCGAGCAGCGTCCCGTTGTCGAAAATGCCGTCGATGCCCGTGATTTCAACCGGCGTGTTGGTGGTCGCATGCACGGCCTCCCGAGCGCCCATGCGAACGATGTAGGCCCCCGACGGAACGGCGTCGGTGGCGAGGGGATAGCTCCGGGCCGCGATGATCGGGTGGTTGGCCATGTAGGTGCCGTCGTTCGGCTCCATCTCGACCGTCTTGCCGGCATAATCGACGTAGGAAATCCGGCTGGCGACCGAGCTCTGGTCGATATTGGCTCCGTCGTAGAAGTCCACCAGCATGCCGGGGACCAGCCGGGCGCAGCCCAGGTCGTTGTTCAGGGTGAGCGTCCAGGTGGCGCCGGACGTGGTCAGGGCGTCGGATGGAGCCGAGAGAACTCCCAGCAGGCCGAACCCGTCGCCGCAGGCTTGGCGGTTCAGGTCGTTGACGATGGACTGGTAGATGTCGTCCACCGCATCGGAGAGGCCGTCGACAAACGCCGCGGCATCGCCCTTGGCTGCCTCGATGGCCGGGCCGGTGAGGCGCAGCACGCCGTAAATGTACTTCGGCGTGATCTTCCCCTGGTCGTACTTGCCGGGCAGGGGATCCGGCAGCATTTCGTTTTCACGCCGGGCACCGACGCCCTGGGCGCGTGCGTAGCGGGCGCCGAAGAAGTAGCCCAGGCCGCGGGGCGCCCGGCTGCTCTTCGGGAACTGGTTGTAGGTGGTGCGCTCATCCGCAAACTGCCGGGTGAGCCCTTCGCCGTAAACGTTTTTCAACGTCTCTTGGATTGCGGTAAGATCGTGACCGTCGATAGGCATTGCTTATGTCCTCCGGTGGCGTGGTCAGCCCTTGTTCCGGTTCAAAAGGGGACCGAGAATGGAATGGGCCGCCCGCCTGGCCTCTGATAGGCTTTTGGGTTTGGTGTCCTTTGCGACCGGAGAGCCTCCACCGCCGCCCGGCGGCGGGGTGGGCGGCAGATCGCCCTTGCCCTGGCGATACCGTTTGATGACCGCCTGTTCGAAATCCTTGACCAGCTTCGTTCCGAAAGTCTTCAAAACCTTCCGAACGGCGGCCTTGTCGCGGATATCAACGTCATTGACCGGATTTTTAACCCCCATCACCGCCGCCAGAAAGCTGCGGTATTCCTCGGGAATGCTCGTGTCGGCCTCGATGCCCGATGCGATGGTGGCGTTGAATTCGGTAATGTGCCGTTTGGCGGCCTCCGCCTGCTTGCGCTGCTGCTCGCCCTTCGCGCTCAAAGCTTCCTTCTCTTCGAGCTCGCGCTCGAGCCGCGCGATGGTGTCCTCCGGAGACTCGTTTTCCTTCTGCTTCAACCGCTCCTGTTTGGCCCACTCCTTGCGGTAGGCCTGCAGCGTCTTGTGCGACTCCATGATCTCGGCGAGGTCGGACTCCCCGAGCTGACCCTTGATGCCGGCCAGCCCGTCGATGAACTCCCCAAGCTGCTCCGGGGATTCCAGTCCGTACTTTTCGAGAATCGAGGCGATGGCTTCCGTCGTGGCGGGTTTGCCACCGGCAGGGCCGTCCTTTTTCTCCAATTCGTCCTTGCCAACGTCCCCGGGCTTGTCCGAAGCCTTGGGTTCGTCGGCGTTCTTGGGTTCGCCGGCGTCCTTGGTCTGGTTGGATACTCCGCCAGGGGTCCGGGACGCCATGTCTACTGCCGTCGCATCGAAAACGCTCATGGTACTTTCTCCCTTTTGGTGCCGCTCATCGAAAACGTTACCGCTCACGTTGGCGGCGGGATGGGGTATCGGTATCCGGGGCAAAAAAAGAGGCGCAAAATGCAGGTGTGCGCCCGCACATGCGCCTCGATTCTTGCGTTTCCCCCTTCGGGTTGGCCGACCGTCAGGAGGATGCCCCGGCTTAACGCCTAATCGTCTTCGCGATCAAACCCAAACGCGAGATCGGTGATTTGAAGGCCCATCGACTTATCGGCGCCCGAACCAACCGTGTCTCGCTTTGAAATAGAGGAAATTTCGGCTTTTGCCGTGAACTCGACCACGTCGCCCGCGCTGTAGTCGGCGACATTGATGCCGAGCTTGGAAATGGTGTCTTTGTCGAGGGTGATTTCAAGCCCCCATGGGTATCGCGGGCCTGTGTCTTTGACCGCTTCGGGCTGCGCCAACGTCTCGCGCAGCTTCGCCTCGTCTCTGGAAATCTTCAGGGATTTCATTTTCATTTTGGCATTTCTCTACACGTTGTGTGTATTTAACCAGCAAACACAATGAAGTCAAGCGTTTTTTATTGGACCATGGCCCCTTCTTCGGCTGCGCCGTACGGCATGTTGCCGACCTGGTCCGGCCCCGCCTTGGCCGACGCTACCTGGGCCTCGAATTCGGCCTGTTTGCGCATCATTTCGTCCTGTTGCGCCGCGGCTTCGGCCTCCATGGCATGCTTGTGGCTTTTGGCGTGGATGATCATGGCATCCTGGACCGGTCTTGGCAGCAGATTGAACCCCTGCCCGACCATGTAGCGGCGATGCGTTTCGTAATGCGCGGCATGGTTATCGAACTCGAACAGCGGATCGTCCTCGATGACGACGGGCTCCCGCCCTCCCGGAAGCCACATGCCGGCGAAGAGGCCCTCCACAACGAAGATCTCGACCCGGCCCGGTTGTCCGGTTTGCGGGTCCGCCTCGTCGTAGACCACTTTCTTCAGGCTGTCGTCCTCCTTGTGGTTGCCGCACATTTCGTTTTCGCGCAGAGCCCTGGCGATATCGACAGACCCCTTGTCACGGAACCCGCTCAGCCCCACCCGCTTCAGGATCTCGACCCGGTGCTCCGGGTCGATACCGTTGTCGGCGCCGAAAAAACCGTCCCCGGTGAGCTTCATCAGCAGGTTCGCCTGGCCGGCCCTCGTGGACGACGCCCCGGAAGCCAGCTCAATGCGAACGTCGGTGTTGTTGCGGATGTCCGCTCCCTTGAAATTGATCACCTTGGCGCGCCCGCCTTCGTCCGGGATCTTGATCATGCGCTCCTCGGTGTAGCACTCCTGGGCGAGGATCAGCTGTTTGCGCTTCACCCGCTTGTAGGCGCGATAGAACCGGTCAACGTCCGGCAGGTGTCCCTGCTCGGCCGCATCCCGCAGAATGTCCACCATAACGCCCGAAGCCTGGTTCGACGGGGCCTTGCCCCTCAGCACGTTCTTGGGATCCCCCGCGGCGTCCTGGGCGGCCTGCATGTGCAGCATCCGCTCTTCGAGCACTTGCTGGGGGAGCGCAATGCCGCGGCCGATCTCGGGCTTGGCCCCGCCGGCCAGCAGCGCGTCGTACTGAAGTACGATGATGCTCTGGCCGAACTGGGTCTTTCTCGTCATGTTCACGTCGGTTGGAACCAAAACCAGCGGCTTTCCGATGCCCTTGCGGTTGATGGACAAATCCTGATCGATTTCATTGACGGTGTTCTGCGGGCTGATCAGGTCGTTGACGCCGGGGTCGCTCCAGAAGCGGCCCGGAACGAAATGGAAGTGAAAATCGGTTATACTGTAGTCCCATCGGCCATCATCGCCGGCCTTGACCGGAAGCCGGTCGTACTCGAAAATGACCTTGTCCCCCACCATGGCGCTGTAGTGACCCCTAGGAAAATCCCTGGTCGGGCGCTGTTCGACCTCTTTGAAAAGAACCATGTCCTCGTCCGGCAAATCCGTCATGGACTCCATGCCGTCGCCCTTCCAGGGGCTCACGTTGGCCACCATCGTGGCCAGTTTGCGCTCGTAGTCGATCACCGCCTTGTCGCTGTCGGACCCGGCCAGCAGTATTTTGAAGGAATCCTCCACCCATTCCCTCGGCCGCAGCGTTTTGATCCCGATGCAACGCTTCTGGCGCAACCGGTCCCCGTAGCCGTCCAGGCAAACGGCGAACGGGCTCAGGCAGGCGGAGGTGACGTTGCCGGTCTTGATGGGTTCGCCGGCACTGTCGAAAATCCAGGCATCGTCCTCGGTGCTGATCGTTGTACGGTCGAAGGCGGTACCCGCGATAATCATCCAAATCGCGATCTTTTCCTTCTCGTCAAGATGGACCTCGTCATTGTAGGTTTCAAGCCAACGCAAAAACGCCTCACCCATCTCCGCGGCGCCCCGGTCGTCCTGGTCGTTCGAATTCGGCCAGATATTGACCTGATAATCCTTGTTGATGATCAGGGATTTCATGGAGCGGACGTAATCGCGGACCAGGTTGGAAACCGGAGTCGGCGTGTAGGCGTTCGGCATGATCCGGCGGAAGGTGTTCTGCCCCCGGACCCACTCGAACCACTGCTCGCCCAGGTAGTAAAGAACGTTGCGGAACCACACCCGCTGCAGGATGCGCATGGAAATCTGGCTCTGCTCGTCAAACAGCTTCGAGTAGATCCCTTTGAGTTTGGATTCCTCCATCTTCTTGGCCATGGCCACGCTCTCCCTTTGCGGACCCGGTGCCGGCCGGACCATCGATGCCCGTTGATAAAAATCCGCCCGGCCGTCTCATCTCAAGCCACGCGGCGTGGTCCCAAACGCACTCCCACCGGTCAGCCGGCGGAATCATCCGGCGCCCATCTTTTTCAGGGCCGCCAGGAACTGCTCCAAGATGCCGATCGCCTGTTTGGGGCTCCCCAGCCTGACGCCCATCGGAATGGCAGTCTGGCCATGGCCGCCCTTGATTTTGGGATAGGCCATCCGAAAATAATTGCGGCCGTCGTCGCCTTCCCTGCAGACCAGGACGGATACCCTGCCCTTGTACTCGTTCAACATCAGGCGCTCGTCGTGCTCGCCCAACTCCACCACATACAGCTCATTCCCACTTCCGGCCATCGCTTCCCCCTTTTTTTTACGTCACCGGCATGCCAAGCCCATCATCGGCCGGCGCCTCTTCCTCCTCCTTGGAGGCCTTCTTGGCGTACTCGCGAATGTCCTTGTAATTCGACGGAAGCGCGCGGGATCCGGCGGCGTATTCTGCCATGTCGCGGGACATTAGCCGGTTCAGCAGATCGTCGTTGTGCCGGGTGAGCCGTCTCTTTTCGGCGTTGAAGCTGATCGTCTGGTAGACGATGACGGCAATCAGCAGTAGAATCAAAAAGCCGGCGAACACCATATCCAGCACCCCAGAATCGACGGTGTCGAAAAAGACGTGTCTCATCATGTCACCTTTATTTTGCCGGCGGCTTTTTGCAGCGCGTCCGCCAAGAACGGATCCAGGATGGAATGCAGCCCGCCCCGGGTCGCGATCGGCCGGACCTTGACATAGGCGTTTCGTTTCCAGGCCTCGGCCACGTTTATGTTGGCCGACCCGCCCCCGGATGCTCCGATGGCCCGCTTGGTGTCCACCATGATCTCGATGTGGACGACCTGGCCGGCCTCGTTCCCATAGAACACCAGGTCGCCCGGCAACGGATCGTCAGTAACCGGGCAGGCGCTGAACATTTTTTGCAGGACCGCGGCCGTCCAGTCGCCTTTCCTTTGCAGGATCCCGACCGATTGGAGGCATTCGATCGCAAACCCGCTGCAGTCCAACCCCGAAGGGTCGTCACCGCCCCAAATATACGGGGTACCCAGGTAGTGCCAGGCCACCATCATCATCAGCGCCCGCTCGGCGTCGAATGACCTTCTGTCCATGATCGCTCCATGTTCCACGGGGAACTCAGTTGTACCGGTCGCGCTCCGCCTGTTGCTGCTCCAGAATCTTGTCGAGCTCCGACCATGCCGCCTGCTGCTCGTTCGGGAGTAAGGCGCGCTGCTCCTGCGCCTTCTCCCGCTCGACCTTCGCCTCGATAATCTCCACCGGAACGCCCTTGGCCCTCGCCATTACGACGTGACAGGCCTCGTCGAAGCAATGAAGCTCTTGCTCTTCGTCCAGGTACTCCGGGTTCTCATCGTCATAAACCAGCGATGGAATGGTCCGCAGGAAATGCTTGCAGGTGTTATAAACTACCAGCATCGGCAATTTAGCTGGATCCGCCGGCAGCGCGATCCGCTCCCGGAACGCCCTCAGTTTTAGCTCGCGATTCGGATCCCCGGGCCGCAGGATGATGTTTTTATCCCGAAAAACCTCCGCGGTGCTCGGCCCCTGCCCGCCGCCCCGGTAATCGGGCTTTTTATTCCAGCAGTCCGGCCCCGCCAGGCGGATGATCGGCCGGCCGGCAACCCCCATCTTGTGTTCGCGCTCATGGATGCCCTCGGCAATCAGGCTGTCCTCCATCCGCAGGCCCTCATCCTCTATCCCGTTCCAGCCGTACCACTCGGCGAACCGGTAAATCCTGTCCTCGCCATCCAGCCACCACCACCCGATCGAAAAGGGCTTTCCAAACCCCCAGTCGAAAGTCATATAGATGGCCGCATGCGGTGGCACCGGCATGGGCTCAACGATGTGGCGCTCCGTGATGTCGAACGCCTGGCCGATATAGACATCCCAATCGCCCTCGAGCCATGCCTTGCGCAGCGCCGGGTCGCTTATGGCCGCCAGCCGCGCGGCGTATTTCGGGTCGGCTTCGACCAGGATCTTGTTGTCGCGCAGAAAGCTCGGAATAAACACCCGGCTCATGCCGGACTCGCCCCTGAAAATTGTGCCGGGCCGCACCCCGCCCTGGCCAAGCCGAAAATAGCTTTTCACCTGTGCGTGTCCGGGTCCTCCGGGGTTGCCCGTGCAGAAGATTTGTGTCGGAATCCCGTGCGGCGAGCGGTTGACGCCGGAAAGCTTGTCCATGAGCTTGTTAAACCACGGGAAATTGGTGCACTCATCGACGCTCACGAGCGGGTATTGATGGCCCTGAATGTCGTCCAATTGCTGCAACGTCTGAAACGCCATCATCGCCACCACCGCCCCGTTGCCGAAACGGATGTAATTGGCCTGGTTCTCGCCACCGACGCGCTCGGCCGGGACGCCGTTGGATATCAGCTCATCCCACCGCCGGCGCATCTCGTTGAAGTCTTTGTATCTGCGCCGAATGATCAGGCCGTTCCAATTTCGGCCATATTTCTCGACCCCGCCCAAGTGGCGCCCGATCAAAACATCGGTTTTTCCACCACCCCTAGTTCCGCCGACGAGGAGTTCATCGACCGGGCAGGTTACCGCAAGCAGCTGCGGCCCTGGCTGTGGCGCCCAATAGGCGCACACTACGACACCGCCGAGGCCCCGGCCGACTTCAAAGCCGGCAGCTTGGTGTCCGCTTGCGCATGCCCGGCGCCGGCCAAAACCGCCATCACCTGGTCCTGCCACTGCTCCAGGGTCAAATCTCCCGTCGGATAGGCCACCAGGGTCAGGTTGGTGTTAGGGGCCTGCTGGCGGTTGTCCTTCTCAAAGATCCCGAGATTCCGCCCGATCATCTCGGCGGCCTTCAACCGGTCGGTCAGCTTGTACTCTATCGAGTCCTCGGTGACCGGGCCGTCATCGGTGTGTTGTGTCCGCCGCTTGGTCTTGTAGCCGGCGATCAACTGCGCCTGATCGCGGGTGAGCTTATTCAGCGGGACCAGATTGCCGTCACTATCCACCAGCTCGTTCGGCAGCGTGCGGACGACCGCGGTCAGCGCCTCCAGGATTTCCTCGGGGCTGGCGATGGTAGACATCCGCCGCCGCCTATCGCGTATCCTCTTGAATTCATCCTGAATTCCAACCTTATCAACAAGCTTATAAGAGTGGCCTCTTGACCACCCTTCCGACCACCCGGCCTTGATGGCGGACGGCAGCGCCTTCAAGTAGGTTTCCGGATTGCCGATATCAAGATAGGCCTCCGCAAAAGCCCGGTACCTAGCGTTCTTATAGCGGTGTCCTCGCGGCATCTACTCCTCCCTGGTTGGAGGACCGAGCCTTGTCGATCGCCTCGTGCTCCTCCAGCCAGTCTATTGTGTTTTCGAGGATATTGGCCAGTTGGCCTGTAATTCCGAAACGCTTGACGTTGAGGCAGATACTACGCCGAATCGATCCGTTCAGGTTGTTGACTCTGGACGCGGCCAGCCAGTCGCAAATCATCTCCGTCAGGTCGATCAGGTTCATCTCGTCGATGCCGCCCGAGAAATGTTCCGGATGGTGGCGCGAGCCCCTGTAATGGTGCCTGATGGCCTCGCCAATCTCGGCCATGGCCGCGTTGTACTCGGGCGATCCGTACTCTATTTTGCTCTGACCCGGGATCATCCGGGCAAAGGCTGAAAGCTCGGGCTCCTCCAGCTTGCTCGTGTCGTGATGGTTGTAGCGCTGCCAAAACTCGCCGATCACACTGTTCAGCAGCAGCCGGACTTGATTTATGTGCTTGGTGATATTGAGACGCGCGCTTGCGACCTCGTTCATGGGATCACCTTCATCGGTATGGAGGCGTCTACCTCCGTTGTGGGCCGGGTGTCCTGTCGTATCTCGTCTTTTTTGTTTGGAACGTCCGCGAAAACGGACATTTCAACGTCGTTCGAGCGCTCCATGTGAACGTTGTAGTGGTACTCGCGCACCGGAGCGTTGATCGTGCATCCGGCAAGCGCCATGAGAACGGCGATCGCCCAGAATCTATTTGTCCAGCTCATCGAGTTGTTTTCCTCGGGCCGCACCCTCTCCAAAATAGCCCTTGTACCCCTTGCGCGCCTTGGAGGCCTCCGCCTCCCGACGCTTGCGCCCGGCCTCTTCCTCCTCCTTGCGCTTGCGCTCGGCCTCGGCCTCGATCTCGGCCGCCTCCTCTGCGGTTCTGTCGCCCCCGAACAGCAATCGTCTAAGCCTCATGACGTTGATCCTCCCGGCATCTCTCTGAATTCGTCCATGGTCTCCGGCAGCACGCCCTCAAAGAGGATGCTCCAGCCCTTCCACCGCCGGATCATGTCGGCGATGTAGTCGGGGTTTTTGCCGGCCCATGCGTCCATGAGCCCCGCTCCGCACAGAAACTTGGCGGTTATCTCCGAGCAAACGGCGAAACCCCCGGTTGAAATGAGCCTGGCGAGGGGCGGAACCAGGTGCAGCAGCAAGCGGTGGCCCGCGTACCAGCGGCCCTCCAGGTGCGCCACCTTGTCCCACCCGGCGAGAAACCGCTCCGGGACCATGTCCTTGTGACGGCCAATGACGATTCGCTTGCCGGCGTAGGCGGGCATCAACCCCTGGCGCCGGTTGGTCCAAAGGGCTTCGAAGGTGGTGCCGTTCGGCCCCAGGATCAGGCCCGCATGGGAATATTCCGCCCGGCCGTCAGCGTCCCAAAATGCTTGCACGGCGACGATGGCCCGCCCGAGCGCCATTGGGTTTGCCGTGCAAAAGATGTCACCCGCCTGGAGCGCAGGCATCCCTCTTCTCCGGCTTCTGCATCCAGACTTCAGATTCGATTTTGAATGCGATATAATCGTTTAGGGCGGCGAGCGACCCGTAGAACGATTCGAGACGTTCCTTGACGGGACCGGGAACGCGCTTCAAAATGTGCCGGCTGGCCTCCATCTTCAGCTGCGCGGCCGTCTCCCGGTCGAACCCGCCCGGCATCCGCTTGGGGACGATCGTCTGGTTGATATAGGCGACGGTCGAGGTAATCAGCCCGTTCAGGAATTCATGGTCGCGGGTGTTTGATTTTTCGACGGCCGCGGCCCTCCTGTCCTGCTGCATTTCGCGCAGCTTCCACACCCCATAGGCGACCGCGGCGCCGATAAGGGTCGTAACCCCGGTGGTGACGGCCGACAGGATGTCCGTTACCAGTTTGCCCATTTCAGGCGACATGGCTTTCCTCCGTCTCCGGCCGAAGAATGGTCAACATGGCCAGGCGCCGGGCCTCTTCCCGGAGACGTTTCAGCCCGGCAACCAGGATGGCCTGGTCGGACTCGTTGATCATGGACGTTTCGGGAAACGATACGGTCATGCCGGATACGAGCAGGTATGTGCCCCCCAGCTTTTTATTGACCGCCCGGATCTGTGCGCTTACGAGCAGGTCCAGCTCGTTGTAGCTGACGCCGGCCGTAACGACATCGATCAGGTTGTCGGTCCAGGCATCGAGCTGTTGGAATTTGTACACGTCCCATACCGCCCCGGCCTTGGCCAGCGTTGCCAGCACCCGGTAGGCGTCGCACGGATTGGGGATCTTCGCGCGAATCAGAGACGGACCGGCGAGCCCGGCGGTCAACGTATCGAGTTGCCGGTCGCAATCGACGCTTGCGGCCATGGGGTTGGGTACGTTCACGGCGACCGGCGTTTCGGCGCAGCCGGCGTACAGCAGAACCGCGATCATGATGACGCAGAGCCTTGATTTCATTTGGTTGATCCTTTCTTTCGCGTCAGGTGCATGCAAAGCTTTCTAACCCTCAGCCAACGAATCGACTTGAGCATCCTGGAGGTCATGATGACCACGATGGCCGCCAGTCCTCCGAACGTCAGGATGTCCCTGCCGACGAACCACCACGCCGCGGCGATATCGGCGGCAATGGACGGGTCGGCGGCAATTTTGTGCCGGGCGTATACCCCGACCGCGTTCTGCAGGCAAAACCCGAACAGACACACCGTTGTGGCTGCATAGACCGAGCTCGCCTGGCGGATGACGAACCACCACCACAAAAAAAGGCAGCCGCCGAAAAAAGCGACTGCCGCCTCGACGAGATCGACGAGGAATGGAATCTGCGACACATCAACCACCATCCCCTTTTGGCGTGTCACACCCCTCGATGACTTTTAGGGCGCATTCCGGGTTGCGCTTGACCACCTCCAAAAACCACTCTCCCTCATGGTCAAGAGTCGCCTTCATGAGCGCTTGAAGGCGCTGGTCCAACTCGTCGCGTATCTGACCGACCTCGGCTATCTTCGCCTGGTATTCGGGGTCCCGGCCGGTGTGCCGGAGCAGGTTGCGCACCAGTCCGATCATCGCCCACCTCCGATTCCGTTTTTGTCGCGCGTAACGAGGATCTCCAGCAGTGTGATCATCCGGCTGTGCCGCTCGACCTCGGCCTGACTGGACTGCACCCAGCTTTGCATGTTGGCGTCCTTGGCGAGGATGATCCGGTACAAGAAATAAATCACCGCGAGCAGCGCGAGCACCGCCGGCGATGTTTTAAATATCTCGATCCATGTGGCTTCGCTCAGCCCCAAAAGCTGACCCCCGCCCGGCGCCGCGGCTACGTTTAAAAACGTGGTCATCTGCGCGCAAGCCACCACTCTCGAATTGCCGAGAGGATCTGTTTCAGAATCGCCTTAAACGTCTTTGGCGGGCTCGGGGGCGTGCTGTCGCTCATGACGTGGCTTACCTGGTTGCTGGGACCGGACTCGTTTCCAGAAGCGTCAAAGGCGGTCAGGACGAAATAGACTGTCGAGCCGTCCGGAGCGGAGATGTCGACATCCGCCGTCACGTCCGGCTTGGCAACGCTGATAACGTAGGACGCGGGCGGGTTCGCCGGCGTCAGGCTGCTGTTCTTGCCGACATAGGTGTAGGTTCCGGGGGTCGCGCTGCGATAGAGCCGATACCCCTTGAGGTCGGACTCGGTATTGGGATCCCACTGAAAAGTGAGTTTGTCGGTGGCTGCGTTTGTGACGGTTGAGATCGCGAGGAGCACCAGGACCAAAACAAGGGCGGACGAAAAGCGCTTCATGATCGAGCCTCCTTTGTGGAAGAAGGCGCCGGGGGTTGTCATCGAGGGGGGTGCCACCCCCAGCGCCCCTGACGAGGGTTGTGGCGCTGCGGCCACGACTGGTTGGGTATTTTATCCGATAAATCACATTTTGCAAGTTATTTTTTTCTTTTTGTGTATTTCGTTAGAGCACAACCCATCCGATCAGGGCGTGCTCGAGCTGTTTTTTAATATTCAGAACGACTTCCTCCCGCCAGGCGTCGAAGGTGGATTCGTGTAGCGTGATAGACACCCCATTATCGCCGCTCTGTTTCAGCCGCAGGAAAAATTCACTCTGGATTTCGCAGACCTCCTGGAATGTACGGCGCAGGGACAGCCTGAAAAACGGGGGCGTTTTCCAGACGGAAACATTGATTCCCGACTTAACGGCGACCTCCTGAAAAACGCCATTGTCCTTCAGGGTCGCGATGTTCTCCAGGCTGATATGGCTTACGCTTTCAATCAAAACGTCGACCGTCTCGCTTTGGAGCGCCCGTCCTTTAAGGGCAACGATAAACCCTTCAATGCCCATCGGCTGCCCGACAATCCCACCTGCGGCCCTGTTGGCGACGGCCGAGGCGATCGCCCTTCGCGTTCCGTCGTCTTCGGGCTTTGCATACAGGTGGACCCTGTCGAAATCTTCAACCACGATATAGGCGTCGGATTGACTGAAGCCCTCGACCGGTTGGGTTTTTTTCACAAAATCGATAAAACCCTTCAATGTCTCGAGCTTGACGGTTGGGGCAATCGGTTTTCGGACGATTTTCAGTTCACTGTCGGCCCACTCGACGCCGTGGATCTTCTCGCGATACGGAGCGGCCTCTTTCAAGCCCTGGATGTATTGCAACGCCTCTTTGATCATGACTTCCCTCCTTCCGACTCGAAAATCGGTCTGATCGGGGTGACCCCCTGGTTGAACAGCGCCTGCTGCCGGCTGACGAATTCCTTGGCCACGGCCCGGCCGTCAGGCCCTATGCCGATCGCCATGGGAATGCCGGCCATGACGATCCTGCCCTTGTCGCACTTGAATTTCGGAACCGCCGTGACCTCGTCGCGGCGGTCGTTTGGTTTGATCTCCAGGATCAGCGATACTTTCCGCGGGCTGCCGTCGTAATTCAGGTCCAGGCAGTTCTTGATCGCCTCCTCGAGGAGTTGCTCGAAGCGCTTCCCGACCTCCCCTCCACACAGGTTCTCCAAGGTCACATTTTCATCGTTTGTGTACATTTTTACCCCCTTTTGTGTAACTTACTTTTTCAATTGTGAATTTATTAGAGCCGTTTTACCGAGACTTCTCCCGCGGCAGGTAGTCCGGCCAGCCGAAAACCGTTTTGCGATAACCACGAAGCCGCCATGCCGCGCCGTTTCGATTTACCATTTGTTTCAGGGATCCAGATCGTGATCGGTTTGTTCGCTTCGCTCATTTCAAACCATCTCCAGAATTTTCTTTTTTTGTTCTTCCAGCTCCTCTTGCGTGTACTTTCTCAGAATCTTCGGCC
This sequence comes from uncultured Desulfatibacillum sp., assembly GCA_964562235.1. Lineage (GTDB taxonomy): Bacteria > Desulfobacterota > Desulfobacteria > Desulfobacterales > SpSt-501 > SpSt-501. The sequence goes on from CAZLSV010000003.1 coordinate 30,486, forward strand.
TCCGCTTGATTGCCGGCACGTCGACCGCCCCGGGCCGTTCCGGCAAGCGGACAGCACCGATCGCCGCGACCAGCGGAGCGACTTCCTTCGGCGCCTCGATCAGTTTCCCGGCTTCACCCTCGCTCATATCGTGCGCGGCCTGGTACGCTTCTTTGAACTCCTTGACGAACCACTTGCGCTCGCTGTCGGTCAGGCTGTCGCAGAGCGATTGCCACTTGAACCGGCTGGAGAACAAGTGCGCCGTTATCGGGTCTTTCCATTTCGGCATGTACCGGTAGCCGTAGCGGGCAATTGCGCCAAGGACGATTGCGGCCTGCTGCTCGGCGATGGATTCGAGTTGGGGGGTGCGGGGTTTCAAGAGGTCGATCAATTCGTTTATTTTGGGGAACCACTTCGAGTTTTTAATGTGCGCCGTGGCCGCCTCCCGAATTTGAGCGATGCTGTAATCCTTGAGGGCCTCGTGATACATCGCAAGCACGTCTTCGCCCAATATTTCAACTTGGTAATACCTTGCCATCGCCATCAGGGTGGTATCCAAATCCCTCTGTCTCTCTGTCTTCTGCCTCGATCGCGCGTCTCTCATGTTCCCTCCTCGCGAACATTTCCATTGTGCGTTGAAGCCCTTCGCGCTTGCCGGTGGTGTTGGCGCCGGGCTTGTTTTTTCTGGAGTTGAATTTTATTTCGTTGCGGACCCACGTCCTCCAAGCGGCCGTCCAGTCCAACATGACGGTGCCCTTGGCTCGGTGATGGTCGCAGAAATGGGCAAACACTTGCGGGATGTCGCCGTTAAGTCCCTGGGAAGAGGCGTAGGCGATCAGGCCTTTGGTAAGGGAAAAACTGTGGGGTAGTTGTTGGCGTTTCTTTTTCGGAGTCTGTTCGGTTGGTCTGGCGGGGGGTGGGTCGGCAGTTTCTGACCCACGCTCTTTTTCTTCTTTTACATTCTTCTCATTCTTCTCATTCTTTAGATGTGTACCGTCTGCTGTACCGTCTGCTGTTCTGTTTGGTGTACCGCCTGCTGTACCGTCTACTGTACCGTCGCCTTGGTATTGATCATAATTAACTATGGTAATCAGGGTGGTTATGTTGCTCTTGTGCTGTACTATCATCCGCTCATTATGGTGTTCCGTTTTTTCGGTTTTTCCATCCAAGTCATCAGGCACTAACTTTCCTTCTAATTCTTGTAGGAATCTCCGGACTTTACCCCTACTCCACTTCCATCTCGCGGCAAGGGATTGCTCAGAATGCGCCACCTGGCCGCGCTTCACATCTATCCGTTGACCCCTTGCCCTGAAAAAGCTGTCCTTGTGGTTGGCGAGCATTATCAGATCAACCCAGGCCTGTGCGCGGGTGAATTTTTCGGCCGTCCAGAAATCCGAGTCTTTTAATCTGCGCCAGATTTTGATGTACCCGCGGTGCATCGCCCTACCCCACCTTTTTCCAAAACCGCTTTCGGTATTGAACGGCCCCCTCGTCGATCAAAAACACCACGGCATCCTTGACGCTCTTCTGGTGATCTTCGGACAGACGCATAATTGTGCGATAGAGCTGCTCGCGCTCATCCAACCCGGTGTGGTTCAGCCAGACAGTGATGCGGCCGGCGGAGAAAATCGCGTAATGGGATCTGCAGAGCCCGCGGCAATGGGGCGCCCGATCGCACTGGTGCCACCAACAGGTCGGCGCGTGGCCTCGATGCCTGGTCTCCATGACAATGATTTCTTCCGGCGGAGGCTCGGCGCCGTGCCCGTCAAGGAACCTGACGTACCGGACCCGGTGGGTACATTTCATGCAGCGCCCGTTATTCTTCTCCTCGTTCAACATGGGGCACTCGGTGCCTGTGTCCGGGTGGCGCCTGCATGGATTGAACATCATCCCCCCCCATCGTCTTACCGCCGTCTTACCGCGGCGGCGGCCGGCGTATTACGAAAGTCTTACTGACAATCGATCGTCTGTTTGGTATCCTCAATCCGCACATGATCGAGCAAAGACGGGTTGGCGCAGACCGACGGAAGCGCCAACAGGATGCAGCAGCGGACCACCTCGGATTTCTGGCGATCCAGATTGGCGACGGACCGATTCAACCAATCGGCGAACTGCTCGCAGCTTTTGAAGTTGTGGATCACCTCTTTCTTGCCGGGCATAACTTCACAAGCCTCTTTTTTTGTTTGATATTATTTTTATTTGGTGTAATAGGTGCGCTTATGGACTTTCTTTTGTCCCGGAGGATATCTTGAATTTGCAGTAAGACATCGGAGCGCGGGACCGTGCGCCCCATCTCCCAGTTTTTAACGATATCCAGGCTTGCGCGCGGAAAGAGCTCGGCGAATTCGGCCTGGGTGAGATTCAATAGTCTGCGGGTCGAACGAACTATTTTTTTAGCTTTTTCCGAATAACTCATCAGGTGTATTCCTTACGCTGTGCACCCCCACCAGATGCTCGCCGGGACGAATTGAAGCGAGGACGTGTGAAACGAAAAAAAGCGCCAGAGCTGGCGATTGCCGATATCCTTGACCGTGTCGGCGATGTGACGCGCCGCCGCTCGAACAGCGACCTTGCCGCCGCCCTGGGATCGAATCCAACCACGGTGTCCAACTGGAAAACTCGCGGGACCATCCCATGGGAAACCCTGTACCGCTTTGCGCATGAGAACGGGGTGTCCTTCGAATGGCTGTTGAGCGGTGCCGGCCCGATGGCGGCGGATGTTGATGGCGAGCGCGAGAAAACGATCAAGCGGTATGAATGGATCATCGATAACCTGCGCAATGGGGGCCGCAAATGATCAGTGGCCCGAAAGACTACTCGCTTGCGTTGGGCGATAGCGCAAGGAGCGCGTAGTTAGGCTGCATTCCGACCCGACTGGCCGTAGAGCAGCTCCATCACCGTCACCTGTCCGCCGGTGGCCTTCTGGATGCGCAGGGCGTTCTTGGCGGAGAGGCCCCGGCCGTTGAGGTAGCGGCTGATGACGGATGGCGCGATCCCGTTCTTTTCGGCCCAGGGTGTGGGCTTTAGGTTTTTCTTCTCAAAGTATGATTTTAGCCCCATAGGATCCTCCGCGTTAAAAACAAAGAAAGTATACCAATTATGGAATTAAAAAGTCAAGATCGGAATCCTATTTTGGAATTAATAGTTGAGGAAACCAGGAAGCGGAAACTGAATCAGAGGACTTTGGCCGAAAAGGCGGGCGTCGCCCCTCCTGTGGTCAATAGGATCTTTAAGGGTGGGTCTGCGAATCTGAAGAACTTCATGGCGTTGCTTGATTTTCTTGGATTCTCGGTTGTACGCTCCGGCGTGAACGCTCCGTCCAAGAATGTTGACAGTGAAATACTGTCACTACAGAAAGAGCTAACACAATCTTATAAGAACCTGGCCGAGCACAAGGACCGCATCCGCGAGCTGGAGATGGCGCTGGCGGCCCTGCGGCTGCGTCACATGACTGACCGCCGCCGGGAAGACCCGCCGGAGGTCAACCCGGCCGAGCTGCGCCGCCCCCTCGAGCCCGGCAACGCCCAGAACCGGCACTGATTGTGGTTGTCGCAACGCGCTTGGGGCATATGTGGTATGGCGGTTTTTCAGGGTTGACTTTATCTTGATTGTGCCGA
>CAZLSV010000003.1:34091-51057 GCA_964562235.1 uncultured Desulfatibacillum sp.
GATAAAAGGTTAAAGGTTTAAATCAATGAATTAGAATGGAGACAGGCATGAGCGCCAAGAAGGGCAACGGGCAAACGCAGGAGAAGCAGGATGAGCCTCAGGTGAAGCAGGCCGCCAAGACCATGGTTTTGAAGACTCGGTGGAAAGGGTTCAGCGATGTGCCCACCCTGTATGCGAATCAACTTCTGGTGACTCACGCCAACCAGAACGAGTTTTTCTTATTCTTCGGCCAAGTGGTGCCGCCAGCGGTGCTCGACCCTAAAGATCTCCCCAGTGAGCTGGATGTCGTGCCGATTGCCAAGATCGTAGTATCGCCGGAAAACATGCTGAATTTTTCGAAGGCGATCGCAACCAACGTCGAAAATTACAAGGCAACACGAAAATCGGCGGAGAAGGAATAATGAGCCTACAGACGCCGGCCGTTAACGCGAGCTGTGAGGACGCGTGTGATTTCACTCATCGTGGCGTCACGGAGAGCCTGATCAGGAGGAGATTCTCCCTCATCGCCACCCAACCGACGTTCTATTTCAGTATCGATCGAGCGCAATCAGACCCGGTGTTCCTAACCAACCTAAGCAGCAGAAAGTACAGGCTGCTGTCTCCCCTTAAACTCTCGATCGATGAGAGCCCTAGTAGGGTGTTGGTTTCCAACCGCGAGACGGGTGCGTACGGGGTCGGCCGGACGAGAGAGGCCGCTGTCAAAGACTTCAGAAGCGTGCTCATCGAGATGTACGAGGAGTTGTCCGATCCTGAGCATCAGCTCTCTGACGCACTTTCGGAAAAGCTGAGCAGACTTCAGACTCTGATCTCCCTCAAGTAGGTCCATGTCGATAGAAAAGAACAAACTTCGCAAGTGCCTACTGAAGAAGTTTGAATTTACCAAGTCGAAAAAGAAAAAGCATAGATCGGTCAGCCTTATCATCAACGGGAAAAAGGTTGCCTCCACCCTCTTTTCAGGCTCGCATCACACCCTTGACGACTCGATACTTGCGTTGATCGCCAAGGAACTGTGGGTGAAATTGGCATTCCTGAAAGAGATGTACGGCTGCACCAAGAGCCGCGACAACTACATCGAGCACCTACGAAAAAGCGGCCTGCTTTAATAATCGGCATAACGCACTGTAACACACCGTAACGCCCGTCACCCCCACCCCACCAGAACCGCCTCCATCATACTCACAAACACATCCGCCAGGCTCCTACCGCGCCTGCTAAATTCCAATTTTGGTTTCTTACTTGACTTTTAATTCCGTTATTGGAATAATACACCCATCAAGGCCGAATCTTCCCCTCACGTCTGACGAAGGGGCGGTGAGTAGGCCTCGGTCGGCAAGCGATGACCGGTGACGTTGGCGGGTGTCACCGCGAGCTGTGAGCCCGGCCGCCCTCGGCGCGACGGTTTAGGCTGCGGCCGTTAAAACCTCGCCAGGCAGGGCATGCAGAGTATGTGACGAACAAACCGCAAACAAGGGGGTGCCATGAACAATTTATCCAACTTGAGTTACGCCCGCGATCATCGAGTTGCCGCCGCCGACAAGCCGCGGTGGTTCTCGGAGATCAACACCCTCCGCATGGAGGCAACCATCGACCCTGATTTCTACTGGAACAGCATTGCTCCTGACAGCGATCCTCACCAGGATCCCATCCGCATCAAGATCAAATTCGAAGTCTGCCCCACATGCGAAGGCAAAGGCACCCACGTCAACCCCAGTATAGACGCCCACGGCATTTCCGCCGAAGAGTTCGATGACGATCCGGACTTTCGGGGGGATTACTTCTCTGGGCGCTACGACCAGCCCTGTAACGAGTGCGGCGGCCAGCGGGTTGTTGCGGTTCCCCATGAGGACGAAAAAGCGTTCAGCGAAGCGCTGGAGCGCTTCCTGTTGGCCGAGGCCGAGTATGCTTCCGAGCGGCGGCATGAAATCGCCATGGGATATTAGGCGGAGGGGGGTGCCATGATTTCAAGCAAGGTCCATGATTTTTCGGAGGAGCGGCGGCGCATGAAATCAATAGGGCATGCGCGGTCCATGCTGCGCCTGATCGATCGGGCGCTCGACGAGTTCGCCGGAATAACGGCCGGCAACGGTGGCGAAGGGCATCTTGCCATCATACAGGGCAACACCGCCGGAGCGCGCGACGCCCTGTTGGCGTTCCTCAAGGTGGTTGTGTTGATCGTCTTCTTTGCGCTGCCGTTTTCGGCCCACGCACAACACTACGGCCCCGGAGCGTTCCCCAGCTACGAGTATCCGCCGACCATGCCGGGCGTCCCCGGCCCAACGGTCTACCTCATGCCGGACGGCGGCACCTGGTGGGTCGGTCCGAACGCCATGCCAGGGTTCGCGCCCCCGCCAGTCTACATTCCGCCCGCGTACCCCCGCGAGATCATCATCCACGACAACAACCGCCGCCCGGCGCGACGAAAATAAGGAGGTATCATGTCGGAGAACGAGGCGAAGTACGCCCCGCAAAACACCACCGAACTGCTCGATCTTGTCAGGGGCAAGTTGGACGAGCACGAATTCAAGGCCGTGGCCGATGTATTCAATCGCAACGTGGTGGCCCTCGGTGAGCACGAGTCCTTCGCGCTGCGGGACAGCGAGGGAGATATCCGGGCGTATAAGCAGCGCGCGCGCCTGTCCTCGGCCGACGGGACCCTTGTCAGGATCGGCCCGGTGTGGACCGTCAGCGCCCAGGGCTATGAGATCCTGGCCGAGGCCACCGGCACGCTCGCCATCTTCCCGCCCATGGTCCAAGTGTCGGGGCAGATGCTGCCAAACCCACATCCGCGGCGCGACGGCAGAAACGGCCGGATATTGGATGTCACCTGCCGGGCCGTGGCCTTCCGCTTTTCCTCCAAGGGCATCCCCATGGTGGTCGACTGGACCAGCGTTTACGACGTGGTCGCCTACCGCATGATCGACCTGATCGGCAAGGCCAAGGAATACCCCCAGGCGTTCCGGCTGCTGCCAAAAGACGACGGCAAGCCTGGCGACAAGGGCACCTGGGCAATGTATCCCTTTGACGAGTCAAGCGACCTGTGGGTCAACACCTCCCACGACGAAGCGCTGAAGTGGTACGGCGAGATCCTGAACCGCGAAAAGAAGTCGATGGATTTCGCCCAGACCTTCGCCAGGCGCAACGCGATCAAGCACCTGCTCGGGATCCAGAAAATGCCGAAGGGAATCGGGCGCACCTGGGGCGAAGGCAAGCATGAGCAGGCCCAATGGGATGTCGCCTGCCTCTGCTGGCGGCCGGTGTCAGGGTCGGTGATCAAGTGGGACATGACCCAGTACGCCCAACTCCAGCAGCGGGTCGATAAAATCGTTTCGGGCTCGGCCGGCTTCATCGACCGGCCCCGGATTGCGTCAGGCTTCGAGCATGCGGGCGATGACGGCGAGACGGGCGACGCGGACCTCAACCCCGAGGAGCCGGCGGATCTGCAGGACTTCGTTGATGTCGACCACAAGGATGTTCCGAGCGAGGCGCCGGCGGTGGATGCCCCCCGTGGAACCGCCGCGCCGAAGAACGGCCCGTCGCAGGCTCCCGAACCCGCCCCGGCCCAGGCGAAAAAACAGGCCTCGCCCAGGCCCGCAAAGGGCGGAGAAAAAGAGAGGGCACCCGAATACACCCGCGAGGAGCTCGCCGTCATGAATAACTACTATTTCGTTCAGGGAGAATTCCCGGAGCTTCACGCCAGGGCGCTCAAGGAATTGAAGATCGCGGAGCAGATCACCCCCGAGCTGGCCGCGAAGATCAACCACAAGATATCCCAGTATGTCGACGAGGGGGAGCTATGATCGGCAGGGTCTACGCCACCGGGTTCAAGGGGCGCGGATTCTCCGTCGAAATCGGCCCCAAAACCATCATCGTCGGTAACAACGGCGCTGGCAAGAGCGCGGTGGTCCAGGCGCTGCAACTTGCGCTGGAAGGCCAGGTGCCGGGTGTCCACAAAACCAGCCAGGCGATCATGGATGCGTTTGGGTCGACCGAAAGGCCCATGTATGTCGAGGCGCGGACGAGCGGCGCGGTCAAGTTTTCGCTCGGCCGCCAGTTTTCGCGCGACGCCAAGGGGACCGTCTCCCAAACGCCAATGGTCGATCGGAAGAAATCGAGACAAGTGGAATGGATGGAGGCCTATGTCGCGGCGGGGTCCATCAAGGTCTTTGCCGTGGATGAATTCCTGTCCATGTCATCCAGGGCGATGATCGCCCGTATGGCGGAAAAATTCGGCGGCGAGCGGCTCGACGATCTCGGGGAGAGGATAGACCGCTGCAGGGAGAAGCTCCTCAAGCGCCAGGCTGACCTGCGCGAAAACGAGGCCTATGTGTCTCGAACGGCGCAAGGGATTGCAGAATTGAATCTGCCGCCTGGAACCGTGGCGCAGGTGACGGACGAAATCGAGCGCGTTTCGGCCGAGTTGCAGGCGGCCGATGACGAACTCGCATCCGCCAGAAAACAAGAGCGCCGCCGGATCAGGGAGCAGGAGCTGGCGGATAAAGCCGCGGCAAAGGCGGTGGATGCCCCGGCCCCGCCCGAACCCGCCCCGGCGCCCCCGGTGAAATCCGACGCAAACGTCCCCCCGAGAACCCCGGCCGCCCTGGCCGCCGAGAAGCGCCTGATGGATAGAGCCGCCCAACAGCACCAGTCGCACCGGGAGAGCCCGGCGGACGGCTTCCGCCGGATCATAAACGCCATCGAAGCCGTGAACTGCCCCGGGTGCAGGGGGGGCGGAGCCGTGACGGTGGCCAAGGTCGAAATGATGAAATGGGAGAAACGCCGATGACTCAAACGATGGATATAAAGTTGCTCGAAGACCGGGTCGAAGCGCTGCGCCTGAGATTGGGGCAACTCAAAGGGTCTGAGCGCATCATGCTCCAGGCTCACGGCCTGGAGGCGCAGATAGCCAGGGCCGTGGCGGAAGCTCCCGGCATCGAGGCCGATATCCAGGCCTACAAGGAGGAGCTGCAGGAGTTGGTGGCGACCCGCGACAAGATCGTCAACGAGTCCCTGGAAGCGTTTGCCGAGCGCATGCAGGCGGCGCTGCCCCACGGCACGCCACGGGTCAGCATCGTCGATGAAAAAATTGAAATCGGATGGGAGATCGATGGATGCTTGCGGCCGTTCAAGGCCCTTTCCGGCGGGGAGCGCGTTTCATTCGACATCGCCCTCGCCCACGCCTTCGAAGCCGGTCTAATTATCAAAGAGGCGGCCGAGCTGGACTGCGAACGGCTGGAGAGCGCGCTGGACAAACTGCGAAAGATAACGGCCCAGGTGATCCTGACCACATGGGCTGCGCCCAAAAAGGTTCCGGAGGGTTGGACGCTTTGCGCGCTGTAGCCATACCGATCTCCCGCGAAGGCTCCCGCATCAAAGTGCTGAACCCCACGCTCATGCGCCGGGTGGTGGAGTCGTTGCGGCCGAACAAGCCATACCACCTGATCATCGAGCCAAAGGACAAGGGGCCTACGGTCAGCGATCCGCTACGCCGCTACTACTTTGCCGTGGTCGCAGCCATGATAGCGGAGGAAACCGGCCACAGCAAAGAAGCGATACACGACTTCTTGAAACGCAAAATCCTGGGGGTTGATGTGGATAAATACGGAATCGAAACCGTTTCATCAGTATTTTCCTCCGAGTCCGGGATGACGGTCCAGGAGAAAAAAGCCTATGTCGACGAGGTCAGGCGCTGGGCCTTTGACTTCCTCAACATCGCAATTCCTCCTCCTGAAACCGTGGTCTTTTGATATACTGCTCGCAAATAAAGGAAGTAATTGCCTCTTGCGAATATTGCGGGCAGAACCTTTACGCCCGCGCCGGTGAAGACGAAGCGCTCCCGCATCGTTGCCCGGAATACTACGACGACGAGGAGGACGACCAGGAATGAAAATCTTCCGCAGTCAAAAATACCGTGAATGGATTTCCCGCCAGTCCTGCCTGGTTTGCGGATTCGGCCCGAGCGACCCGCACCACGAAAATCTCGGAGAAGGTTTCATGGCCGGCAAGTCCCCGGACACCCATTGCGTTCCCCTCTGCCGATCATGCCATGACCTGCGGCACAGCATCGGACCCGCATCCTACTGCGACATCGACGTGAAAAAGAACATCATCGACTTGCTCACCCGATATTGGTCGGAAGGGAATGTGAAATGACGCAGCTCGATTTGCAACAGGAGGCGGCCGTCAGAAGCGAATACCGCGACACCCTGGTCGTCGCCGCCGCCGGCAGCGGGAAAACCCGCGTCCTGGTCGAACGGGTCGCCTACCTGATCGAGAAATGCAAAGTGAGCCCGACCGAGATCCTGGCGATCACGTTTACCCGCAAGGCGGCCGGCGAGATGGTGAAACGGCTCGAGGAGCGTATCGGTGCCGGCAACGCCCACCGGCTCCGAATCGGCACCATGCACGGCATCGCCCTGCGTTACCTGCGCATCTTCGGCGACCGGCTCGGCTTCCGGCCGGCGCACCTGACGGTTTATGGCGAGTGGGAGGAGAAATTTCTGGCCAAGGACACGGCCAGGCTGGTCAAGGCCAAGAGCGGATACATGGAGGCCCTGGAAAAGTTTTACATGACCGGAGAGCCCCCGGACGAATACAGCCCGCATGCCAGATTCTTCCAGGTGTTCATGCAGCGGCTGCGGTCCAACAACTCCATGACCTACGGCATGCTGCTGTCAGGAATGAAGTCGGTTATTCGCGATATCGCCACCCGCCCGCTGACCAACATCCTGGTAGACGAAGCTCAGGACATGGACGGATTGCAGTGGCAAATTATCGACCAGCTCCAGACGGCTTCCGGGTGCGCGGTGTTTGCGGTTGGCGATGATTGGCAGAGCGTCTATGCCTTCCGCGGCGCCGTCCCGGAACATATGGTCGAGCTGTCCGAAACCTGGGATGTCTTCAAGCTCGAAACCAACTACCGCTCCGCCGGCGCCATCGTCGATCGCTCAAGCCGCCTGATCGCGCACAACCGGCGCCGCACCGAAAAAAACGTTCGCCCGCACCGCCGCGAGAATGGCCTGGTGGAGGTGCGGCGCGACATGGACAGCGCTGCGGTGGCGGCCTTCGTCCGGGATCTCAAAGACCGGCACGGATCCGTAACCGTCCTCGCCCGAATCCATGTCCTGCTGGTGAAGTTATCGCAGGAGCTCGATGCGCTGGGGGTGGAACATCATTACTGCGGCCGGCAAGGCAAAATCATCCATTCGGAACGATTCCGCCGGGCGCATGCCATTTTCAAGCTGATCGTGAACCCCTTTGACAATTTCGGCTTTGCGCTGGCAAGGCAGCACCTCGGAGTGACCGATGAGCAATACCTGGACATCATGCGCGACGCGATCGACAACTATACTTCACACGTCGCGAGCTGGCTCGGGCAGTGTGCCGACAGCCGGTGGCAGGCCGCTTTCGGGGAGGGCGAGAAGTGGCCGCTAAAAATGCTGGCGGATTATCTGCTCGGGATCATTGGCGATCTTGACTTTGGCATGGCCGTCCGCACCTCCATGGGCTTTGCCGAGAACAACAACAACCTGCGCGCGTATCTCGATTGGGTGGCCACCTTCGATCTGCAGGAGGAAGTCGCCGACCCAGGGAAAACCGGCATCCAGTTGATGACTATCCATGCCGCCAAGGGACTCGAATTCGACTCGGTGGTCCTGGTCGGCTTGAATGAAGGCATCATGCCATCCAAACAGGCAGCGGAAGCCGGCGACATCGAGGAAGAGCGCCGCCTCGCATATGTTGCCGCGACGAGGGCCAGGGACCGTCTCTATGTCACCGTCAGGCCCGAAACCAGCGAGTCGAACGGCGGCAAGACCTATCAAAACCCGGAAAGCCGATTCGTTAAGGAAATGTCGCTGTGAATGAAAATGAATAGGAAAGGCGATCATGTCAAAATGGTGGACTAAGTCATGGAATCCCACAACCGGGTGTAGCAAAATTTCAGAAGCATGTGACCATTGTTATGCCGAACGGATGGCGCGGAGGTTCGCCGGCCGCGCCGGATACCCGGGCGGCAAGGATTATTTCAAGCCCACCTTCCATCCGCACCGCCTGGAAGAGCCTTTCAAGTGGAAGAAAGCCGGGCGGATCTTCGTCGGAAACATGGGGGATATCTTCCATGATGATGTGCCGGACTCGTTTTTGGATGAGATTTTCTTTCCGGCCTACGTCCTCGCTGACCAGCAATGGTTTTTTCTGACCAAGCGCGTCGACCGGATGGTTGAATACTTGAGCAGAAAATCCAGACTCGGGCCTAACGTGTTTCTCGGCGTAACGGCGGAAACCCAGGCATGGGCCGATAGGCGGATTTCCGAACTGATGAGGGTCAGGGAATCACAAAAAGATGTCAATTTCTTCGTGAGTGTCGAGCCCATGCTGGGGCCGGTTGATTTGACAGGATCTTACGGAGTAATTGGCCGGGCTGGGTCGCCCAGAATAGAAGCGATAGACGCGACCGGAATGTGGATGCCTAAACTCGATTGGGTCATCTGCGGCGGCGAAACCGGACCAGGAGCCCGGCCGATGGAATTAATATGGGCGCGGTCGCTGCGGGACCAGTGCGCGGCGGCCGAAGTCCCGTTTTTCTTTAAACAACTTGGCTACGCCAGCAGCATGCCTGACCATTATTTTTTAAAACACGGCAAAGAGGCCGCCCGCCTGCTTGACGGTAAGCTTTGGAACGAGTTCCCCGAGACGAGAACAGGTGAGATGAGGTCGCGGATCCAAGGAGACTGATCATTCAGGCAGCGGCAGCTTCCGGAGTTCGAAGCCGATCCGGACCGAAACCGCAATCAACTGGTCGCAATGAGGGCAGCCGATCTCAAAGCCGCCGCCCATGCGTGCGATGTCTTCGTAATAATCCAGGAGTTTGCCGCTGATGTCGCTTCCACAGTGTGGACAAAAATTTTGCATTGCATTTTTCCTATCGATCATGCTCGTTCGTTTGGAATTTAGACTTAAGAATAAACATTTTTTTCGCCGACGGACAACTATAACAGACCGTGTGGCACTTGCAAACCTACCCAAAAACCTGTAGTCCTCACCTCCATAACCGTGGGGGGAGGGCTCTTTGCATGAAGGGCAGGATCTATCCGTCCGGCAACGGATACAGGGTCCGCTACGGGCGCGACATCCAGAAGCGTTTCCGCTCGCTCGACGAGGCCGAGCGATTCCTGACAGGCATCCGGTTCAAGGACGACGAGGGCGTCCTCGACCGCCGGGACTACTCGAAGGCCAATCCACTGGCGTTCGACCGGCAGGCCGAGCGGTGGCTCTCAACCAAGACCTGCAGCAAATCTCACCTGAAAAACCTCACCCATTGGATAAAGCTCGCCTCTCTGCTCTGGTCCGGCCGGAACGTCAAATCCATTGGCTACGGAGAGATCGAGGATTTCATAGGCTCCCAGCCGGTTGGCGACAAGACCAAGGCCGAAATGGTCAACTGCCTGTCGCAGTTTTTCCGCTGGCTGGAGAAGCGGGAGGGCATCCAGCCGCCCGAATTGCCGAAGGTGGAGTACACCCTTGGCTGGCGGGAGATCGTTGATCTGGAGACCCAGCAGCGCATCCTTGACGAGCTTCGGCGCATCGCCCCTTTCCGGATCTGGCTCGGAATCAAGTGGCTCGCCACCTATGTGGCGATCCGCCCGAACGAAATGCGCAGCCTGCGCGAGCGGGACATCAACGTCAACGGAATGCTGGTCTGCCGGCCAGCGACCACCAAGGAGAAAAAACCAAAGATCGTGCCCATGACCGATGAGGATGTCGCCCTGGTGCGCTCGCTCCCACGAGGGCTCCCGGACCTGTTCTTCTTCAGGCGCGAGGCCGGCCGCGGCGTCTATGGCGTCGGCCAGCAGATCGGAGAGCGGGCCTTCTACCACTGGTGGGTCAGGGCCTGCCGAAACCTCGGGATAAAGGGGGTGGATCTTTACGGCGGCACCCGGCACAGCTCGGCAACCGCTATGGCTGAGTATTTCACGAAAGACGAGATGCGCGAGCACGGCACCATGCACGGCACCAACAAGGCCTTCGAGCGCTATTTCCAGCGCGAGGCAGCACCCAGCCGGGCGATCTACGAAAAGCTCGCGTTGTCCAGAAGTTGTCCGGCAAGCACAAAAACCCTCGCCAGCAGTGAATAACCGCTGGTTCAAATCCAGTAGCGCCTACCAAAATAAAGATCAAGGGGTTATGGCTAATGCCATAACCCCTTGATCTTTATTTATGGCCGAATTGTGACCGGCTTGAAATTACCCTATCATGTTTATCCCTATAGCCCAGAGATCCCCAAAATGCCCCGTCAGCCGCCGGCATCTTCGACGCAGTTGATGCAGCCCCGGCAGGCCGGGGAGCCGCAGCGGCAGGGCACCTTCTCGCCGTCGGCGCCGTAGCTGTAGTCGATGGTGAGCTCCTCGCCTTCGGCGATCGCCCGGTCGGCGTATATCAATACCCGGCGGCCCTCGATGCGGTAGCTGCAGTTCGGCGTGCAGCAGTGGTTTATGAAGCGTGCGGTGTTGCTTTCGTCGACCCCGTCGATCGCCCACTCGTCGTCGACCCAAAACGTGTAGATGCCCGGGCGGGCCTTGTCCTCCTCCAGCCGGAAGGCTTCCTCGGCGGGGACCAGGCGCCCTTGGTACTCGACGATGAAGGCCCCGGCGGGAATGGGCTCGCCCGCATAGCAGCCCCGGCCGTGGATGGATGAATCCTTGACGATGATCATACGGCCGCGTTCCCGAAGCTTCATGGTGTCCCCATCTCACTTTCTCCGGAAAGATAGCTTTCGGTCAGGCTCCCGGAGAATCGGGGAAGCTCTTCGATCCCGGGAGGCGCAAAACCGAAGGCGATTTTCAGAAAGGTCATGGTGATGCGATAGGTCGCCCCCCACAGCAACTCGGGCCCGCGGGGGCCGTGCCAGCGGAACCCCGGAACGTCCCGAACCGTTCCCGGTTCGGCGCCGCCGGCGGGGGGCGCCATTGTCAAGCGGTAGCAGATGTAGTTCTGCGGGTCCAGCAGGCCGCGCAGCGGTATGCGCAGGATCCGCTCGACCTCGCGGTTGGGCCTGAAGCGATGCTGGCGCGGCACCCACGCCGCCATGGGGTAAATGAGCCGCCGGAACAGCACCAGCCGCTGCAGGGGCAGCGGCCCGATGAACCGGACCCGCAGGGGGTTGAGCCGCATCTCCTCGAAGGCCTCCCGCAGCGCGGTGGCGTAATAGAGAGCCAGCCAGCGGGCATCGCGCGGCTTGTGCCGGCGCCACCACCGCCAAAACGGCCAACGCCCCAGGGATCCGACGGGCAGCCCCAGGATTCGCGCCGCCCTGAAATCGAATCGGGGAGAGACGCTGCCCCCCGGGTAGCAAAGATCCCCGGGTTGGCGCACCGCCGCGGAGCGCTTGTTCAGGACCAGGCAGACCTCGCCCGGCCCGCCCTCTTCCGGCGCACAGCGACCGAGCAGCACGAGGACCGCCGATGTCGCCGCCAGGTCTCCGGCAGCGGCCTCGTAGAGCGGGGTCGCTGAGGCGTGGGCGTGAAGGGCCGCCGTGATCGCGGGGATCAGGCGCTTGGAATCCGAAAACGGCGCCGGTGTGTCGGTCGCCGCTTGGGCCGGCTGAGGCTTTCCCATCCGAATTCGGATATCAGGTTCGGCTGGATCCTGCAACCATGCAAAAAAACAGAAGGGCGGCCGATCGGCCGCCCTTCTGTTTTCATCATAAGGTTTAAACCCATTCAAAGGGCCGGTCTTGCGACTCGCCCTTTTTAATCAATTAATACATGTCGTCGTCCATCGGCGGTGCCGCCGAACCCTTCTTCTTCTTTTCCGGCTTGTCCGTGATCATGGCCTCGGTGGTCAGCATCAGGCCGGCCACGGAGGCCGCGTTCTGGAGGGCGAAGCGCACGACCTTGGTCGGGTCGATGACGCCGGCTTTCAGCAAATCCTCGTAGACGCCGGTCTCCGCGTTGAACCCATGGGCATCTTTTCCTTCCAGCACGGCGTTCACCACCACAGAGCCTTCCAGGCCGGCGTTCTGGGCGATGTTGCGCAGCGGATCCGCCAACGCCCGCTTCAGGATCCCGACCCCGACCTTCTCCTCGCCCGGGACCTTCAAGCCGTTCAGCGCGTTCACGCAGCGCAGCAGGGCCACGCCGCCGCCGGGCACGATGCCCTCTTCCACGGCCGCACGCGTGGCATTGAGGGCATCCTCGACGCGGGCCTTCTTCTCCTTCATCTCCGTCTCCGTGGCCGCACCGATGTGGATCACGGCCACGCCGCCGATCAGCTTGGCGAGCCGCTCCTGCAGCTTCTCGCGGTCGTAGTCGGAGGTGGTTTCGTCGATCTGGGCCCGGATCTGCTTGATGCGGCCCTCGATGTCCGCCTTCTTGCCGGCGCCGTCGATGATGGTGGTGTTGTCCTTGTCGATCCGGACGTGCTTGCAGCGCCCCAGGTCGTTCAGGGTCATGTTTTCAAGCTTCAGCCCCAGGTCTTCCGAGACCACCTGGCCGCCGGTCAGAATGGCGATGTCCTCGAGCATGGCCTTGCGGCGGTCCCCGAAACCGGGTGCTTTGACCGCGGCCGCCTTGAGAGTGCCGCGCAGCTTGTTGACGATCAGGGTCGCCAGGGCCTCCCCCTCGATGTCTTCCGCGATGATCAGAAGGGGCTTGCCGCTCTGCGCCACGGACTCCAGAATCGGGACCATGTCCTTCATGGAGCTGATCTTCTTCTCGTTGATCAGGATAAAGGCGTCCTCCAAGTGAACTTCCATCTTCTCGGGGTTGGTGATGAAGTAGGGCGACACGTAGCCGCGGTCGAACTGCATGCCTTCGACCACCTCGAGGGTGGTCTCCATGCTCTTGGCCTCCTCGACCGTGATCACCCCCTCCTTGCCCACCTTGTCCATGGCTTCGGAGATGAGTTTTCCGATCATCTCGTCGTTGTTGGCCGAGATGCTGCCCACCTGGATGATCTCGTTCTTGCCCTTGATGGCCTTGGACATCTTCTTCAGCTCATCGACGACCACGGCGACGCCCTTCTCGATGCCGCGCTTGATCGCCATGGGGTTGGTCCCGGCCGCCACGAGCTTCTGGCCTTCGCTGTAAATGGACTGGGCGAGCACGGTGGCGGTGGTGGTCCCGTCCCCGGCCACATCGCTGGTTTTGCTGGCGACTTCCTTCACCATCTGAGCGCCCATGTTTTCATACTTGTCCTCGAGGGTGATCTCCTTGGCGACCGTGACGCCGTCCTTGGTGACGGTCGGAGAGCCGAAGGACTTTTCAAGCACCACGTTGCGGCCCTTGGGGCCGAGCGTGACCTTAACCGCATCCGCCAGGACGTTGACCCCCTTGAGCATCTTCTCCCTGGCCTGAGATCCGTAACAAATCATTTTGGCTGGCATCTTGTTTCCTCCCTAAGCGGATTATTCCAGAATTCCGAGAATGTCGTCTTCACGCATAAAAATGTGCTCGACGCCGTCGACCTTGATTTCAGAGCCGGCATACTTGGAGAACAGAATGCGATCGCCCTTTTTCAGCTCCATGGGGATGCGCTTCCCGTCGTCGCCCATTTTGCCGGGCCCGGCGGCAACGATCTTGCCTTCCTGGGGCTTTTCCTTCGCCGTGTCGGGGATGATGATCCCGCCGGCGGTCTTCTTCTCTTCCTCGACCCGCACGACCAGAATCCTGTCGTTCATCGGCCTGATTTTCATACCTGCATACCTCCTTGGTTGAGTGGGTTGGGCGCATGCGCACCTGGGATAGTGCTTCTCACAAATCCGTTCAGGACGTTTTTTCCGCCTAAGTTTGCTGTTTCGAATGGTGTTTACAAATTAATTTTTAGAACCTTACACGGGGAGTTCCCTTTGCGGTCGGACAAAAATAACCACAGGCAAGTGGATGTCAAGGCCCCGCGCCGGGCGACATGGCGGGAATTGCAAAAAAGCGCGAAAAAGGCGGGTTGGGAGGGTTTGCCGCAGGAAGCCGCGCCCGGCAGCGGCCCGCCCGAACGGCGCGTGCCGGCCGGACGGCGCTAATTTTCAGGTGCCAGGTAGCCGCCCAGATGCTTTTCGATGCCGGCCTCGACGCCGGAAAAATCGTTGCGCCGCTTTCCGTCGCTATAGATTTCGATGATAGTGGCCGCGAAACGCTGGGCCGCGCCGTGGCCCGCATCCACGGCCTGGGAGACCGCCGCCCAATCGCCCCGGCGCAAGACGCCCGCCAGGCAGGCCGTCAGCTCGGGAAACAGCGCCCGGGCGAGCCGGTCCGTCAGGGCCAGATACAGCGCCAGCCCGGCCGCACTGCGCTCCCGCAGGATCCAACGCAGGGCTCCCCGGGCGTTGGTGTCGGCCAGCAGATCCTTGACATGCCGCGCCAGCAGTTCGACCCGCGTGAGGGGGAAAGCCCCGATGATCTCCTGCCAGAGCTCCCGGCCGAATTCGGTTTCGTGGATCTCGCCCAGCTCATGGTGCAGATGGATGGCTTCCTGCACCGCGAGCAGCTTGTGGAGGTCGCGGCGCAAAGCAGCCGGTCGGCTATCGGTTATGCTGCAGGCGCGCATGGCCGCATCCAGCGCCCGGCGCGCCGAGGGAGCGGCATAGGCGATCTGGTCCCAGAGAAACCGCTGCGCCGACTCGCGCCGCAGCAAAATGGTGCGGCCTTGTGAAAGAGCGGGCAGGGTCAGCAGGTCCCGCGCCACCTCGCGCCCGAGGGTGTAGACGCTGCAGCCCTCGATCTCCCGGCGGCCTTCGACGGCGGCCAGAAAGAAAGTGGGCTTGAGACCCCGTGCATAGCCGGCGCCGTAGTAAAGGCCCCGCGCCGAGAGAACCGCGTTGACCCCGGCGGTGTCGAACGGCTCCCAGGAGTGCCCGTTCAGGCGCAGCGCCTCGTAATCGCAGCCCGCGAGCGTTTCCCAGTGCTGCTCCCGGGCGCCGATCCAATCCAGGACCTCTCCCGGCTCCCCCTCCTGCCAGGGCGGCAGCCCCCTCTCCCATTTGAAAAGATCCCTCAGGCGCAGCGCCAGGCCGCAGATTGAAAACACCCCGCCGTGGAGGGCATCGGAGATGTCGCAGTTGCGCCGGACCGCCCGGGTCAATTCGTCCAGATCGGGTGGGAGACAGCGCTCAAGGGGGGGGCGTGTCGGTGGGGTCATGGGCCAACCTAGGGTCGCTGCCCGAAAGTGTCAATTGCTCAAGTACACCGCAGGGCCCGCGTGGCGCAGCGCAACGCCGAAGATGGGCGTTCGGCGAAGCCGTCCTGCTAGAGGACCCCCTGGTCGAGCATGGCGTTCACCACCTTGACGAAACCGGCGATGTTGGCGCCGTTCAGGTAGTTGCCGGGGGTGCCGTATTCTTCGGCCGTAGCCAGGCAGGTGCGATGGATGTCGCCGATGATGATCCGCAGCCGCTCGTCCACTTCCGCCCCCTGCCAGTTCAGGCGCATGCTGTTCTGCACCATCTCCAGCCCGCTGACGGCGACGCCCCCGGCATTGGCGGCCTTGCTGGGGGCGAAGAGGATCCGCTTGCCGAGGAACACCGCGATCGCCTCGGAGCTGCAGGGCATGTTGGCGCCTTCGCACACGAGCTTGAGGTTGTTGTTGATGAGGATGTAGGCGTCTTTTTCACCGATTTCGTTCTGGGTGGCGCAGGGAAAGGCGGCGTCGGCGCGGTGCGCCCACAGGGGGTTGTGATCCAGGGCGGGGTCGTGCGGCGTGAAGACGGCGCTTCGGTACTTTTCGACATACTCCCGGATGCGGCCCCGCCGGACGTTCTTCAGAAATTTTACGAAGGCCAGTTTCTCCGGATCGATCCCGTCCGGGTCGTAGATGTGGCCGGAGGAGTCCGAGAGCGTCACCACCCGGGCGCCGAGCTGGATCAGTTTTTCGGCCGTGTGCTGGGCCACCTGGCCCGCGCCGGAGACCAGGCAGACCTGGTCCTCGAGCCCCATGCCGCGCGTCGCCAGCATCTCCGCGGCGAAGTAGACGCAGCCGTACCCGGCGGCTTCCGGCCGGAAAAGGCTGCCGCCCCAGCTCAGGCCCTTGCCGGTCAGGGCGCCGGTGAATTGGTTGGTGAGCTTCTTGTAGGCCCCGAACAGGAACCCGATCTCCCGGCTGCCGACGCCGATGTCGCCGCCGGGGATATCGGTGTGGGGCCCGGCATGCCGGTAGAGCTCGGCCATGAAGCTCTGGCAGAACCGCATGACCTCGTCGTCGGATTTGCCTTTGGGTTCGAAGTCGGCCCCTCCCGCGCCGCCGCCCAGGGGCAGGGTCGTAAGGGCGTTCTTGAAGACCTGCTCGAAGGCCAGAAACTTGAGAATGCTCTGGTTCACCGAGGGGTGAAACCGCAGACCGCCCTTGAAGGGTCCGATCGCATGGTTCATCTCGATCAGGTACCCGCGGTTGACCCTCGTCTGGCCCTGGTCGTCCACCCACGCGACGCGGAAAGTGACCACGCGTTCGGGCTCGGTGATGCGTTCCAGGACGGCGGATCGCAGGTAGTGCGGATGGGATTTCAGGACCGGCTTGACGCTTTCAGCGACTTCCTTGACGGCCTGATAGAATTCCTTCTCCCATGGGTCGCGCGACTTGATGATTGGCAGAATGTCCGACATGGTCCCCTCGGATCACGTTAAGCGTTCATTCAAAGGCCCGCCGGCAGGGACAAAAACCCCCTCGGGCGGCGCTGCTGGGCGCGCACCATACGCGGTTTCCACCGGTGTTGTCAACTCGCCCGGGTTCCGGAGTTACGGCGACGGCCGCCCCTCGGGGGAGTTGCGGTTGATGATCTTCAGCGGCCGCCATTCCGAAGCGTTCGCGACCGGCAGCGTGCCGTCGTCGTAGTCGCGCAGGAAGTAGTTTCCCCGGCCGTCCGTCCAGGCATGGTTGTACATCGGTAAATATTTTTGTTTCCCGGTTTGGGGGTCCCAGGTCTCGATCTGCCCGGTCAGCACCTTGTAGACCTCCTCCTGGATGTCGCTGCGCGTCTGGCTGC
>CAZLSV010000003.1:51067-55593 GCA_964562235.1 uncultured Desulfatibacillum sp.
AGCCTCGAGGCGACTCATCTCCTGGATCACTTGGTGGTACTTGCCGGCACGCTGCTGGCTGGCGGCGGCGGCGCGTTGCGCCCAACGGGGGTCCAGCCGGAAGGAGCGGATGCACATTTCCATGATGCGCTCCTCCTGCTGCCAGCGCGATCGGGGCGCCACCCAGCCGAAAGTTCCCACCGTGGACCACAGCACGCCGTGCAGGTCGTAGAGGATGGCGTAGATCCTTCCCCGCATGGGTGTTCCGCGCACCGTGCACTCGAAGTCGACATAGCCGTAGTCCGCACGGGAAGCCGCCGCGGGCACCCAGGGCTTGAGCTCGGGCGATGGCACGGGGCTGCCGATGATCCGGGGGTTTTGAAACTCCTTGGCGGCAAAGTAGCCGAAGACGACCTGCTGGACGTACTGGCCGACGTTCATGAACGGGAAAACCCAGCAGCCGTTCACCACCTGGCCCGGCTGCATCTGCAACTGGCCGCCGCTCGAGCGGGCCAGGGCCAGGGGGTCCTGAAAGTAGAACCGGGGATACCAGCCGAAAAAGGAGTGGCCGTCGGGGCTCGTCGCCCGGAATTTGATGTTGGTCTCCACCCGGTCGACCACGTTCCAATCGACCCCGCTCGGAACCATCCCGCCCTCGGCGCGCCAATCCTTTGGGATCAGCAGGTGGAAGGCCCCCTGATGCGCGTCGGTGTAGAGGGTGAGTTGAACTCCCGGGTCCGGGGCCGGTGCGCCCTGCACGGCATCCGACCCGAGGACCAGAAAGGCCAGAAGCCATATCACGGCGTTCATGCGCGTCTTCATTCCCTGCCCCGCAGCGACCGCCCTTCCCCTCAGGGCGTTGAAAGGAGGTCACATCGTTGCGGCAGCGGCCATCGAAGGCGACGGCCGCTGCCCGGCCGGCCGGTCCCCGACAACCCATACCGTCCCATGTCTATCATCGCCGGCACGCCCTCTTCGCACCCCCCCGTGCCGGAGGGCTCCGGGCGATTAGGTAAAATGGATCTTGATAGAAAAGCAAGAATTTTCACCGCACCCCGCCGGCGGCGCCATTTGCCGCACTCAACGGAAGCCGATCCCCGAAAAGGGGACGTACGTGTACAAATTGCTTTACTTTACAGGGTCGTTTGGTAAAATGATACGATGCCGAGATCAGCCAGAATTGACGCGCCCGGGGTGCTTCACCACGTCATCGGCCGCGGAATCGAGAAACGCCGCATCTTTCGGGACGACGCGGACCGTGATGACTTCCTCGCCCGGCTGGCGCGGCTGGCGGACGCCGGCGCCCTGGATCTCTTTGCGTGGGCCCTGCTGCCGAACCACTTCCATCTGTTGTGCCGGACGAACACCCTGCCCCTGTCCGTGAGCATGCATCGACTGCTGACCGGGTACGTGGTCAATTTCAACAAGCGCCACCGCCGCCACGGCCATCTGTTTCAAAACCGGTTCAAGTCCATCGTCTGCCAGGAAGAGCGCTATCTCAAGGAGCTGGTCCGCTACATTCACCTCAACCCCCTTCGCTCCGGCCAGGTGCGCAATCTGGGGGAACTCGCCGCCTACCCCTATGCCGGGCACTCGGCACTGACCGGCGCCCTTTGCCGGGCCTGGCAGGAGACCGACCGGGTGCTGTCCCTGTTCGGAAAATCTTCCTCGAACGCCCGCCGGGCCTACCATCGGTTCATTGCGGCCGGTCTCGGCATGGGACGAAAGCCGGAGCTGGTCGGCGGGGGTCTGGTGCGCAGCCTGGGCGGATGGTCCGAAGTCACGGCCCTGCGGCGACGCGGGGCTTCGTCGCCGTGCGACCAAAGGATATTGGGAGACGGCGAGTTTGTGAGTGCGATTGTCGGTCAGATGGAGGAACGGATTCGTCAGAACCTGAGGCTTTCGCAGTCCAAGCCGCAAATCGCCTGCGTGTGCCGGCTTGTCTGCGATGCCTACGAGGTGTCGACGGGGGAGCTTTGTTCGGGAAATCGGCGGCGCCCGGTGGTCAGAGCCCGGGGTGCACTGGCATGGGTGGCCGTGAGAGAACTGGGCTATTCGGGCGCCGATGTCGCCCGCTATCTGGGCGTCAGCACCTCCTGCATCACCCGGTCGGTCGCCACGGGACGCCCGCCGGATGTCCGGGGTCTCGTCGAACGGATCAACGGGCCCACGTCCCCCCATTTCGCCTGAGGAAAGGATTGCATGTACCATCTGCGCTGCAAACCCGCTCCCGCACCGACGGCCGTCGCACGACCGCCCGCTGCGGCCCAATCGCCGTCGCGCCGCCGTCGGGCTGTTTTTCCACGGTTGAAATGGCAACCCCTTGCGGCCGTTTCCGCCGCCCTGCTTCTGTCGTATGGAATCTTCACGGCGACGATGCCCTTTTCTTTCAGCCCCCGCGAGGAGATCAAGCCGCAGCCCGCCGCGCCGAAACCGGACAAGGCCGCACGGACCATCGGCAAGCCGGAAGTCCAAATGCTCACCTCCGGCCAGAATTTCATGAACCTGACCGACAGCCGCATTGAAATCCGGCGGGGCAATTCCTGCTACACGGTTCAAACCACCCTGGACCCGGGTTTGCAGCAGTTTCTGATCCAGCGGCTTGACCGCAAGAATTCCCGCTACATCGGCATCGTGGCCGTGGACCCGCGGGACGGCCGCGTGCTGGCCATGGCGGGGTACGACCGCATGAACCCCGGCGGCAACCCCTGCCTGGAGGGCCGCTTCCCTGCCGCCAGCGTTTTCAAAATCATCACGGCCGCGGCCGCGGTGGAGACCCATGACCTTGACCCCGGCTCCATCTTGAAGTTCTCCGGCGGCAAATACACGCTCTACAAATCCCAAATCAACGCCAAGCCTTCCAAACACGCCACCCAGATCACCTTGAAGGACTCTTTCGCCCAGTCCGTCAACCCCGTTTTCGGCAAGCTGGGGGCCAACCTGCTCGGCAAAGAGGTGATCGAAGCCTATGCCGAATCCTTCGGCTTCAACCGCGAGATGAACTTCGAGCTGCCTTTGCGCCCAAGCCGGATCGAGCTGAACGGCGGCATGTTCGAACTGGCCGAAATCGCCAGCGGATACAACCGCACCACGCAGATCTCGCCGCTGCACGGGGCGATGATGGCCGCCGCGGTCGTCAACCAGGGCCGCTGGGTGGAGCCCACGGTCGTGGATTGGATCCTCAACGACGCCGGGCAGCCGGTCTACCAGAACCAGACCGCTTACCGGGATCGGACCATCGACCGGGAAACCGCCAAGGTCCTTCGCCAGTTGATGCAAGCCACCGTGCGGTCCGGAACCGCCCACAAGGAGTTCCAGAAACATCACAACGACAGGATCCTCTCGCGGCTGGAGATCGGCGGCAAAACAGGCTCCATGGGGGATGGCAATGCGGAGACGCGCTACGACTGGTTCGTGGGGTACGCGCTCGACCCCCACAGCAAGGGGCAGCTGGCCTTTGCGGTGGTGGTCGCCCACGAGGACTACATCGGCACCCGCGCCGCCGCCTATGCCGCCATGGCCATCAAGGAGTATTTCAAGGGGTATTACGCCCGGTCGGAAAAACAGGCGACGCCGAAGTCCTGATGCCGGTCGGCGCCCGGGCAGGCCCGCCTGTAACTTTCCCTTCCTGGCTTTGTGCAGGCCTCCATGATATGATGAGCGCATTTAGAAATCAAGTTGGCGGCCATTAACCCTTTATGACTGGATCTTCATCCTCCCCGCGCCTATGAAACTCAAAGATGCCCACGTTAAAGAGCTCTTCGAGATGTTCGAAGAAGCCTTGAACCGCTCTCAGCGGCTGGACAAGCAGCAGCGGATCCATCTGCGCAAGAAGATCCGCAACGAGCTCTTTTCGCTCATGAGCTGGGATCTCGCCACCGCTTCCGGCGTCCTGGCCCGCTGGGAGGAACGCCTCTACGATGTCTTCAACGCCCTGCCGTTCGGTTTCAAGGAGGAGATCGCCAAAGCCCTGACGGAGATCATGCGCTCCCCCCTGATGGGCAAAACCAAGCAAGGCAGCTCCGAAACACCTGCCCGGAAACGGCCGGACTCCGGCTGACGCCCGCCGGGGCGAGACCGCCCTCCTGCGCTCAAAAAAAAATCCCCTGAAGCGCATCGCTTCAGGGGATTTGATTTCCACCGGGCCCCGGTCTCACGGGTGTGGTTGCGGCTCGCCGCGGCGGGCCCCCCGCCCCGCCGGCGCCGCACCCAGCGTCGCCGTGCCGGAGGCGCCGCCCAACCCACCGGCGGCTGAACCGGCCCGCGCCTAAACCATCGACTCGAGCTTGGCGGCGACCGCGTCGATAAACCCTTCGGTGCTCTGGTGGCCGGCCGGTCTGGGGTCCATGAGCGCAACGAGGTCTTTGGTGACGATGCCTGCCTCGATGCAGTCGATGACGGCTTTTTCGATCTTCTCCGCGAAGGCCGTCACGGCCGGTGTCGCGTCCAACTCCCCGCGTTTCTTGATCCCGCCGTGGGTTGACGTGCCACATTTGGCCTCGCATGTGCTGGCTCGCATCGCGCGGCTGCTGCCCGGGGAGTGGCAG
>CAZLSV010000003.1:55603-71644 GCA_964562235.1 uncultured Desulfatibacillum sp.
CCCGCCGGTCCAGGCAAAGATCGACGCCACCGAGTTCGTGCTCGTGGGGTGGCCCTTGAGGTGCTCGTAGTAGTGGCGCCGCACCGTGCCGTGGGCGGCCTCGAACTCGAACTTCCCCTCCGGCGACACCAGCACCGAGGTCATCATCCCCAGGCTGCCGAACCCGGCGGCCACCACGTCCGAAAACACGTCCCCGTCGTAGTTGCTGAGCGCCCAGAGAAAACCGCCCTCGTGCTTCATGGCCTGGGCCGCGGCGTCGTCGATCAGCATGTAGCGGTAGCCGATCCCCGCCCGTTCGAAATCCGCCTGGCGGGCCTGGGTCTCGCCGGCGAACACATCCTTGAAATAGGCGTGGTAGGTCTTGCTGATGGTGTCCTTTACCGAAAACCACAGATCCACCTTCTCGCTCAGGGCATAGGTGATGCAGGCGCGGGCGAAGGAGCGGATGGAGGCCTCGAGATTGTGGATGCCCATCACCACCCCGGACCCTTTGAAATCGTGCAGCAGCAGGCGGCGTTCCGAACCCTTTTCGGGGGAGTAGACGATCTCCACCTTGCCGGGTTGGTCGACCACCAGTTCCACCCCGCGGTAAAGGTCGCCGTAGGCATGGCGGCCGATGATGATGGATCTCTTCCAGCTGCGCACGGCCGGAGTGATGTTCTTCACCAGGATGGGCTTGCGGAACACGGTTCCGTCCAAAATCGAGCGGATCTGGCCGTTGGGGGAGGGCCAGGCTTTCTTGAGCTTGTATTCCGTCACACGCTCGGCGTCCGGGGTGATCGTGGCGCACTTCACCCCCACGCCGTATTGCCGGATGGCGTGGGCCGACTCGGTGGTGATCCGGTCGTCGGTCTCGTCGCGTTTCCGGACTCCGAGGTCGAAGTATTTCAGGTCGACGTCGAGAAACGGCAGAATCAGCTTCTCCTTTATCATCGCCCAGATGATGCGGGTCATCTCGTCGCCGTCAAGCTCCACCAGCGGAGTTTTGACCTTGATCTTCGCCATGGATGGGATCTCCTTGTTCGAAAGGGTTCGTCACGCGGAGGTGATGTGGTTCAAGAGCCCGCCCGCCAGCATCACGGCGGTCTGCTTTTCGGAAAGCGTGCAGGTGCATTCGATCGTGGCCCCGGTGCGCTCGTTGCGCACGAGAATCGGCCGGCCCTGGGCCACGGCCTCCCGCCAGTTCTCGGCGCTCAAGCCGTCACCCGGTTCAAGCCCGTCGTAGTCGGCCGGGTCCCGGAAGACCAGCGGCAGAACGCCGAAATTGACCAGGTTCGCGGAGTGGATCCGCTCAAAGGACTTGGCGATCACCGCCTTGACGCCCAGGTACATCGGGCACATGGAGGCATGCTCGCGGCTGGAGCCCTGGCCGTAGGACTCCCCCGCCACGATGACGTTGTGGACCCCCTTGGCTTTGTTTTCCAGGCAGCGCTTTGAAAACGCGGGGTCGATGTTCTCGAAGACGAACTCGGCATACCGGGGCACGTTGGAGCGGTATTTCAGCCGCGCCCCCGCCGGGGTGATGTGGTCGGTCGTGATGTTGTCGCCGAGCTTGATCATGACGCGGCCGGAGAGGCCGCGGGTCATCGGTTCGCTGCGCGGCGGCTCGCCGATGTTGGGCCCGCGGAAGACCGGGGCGTCTGGGTGCCCCGGGCCGGGAAAGATGAACATGCTGTCGTCGATGCGGTAGGCCTCCGGCTCCCGGATTTTCGGGCAGGGTATCCCCAGGCGCTCCGGCGAGGTGAGCCGTCCCGTAATCGCCGCGGCCGCGGCCACCTCCGGGCTGCAGAGATAGACCTGGGCGTCCTGGGTGCCGGAGCGCCCTTCGAAATTGCGGTTGGAGGTGCGCACGGAGACCCCGCCGCTCCTGGGCGAGAAGTGCACGCCCACGCAAAACCCGCAGGCGCTCTCCAGCAGGCGCGCCCCCGCGCCGATCAGGTCGTTCAGCGCCCCGTTGTGGGCCAGCGTCCGCAGGATCTGGCGCGAGCCGGGGGCGATGCCGAGGGAGACCGCGGGATGGACGGTGCGCCCGCTCAGCAGGGCGGCCGCCGTCATCATGTCCCGGTAGGAGGAGTTGGTGCAGGAGCCGATGCACACCTGGTCCGCGCGGGTGCCTTCCACGGCCGAAAGCTTCATCACGTTGCCGGGGCTGTGGGGAGCGGCGACCAGGGGTTCGAGCGTGGAGAGGTCCACTTCGATGACGCGGTCGTAGTCCGCCTCGGGGTCCGCCGAAAGCTCCGCCCACTCCTTCTCCCGGCCCTGGGCCTTCAGAAACCGGCGGGTGACCTCGTCCGACGGAAAGATCGAGGTCGTCACGCCCATCTCCGCGCCCATGTTGGCGATCGTGGCACGTTCGGGGACGCCGAGGGTCTGCACCCCTTCGCCGCCGTATTCAAGCACCACCCCCACGTTGCCCTTGGTGGTGAGGATCGAGAGCATGTGCAGCACGACGTCCTTGGCCGACACCCACTCGCGCAGCTTTCCCGAGAGCCGGACCCGGTAAACCCTGGGACAGATGAGACGGAACGGCCCGCCCCCCATGGCCACGGCCACATCCAGGCCGCCGGCGCCGATCGCGATCTGGCCGATGCCGCCGCCGGTGGGGGTGTGGCTGTCGGCGCCGAGCAGCGTGGTGCCCGGTTTTCCGAAGCGTTCGAGATGGACCTGGTGACAGATCCCGTTGCCGGCGCGCGAATAAACCGCGCCGAACTTCTTAGACACGCTTTGCAGATAGAGGTGGTCGTCGCTGTTCTCGAAACCGATCTGCTGCGTGTTGTGGTCGATGTAGGTCACCGACAGGTCGGTTCCGATCGCGTTCACGCCGAGGGCTTCGAACTGCAGAAACGCCATGGTACCGGTGGCGTCGTGGACGAGCGTCTGGTCGATGCCGATGGCGATCTCCTGGCCCGGAACGCAGACGCCCTCCTTGAGGTGGGCCTGCAGCACTTTTTCAACGATGTTCTTGCCCATAATGCCCCTAAAATATAAATAGCTCGGTAGCAGCACTTTTTATGGTTTTGTGGGAGCGGCATCTTGCCGCGATCGAAAAAGGGCGGGGTCTGGATACCTCATCGTGGCTGGAAGCCACTCCCTAAATTGATAAAGCACGGTTCCCGCGAACCGCGTGTTCCGGGCTACGCCCCGTCGAGCATTTTCGGCTTCTTGAAGAGCGGGTAGACGATCGAAAAGAGCGCGCCCGCGAGCAAAACGACGCTGATCGGGCTGCTGACCAGGCCGAGCGGGCTGCCCCCGGAGAGCAGCAGCGAGCGGCGCAGCGACAGCTCCGCCAGATCCCCCAGGACCAGCGCCAGAATGCAAGGCGCCACCGGGACCCCGAACTTGCGCATGAAGTAGCCGATGACGGAGAAGGCGAACATCAGGAACAGGTCGTCCATGTTGTTGTTGAGCCCATAGGCCCCGATGACGCACAGGATCATGATCGCGGCCGAGAAGACCGAGTAGGGCAGCCGGTTCAGCTCCAGGAAAAGCCGGATCGCCGTGCCCGTCAGAACCAGGAGCAGCAGGTTGGTGAGCAGCATGGCCACGAAGATACCATAGATGATGTCGGGCCGGGTGGAGAGTAGCAGCGGTCCGGGCTGCATGCCGTGGATCATGAAAGCCGCCACCAGCATGGCCGTGGTGTTGCTGCCCGGGATCCCCAGGGAGAGCAGGATGGTCATCGACCCGCCGGTGGAGGCGTTGTTGGCGCATTCCGCGGCCATCAGGCCTTCCACGGCGCCTTTGCCGAACTTCTCCGGCTCGTGCTTGGCCGTGCGCGCCGCCTCGCCGTAAGCGAGAAAGGCGGCAATGGTCGCCCCCGCCCCCGGCAGCGCGCCGACAATGGTCCCGATGATCGGCGAGCGCACCATCGTCAGCCAGTATTTTTTGAACAACGAAAATGGGGGCATCTCTTTTAAAAGGCCGCGGTACTGTACCCCGCCCTTGTACTCCTTGAAGGGCTCTTCGGCCTCGATGAAGATCTCGGAAACGGCCAGCAGGCCCACCATCGCCACCACGAAATTGATCCCGCCCAGCAGCGTCACCGTCTCGAAAGTGAAGCGCTCCTCGCCCGTGATGCCGTCGGTGCCGACGGTGGCCAGGAACAAGCCGAAAAAGCATGAGAGGAAGCCCTTCATCATCGAGCCGCCCGAGAGCCCCGACACCACGCTCAACCCGAGAACGGTCAAGGCGAAATACTCCGCCGGGCCGAACCGCAGAGCGAAGTCGGCGATCAGGGGCGTGGCCAGGATCATGACGAAGACGCTGAAAAGGCCTCCGAAAATCGAGCAGAGCAGGTAGACCCACATGGCGTAGGCGGCCCGCCCCTGCTTGGCGAGCGAATGGCCCTCGATCACCGTGGGCACCGAAGAGGGCTCGCCCGGGATGCCGAAGAGAATCGAGGTGATCGACCCGCCGGTAATGCCCCCCAGATAGGCGCCGATCAGCAGGACGAAGGCCGTCATCGGCGAAAGCGTGTAGGTGAAGGACAAAAGCAGCACCACGCCCATGGAGGTGCTGATGCCCGGCAGCGCGCCGGCCAAAAGCCCCCAGAGGGCGCCGAGCGTCATCGCGATCAGGTTCTGCGGCATCAGAATTGTCCCGAAAGCCTGCAGGTAAATGTCAAACATGTCGGCGACCCTCCGTGTCTAATAGAACAGGCGGCTGAATTCGGCGAAGATCCCAACGCCCTTCGGAAAGGGGATCGTGATGAATTTGGCGAACACGGCCATGATGATGACGGTGAGCAGAAAAGGCGAGATGAGCAGGACCGGCTTGCGCCGCTCGCCCAGGGCCAGGGCAAAGGCCGGGATGAAGGTCAGGGTCGCGAGGATGAACCCGATCCAGGGGATGACCACCAGATAGATCAGAAAGCAGACCACGCTCAAGGCGACGGTGACCCGCTGCCGTTTTTTCTCGGCGAGGGCCTCGGGTGTGAGCTCCTCGGAAGCGCCCGTCCCGGCTGATTTTTTAATGCTCGACATCAGCAGGGCGACGCTGAACAGCGCCGAGGCCCCGAGCGCGATCAGCGGCCAGAGGCCGGAGCCGATTTCTCCTCGACGGCCCTGCCCCGCCAGGTCCAGGGCCTCGTAGAACATGAAGCCGAAAAAGGCGACGCAGACGGCAAAGAAGACGATTTCACCCTTTTTCATTGGCGACCTGCCTTTGGTGGACGATGCGGGGAAGACCGACCGCCCCGCATCGTCGAATTGAAAAAAACGGACCTTCTCCGGCTATTTCAGGTATCCCAGCTCTTTGAGGACGCCCGTGAAGAACTCGACCTGCTCTTCCATGTATTTGCGGGTCTCCTCGGGGCCCAGGTAGCCCGGCCGCGCATCCAGATGGTTGTCCTTGATGAATTTGACGTACATCGGGTGGTCCAGGGACTTCTTGATCACCTCGATCAGAAGCTTCTGGCGCTCCGGCGGGGTGCCCTTCTTCACGCCCCAGGCCCGCATCAGCCCGTGGGTGTAGTCGATGCCCAGCTCCTTCGAGCACGGCACGTTCGGCAGGGCCGGGTGGCGCTTGTCCATGATGACGCAAAGCGACTTCAACTTGCCGGCCTCTATCAGCGGCAGGGTCTCGGCCAGCTCCTCGACGGCGCCGGTGATGTGTCCGCCCAGGATGGCCGCCTTTATTTCCGCACCCGACTCAAAGGGCACGAAGGTCACTTCGACCCCGCACTTCTTGAAAAAGGCCACGGTCTGGATCTCCGACCATCCGCCGGGGGAGGTCCCGGCGAACTTGAGCCCCTTGGGGTTTTTCTTGCCCCACTCCACCATCTCCGCCAGCGTCTTGTAAGGGGATTCGCCGGAGATGGTCACCGCCGAAGTGTCCCACTGAATCCGGCACAGGGGGTCGAAGTCCCGCAGGATGGAGGCCCGTGTCTTGGGTTTGACCGCGTCGATGAGATGCGAGGTGGTGATGGCCAGGACCGTGTACCCGTCGGCCGGCTGCTGGGAGGCGTAGAGCATCCCCTTGGTCGCGCCGCCGCCGGGCATGTTGTTGACCATCACGCCGTTTTTCAACTGGGGCTTCATGCCCTCCGCCACGGCCCGCGCCGCGGTGTCGCTGCCGCCCCCGGCGCCGAAGGGCACGAGGATTTCAATGGCTCTTTCCGGATAGTCGGCGGCCGCGGCAGGCCGGCTTCCCCCGAGCGCTCCCATAACAAAGAAAACCGACAAGACCAAGCACAACGTTTTTTTCATTTTTTCCCCCTTTGCAATGAGTTGGCCGCGTGGCAGTGAACCGCGCGCAGGCACGGCGGCAAGCCGCGATTCGGCAAGGTGGATCGGTATCGCGCGAGTATGTTGGAAGCAGCCATTTTTGTCAATATTGCCTCAGGCTCTTTCAGAATCCGTGCCACGCCCACCCCGGCCCGCACGCCGGCGCCGGCGCCCTGATTCTAAGGACGTTTGGAGCGGCGCCGGGTCAGCCCCGGCTGGAGCGTTTTGAAAAGTTGACACAGAGTTCCGTTTGTGAAACATAATGTCACCTCATTGAACCCGGAGCCACCGCATGAAACCCAGGAAAGTCAAGATCGGCATCTTTGCTTCCAGCCCTTCGCTCATGGAGCGCGTCCAGGCGCTCAGCGCCCACCGGCAGATCCAGATCCACTTGAACACCCAGGGCCTGGACGACGCGATCCCGATCGCGATCGAGATGGAGCGCGAGGGGATCGAAGTCGCCGTCGGGCGCAGGGGCACGGCCCATCTGCTCCGGGAGAACCTGCGGACCCCGGTCCTCTCCTTCCCGCACCGCTCCCTCGACATTCTCATCAGTTTGAAAGCCGCCGCGCAGGCGGGGCGCCGGGTTCTTTTCCCGGTTTTTCGCCAGGAGATGAGCGGGATCTCGATCCTTGAGGATCTATTGGATATCCAGCTCGTCCAGAAGATCTACCGCGACACGCCCAGCCTGGAGAAGGCCATCACCCGAGCCGAGCGCCAGGGCTGCGATGTCGTCGTCGGCGGCGGCGTCACCCGTCGGATCGCCGAAACCGTCGGACTGAAATTCGTGGAGATCCGCACCTCGGATGAAGACATTGCCGCCACGCTCGACAACGCCGTCTCCGTCGCCTTGGCCGGACGCGAACAGAAGGCCATGGCGCGCCGTTACCGCTCCATCATCGACGCCGCCTCGGACGGCATCGTTGCGGTCGATGCCCGCGGCCGCGTCACCGCCGCCAATGCCGCCGCCCGAAAGGCCCTCCAAATCGGCGAAGACCAGGCGCTGGGGCAGCCGGTCCTCAAGTTTTTCCCGGAAAGCCCCATTCCCCAGGTGCTGACGGGCAAGGCGCCGATCCACGACCGCCTGGGTCAGATCCGAGAGGACCGCTTCATTTTCAACCACCTGCCCATCCTCCTGGACGGCGAGGCCATCGGCGCGGTGTCGACCTTCCGGGACATCGGCAACGTGATGCGCTCGGAAAACGTGGTCCGGCGCTCTCTCTCCGCGGGGTTGGTGACGAAATACAAGCTCGCCCAGCTGGTCCACGTCAGCCCGGCCATGCAGGATGTCGTGGACCTCGGAAAGCAGTATGCGCAAACGGATTCCACCATACTGGTCGTCGGCGAGACCGGCACCGGCAAGGAGATTTTCGCTCAAGGCATCCACGATCTCAGCCGCCGCTCCCGGTTCCCGTTCGTCTCCATCAACTGCGCCGCCCTGCCCGAGCAGCTGCTGGAGAGCGAGCTTTTCGGGCATGAGGAGGGCGCCTTCACGGGCTCCAAGCGGGGCGGCAAGCCGGGCCGGTTCGAACTGGCGCACCAGGGCACCATCTTCCTGGACGAAATCGACTCCACGCCCGAAACCATGCAGACCCGCCTGCTGCGGGTCCTGCAGGAGCGCGAGGTCATGCGCGTCGGCGGCGACCGGGTCATACCGGTCGACGTGCGCGTCATTGCCGCGGCCAGCCGCGACCTGAGCGCGGCGCTGCAGGAAGGCAAGTTCCGCGCCGATCTCTTCTTCCGCCTCAACGTGCTGCGGATCCAAATCCCGCCCCTGCGCCAGCGACGGGAGGACATTCCGGTGCTGCTGGAATTTTTCATCCGGCTCTTCTCCGACCGGCAGCGGATCGAACCGGTTCGCCTGCCGCAGGCCTACCTCGACCGGCTGCAGCAGTACCCCTGGCCCGGCAATGTGCGCCAGCTGAAAAATTTTGCCGAACGGCTGGTGCTCAACTGCAGCCTCCGGTGCAACCCCGACATGCTGAACATCCTCTACCACGAACTGCTTCAGTTCAGCGGCGTCGGCGGCGGCCGTGCCGAGCCCGGCCCCGCTCAAGCCTCTACGAGCCTGAAAGTCCACGCCCGCGAGAAAGCCATCCAGAGCGAAAAGGCCATCATCCTGGAAGCGCTCCAGAACACCCGCTACCGCCTGCGCCGGACCGCCGAGCACCTGGGTATCAGCCGCACGACGCTCTGGCGCAAGATGAAGGAGATGGGCCTGGATTAGCCCGCGGAGGCGTGGAGCGCGGCGGGTGGCCGCGGGGTGGCATTTTTATTGCTATGTTCATTGGCCGGTTTCAGGTTTGCGCCCGGCGTTCAGCTCCACAGGAGGGTGACATGCAAAAACGCATACCGGCCGTTCTCATGCGCGGCGGCACCAGCAAAGGGCTTTTCTTCCACGAGAAAAACCTGCCGTCGGACCCGCGCCGGCGCGACCGGGCGATCCTGGCCGCCTACGGCAGCCCCGACCCCTACAAGCGCCAGATCGACGGCATCGGCGGCGGCCAGAGCGTCACCAGCAAGGTGGCCATCATCAGCCCCTCGCCTTCGCCCGACTACGACGTGGTCTACCAATTCGGCCAGGTCTCCATCGACCGGCCGATCGTGGACGTCAAGGGCAACTGCGGCAACATGTCCGCCGGCGTCGGTCCGTTTGCGGTCGACGAGGGCCTGGTGAAAGCCGTCGAGCCCATCACCCGGGTCCGCATCCACCAGAAAAACACGAACAAGCTCATCGTCGCCGAAGTCCCGGTCCAGGAGGGCCGGTTCAACGAAACGGGCGACTACGCCATCGACGGGGTGCCGGGGACCGGATCGCGCATCCTGCTGCGGTTCGTGGACCCCGCCGGCGCGGTCACGGGAAAACTCTTCCCCACCGGCCACCGCAAGGATCTCTTCGACCTGCCGGGTCTCGGCGCCGTGGAGGTCTCCTGCATCGATGCGGCCAACCCCTTCGTGTTCGTCCGGGCCGAAGCGCTCGGGTTGGC
Source organism: uncultured Desulfatibacillum sp. (assembly GCA_964562235.1). Lineage (GTDB taxonomy): Bacteria > Desulfobacterota > Desulfobacteria > Desulfobacterales > SpSt-501 > SpSt-501. The sequence goes on from CAZLSV010000003.1 coordinate 64,815, forward strand.
GGGCACGGAAACCGAGGAGATCGAGCAGCGGGCCGAATTCAAATCCATGCTGGAGGCGATCCGCTGCCGGGCGGCCGTCCGGCTGGGGGTCAGCCCCTCGGAAGCGGAGGCCACCCGGAGCAGCCAGGCCGTGCCCAAAGTGGCCGTGGTCGCGGCGCCCAAGGCCTACACGGCCTTGAACGGGCGGCCGGTGGAACCGCACGAGGTCGACCTGCTGGCACGCATGATGACCATGGGAACGCTGCACCGCTCCTATGCCGTCAGCGGTGCGGTCGCCACGGCCGGGGCGGCCATGATCCCGGGCACCGTGGTCAGTGAGCTTCTGGCGGAAAACGCCCGCGGCAAAGAGCTCCTGCGCATCGGACACCCCGGGGGCGCCATCGACGTCGGCGCCGTGGTGGAGTGCCGGGCCGGCGAATACATTTTCCGGGAAGCCGTGCTGGGCCGGACGGCCCGGCGCCTGATGGAAGGGTCGGTCCTGGTGCCGGAGGGCTGCTTGGCCGGCTGAAACCCGTGCGCGCGGCTTTCTTGCCACGATCACGGCATGAATCGCAATTCCCCCGAAGCGAGTGGATAGCAAAAAAACAATCCGTTATCGAGCTGATTAAAAATCCCTCAGCCCCTCCGATAAAATAGGGTATAAGAGGGCCTCGCCGTCTCTCCCCCTTTGGAAAAGGGGGCGGGGGGATTTCGTTTCACAAGAAATGGCGCCGAACGCCACAACCGGCTTTTCAAGGAGGCTCACGCAACCATGCCGAAGACCTATCGAATAGCGGTTCTGCCGGGAGACGGGATCGGTCCGGAAATCGTGGAGGCCGCCCTGGAGGTCCTGGAAACGGTTCAGAAGGTGGCGGGCGGTTTTTCCCTCGCCTGCGAGTTCCACAAAGCCGGGGCCGGCTGCTACCGGGAGACCGGCGAGCCCATCACGCCGGAGGCGCTGGAGGCTTTCCGCACCGCCGATGCCACCCTGAAAGGGCCCGTGGGCCTTCCGGACGTGAGAAAACCGGACGGCACCGAAGCCGGCCTGCTGGGAGGGGTTCTGCGGGTGGGGTTCGACCTTTACGCCAACGTCAGGCCCATCCGCCTTTACCCGAATGCCGCCACGCCGCTGGCCGGCTACGAACCGGACGGGATCGACTACGTGATCGTGCGCGAGAACACCGAGGGCCTGTACCTGTCGAGAGGCCTTGGCCTCGTGACCCCCCACGCGGCGACCGACAGCCTGCTCCTGACCGCCCACGGCTGCGAGCGCATCGCCCGGTTCGCTTTTCAAATGGCCTTGAAGAAGCCGCGCGGGGCGCCGGAGGACGGCCGCAAGCGGGTCACGCTCGTCGACAAGAGCAACGTGCTGCGTTCGTTTGCTTTCTTCCGCGGGATTTTTTTAAAAGTGGCGGAGGAGTTCCCGGAGGTGGCGGCCGAGTGCCTCTACGTCGATGCCGCCGCGGCGGCGCTCGTCGGCCGCCCCCGGCACTTTCAGGTGATCGTGACGGAAAATCTGTTCGGCGACATCCTGAGCGATCTCGGCGGGGCCACCATCGGCGGGCTGGGGATGTGCCCTTCGGCCAACATCGGCGAGCGCCGCGCCTACTTCGAGCCCATCCACGGCTCGGCGCCGGACATCGCCGGCCGTCGCCTCGCCAACCCGGTCTCTCAAATCATGTCGGCGGCCATGATGCTCGGCCACCTCGGCGAGTCAAGGGCCGCCGCCCTGCTGGAGGCCGCCCTCTGGCGGGTCTATGCACAGCGCCGGATCCCGTTCAAAGCCGGCGGCGCGGTGGAGGGCGGAGCGGTGATCGTCGCCAAGGCCGTCCAGCAGGCCCTGCGGGCGCTGTGAATCAGTACCCGAACATTCGTGCAGCCCAGCTCTTGATTCTTTCCAGGATCGGCCTGCGCAGGCGGACCTCCAAGAACAAATCACCGGGGGTGCCGCCGGACCTGCCCTCGCGGCCCATTCCGGCCAACCGGATGCGCTGCCCCTCCCGAACGCCGGCGGGGATCTTCACCACCAGCTTCTTCGAGCGTTCCCGCAGAAAATAGGCATAGGGCCCCCCGGCGGCCGCCAGGCCGGGCTCGATCCAGACGCGGTCCCGGATGTCGGCCCCGTTCTCGGGAAGATCGAACCCGCTCATCTTCATGGCTTCGGAGGACCCGGGGGTGTCGCGGTTGCGGTCGGGATGGTGCTCGAAGGCCAGCCGCCGGTAGGCCGCTTTTATCTGCCGTGTCGAAGCATCTTCCGACACTCCCAGCAAAGTGTAGTAATCCTCTGAGTTCACGCGCTACCGACCGCCTGTTGATGGAATTTACCCATGAGAAACAGAACACATCGTCGGCGATTAGTCAATGCGGATGGATCGGTCCGCAACCGCGAATCCCCTGCATCTGTCATCTCCGCTTCGGATCCGATCGGCGAGCGCCTGATCCGCCGGCCTGAAGGTCTCAGATTCCATCTCCTTTTCCATGGCCGCCTGAACCCTTGTCGCACGGGGGGTCCCCGAGGTCGATCTCAACGGTTACCTTTTTTACCTGCACCCGCTTGACGTCGGAATCCCTGAGCCCCAGGCAACCGAGCAACTTCTCGGCGGCCGGCTCACATTTGCGCGTGGGCGGCCGGCCCGGGCACGTCGGGGTTACCAGGGCCGGATCTCGATCGGGTTGTTGCACCACCACGCTGGGCGTTTCTGCAACGGATGTGTCCCATACAACGATAACGCCATAACTCCCGTCGCCCCTGTCTCTCACAGGGCCGGTAATCTTTACCCCGGCTGCCGGCGACACCGTGAAGCGGTCGTTTCGACCGGGGCCCAGCGGATTGCCATAAGGATCGCGTGGCGTGATAACGAGGGTGCCGTGCCGGCCATCCGGCTGGTCTGAAGTGTTTATAAGCACAACATCCGAGCGTTTGGGATCAATGGCCGGTTCGACGTGAACCGACCAAAACGCCTCGCGCGTGGCGGTGCATCCCTCGCCGAATGCCGCCAGTGCCCTGAACTCATACGTTCCTTCAACCCGCGTCAAATCCTTGAGCCGGTGGTTGTAGATCCCATCCGGTTCCATGGCACCGTCATCGTGCGAGCCGTCGTCATAGAGCGGCACCGTAAGGGTCGAGGTTGGAACCGGCAGCCGGCCACCGGAAAAACGCGCGATGGACTGAAGTGTGGTGTGGAAACCGCCCACGGCATCCGCCGACGTCGATGGCGGCTGCACGCCGGCATCTGCCACCAGTTGGCCGAGCGCGATGGTCGGTGCTATTATTTCGAGCCTCACTTCGGCATGCGGAGAGGTCCCGTTCGCGTAGTGGAGAGCGACCAGGGAGTCGACGGGGTCACCCGTGTAGACGCGCCGCGGTCCGCCGAGATGGACCAGTTTCGGCCCCCCGCTGCAAACCACAAGGAAGAAGTATCGAATATCTTTCGATGGCGACGGGATCTCACCTCCGGAGGGCACGCGGACCGCCGTGAGGGTCCATGTTCCATCGCGTTCGCCCTGATGCGGCAGCGGGATTTTCCAGAAGACCCAGGTCCGTCCGCGAACCGGCCTGATTTTTCGCTCGTTGATCAGCTGGCCGCCGGGAGTGCGGATGTGCGCCCGCAGCGGAGCCGCGGGATCATCCCAACCGAGAATCAGTGTTATCTGCGCCTCGCCGCACACAGAGAACTTGTGGGGGTCGGATTCGGTCCGGCCGGCGTGCAGCAGAAAATCGGGATCGCCCAGCGCTCCCGACTCAAATATGTTGCCAAACGATAGCCCGAAGAACTTTCGCAGCGCAAGACCGTCGACGGCGCGGGTAAACTGGCCCCGGTGTTGCCGCGCCACGCGACTCAGAAGCGGTCCATCAATGTCGGCATCAGATCCGAATCCGATGACGTTGAGCTTGGTCGTGCCTAAGGATCCTTCCACCTCCTCGATCATCGGCAGGGTATTCTGCAGTCCATCGGTCAACAGGAGGATCGCACGATCGTTGGTCGATGTTCCGCCGAAAGCAAGCAGCGCAATTCCCACACCGGCGCCGATGCTGGTGCTGCCGCCGGGAGTGATCGCACCGATATCACCGGTAATGAACGGCGCCGGGCCCACCAATTCCATCTTCTTGGCGGCCGCAAGGCCCATGGTGGCCGGCACGGAAGCGGTCGAGCTGAAGGTGACCAGGCCGAGGCGGTCGCCGGCCCCCTCGCGAACCAGTTGGACGAATAGCGCTGCAGCATCCTGGGCTTCTTGGAGCTTGGTGCGACCGATGGGAGGCGCGGCCGAGCCCATGCTTCCGGAACGGTCGAAGACGATCATGACGTCCAACGGCCGTGGAGGTGGCGGCGGGTTTGCCAGTGCGGACTTAATGCCGGCGATCGGTGCGTAGGTGACGCTGCATGCGCCCGGGCTGCTGCATGATCCGCCGATGCTGAGCGGCCCCATGACCAGTCGACCGCTCGCGTCGAACAGCGCCGACCCCGAGCTCCCGCCGGCATAATCGAAGCCGGAAATGGACGATCCCCCGCTGTGAACCCCGGCCTGCGTTTTCTTCGCGGCACCGTTGGGATGATGCATCGCGAAGATCACTTCCCCGCTCATCAGCGCGGCATCGCGCATCTCGAGCGGCGCCGGCATGTTACCCGGCGCGGCGTCGAGCCGCACGATCACCCAGTCCGTCGCCACAAACGGCTGACTTCCGGTCGCGGGGCCTCCCGACGCCACCTCCTCGAGTACCTTGAAAAACCGCGTGCTGTGCCCGGACGGTGTGCTTCCGTCGCAGCTGGTGGCGTAGTCAAAGGTGACCGAGGCGCTGCGCAGGTCTTCTCCGCCGGGCTCGTTCAGGCAGTGGCGCGCCGTGAGAAACAGATCCGGCGCGATCAGCGTTCCCGAGCAACTGCTGACATGCGCCCCGGTGGCAGGGTCACGGTGCACCTCGACGATGATCCCCGTCGCTGCAGCCACCCGGTTTTTGATGGCGTCCGGCACGTTGGGGAGAGCGCACGCGGCATTCACAAAGTCGAAGGCGTTGTTGCATTTCAGCCGGGTCTCGAAGAAAGGATCCTGGTAAGGATTGGTTTGCAGAAATGGGTCGGGGTTGGATTGGCTTCCGCAAGGCTGTCCCGCGGCGGCCCCGGGGGAAACACTTGGCTCGCCCGCGCCGAATTCCAACAGTCGCGCGCTGCCGGTGCCGCCGGTAATGCGTATCCGGATCGGGGCCACCGATGTGTCGGCCGGGCGCGTCCAGAAGCTCGCCCCGGAGTTTTTGTTGAATACGTCGGTGCCGTATCCAAGCTCAACGGTCAGCTTGGCGGCGCCGGAAAGATTCACATCGACAAAGTGCAGTATGACAAAGCGAGGACCGCCGAGTGGACCGGGGCTGGGGGTAAGATCCAGGCCATCCGTCTGGCTGAAGGTCCTGCCATCTGAAACGACTCGTCCGAGATTATGGCTCATGGCAACCTCCGTTCTCCTGGGAGAAGCTTCAGCAGGAGAGGGCGGCTGTCAACAGCAACCTGCTGATATTTTATCGGAGGCCCCGATGGTATTACCCCGGCGGTTAATTATGTCCAGCTCCCGCATCCCCCCCAGGGGCGGAGCAGGGTGCCTGTTTGTTTGCCGGAGCAATGGTTCTGAATTTTCACTTCCCCCTGCGTTCCAGCAACATAACGACACCCGCAATAATGAGGCCGAGCGGCCACCACTGTCTAAGCAGCGGCAAGAGGTGGGGTATCATGCCAAGGTTGGATAGAAGAAAAAGAATACCTACGACGATTAAGACCAGAGCACCGAAATTGGATCGCATGATCTGTCTGCTCCTCCTGTTCTCATCGGGCGGACATAGGCCTGAAAAAAAAACAAAGGGCTACAGACCCAAGTCTGTAACCCCTTGATATTCCAAGCGCGCCCGGAGGGATTCGAACCCCCGGCCTACGGATTCGAAGTCCGGCGCTCTATCCAGCTGAGCTACGGGCGCAAAAAAAATGGGGTGAGTGATGGGAATTGAACCCACGACAACCGAGGCCACAACCCGGTGCTCTGCCAACTGAGCTACACCCACCGCAACCGGTGTTCCGAATGTTGATTCGGGTAAATTAGCAAATCAGAAGGCCGAGATCAAGGGGAAACAACAAGAAAAGGAGCCCCCCGGCTGGAACGGGGGTTCGGACCGCTTCGCCGGAGGAGACCGGCGAGGAGATCGGCGCCGAAGAATATCGCGGTTTCCGATCGCCGCCGCCAATCAGGTGTTGAAAGTGGATGAAATTTTCAATAATAGATTAAGGTCGATTCCATGCACTCAAAGGACGACCGCATGCACCCTTTCATCATTTTTTTCATCCGTTCCATTTTAGGCGTGGCGATCGCCATCGTCATCACGCGTATGTTCCGGGGATCCGCCAGCACGGAATACGTCGCGGGGCTGGCGGTGGTCCTGGTGGGCCTGGCCTACGCCCTCGAGTATTACCGGAAACGCAAGGGCCGGTGATCCCGTCCGCGCCGAGGACGGCATTTGACCGGTTGGCTGGCGGGCTTACCTTGTAATATTGGCCGCCTTCGTCGACGGGTCTCTCAAAATACATCGCGGCTGGAAGCCGCTCCCACAAACGATAAGTCTATTTTGACGAAGGCGTCCGTTCGCCGCGAATTACAAATAAAGAATCAGGAGCGTGAGCGCTTGAAACAGATCATCTTGGGCACCGCCGGACACATCGACCACGGCAAGACCTCACTGGTCAAGGCTGTCACGGGCATCGACACCGACCGTCTGAAGGAGGAAAAAGAGCGCGGGATCACGATCGAGCTGGGCTTCGCCCACCTGGAGCTGCCGAGCGGACAGCAGGTGGGCGTGGTGGACGTGCCGGGCCACG
>CAZLSV010000003.1:71654-77865 GCA_964562235.1 uncultured Desulfatibacillum sp.
GCTTCCCGAAGAAAAAGAGCGCGGCATGACCATCGAGCTCGGGTTCGTCTTCCTGGACGACCCCTCCTACGGGAAACAGATCATCTTCATCGACGTGCCGGGCCACGAGAAGTTCGTCAAGAACATGGTGGCCGGCGCCACGGGGATCGACATCGTCGCCATGGTGATCGCGGCCGACGAGGGGGTCATGCCCCAGACCCGCGAGCACATGGAGATCTGCGCGCTGCTGGGGGTCCGCCACGGGCTGGTCGTCCTGACCAAGGTGGACCTCGTGGATGAGGAGATGCTCGAACTCGCCCAGGAGGACATCCAGGAGTTCACCCGGGGCACCTTCCTCGAAAACGCGCCGATGCTCCCCGTCTCCGCCGTCACCGGACAGGGATTGGCCGAGTTCGTCCAGGCGCTCGACGCCTTGAGCCTCCAGGTGCCGGAAAAGCCGCCCTCCACCCTCTTCCGCCTGCCGGTGGACCGCGTGTTCACCATGAAGGGCTTCGGCACCGTGATCACCGGCACTCTGGTCTCGGGCAGCGTCCAGGTGGGCGAGCCGATCATGGTCTACCCCTCGGGCGTCACCTCCAAGGTGCGCGGCATCCAGGTGCACAACCAGAGCGTCCAGACGGCCGGGGCCGGGTTGCGCACGGCCGTCAACTTCCAGGGCCTCGACCGGGAATCGGTTAAGCGGGGAGACGTTCTTTCCACCCCCAACGCCCTCAAACCCAGCTTCATGGTGGATGTCCATTTTCGCTACCTGGCCAGCGGCGCCAAACCCCTCAAAAACCGCAGCCGCGTGCGGCTTCACACCGGGACCAACGAAATCCTGGGAAACCTCATCCTGCTCGAACACGACGAACTTGAGCCCGGCGGAACCACCGTGGCCCAGCTGCGGCTGGACGCGCCGGTCGCAATTGTCAAGGGCGATCATTACGTCGTGCGCAGCTACTCGCCCGTGCGCACCATCGGGGGCGGCCAGGTCCTGAACCCGATCCCGCCCAAACACAAGCGCTTCAACGCCGCCATCGTGCAGGGGTTGAAAAGCATCCTCTCCAGCGCGCCGGAGCGCCTGATCGGCTTCCACATCGAGGCCGCCGGCCACGCCGGAACCTCGTTTGGCGACCTGCGCCTGATGACCAACCTGACCGACAAGCAGCTCGAGTCCGCGCTGCAGGCCATGATGACGGCGCGGGCCGTCGTTCTCGTGGACAAGGAGGCGCGCACCTTCGTCCACAAGAAAAGCTTCGACGCACTGGTCCAGGAAACCACCGGGAGCCTCAAGGACTACCACAAAGCCTTCCCGTTGAAGACGGGCATGCTCAAGGAGGAGCTGAAGAGCAAGTTCCCGCCCGAAACGGACGTCAAGCTCTTCAACCTGGTCATCAACCAGATGATCAAGGACGAGGCCATCGTCCAGGAGGAGAAGACCGTGCGGCTGAAGGCCCACAAGGTGTCGCTCGCGGGCGACGAGGCGAGCGTGCGGCTGAAAATGCTCAAGGCCTACAAGGACAGCGCCCTGCAGCCGCCGTTTTTCAGGGATGTCACCGCGGCCCTGAAGGCCGACCCCAACCAGGCCAAGGACGTCCTGAATCTCCTCATCGACGAGGGCCGGATCGTCCGCACCAAGGAGGACCTCTACTTCCACGCCGAGGCCATTGAAGGCCTGCGCAGCCGCATGGTGAAATTCTTCGAGCAGAACCCCGAGATGAACCCCACCCAGTTCAAGGAGCTGACCGGCGGCGCGCCCCGCAAGTTTCTCATCCCTCTCCTGGAGTATTTCGACTCGAAGAACGTGACGCTGCGGGTCGGGGACGTCAGGAAGCTTCGGAAAGGATAGGAAAGCGGAGTTGAAAGTATAAAGTTGAAAGTTTAAGGAAGAAATGAACAGGGCCTTTGCATCCAGCCGTTGACGTTGAATTTTGACCCCTCGTTCGCCGGCGGCCGAGGGCTTTTTTTTTTGAACACCCTGCCTGTGGAGACGTCAAGCCAGGGCGGCGGCCACGGTGTTGACGTAGAGCATGCCCCGCATGGTCGGGGCGCAGCGGCCGTTACCGATACGGACCAACCCCTGCGCTTGCAGCTCGGCCGCCGCATCGCCGTGCGCCTGCATGAAATCCACCCCGAAGCGGCTCTCGAAATCCCGCAAGTCGATTCCGTCCGCCGTCCGCAGGCCCAGCAGGATCGCCTCCATCATCTCCTGCTCGCCCGTGAGGGTCTCCTCGCCGGAGACCGCCCGCCCGCTGCTCCTCACCGCTTCCACATAGCCCTTTACGTCCCGCTGGTTCCAAAACCGCTTCGGCGGCAGGAAGGAGTGGGCCGCGGGGCCGAAGCCCAGGTAAGGGGCACGGGTCCAGTACTTGGCGTTGTGCCGGGAGATGCGGGCAGCGCCGCCGCCGGCCGGCCAACGGGCAAAGTTCGATATTTCGTAGTGCCAAAAGCCTCGGGCCGTCAGGAACTCCGAGGTCGCCAGAAAAAGATCGGCCGATGCGGCCTCGGGGGCCGGCTGGAAGCGGCCCCGGCGCTGCTCCTCGGCGAGCGGCGTGTCGGGCTCGACGGTGAGCATGTAGCAGGCGATGTGCTCGGGCGCGTGCGCCAGCGCGCTTTCCAGGTCCGCCGACCAGCCCTGCCAGGTCTGGCCGGGAAGGCCGTAGATCAGGTCCAGGCCGACGGTCCCGAAGCCGGCCCGCCGCGCGCTGGCCAGCACCGCCTGCGCCTGGGCCGCCGAGTGGATCCGCCCGAGCGCCGTCAGGTTTTGGTCCTGAAACGACTGCACGCCGACGTTGAGGCGGTTGATGCCGGCCGCCCGGAAGCCCCGCAGTTTTTCCAAATCCACCGTGCCGGGGTTGACCTCGAGGGTCACTTCGACCGGCGGCTCGAACCGGAATTTTGAGAACACGCCGTCGACGATCCTCTTGACCTCCGCCGGCTCCAGAGTCGAAGGGGTGCCGCCGCCGATGTAAAGAGTGTCGAAAGCGAGCGGCAGGGAATCGGCGGTGGAAATCTCGGAAGACAACGCTTCCAGAAATGCGGGTTTGAGGCTCAGGTCGGTGATCGAAAAAAAATCGCAGTAACCGCACTTGCTCAGGCAGAAGGGGACGTGGATGTATAGGCCGCCCGCCAAGCCAGCGCGCGGGTCATTCATAGTGCGTCCACATTCGCAGGACTTTGACGATCTTCTCTTTTTCCAGCAGTTGATAGACCAAGCGATGTTGGATGTTGATTCGCCGGGAATAGGCCCCTGACAGGTCCCCCACAAGTTTTTCAAAATGGGGCGGACTCTGCAGCGGGTCCTCTTTGAGGATTTCCAGCAGGTGTTCGACTTTAGAGCGCAGGCCCGACGCGGCTATCTTTTGGGCGTCTTTCCGGGCCTGTTTGGTGAAGACGACACGCCACATCACCAATCCAGACGGTCGGAACATTTGTCGATCGGCGTCGTCAATCCTTTCCGGATCGATTCGCGCATACCCGGTATACCGAGAAGATAGACGGTCTCCTGAACGGCTTTCCAGTCCTCTTCGGACAGCAATACGGCGTTGGCGCGCTTGCCGGTAATCAGGACGGGCTCATGGGTGGATGCGGTTTCGTCGATCAACTGGTACAACTTCGCTCTTGCCTCTGTTGCGGTAAGCGTGGCCATCCTGCACTGCCCCCTCACGTTTTACTATAAATGTACGCTATTGCGTACGCTTTGTCAAGAAAACTCGTATGGGCCGCGGCTGAGAACCTTTCCCGCCGGGGCGACGCCGGCGGTCATCGCCCGCCCGCGATCCCCGGATCGAGCATCCGCGTTCGATGCTCCCAGCCTCCGATCAAATGCATGTGCAGATGGAAGACGACCTGCCCGCCGCCGCGCTCGACATTGACGAAGAGGCGATACCCCGCGTCTGAGATGCCCAGGCGCCGGGCCATCTCCCGGGCGGCCTGGAAGAGTTCGCCGAGCACGGGTGTGTCGGCCGCCGCCAGGTCGTTGACGCTGCGGATGTGCTTTATCGGCACGATCAGCAGGTGCACCGGCGCCTGCGGCCGGATGTCCCGGAACACCACCAGGTGCTCGGTGGCGTAAAGGATCTCGGTCGGCGTCTCCCCTCGGATGACCCGGCAAAAAACACAGTTCTTCTCCATGATCAATCCATCCGCCGCTCCGTTTTCCAAGGGCCCTCCGTCAGGCGTGGCTGCGGGCGCGGCGATGGAGCGCAACCCGCGGGGTGGGAAGCAGACCGGTCAACGCCTCCGCGGGGAGTCGCCACTTCCCTTTCCGGGTGGGGGCCTGGAGATGAACCTGCAGTTCCTCCAGGTAACGGCTGCGCGGTATTTCCCGTGCCCCCATGCGCTGCAGCTGCCCCGTGGTCACCTGGCAGTCGATCAGCCCGAAGGCTTCCGTCCTCAGGTGGGCGACGAGAGCGCCCAGAGCCACCTTGGAGGCATTGTTCACCCGGGTGAACATGGACTCACCGAAAAAACAATTGCCAAGCGAGATCCCGTACAAGCCTCCCGCCAGCTGGTCCCCTTGCCAGGTTTCGACCGAGTGAGCGAGACCCGCGCGGTGCAGCCCGCAGTAGGCCTCGATCATTTCCGGCACGATCCAGGTGCCCTCCCCCGTATCGCGGCGCACCCGGCCGCATTCGTGGATCACCTGCTCGAAGGCCTCGTCCATCGTCACCCGGACATCGCCGCGGCGGATGGTCTTTTCGAGCGACCGCGACAGGTGAAACTCTTGAGGATAAAGCACCAGGCGGGGGTCCGGGGACCACCACAGTATGGGCTCCCCGTCGGAAAACCATGGGAAGATCCCCATGCGGTAGGCCAGCAGCAGGCGCTCCGCGCTCAGGTCACCGCCGACGGCGAGCAGCCCCTCCCGGGAGGCAAGACGGGGCGGTGGGAAGCTGAGCTTGGAGGTCAGGGCGAAAAAGGGCATGTGAAAAAATTACTGGGTCAATCCTGTTCGACCAATTCTTTTACCCTTGTCGATGCGACCGCCTCGGGGATCCGGAACACGATCTGCTCGCCGTCCATCTCCAGCTGGAGCTCGCCACCCTTGGCCAGGCGGCCGAAGAGGATTTCATCGGAGAGCTTGTTCTTGATCTCGGTCTGGATCACGCGGGCCAGCGGCCGCGCCCCGTAGCGCGCGTCATGGCCTTTTCTCGCCAGCCAGGTTCGAACCGCCGGGGAGTAACGCAGCTGGACCTTTTTCACCGCCAGCTGGCCGTTGAGCTCTTTCATGAACTTGTCCACCACCTGTTCCATGTCATCGGGGGTGAGCGGGTTGAAATGGATCGTGTCGTCGAGGCGGTTGCGGAACTCGGGGCTGAACATCTGCTCGATGGCTTTGCGGCCCTTGGAAGGCGTGTCGGCCAGCGCATCGCCGAACCCGATGGTCTGGGTGCTCATCTCGCGGGTGCCCGCGTTGGAGGTCATCATCAGGATGACGTTGCGGAAGTCGGCCTTCTTGCCGTTGTTGTCCGTCAGGGTGGCGTGGTCCATGACCTGCAGCAGGATGTTGAAGAGGTCCGGGTGGGCTTTTTCAATTTCGTCCATCAGCAGCACCGAGTGCGGGTGCTTGCGGATGCCGTCGGTCATCAGGCCGCCCTGGTCGAAGCCGATGTAGCCGGGAGGTGCGCCGATCAGCCGGGCCACGGCGTGCTTCTCCATGTACTCGCTCATGTCGAAGCGGATGAACTCCACCCCCAGGATCAGGGCCACCTGGCGGGCCACTTCGGTCTTGCCCACGCCGGTCGGCCCCGTGAAGAGAAAGCACCCGATGGGCTTTCCGGGGATCCCCAGCCCGGCCCGGGAACGCTTGATAGAGGTCACCAGCGACCGGATGGCGCCGTCCTGGCCGAAGACGACCTCCCGCAGGCGCGCCTCCAGGTTCTCCAGCTTGGCGCGGTCGGAGGTGGAGACGCTCTCGGTCGGGATGCGGGCCATCTTGGCCACTATTTTCTCGATGTCCGCGGGGTTGATTTTTTTCCGGCCGGCGGACCCGGTCAACCGCACATAGGCCCCGGCTTCGTCCATCACGTCGATGGCCTTGTCCGGCAGGCAGCGGTCGTTCATGTATTTGGCCGAGAGCTCGGCCGCCGACTTCAGGGCGGCGTCGGTGTAGCCGATCCCGTGGTGCTCCTCGTAGCGCGAGCGCAGCCCCTTGAGGATTTGAATGCTCTCGGAGACCGGCGGCTCCTGGATCTCGATCTTCTCGAAGCGCCGGGAGAGCGCGCGGTCC
>CAZLSV010000003.1:77875-94691 GCA_964562235.1 uncultured Desulfatibacillum sp.
CGGCTTGAGGATGTTGGAGGCGTCCATGGAGCCGCTGCTGGTGGCCCCCGCCCCCACGATGGTGTGGATCTCGTCGATGAAGAGGATCGACTTGGGCCGCCGTTTCAACTCGGCGATCACCCCTTTCAAGCGCTGCTCGAAATCTCCCCGGAACTTGGTGCCGGCCAGCATCCCGCCCAGGTCCAAGGCGAAGATGCGGGTGCCCTTCAGCAGGTCGGGCACGTCCCCCTTGGCGATCTTCTGCGCCAGGCCCTCGGCGATGGCTGTTTTCCCGACGCCCGGGTCGCCCACGAAGACGGGATTGTTCTTGCGGCGGCGGCAGAGCACCTGCATGGTGCGCTCGATTTCAAGCCGGCGGCCGATCAGCGGGTCCAGTTTGCCCTTTTGGGCCTGCCGCACAAGGTCGATGGTGTACAACTCCAGAGGGTCGCTCTTGCGGCGACGTTCCTCGGCGCCGGACGGCGGGTTCTCCGCCTGGCCTTCGCGTTCCTGAAAGGAGCCCTTGGGAACCTTGTGCGAGATGTAGTTGAGCACATCGAGCCGGGTGACGCCCTCGGCGCTCAGGAAGTACTCGGCATGGGAATCCTTTTCGAGAAAGATGGAGGCGAGAATATCGCTTACCGTCACCTCGGTCTTGTCGGCCGACCGCGCATGGCTGACGGCCCGCTGAATCACCCGCTGGAACCCGATGGTCTGCTGCAGCACGAATTCGCTGCCCTCCGGGATTTTCTCGATTTTTTCATCGAAGAAGTTTTCCAGGTTCCCGAGGATGCTCGCCACGTTGCCGCCGCAGTTCTCGACCACCTCGATGCCGACCTGGTCGTAGAGGATCGCGAACAGGATGTGCTCGACGCTGACATACTCGTGACGTCGTTTCTTGGCTTCCCGGACGGCAAACCCCAGTGTCGATGATAACTCCTTGCTGATCATGGCTTATTCTCTCTCCATCGTGCACTTGAGAGGGAACCCTCTCTCGCGCGCGAGGCTGTCGACGATATCGATCTTGGTTTCGGCGATTTCCAGCGGGTACAGGCCGCAGACGCCGACCCCTTGCTGATGCACGTTGAACATGATCCGGTGGGCGTCCTCGTCGGACTTGTGGAAGACGTACTTGAGCACCTCCACCACGAAGTCCATGGTGGTGTAGTCGTCGTTGAGCAATAGCACCCGATACAGCGGGGGTTCATCCAACCGGACGTCCTGTTCCGGACGGACATCCTCTTCAATCTGTGGAGCACGCTCGTTCATACACCGCCTCTTGCCCGGCGTTCGGCCCCCCCAAGGCCGGCCGCCGCGCTTCTTCGCTTTCAATCACGGATGACACCATCATAATCACTGGAAGGATCTCTTGTAAAGAGACCCGGCGCCGCCTCATTTGCCGCAGCACTTTTTGAATTTTTTCCCGCTCCCGCAGGGGCAGGGCGAGTTGCGGCCCACCTTGTCCGCGCTGCGCTTGGCCGGCGGCCGGCGGGGCGGCTCCCCGCCGCCGGAAAAGGAGAGTGCCGGCGGCTTGGGTCGCTCCAGCCGCTCGATTTTCTCAGGCGCTTCGAGTTCGAACCGGAACAGCAGGCCCAGCGTCTCCTCCTCCACGCGGGCCATGAGATTCTCAAACATCTCATAGCCCTCTTTCTTGTAGACCAGCAGCGGGTTTTGCTGGGCATAGCCGCGCAGCCCGATGCCCTCCTTGAGATGGTCCATGGAGAGCAGGTGGTCCTTCCAGAGGTTGTCGATCACCAGCAGCATGAAGTGCCGTTCGGCCTTGCGCAGGATCTCCGCCCCGATCCGGGCTTCCCGGGCCTCGTACACCCGGACGGCCTGCTGCGCGATCATCCCCGTCAGGGCCTCGGCGTTCAGGCCTTCGACGCTTTCCGGGCCCAGGGCGTCGGGTCGGAAGTTGAACTGCTTGTAGACCGCGTCGGAAAGGCCCTTCAAATCCCAATATTCCGGGTGGGTCTTCTCATCGGCGAAGCTGCCGACGATGCCCTCCACCCGCTCGGCCATCATCTCCATGGCCACGGGCCGCAGGTCCTTGCCCGTGAGGATCTCCCGGCGTTGGCCGTAGATGACCACCCGCTGCTGGTTCATGACATCGTCATACTCCAGCAGGTGCTTGCGGATATCGAAATTGTGGCCCTCCACCTTGGACTGGGCGTTCTCGATGGCCCGGCTGATGAGGCCGTGCTCGATGGGCTCGCCCTCCTTCATGCCGAGCTTCTCCATGATCCCGGTGATGCGCTCGCCGCCGAAGATCCGCAGCAGGTCGTCTTCCAGCGCGAGGTAAAAGCGCGAGGACCCGGGATCCCCCTGCCGGCCGGAGCGGCCGCGCAGCTGGTTGTCGATCCGCCGAGACTCGTGCCGCTCGGTGCCGAGGATGTGCAGTCCGCCCAGGTCGACCACTCCCGCTCCCAGGACGATGTCCGTGCCGCGGCCGGCCATGTTGGTCGAGATGGTGACGACCCCCTTTTGCCCGGCGCGGGAGACGATCTCGGCCTCTTTCTCGTGGTGCTTGGCGTTGAGCACTTCGTGCGGGATCCCCCGGGCCTTGAGCTTCTTGCTCAGCTGCTCGGAAACGTCGATGGAGATCGTCCCCACCAGCACCGGCTGGCCCTTGGCGTGGAGCTGCTCGATCTCGTCCAGCACCGCCTCGAACTTCTCGCGCTTGGTCTTGTAGATGACATCGGCGAAGTCCTCGCGGATCATGGGCCGGTGGGTGGGGACCACGACCACGTCCAGGTTGTAGATTTTCTTGAACTCGGCCGCCTCGGTGTCGGCCGTGCCGGTCATGCCGGCAAGTTTGTTGTACATCCGGAAGTAGTTCTGGAAGGTGATGGTGGCCAGGGTCTGATTCTCGTTCTCGATCTTGACCCCTTCCTTGGCCTCCACCGCCTGGTGCAGGCCATCGCTGTAGCGGCGGCCCGGCATCAGCCGTCCGGTGAACTCGTCGACGATGATGACCTCGCCGTCCTTCACGATGTAGTCGACATCGCGCTTGAAGAGCGCGTGGGCCTTGAGGGCCTGCTGGATGTGGTGCAGCAGCTCGATCCGGCTGGGGTCGTACAGGTTCTCCACCTGCATGATCTTCTCGCACCGGGCGACCCCTTCCTCGGTGAGGGTCGAGGAGCGGGCCTTCTCGTCCACCGCGAAGTCCTTGTCCTTGACCAGCCGCGGGATGAGGCCGTTCACCTGGTAGTAGAGGTCGGTGGATTTCTCCGCCGGGCCCGAGATGATGAGCGGGGTCCGGGCCTCGTCGATCAGGATGCTGTCCACCTCGTCCACGATGGCGTAGTTCAGCTCACGCTGCACCAGGCTCGCCCGTTCGAATTTCATGTTGTCCCGCAGGTAGTCGAAGCCGAACTCGTTGTTGGTGCCGTAGGTGATGTCCGCGCCGTAGGCCGCCAGCCGTTCGGCGTCCGTCAAGCCATGCAGGACCGTTCCCACCGACATCCCGAGAAACCGGTAGATCTGTCCCATCCATTCCGTGTCCCGGCGGGCCAGATAGTCGTTGACGGTCACGATGTGCATGCCCTTGCCGGCCAGCGCGTTCAGGTAGGCCGGCAGGGTGGCCACCAGGGTCTTGCCTTCGCCGGTTTTCATCTCGGCGATCGTGCCCTGATGCAGCACCATGCCGCCGATGAGCTGCACGTCGAAATGCCGCATCTTCAGCGTGCGCACCGAGGCTTCGCGAACGGCCGCAAAGGCTTCCGGCAGCAGGTCATCGAGCGCCTCGCCGCGTTCGACCCGCTCTCTGAAGCGGCCGGTCTGGGCCCGCAGCTCTTCGTCGCTCAGGGCCTGCATGGCGGGCTCGAGGGCGTTGATGCCCTCCACGGTCGGTTGGAGTTTCTTGAGCTCTCGCTCGTTCTTGCTGCCGAACACCTTTGCCAGAAAACGCATCACCATGGAAAAAACGTTCCTCTCTGTGGGCGAACTTTAGCTTTCAATTATAGCAGATATGGGACTCCGCTCAACAGTTTCATGGAAAGTCCGGGGAAAAAGAGCGCGGCAACGACCGAAGGTCGGGATCAAGGCGCGTGCGCTTCGCCGGGCGAGGCGTACTTCACGTACGCCGCAGCCACGAGCGAGGCGAAACGCAACGCGCCGCCCGAGCTATCCGCCGCAGCCGCCCTAATTTAAAAAATATTTTTCAGGATTTACCGGCACCCCATGGATGGCCACTTCGTAGTGGACGTGGGGGCCCGTGCTGCTGCCGGTGTTTCCCACCAGCGCGACGGTTTCCCAGCGGCTGACCCGCTCCCCCTGGAGCTTGAGGATTTTGCTGCAGTGCCCGTAGGTCGTCGTGAGACCGTGGCCGTGATCGATAATGACGGCTTTGCCGAGAAGCCCCTTGTTGCCGGCAAAAAGGACGACGCCGGCCGCCGTTGCGAGGATCGGCGTGCCCTCCCGGGCGGAGATGTCGATGGCCCGGTGAAATTCCCGAATGCCCGTGAAGGGGGAGTTGCGGTATTCAAAACCGGAGCTCACAAAATGCTCGGCGTCGGGGTCGATCGGCCGGATGGTCGGGGTGGAGGCGAGCAGGCCCTGCTGCTTCTCCAGATGGCGGACCAGGGACTTGAACCCGTTTTCCTGGTTCACGGCGGCCAGGTTGAGCTGGTCGATCTGGGAGCGCATCTCCCGCATCAGGCCGCTGCGCTGATCGCCCAGCGCCGTCTTCGGGTCCATGGCTCGGGGAATGGGGCCGCCGACGCCGAAGAGATTCCCGGAATCCGGCCGTTTTTCGAGGTCCGCCATGATCCGGATTTTTTTCTCGAACTGGTTGAGCCCGAGAATCTTCTCCTTGAGATCGTTGACCTCTTTTGCAAAATCCCCGATCTGCTGGCGCTGCCGTTCGATCTCGCTGCGCTGGCCGCCTGCCAGTTCGCCCAGTTCGGACTCGCGCTGTTGGAGCTGAATCGAGCTGCGTTTCAGCTGCACATAGTCATAGGCGACATAGCTGCCAAGGCCCAAGAACAGCACGGCCGTCACCGCCGCCCAGCGCAACGTCGCCCGGGACGTGCAGAACTGCTTCGCCGGGGACCCGGTGTTCGTCATCACCACGAACGAAATTTTCTTGCGCATGATGCCGCCGCCCTTGTGATCTAAAAAAAAAGCTCCGGAGCGGTATCACCCGGAGCGCGCGATGCGTTATCGGCAACTTGGCTGTCTTGGCCTTTCGGCTTTAGACCCGCAGTTTTGCGCCGCCATCTTTCGGTGACTTTGCCCTTTCGATCCGCAACTGGAACAGTTTATAGAAATATCGTCACAAGCTTGTCAAGACTTTAGTCGGCCGCATAGCGAAAAAATACTTAACAAATTTAATTTATTGTTAAAACAAGCGCCCGCCCCCGTCGTTTCCGGCACAGACAGCGGCGGCGGGCGCCTAAGATCAGGCAATGCCCAGCTTGAACTTCAGGGACTTCAGCGTGTTTTGCATCAGCATGGTGATCGTCATCGGGCCGACGCCGCCGGGGACCGGGGTGATCCAGCCGGCGATCTGCTTGGCGGCATCGAAATCAACATCGCCTTTGAGGATGGCGATTTTCTGGCCGGTCTTCTCGCTCACCTTTTCTCCGACCCGGTTGACGCCCACGTCGATCACGCAGGCCCCCTTCTTGATCCACTCCGGTTTCACCAGGCCCGGCACGCCGGCGGCCACGATCAGAATGTCGGCCCGCTTGCAGTGGGAGGCCATGTCCTGGGTGGCCGTGTGCACCACCGTCACGGTGGAGTTGGCGCCGCGGGCCTTCTGCAGCATCATGTTGGCGATGGGTTTGCCGACGATGTTGGACCGGCCCACCACCACGACCTCGGCGCCGTCGGTGGGCACCCCCGAGCGCACGATGAGCTCCTGGATGCCGGCCGGCGTGCAGGGCGGGAATTTGATCTCGGAGCCCCCGATCATGAGACGGCCGACATTGACCGGGTGAAAGCCGTCCACGTCCTTGTCCGGGTCGATGGCGTTGAGCACTTTTTTCTCGTTGACCTGCTTGGGCAGGGGCAGCTGCACCAGGATCCCGTGGATCGATTCGTCCTTATTGTACTTGTCGATGAGGGCCAGAAGGTCTTTTTCCGAAAGAGTGGCCGGCTGGTTGTCCTGGATCTCCTTGAACCCCAAACGGTGGGCCGTCTTGATCTTGAGAGTGACATAGGAAATCGAGGCCGGGTTTTCACCGACCAGGATCGTCACCAGCCCGGGCACCACCCCGTGTTTGGCCTTGATCGCCTGGACCTCGGCGGCAAGTTCATTCAGGATGTTTTCGCGGATCTCCGTTCCCATAATCAGCTTGGCGGTCATGCGTCGTTCCTCCTTTTCAAACGTTAGGGGTTCAGGGGTTAGAATTAAAGGTTAAAGATCAAGGTTTAAGGTCGGGCGGGTCCGGGACCGGTCCACGTTGACCGTTAAACCTTAAACCTTTGACCTCTTGTCAAAGCGCAAAGGGAACCTGGGTCAAACCGGCGGTCTCATCGAGCCCGAACATCAGGTTCATGTTCTGCACCGCCTGGCCGGCGGCGCCCTTGCCCAGATTGTCGATGGCCGACATGAGAATCAGGCGGCGGTTGCGATCGTCGAGGACAAAGCCGATATCGCAGCAGTTGGTCCCACGCACATGCAGGGTGTCGGGCGGCATTCCCTGCGGCCGCAGCCGGACGAACGGCCGGTCCTGGTAGAAAGCGGCCAGGCACTCCTGCACCATCTGGGCGGTCAGTGTGCCGGAGGGTCGCGCATACAGCGTGGTGAGCATCCCCCGGCTCATCGGTACCAGATGCGGCACGAAGGTGATCGCGACCGGCCGACCGGCCTCACGGCTCAGGACCGCCTCCATCTCCGGGTTGTGCCGGTGCGCCGCCACTTTGTAAGCCTTGAACGATTCCGTCACCTCGCAGTAGTGCACCGTCAGCGAAGGCGACCGGCCGGCCCCGCTCACCCCGGATTTCGAATCGGCCACGATGCTGTCCAGGTCCAGCAACCCGGCTTTGACCAGAGGGACCAGGGGCAGCAGCACGCTGGTGGGGTAGCACCCCGGGTTGCCCACCAGACGGGCGGCCTTGACGGCTGGCGTGTAGACCTCCGTCAGGCCGTAGACGGCCTCTTTCAGCAGGTGCGCCGCGGTGTGGGGCTGGTAGGCCTTCTCGTATACGGATGCGTCGTCGAACCGAAAATCCGCCGACAGGTCGATCACCCGGCGGCCGCGCGCGAGGATCTCCGGGACGATCTTCATGGGCAGCTTGTGGGGCAGCGCCGTGAAGACGACATCGGCGGCCTCGCAGATGCGATCGTCGCTCAGCTCTTCACAGACCAGGTCCACGCACCCCGCCATGGCGGGAAACTGCCGGTCGAAGCGTTGGCCGGCGTGCTGCCGGGAGGTGATCATGGTGAGTTTGACACCGGGGTGGCCGGTGAGAATGCGGATGAGTTCGGCACCGGCATACCCGGTCCCGCCCGCGACGGCGGCTCGGATCATCGCTGGCCTCCAGAGTGAAAAGGGTGCGCGCTTATGGCAGGGTTACTTAGCAGAGGCCGGTGCGAAGTTCAAGATATTACTCCGAGCTGAGATTGCCATGTCAATTGCCGGAGTGTTATTTTACTCCAGAGAATAAGCAGGTTCAACGGGAGTCGACGCCTATTGGAGCGAGGTGCCCGCCGCTGCGGGAGATGCGGGATTCGAACATAATCAAATAATCTCGCCGCCCGATGGCTTTACCCGCAAGCGCCTTCCAGCGCCAGGGCCCAGCCCGACGGGACGTTTTGAAACCGCAGGGGCGTGACCACGACGCGCAGCATCCGGCTGCCGAACCCGGCAAAAAACCCGCTGGAAATCCCGTCGGGACCACGACCGGTTTGTTTCAGCGCTGAAATCAGCTCGGAGGAACGATTCGGCGGGAAAATGTCCAGCACCGGGCGGTTGAGGAGTTCCACCATCGATGTCTGCATGACGTTGAGCGCAGCCGGGTTGGCATTGATGACGCGGGTGTCCTTGTCGATGATGACAACCCCCACGCCCAGCGACTCGATCACGGTGTGCAGAAAATCCAGTGACACCAACAGTTCCATGGCGTCGCGGCGGGGAAACACGCCGCCGGTCTGGAGGATTTTTTTCTTGGCCGGCGGCAGGCCCGGTCGGTTTTCAAGTTGCGTAATGAATTCGTTCAGCCGGACCTCCAGCTTGTCGATGGGTCCCTTGGCGATGAAATAATCCGCACCGATCGCGTCCAGGTCGTCCATCTGTTCGATAACCGTCCCGGAAACCGCCACGATCGGAAAACAGTGGCCGTTGTATTTTCGGCGAACAAATTCAAAAAACCGCCGCCCGTTGACCTTGGGCATCACCAGGTCCGCGAAGAGGATGTCGTAGGGGCCGTCCTCCAGACCGGCGATGCCCTGCTTTCCGTCGTAGGCCTTGTGCACCGCGTAGCCGCGCCTCTCCAAAAGACCGCTCAGAAACTCGACGAAGAAAAAATCGCTGTCGACGACCATGGCTTTTCGGGGCATATTTGTCTTCCTAAAAGTGCCTAAAATTAAATCGCCGGAGGCGATTTAATCCACGCACACCCGCCGCACTTCGCGGATGGCGGTGATGCCGTTGATGATTTTCTGGATCCCGTCCTGCTTCAATGTGCTCATGCCGTCGGCAACGGCCTGCCGTGCCAGATCAAAGGAGGTCGCGTTCTTCTTGATCAGGGCCTTGATCTCGGGGGTCGCCTCCATCAGCTCGTGGATCCCGATCCGGCCCCTGAAGCCGGACCCGCTGCATTTTTCGCACCCCGCCGATCGTTTGAGATTGAAGCCGGGGCCGTAGACGTACCCACGTTTGTCGAAACCCTCCGCTCCGTAGTCCATGCGCAGGTCCTCGAACTCCTCCGCCGCGGGGTGGTAGATTTCGCTGCACTGGGGGCACAGCCGCCGGACCAGCCGCTGGCCCAGCACACCGAGAAAGGCGTCGGAGATGTTCAGGGGGTTCATGCCCATATCGAGCAACCGGGTGAGGGTTTCGGGGGCGTTGTTCGTGTGCAGGGTCGACAACACCAGGTGGCCGGTCAGGGCCGCCTGCAGAGAGATGGTGGCGGTTTCCTTGTCGCGCATTTCCCCGATCATGATGATGTCCGGGTCGAGCCGCAGAAACCCGCGCATGATCCGCGCGAAATCAAGCCCGATCTTCGGCCGCACCTGCACCTGGCGCAGGCCCGCCTGGGTGATCTCGACCGGGTCTTCGGCCGTCCAGATTTTCACCCCCGGCACGTTGATGTGCCCTAAAATGGCGTGCAGCGTCGTGGTTTTCCCGGAGCCCGTGGGACCCACGCACAGGACCATGCCGTAGGGCCGCGAGATCAGTTTTCTCAGCACCGTGAGGTTGCGCTCGTTCAGGCCGATTTCGTCTATTTTGAGCGAGCTCGTGCGGGTCAGGACGCGCAGCACGGCGTCCTCGAACTTGCCGGCGGTCGGCATGGTGGACAGGCGCAGTTCGAACTCCTGAATGCCTTTGCGCCGGATTTTGATCTTTCCGTCCTGGGGCAGGCGCTTTTCGGCGATATCCAGCTCGGCCATGATCTTCAAACGGGAGATGATGGCCGGCGCCATGGCGTTCGGAACCTGGATGTATTCGTGACAGACGCCGTCGGTGCGGAACCGGATGGCGGTCTTGCGCGTCACGACCGAGGGCTCGATATGGACATCCGATGCGTTGTTGCGAAAGGCGGTTACCAGAATCTGATCCACGAATTTGACCACCTGGCTGGAGGACTCGTCGAGCCCGCTGCGGTCGTCGTTGATGTCCTCTTCTTCTTCAAAACTGACGTCGGGGATGATGTGGTCCAGATCCTCGGCCGGCGCATCGGATAGCTTTTCGGCCCGCGGATCGAAAAAATGCTGGATGTACCTCTCGACATGCTCCTTGATGCCGACGGAAATGCCGATCTTCTGGTTGCCCATGAGGGCGCGGATGTGGTCGGTCTTTCGCAGGTCCTTGGGGTCGTCCACCAGGATCTCGATCCCGCTCTTGTCCCACCGCAGGGGCACCCACACGTAAAACAGCAGGAAGGATTTCTTGAGGTTGTTGATCAACTCGAAGGGGACCGGCATCTCCGGGTCGAAAACCCTGAAAGGGCAGCCGTAGAACATCGACAGCGACCGTCCCAGCTCCTGTATGTCAACCTGGAACCGCTCCACCAGCACGTGGTCTACGCTTTTGTTGGCCTTCTTGGCAATGGCCAGCGCCTCCTGCAGCTGTTGGGTGCTCAGGATCTTGTTTCGCAGCAGATAGTCGTAGCGGGAGTTGTTGGACAATTTCCCTTTGAGGGCGTTGAGGCGGGCGATGATCTCGGCGTCGGAGGCATCCATTTCGGAGGCCGTCCGATAATGCTCGAAGGCCAGGTCGTGCAGCCCTCGCTTCTCCAACTGCTGGCCGAGCCAGAAATTGATCCGGGCCGTCTCCTTGTCCCCCAGGTTGAAATTAAAGATGGTCTTGGTGGCTTTCTTGACGACATCCGCAGGTTCCTGGGTCTCCAGGATACAGCTGAGATAGTCGCAGATGATCTTGCCCGGCGTGCAATCCGATTTGGAGAAGTCGCAGGTGGCAGGGTCGATCTGAAGCAGCTTCTCGTACTCCGCCGCCGCCTCTTCCATCAGGCCGAGCTCTTTCAGGGCGGCGGCCCCGTCCAGCAGAGCGGGCAGGTCGGCTTGCGAGGAGAGGTTTTTTTTGAAGATGGAGATGGCCTCGGCCGAAAGCCCTTTTTTTTCGGATTCCTGATGGTCCTTGATCTCGCTTTTCAGCCGCGCGGCCTTCTCCGTCAACTCCTGCCGCGTCTGCGGGGGGAGTTGCCCGCCGGAGGAGATGACGAGTTCGTAGAGGTCGAGGGCCTCTTCCAGCATGCCCATGCTGTAGCAGGTTTCCGCCTCCCTGATTTTGAGGTCGATTTCCGACCGGCCGGACGAATGGATCTGACTCATCGCGCTGCGTTCCGTCTCCGCAAAAAAAGGCCACCCCTTCTGACGGCAGGGCCGCACAGGGTTCCGAGCTGGTTCCGCCCGAATACGATTTATTAATCCTATCGGCCCGTTGGAAATTAACTTTAGGCTTTTGAAAACCGCCGGACGGTTTTCAAAAGATCAAGATAGTGTTATGATATTATAATGATGTGGAAACAGGCAGGGGGGCGGGATTGAGCGGTCGATGGTTTCAGCGGCCGTTGTATTTCCGTTTGGCCCCTGGACCTCTCGAACCCGTTCGAGAGATAGCCGAAAAAAAAACTGACGAAAAAATCTTCGCAGATAAAGAAATTATAGAAAGAGCCAGGTTCATCTATGCCCATCTATGAATATGAGCACCTGAGCGCCCCCTGTGACCTGGGAGCGGTATTCGAACAGCGCCAATCCATGGCGGAGCCGTCCCTGAAGCGCTGCCCGAAATGCGGCGGGGCGGTCGGCAAGCGAGTGTCCCGCATCAATATCAACACGCCCAGGACCAACAGCGAACTCAAGGACCTCGGCTTCACCAAACTCGTCCGGCGCGACGACGGGGTCTACGAGAACGTCACCGCCCGAAGCGGCGACAGCCGCTACATGCTCCGCGGCAAGCCGGAGACCATCCCCGACGTCAAAAAGACGATCTCCGATTAAAACGCAGAAAGCCCCCGGCTCCGCCGGGGGCTTTCTGCGTTTTAATTACAGGTTAAAAATGCCGGCGAGGTGAGTAGAGCGGCCGACATTTTTCATGTGAACAGAGCTACTTCTTCAGTTTGACAACCAGAAACCCGGCATTTTTACGCCAGATGAACAGGTTGACCGCACCCTCCTTGGGGACCTTCTTCAACGCCTCGTTGTAATCCTTCACCGATTCGACGCTCTGGCGGTTGACCTCCTTGATGATGTCGCCCACCCGCATGCCGGCCTCATCGGCCTGGCTGCCGCTCTGGACATCGATCACGATCACCCCGGCCGCCTCCCGGATGTTGAAGCGCTGCGCGATTTCGGGCGTCAGGCTGGAGACCCGCAGCCCCAGCAGATCGTCGCGTTTTTCAGGGGTTTCGCCGCGTGAGGCCACCTTGGTGTCGTCGCGCTTGGCGATCTTGACGGTGATGGTTTTGGGCTGGCCGTCACGAATCACCTTGATCTTGGCGCTCTGGTCGACGGGGATGGCCGCGACCAGGCTGGTGAGCTGGCGGGTGGTCTCCACTTTCTGGCCGTTCACCTCGACGATGATGTCCTTGGGTTTGATGCCGGCGGCATCGGCCGGGTCCCCCTTGAACACGTCCGCGACAAAAACCCCTTTCTTCGATTCGATCCCGTAATACTCGGCCATCTCCGGGTTTACGTCCTGGATGGCCACTCCCAGCCAGCCGCGGGTCACCTCGCCGCCCGATTTGAGCTGGTCGATGACCCCCTTGGCCAGGTTGATGGGGATGGCGAAGCCGATCCCCTGCCCGCTGGCGATGATGGCGGTGTTGATCCCGATGACCTCGCCCTTCAGGTTGAGCAGGGGGCCGCCGCTGTTGCCGGGGTTGATCGAGGCATCGGTCTGGATGAAGTCATCGTAGGGCCCGGAGCCGATCACCCGGCCTTTGGCGCTGACGATGCCCGCAGTCACGGTGCGTTCCAGGCCGAAGGGGCTGCCGATCGCGACCACCCACTGGCCGACCTTAAGCTGCGCCGAGTCGCCCAGCTTGAGCACCGGAAAATCGTGGCTGTTCGCTTTGATTTTCAGCAGGGCCAGGTCCGTGCTGGGATCGCGCCCGATCACCTGGGCGTCGAACTCCTTCTCGTCACCCAGCTTGACTTTGATCTGATCGGCGTCCTCGATGACGTGGTTGTTGGTCACCACGAACCCGTCCTTGTCGATGATGAACCCCGACCCCAGGCTGGGCTGTTTGAACTCCCGCTGCATTTCGTCCCCGAAAAACCGATCGAAGAACTCGTTGAAGGGGTTCTCGCGGCCCCCGGGTTCGCGCTGGAAGTGGCGGAACACCGGGCCGCCCCCCTTGAGGGTCTTCACGGTGCGGATGTTCACGACGGCCGGCCCCACCGCCTCGGCGAGCTCGCTGAAGCTCGCCGGGACCATCGGCGGCGCCGCCACCGTGGCGGCCCAGGCCGGGGAGGCACCGAGACCCCCGAGGCCGATGTGGCTTGAGAAGGAAAAAAGCAGCACGACCGCCAGCACCGCCGGCACCGCGGCCCCGCGGGTTGAAGCACTTCGCCCGACACCCATGTGTATTGACCTCCGGTACATGTTAACGTTAGAATAAAATTGGAATATAAGCGTTGCTGCCGCCGTTTGCCACCCCGGTTCCGTCCGTCGCGCCGCCGGCCGGCATCCTTGACAGGCCGGATTAAATTTTTTATAGGCCTTAACCCGGAAATTTCACGAGGCGCGGCTGGAACTTTCTCCCGAAATGTTCGGCCAACCCGCTCAAGGAGCGAAAACCCATGATCCGAGTCGAAAACCTGACTAAAAATTTCAGTACCTTGCGCGCGGTGGACCGCATTTCCTTCAACGTCCAGAAAGGGGAGATCCTGGGCCTTCTGGGACCCAACGGGGCCGGTAAAACGACCACCCTGCGCATGCTGACCGGCTTCTTGAAGCCGACCTCCGGCAGCATTCACGTGGGGGACTATAGCATTGACGGGCAGCTTCTGGAAATCAAAAAAATCCTGGGCTACCTGCCGGAGTCGGCCCCCTTGTACCACGACATGCTGGTGTACGACTACCTCCGGTTCGTGGCCGGCGTCCGCGGCATGGACCCCGGCCGCCGCACGACCCGCATCCTCGAAATCGGCGGGCTGTGCGGGATCGACGAGGTCATGCATCAACCGATCGGGGAGCTGTCCAAGGGCTACCGGCAGCGCGTCGGCCTGGCCCACGCCATGATGGACGACCCGCAGGTGCTCGTTCTGGACGAGCCCACTTCGGGCCTGGACCCCAACCAGATCGTCGAAATCCGGGAGATCATCAAGCGCATCGGCAAGGCCAAGACGGTGATCTTTTCCACCCACATCCTGAGCGAGGCCGAAGCGACCTGCGATCGCGTGGCCATCATCCATCGTGGGAAAATCGCGGCCGACAGCAGCACGGCCCGGCTGAAGGAGACCCTGGGCGGCCGCAGCCAGATCCACTTGACGCTCGAGCAGGCCGAGGCGCAGGCCGTCGCGGCCGAGATCGGGTCCGTCCCCGGCGTGACCCGGGTGGAAGTCCTGGACGAAACCGACGGCCAGCTGCGGCTCCAACTCGCCTGCGAGCCGTCCGTCGACCCGCGCGCCGAGATCTACCGCCGCATCCGGAAGACCCCCTGGGTGCTGCTCGATTTTCACCAGGAGACCCAGTCGCTCGAAGCGATTTTCCGGGAACTGACCAAGGAAAACTGACATGCGCCAAGCTCTCTGCATCTGCCGCAAGGAACTCAACGTCTATTTTGCCTCGCCGACCGCCTACATCGTGATCGCGATCTTCCTGCTCGTAACGGGCTGGTTTTTCTTCTCCACCTTTTTCATATTCAACCAGGCGAACCTGCGCAACTTCTTCCGGATGCTGCCCGTGGTCTTCGCCTTCGTGGTGCCGGCCGTCACCATGCGGCAGTTCGCGGAGGAGCTCAACGTCGGCTCCTACGAGACCCTGCTCACCCTGCCGCTGCGCTTCAAGGACATCGTGCTCGGCAAGTTCATGGCCTGCGTCGTCTTCGTCGCCGCCCTGCTCGCCCCGACCCTGGCCTATGCCGTGACCGTGGCGTTTTTAGGCGCGCTCGACTGGGGCCCGGTGATCGGCGGCTACCTCGGCGCCTTGCTGCTGGGGGCGGCCTTTTCGGCCGTCGGGCTCTTCGCCTCGGCCCTCACCCGCAACCAGATCGTCGCTTTCATCATCGGCCTGGCGATCTGTTTCACCCTCACGCTGGTCGACCAGATGGTGTTTTTCCTCCCCCAGGCGTTCCTGAAACCTCTGGCCTATCTGGCAGCCGACGTCCACTTCGAGAACATCGCCAAGGGGGTGATCGACACGCGGGACGTCATCTATTTTCTGAGCATCTGCTTCATCGGCCTCTACGGCACCCTGCTCGCCCTGAAGGCCAAGAATTGACAGGAGTCGACATGTCGGACCCCAAACCCACCGCAGCCTATTTCAAGTTCGGCCTTTACCTGCTGGTCGTTGTCCTGATCAACGTCGCCGGCATCACCCTCTTCGCGCGCCTCGACCTCACCCGGGGCCGGAGCTATTCCCTCTCCGAGGTCAGCCGCCAGGTGGTCTCCTCGCTCTCCGAGCCGCTGACCATCAACGTTTTCTTCAGCCGCAGCCTGCCCGCGCCCTACAACACCGTCGAGCAGTATCTGCGCGACCTGCTCGAGGAATACGCCGTGCAGGGCAACCGCTATTTCAACTACCGCTTCTACGACGTCAGCGCGGAGGAGGGCGACATCCCCGCCGCGGCCAAGGAAAATCAAAAACTGGCCAGCACCTACGGCATCCATCCCATCCAGGTGCAGGTGATCGAGAAGGACGAGGTCAAATTCCAGCGCGCGTACATGGGCCTGGTCCTGATCCACGGCGACCTGATCGAGCAGATCCCCACCATCACCACGACCGACGGGCTGGAGTACCGGATCACCACCGCTGTCCAGAAAATGAACGACAAGATCAGCGCCCTGCTGCGCCTGACCGGAAAAATCCAGGTGAAGCTATCCCTCTCCCCGGCATTGAGCGCCATCGCCCCCCTCATGGGCCTGAAGCAGATGCCGGGGCTGCCGGCCGAGATCGAAAAAACCGTCAAGGCCCTCAACGCCAAGACCTACGGCAAGCTGGAGTACCGGTTCGTCGAGCCGCCGACCGACGAAGGCTTCGAAGCGGCCGCCAAGGCCGACAACCTGCTGGCGCTCTCCTGGCCGGCCTCGAGCGACGGTAAAATCCCGGCCGGCAAGGGCGCGATCGGCCTGGTCGTGTCCTGCGGCGACCGCAAAATCACCCTGCCTCTGATCGACGTCGTGCGCATCCCGATCGTCGGCACCCAGTACCAGCTGTTGAGCATGGAGGACGTGGAGCGCCTGATCAACAGCAGCGTGGAGTCGCTGATCGACATCAACAGCCAGCTGGGGGTTCTGGCCGACCGCGGGGCGACCCCGCTGGCCGGCGCGCCCGGCGTTCCGCCCGACGACCCCCAGGCCTTCGGTCACCTGCGCGAGTTCGTCTCCCGGAACTACGCCATTACCCCGGTGCGGCTGGCCGAGGGCGGCATCCCCGAGGGGATCGCCTGCCTGATGATCGTCAAGCCCCGGGAGAAATTCAACGATTACGACCTTTACCAGATCGACCAGTTCCTGATGCAGGGCAAGAGCCTGGCGCTCTTTGCGGACGCCTTCGACGAGGTTCAAATGCCCAACCAGGCGGTCTACGCGCCGATCGAAACCGGGCTGGAGCGGCTGCTGGAGCACTACGGGGTGCGGATTCAGCGCACCTACGCCCTGGACGAAAACTGCTACCGCCAGGAGATGCCGGCCCAGTTGGGCGGCGGGGACCGGCCGATCTACTACGCGCCGCTGCTCAAGAGCCAGTTCATCAACCAGGAACTCGGCTTCATGCAAAACATCCGCGGTCTGGTGGCGGTGAAGGTCTCCCCGCTCGAGCTGCTTTCCGAGCGGGCGAAGGAGAACCAGCTCAAGGTGACTCCGCTGCTGGCCACCTCCGAGAGGTCCTGGGAGATGAAGGCGCCCATCAACCTCAACCCCATGACCCTGCGGCCGCCCGCCCAGAAAGAAGAGATGCGCAGCCGGCCGATCGCCTACCTGCTGGAGGGCCGCTTCCCGAGCTTCTTCGCGGGCAAGCCGCTGCCCATCCGGGAAGCCGCCCCG
>CAZLSV010000003.1:94701-121686 GCA_964562235.1 uncultured Desulfatibacillum sp.
ATCGACGTCGCCGTCGGCTTCGGCACCCCCGCCGAGGTGCCGCCGGCCATCGACACGTCCAAAATCGAGCGCCGGGCGCCGTTCATCGAAAAAGGCCAGCCCGGCCGGATTTTCCTGATGGCCTCCTCGGAGATGCTGCGCAACGTGGTGATCGACGAATCGGGCCGGGGGGCCAACACCGTCTTCGCGCTCAACGTGATCGACTATCTCAACGGCCGCGAGGGGATCGCCGTGATGCGGGCCAAGGAGCAGAAGTTCACCCCGCTCGAAGAGACCAGCGCCGCCAGCAAGACCTTCCTCAAATCGTTCGCCATCGCCGGACTGCCGGTGCTGGTGGCCCTTTGCGGGGTCGGTGTCTGGTTCTACCGCTCGGCGCGCCGGAAGCGCATCCGGGCGATGTTTGCCCCGAAGGCGTGAGCGGCCGATCAAACGCTGCCAGCGCAGGGGCCCGGGAGACGCGCGTTTGGCTTGCGGGCGATGCGCGATGGCGGCGGAGAGCCGCTCCCACGAAAAATCTGCCCGTGAGGGTTTGGGACAGGTAAAATGAAGATCAAGAAGGAATATCTCATTCTGGCCGTCATCATCGCGGCGCTGGCCGTTTACCTTTACAAGCGCAGCTCCGACCGGACCCACTACACGCTGCCTACCCCACCGGCCCTGACCGCGGCCGACATCACCAAGATCCAGATCTCCGGCGGCGGCAAGACCCAGACCCTGGTCCGCAAGGAGGGCCGCTGGGTCACGGACCCCCAGGGGTTCCCGGCCGATCCCAAGCGGGTCGCTGAAATGCTGGAGACCCTGGCCGGCCTCAACCTGACGGCGCTGGTGGCCGAGTCGAAAAACTACGCCCTCTACGAACTCGACCCGGAGCACGCGGTCGGCGTCCAGGCCTGGCAGGGCGACGCGCTCAAACGGGACATCGAGGTCGGCAAGGCCGCGCCCTCTTTCCGGCACACCTTTGTCAAAATCGCCGGCGACGAGCGGGTCTTTCATGCCGCCGACAATTTCCGCTTCCGTTTCGAGAGCGGCCTCGACGAGATGCGGGACAAAACCGTGTTCTCCTTCAACCGAAAGGACCTTCAGGAGATCCGCATCGCGAAGGGCACGGCCTCGGCGACCCTCACGACCACACCGCCGCCGGCGCAAACCCCACCGGCCGGGCCGCCGGCCGCCGCTGCCGCCGCCTGGCAAGGCGCCGACGGCCGGGTTGTGGACAGCACCGCCGTGGAGATGCTCCTCGGGGAGCTCGTCGACCTTCAGTGTCACGCCTTCATCGACGACCGCGACAAGAAAAGCTTCGGCCCGCCGATCTACACGATATCCCTGAAAGGGCCCGGCGAGCACACGCTCAGCATCTTCGCGCCCGCCGTTACGGACGCCGCCGCCTTTCCCGCGGTTTCCTCCGCCAGCGACTACCCCTTCCAACTGCCGGCCGACACGGCGCAACGCCTCATGAAAGAACCCGAGGAATACTTCAAAACGGGGGAGAAGAAGCCGGGATAAAGCACGCTCGCGGGTGCGAGCTCAAACCGATAGCGTCTCAACGAAAAATGCCTATAGTTAAGGATCGGAAACTATCGAACGCAGCAACCTTGTCGGTCACCAACCACCTATAACCTTGCGACGGTGAGGAAAGGGGGTGCAGGTTGAAGCAACTCCGATGGATACACTTAGCGGCTCTCTGTTGCGTTTTTGGGGTTTGGGCGTGCAGCAGCGGCGGGGAAGAGTCCACCTCCGGCGCGGTTCAACCGCCCGGGGTGGTCAGCGTGCTTCCCTCGGCCAATGAAAGCGCGGCCAGCGCCGTTGCCGTGGTTTCCGCCAATTTCGATGCAAACATGAATTCAGCCTCCTCCGGCAGCTTCGCGGTGTACGGATCCCAGACCGGCAAGATTTCCGGCACCTACACGGGAGGCGGCACCACCACCCTCAATCTTGATCCTGCCGCGAACTTCAAACCCGGCGAAGAGATCGAAGTGACGTTGACCCCCTCCCTGACCGCAACCAGCGGTGCGGGGTTGGACCCGCCGTACGTTTACCGGTTTTCGGTCGAAACCGGGGGCGGCACCGGGGCGTTTCTCGACGTTCAAACCGTCTCCGGCCAGGCGAACGCCATTGCCTTGGCGGCCGGGGACTGGGATGGGGACGGGGATCTGGACCTGGCGGTGGCCAATTTCGGCGCCGATCAGGTTAGAATCCTAAGTAATGACGGCACCGGGAGTTTTTCCGTCTCCAGCACGATCAGCGGCCAGGTGGGCGCCACCGCGCTGATAGCGGGCGACTGGGATGGGGACGGGGACCTCGATCTGGCCGTGGCCAATTTCGGCGCCAACAACGTCACGATTCTGAAAAACAACGGAACCGGCCTCTTCACGGTGGCGGGTACGATAACCGGCCAGATAGGGGCTACGGCGCTTGCAGCCGGAGACTGGGACGGGGACGGGGACCTGGATCTGGCCGTGGCCAACTTTGGTGCCAACAACATCACTGTTCTGAAAAACGACGGCACGGGCACCTTCACGGTTTTCCGGACGTTGTCCGGTTTCGACGGGGCCAGCGCCCTGGTTTCCGGGGATTGGGACGATGACGGGGATCTGGATCTGGCGGCGGCGAATTTCAGCGTCAACACGGTGGCCGTTCTCACCAATGACGGCACGGGCAATTTTGCGACCGGGAGCACGCTCTCGGCGCTGGTGGGCGCCAGGGCCCTGGCCGCCGGAGATTGGGACAACGATGGCGATCCGGACCTGGCGGTCGGGAATTCCGGGGCCAACACGGTGGTGATCCTGAAAAACAACGGTGCGGGCGCTTTCACGCTCTCCAGCACCATTTTCAGCCAGACCGGGGTCGCGGCACTGGCTCCCGGGGATTGGGATGGCGACGGCAGCCTCGACCTGGCGGTGGCCAACTTCGGCAACAACAGCATTGCCATCCTCCGCAACAACGGCACGGGCGGCTTCTCGTCTTTGAGCGCCCTGGCCGGCCAGATCGGCGCCAGCGCCCTGGCGGCTGGGGATTGGAACGGGGACGGGAGCCTGGACCTGGCAACCGCGGACAAAGGCTCCGACAGTGTCCACATCTTGGCCAATCCGCCTTAAGCCGCAGCGGCGATTCAGGCCAACTGCGCATCGGACCGGCTTTGTTCTCCACGGCCGACTCCGGACCATCCGCCGGTCCGCATTTCAGGGTGGGAGTTCGTGCCTTAAGGAACTTGACCTTCTTCCCCCGCGTGTGCTATGCGAAGATTCATGCAACCAAACGTAGCGACGGTTGTCGGAAACGACATGATATCGGAAATAGGGTGGTGGGGTAGTTAACACGCTATCCCTCCGGCTAAGGGCCGTTTAAGTTTCGGGGATAGCCGACCCGGGCATAAACGGTCTTAATAGCGAGGCCGCTTTGAGAACCCGGGTTCTTGAAGCGGTTTTTTTTGTCCCTGAGAAAAGGGAAATGTGGATGACAGGCCCTGCCGGGGCGGGCCGCCGCTTTCACGTCGTCATCCGATGGAGGGGAACGAACCGGTTTTCGGGCCGGGACAGCGCGGTGCAAAAGGAGAATACCATGATCACAGCCATTGTCATGATCAAGTGCGAGATCGGAAAGGTCAACTCGGTGGCGGAGGCCCTCGTAAACCTCGACGGGGTGGCGGAGGTCTACTCCATCTCGGGCGAACACGACCTGATGTGCATTGTCCGGGTGAAAGAGTACGATGCCATGGCGACAACGGTGGCCGATGACATCGCCCGGTTGAACGGCATCGCGAAGACCACGACCCACATGGCGTTCCGTTGTTATTCAAAGCACAACATGGAAAAAGTGTGGGGAGAGCTCCTGGCGGGGTGAGATGAAGGAATCGTTGTCGCGCGCGATTCTGCGGGCGAAGCGGCAGGGCCGCGTGCCGCTGGTCGCCGATATCAAACCCGTTTCGCCGCGGGACGGCCCCCTCATGGGATCGCGGGATCCCGCGGCGGTGGCCCGGCGCCTGGTTGCCGCGGGGGCGTGCGCGATTTCCGTGGTCACGGAGCCGGTCCACTTCGGGGGAGATCTCGAAACGCTACGCGCGGTCTGCGCGGCAGTCCCGGTGCCGGTGCTCCAAAAGGATTTCTTTTTGTCCGCCGATCAGATCGATGCCTCCCAGGCGTGCGGCGCACAAGCGGTGCTTGTGATTCTTGCCACCACCCCTGACGATCTCGCTTTCGAGCTCTGCCTCAGGGCCAGGGAACGGGGCCTTGAGGCCGTCGTCGAGATCCATACCGAAAAGGAGCTGGAACGCGCCATGCGGCTGGAACCGACGATCATCGGGATCAACAACCGGGACATCCGCGCCCTGGAGAGGGACGCCGGAGACGTGCGGACAACCGAGGCCATCGCCCCTCTCGTTGCCAACGGAATCGTGACGATTTCCGAAAGCGCGTTGCTGGACGAAAGCGCCATCCGGCGCGCGCTCCGGGCGGGCGCGGATGCGGTGCTCGTGGGAACCGCGATCCTTCAGGCGCCCGACCCCACGGGGTTGGTCAGGGGAATCGTAGAAAAGGGTTCATCATGGTCCGTGTAAAAATCTGCGGTCTGATGACGGAGGAAGACGTCGAGGCGGCCGTCTTGGCCGGAGCCGATTCGCTGGGTTTCGTGACCGAGTATCCGGTATCCGTCCCGTGGAACATCACCCGGGAAAGGGCACGGGCGCTTGCGGCTTCGGTCCCGCCCTTTGTCACCACCACCGCGGTCGTGGGAGGTGCGGTAGAGGAGATGGTCTCCATCGCCCTCACCGTGCGACCCCATTTTCTTCAACTGCACGGCGACGAGACGGTGGAGGAGATCCAGGCGGTCTGCAAGGCCCTCGCCGGAACGGGTATAAAAGCGATCAAGGCACTCAGAATCAAGGCGGAGACCGGGGAGGCCCTTTTCCATGTGGCCGATCCGGCCGACGCCTGCCGGGTGCTCGAACAGTCGGGGGTCTCCGGGATCGTTCTCGACTCGATGACGGCGTCCAAACCGGCGGGCACGGGCCTGACCCTCGATTGGGAATCCCTTCGCCGCATATCGGAAAGGCTCAGCCTCCCGCTGGTGCTCGCCGGCGGCCTCAATCCGGCCAATGTGAGAGCGGCGATCGAAATCGTCAAGCCTTTCGGGGTTGATGTCATCAGCGGGATCGAACGAAAACCAGGCGTCAAGGATCCCCGGTTGATCCGGGAGTTTGTGAACGCCGTCAAAGCCTGCCGGTGAGGCCTCTCCTCCTGGGCTCTCCGGGTCGGCATGGAGCGGGCCGGCTGCCGTGCGGCAGGTGGTTGAACGGGTGGTTAAGGCGCGCCGCGGCTGGCACCCCGCTCCGCCGGAGATCGGATCACGTTGCACCTGTTATCAAGGGTAGCGTAATTATATGGACACGGCGGCCCCCTCACCCTGCCCTCTCCCCCAGGACTTGGGGAGAGGGAGAGAGGGTCGCTCTCGGTCCATACTATTTCGAGACGGTTAATAATTGGCCGCAGCCCTAACGAGGCGGGAGAGATGGGCGAGAGAAGAGAGAGCCAAACCCCTGAAAGAAAGCGGCCCTTTGCCTTTATGCTGGTCGCGGTGAGCCTCGACGGCAAGATCTCTCCCCGGCGCAGGCCCGGCAAAGCCAATCCGGTCGGCCCCGCGCTGATCGCGCCGGAAATCATGAAACTTCACAACCAGCAGCGGGTGGGCATCGATGCCATCATGGTGGGGCTCAATTGCATCCTGCTTGACGATTCGCGCCTGACCTCGAGAGAAGCCGGCGGACGCAACCCCACGCGGATCGTGCTCGATGGGATGGCTGAAACACCGCCGACGGCGCGTGTTCTCGGTCCGGAGGCGCCGACGATCATCGCCGTGACCAAGGACGCACCGTCGCACCGTGTCGCGGCCATCCGGGAAAGGGGTGCCGCGGTGGTGACGGCCGGCCGCGGCCGCTTCGTCGATCTGCCGCGTCTGATGGAGCTTCTTTCGGTGGAGTTCGGGATCCGGCGGCTGCTCGTCGAAGGCGGCGGCACGGTTCATCGCTCCATGATCGCGGCCCGCCTCTACGATGAACTCCACCTGATCGTTTGCCCCTTTGTCATCGGGGGGGCCTCTTCGATAACCCCGGTCCAGCGGGGGGCCTTCTGGCCGAACAGAGAGGTGCCGACCTATCGGCTGAAAAAGGCCGATGTTCACGGGGACTATCTGTACATCGTCTATTCGGACAATCGTGGGAACTGATTTCGGATCTTACCAATTTCAAGGAGGCGTGGACCATGACGACGAAAGAAGAACGCTGGAGAGCATTCGGCGCCATCGTGGTGAGACTCTCCCGGGGGGAGGATATCAGCCGTGAGGAGTCCCGTGAGTGCTGGCGCCAGATCTGCGAGGAGGAACAAAGCGACCTGCAGCAGGGGGCGTTCATGGGCGCCCTCAAGGCCAAGCCCGAAACCCCCGAAGAGATCGCGGGCGCCTTTGAGGCCCTTTACGAATACGATACGTTGAAGGTGCAGGTGAACACGCCCGAGCCCCTCATCGACAACTGCGGCACGGGCGCCGACACGTTGAAAACATTGAACATCAGCACGGGGGCCGCCATTGTCGCGGCCTCCCTGGGGCTCTACGTGGTCCGGCACGCCGCCCGCGCCATTTCATCGAATTGCGGAGCCATCGACGTCATCGAGGCCTTGGGCGTCAACGTGGAGTCCGCCCCGGAGGTCCCGGTGAAGAGCATCGAAAATGCCGGGATCTGCGCCTGGAATGCCTTTCTCCCGAAGGTCCACCCCAAGACGCTGGCGCGGGTCCTCTCCCAGGTGCGGTTCGGTTCCACGATCAATCTCGTGGGGCCTCTGCTGAACCCAACCAAGCCGACCTACAAAGTGATGGGGGTACCGACGATCGACATGATCGATATCGAGGCGAAAACGCTTCAGGCCCTGAAATTCAAGCGCGCCTTCGTCATGCACGGTCTTGAGGACGCGTCGGGGAAAGGAATGGACGAGATATCGATCCTAGGCACGACCCACGTGGCGGAGCTGGACGAAAACGGCGCCATCTCGCGCTACACCCTGACCCCGGAGCAGTTCGGCATCCAGCGGGCCCGCTATGAAGATATCGCCTCGAGCCGGGACGTGCAGCGGGACGCCCTCGCGCTGCTGAGGGTTCTGGCGGGCAAAGACGGGGGGCCCAAGCTCGATGTGATCTGTCTCAACGCCGCCCCGCTTCTTTACATCACCGGAAAAGCAAAGACGCTCCAAGACGGGTTCGGGATGGCGAAGGCAGCGGTATCGAACGGGAAGGCCCTCGCGAAGCTGCGCGAGTGGGTCACCTGGCAGAACGTGAAACCCGAAGACGGTCTGCCCATTTTGGAGAAGATGATTGAGCAGATCTGATATGGAAATCAAATACAGCACCTGTTATTTTTGCACCAGCCGGGGCTGCGCCATGAAGGTCTATGTCGACGCAGGCCGGGTGCGGAAGGTGGCCTATCACACCGAGGCGCCGATAACCCCCGGCGGCTACTGCATCCGGCCGGGTTTGGCCAAAGAGTACCAGGAGCATCCCTTCCGGCTGACCTTTCCCCTGAAACGGACCGCTGAAAGGGGAGCGAACCGCTGGCAGCGCATCTCCTGGGATGAAGCCCTGGACGAGATCGCGGAAAAACTGGAGGGGCTCCGCCAAAAATACGGGCCGGAGACGCTCGCCACCAGCTCGGGGACCGGCCGCGGCGGGTGGGATTTTGCCAAGACCCGCTTCATGAACCTCTTCGGAAGCCCGAACCGCATGGGCGCAGTCACCGTGTGCTACGGGCCGAGGAGCATGGTCTCTTTCGCCACCTTCGGAGCCTCGGTCATGCCTCAGCGGAAGAAGGGCAAGACGCGGCTCACGGTGCTCTGGGGCCGAAACCCCCATGAGGGCGGGCCGTCCACGTGGCACGGCTTCCAGAAGGCCGCGCGGGAGGGCACGCGCACCATGGTCGTGGACCCGCGCTGCACGGAGGCGGCCCGAACGGCCGACCTGTGGGTTCAGATCCGGCCGGGGACCGATGCGGCCCTGGCCCTCGGGATCATGAACGTCCTGATCGAAGAGGGGCTTTACGACCGGGGTTTTGTGGAAAATCACACATCGGGGTTTCCCCTCCTGGTGGAGCGGGTCAAGGAATACCCGCCGGCCCGGGTCGCCCGCATCACGGGCCTGCCGGAGGTCCGCCTCAGGGAGATCGCCCGGTTTTTCGCGGCCAACCAGCCGGCGACCTTCACCATCGGCGTGGCATCGGAACATTCACCGCCGAACAGCATCCAGGCCGTCCGGGCCATCAACATCCTTTTTGCCATCGCCGGCAGCATCGACGTCGAAGGAGGGGGTCTGATCGTCGGCCCCGTCCCCGGTTTTGTCCCCGACGCCGCGATGGAGGCCAATGAGGCGCTGGCACCGGAGCAGCGGGCCAAGCAGATGGGAAGCGACCGCTTCCGGTTCCTGAGCTACCCCGGCTGGGAGTTGGTGGCCGAACAGCTCAAGGCCCGCTGGGGGGATCGGCACCCGGCCGCCGCTTACCTGAATTGCATGGCCCACGGGCCGAGCCTTTTTCGCGCCATGGTCACGGGTGAGCCGTACCCGGTGAAAGGGCTTATCGTCTCGGCGAGCAACCCGCTTTTATCGTATCCAAACACGAAGCTCGTCTATCAGGCGCTCAAGGCCCTCGATCTGCTCGTGACCTTCGATATTACCTGGACCCCCACGGCGCAGTTGTCCGACTACGTGCTCCCCGCCGCCTGCTGGCTGGAGCGACCCGACATGGGAAACTTCTCCTCGGTGGGGGCCTACCCCATTGTCCAGGCCGGCGAGGCGGCCTTGCCCGCCCGCGTACCCGGGCGCTACGAGCGTCTCAACGACTACGAGTTCTGGCGGGAGCTGGGGATGCGCCTCGGCCAGGCGCAGGCGTGGCCCTGGAAGAGCTTCGAGGAGGTGTGGACGTATCGGCTGCGGGAGATCATGGAAAAGCGCGGCGTGAATACCTTGTCCGAGTTCGTCCATGACCGCAGATGGGAAATCGGAGCGGCCGGGCCGGGCGCCTGCGCCGCGGGGCCCCTCGCCACGCCGTCCGGAAAAGTGGAGATCTTTTCGGCCATCCTCGAAAAGCTCGGCTACGACCCCCTTCCGGGCTACCAGGAGCCACAGGCGCCGGACACGGCGTGGCGCCCCTACACGCTTCTCAACATCAGCGGGCCGCGGACCCGCCCCTTCCACCACTCGGAGTTCCGCCACGTGGAAAGCTTCCGCCGTCTTCATCCGGATCCGGTGGTAGAGATCCCGGTAGATACGGCCCGGCGAAACGGCATCGCGGACGGGGACTGGGTCTGGATTGAGACGCCGCTGGGGCGGGTGAAACAGCGGGCGCGGCTCACCACCTCTTTTGCGCCCGGCTACATCTCGACCCAGCATGGCTGGTGGTACCCCGAGGCGCCCGGAGCCGAGCCCTCTTTGCACGGGCTCTGGGAGTCGAACATCAACGTGACGACCGACGATGATCCGGACAAGTGCGATCCGCTCTCCGGGGGCTGGCCTTTCAAAGGCGAATACCTTCGATGCCGGATCCGCAAGGTTTCGCAAGAGGAGTTGCCGATCAAGTAACCGCCCGTACGGCCGAACAGAGCCCGGCGGAGGAAAGGACCATGTTATATCGCCATCCTCTGCACATAGCTATTACTGCGGCAGTTGATTATGTTCAAATCCCGCATCTCACGCAGAGGCGGATCGGTTCACGTTGAACCTGTTTATTTGCCGGAGCGATAAGCCGTTCGGGTCACTCCCCGGGTCAAGCGCTCAGAATGGCAGCCAACTCGGCGTATAGTTCATCCTCTGCGATGGGCTTCGATATGAACGCCTCAATGCCGTGATAC
Source organism: uncultured Desulfatibacillum sp. (assembly GCA_964562235.1). Classification (GTDB taxonomy): domain Bacteria; phylum Desulfobacterota; class Desulfobacteria; order Desulfobacterales; family SpSt-501; genus SpSt-501. The sequence goes on from CAZLSV010000003.1 coordinate 104,577, forward strand.
TTGAGATCGATATCGTCCTTCATCCCCGGATAGCCTGAACTGACGACGATCGGCACCTCTTTGTTCCGGCTCCGGATCTTTGAGATGAGCTCCATTCCGTGCATTTCTGGCATTTTGATATCCGTCACGATCAGATCGATCCGGTTGCCCTCGATCATCTTCAGCGCGTTTTCCCCGCTGGTGGATTTAAATATTTTCCAGGGGGACCTTCGCAGCATGCGGCCGTAGGCATTCAGCATTTTTTCATCGTCGTCGACAAACAGGATATTTTTGGGGGTGGCCGCCTTCGCCGCCAGGATCTTTTTGAGGTTGCGGTTGAGGACCTTGATGTCGTTGGCCAGGTAGACGTGGCTGTCTTCCGTGATGGGGCAAAGGCCGCGCTCGGCGGTCGCCATGCTCGCAAAGAGGATCACCGGGACATGGGGATGGCTTTTCTGAAACCGAAGCAGCACCGTCAACCACTCCCAATGAAAAAGGCTCGGTTCCAGGAGCAGCACGTCGGGCGGACCCTCTTGTGAAATGTGACGAGAAAGATCTTTGACGAAATGAAGGTCGAAGCCATGTTCTTCAAATACGCCTTTCATCGACTTGGAAAGATCGCAATTCTCGACCAGAAACGGTGCCACGACGAGGGGCTTGCTCATAGGTGTTCTCCTGACTTGCGCAGTTATTGTTAGTGGACAATTATTTCGTTTAACCGGCAGGTCGGGCTCAATGCCACGATCACGCCTTTGCGGTTGAAACTCCCGGAGAGCGGGTGAATTTCCAGGTCGTAGATGACTTCTCCAAAAGAGAACCCTGCCAGCCTTGCGGATTCACTGCTGTTCAATACCTGCTCGAGCGTTGCCGTCAGATCCGCTGGAAACATGTCAAACGCGTTGTCTCCCAAATGGATCGGAAACCCAGCCCTGGACAATTCCTGGGTCCTGCGGTTGACGAAGGCGACCGTCCCCTCGGCCCCGATCCCCAGAATCGGCATCGGCACATCCTCCAGGATCGCGTGCGACAATTCCAATGCCCGGTTCTTGAACTCGAGCTCCCGCGTGCGATCGGCAATCTTGTCTTCAAGGTGCTCGTTGATCTCCTTGAGTTTCGCGTATTGCAGGCACACCTGCTCGTGCAGCCTGCGATTGTCCTGGATGAGGTCATGCTGCTGGAGCGCCTGGCGGATTTCAAGGATGAGGTTTTGATCATTCCACGGTTTGAGAAGAAATTTGTAGATGTGGCCCTTGTTGATCGCCTCCGTAATGGAGGTGATGTCGGTGTAGCCCGACAATATGATCCGGATCGCATCGGGATAGAGCTCTTTTACCTGGGCCAGGAAGTCGACGCCGCTCATCTCCGGCATGCGCTGGTCGGAAATGACGACGTGCACTTCGGTTTCGCTCAGAATTTTCAATCCCTGCTTTCCGTCGGTCGCCGTGTGTAAGGTGTAGGCCTCCCGGCGCAGCAGGCGCTTGAGAGAGCTCAAAATGTTGCTCTCGTCATCGACACAGAGAACGGCATGGTCATGTTTTTCCATCATTCACCCTTTGTATCCGCGTTTGACCGAATTCAAGGTTTTCAATCATCCGCAGGACCGTCCGGCCCGCTGGCGGCTCACTGTTTGCAGATCCATACATGCTTTTCGACCAATCCATGAGAGTTCAGCCGGCGGACCGTCTCCAGGGACGACAATTTCATCCGCGCTCCTTTGGCCAGCAGCAACCGTCCGTCGGTGAGCCTCAGATCCGAGGCCAGTACCTGCCCTTCCGACAATCGCTTCACTTCGATCTCCAAGGCCTCTGCGGCGTCGGTCCCCGGATGAAGGGCACAAGCACTTGAGCCGTCGACGTGGCTCAGGATGGCCGAGACGATGCGGCCGTCGTATTTTTTCCCGGCGTTCAGGCGCAGCAGCTTCTGGGCCACCGCACCGATCATCTGCTCCGGCGATTCGCTCGAAACCACCCCCGCCGCCGTTCCCAGACAGGCCTTGGCACGGTTGAAGATGTAGCTTTTTTCGGCTTTCCAGCCGTGCACGACCCGGCAGTAATCCCCGGCGGCGGCGATGATCTGCGCGCCCCAGGGTATCTTTTCCCCTTGGATTCCATAAGGAAACCCTGAACCATCCAGATTTTCGTGATGGTGCCGCACGATCTCGCTCACCGTGCCCAGCTTTTCGATCGAACCCAGGCAGACCGAAGCGATGATCGGATGGTTTCGGAACTGCTTGCATTCGCCTTCGGTCAGCTCTTTTTCATCTCTTTCCCACAATTGGTCCGCAAGCCCGAGAAGGCCGACGTCGTGAATCAGGGCCGCCATTTCGATTTGATCGGCCTCTGCGGCGCCGAGGCCGAAATCCCGGGCGACGAGCTTGGACAGATCGGCCACGTTGCGCATGTATTTTCCAAGCTTCGGGTTCAGGGTTTCGATCAGCGACGACATGAGCCGGATGGCTTCCATGAAGCTCTGTTCGAGTTTCGCATTCAACTCGACCAGGGCCTCGTTCTTCATTTGGATCTCGCGGGTGCGTTCGCTGACTTTATCCTCGAGATGACGGTTAAGTTCGCTGAGCTCCTGGTTCTGCCGGCGCGTCACTTCGAGCAGTCGGCGGTTCTCCCCGACCAGTTCATAGTGCTCGAGCGCTTGGGCGACGGCCAGGACAAACTCTTCATCGTTCCAGGGCTTGCTTAAATAGCGGTGAATCTCCCCCTTGTTGACCGCATCGACCACCGCGCTCAGGTCGGAGTAGCCGGTCAGCAGAAAGCGCATGGCGTCCGGCGCGATGGCCTTGGCCTGTTCGAGGAATTGGGCCCCGTTCATCTCCGGCATGCGCTGGTCGGATATGATCAGCGCGACCGGAACCTCGCTCTCGCGGATCTGCCTCAGGCCGTCGACTCCGCCGGCGGCGGTCTTGATGGGGTAGCCCTTGTTCCGCAGAAGCCGCTGAAGGGCCTTGAGAATCGACGGCTCGTCGTCGACCAGCAGGATGGCATGATTGGAATTGATCGTCGTCATTTGTCGCTCCAGTAGTTGAGGCAGCCTGCCCGCCTGGATCGGGAGGCCCCCCGAAGATCTTCGGGCCGAAGATCGTGCCCGATCGGTTCATCGGCCGATGCCGCGGGCCCTTTCCCGGCGAAGCCTTCAGCCGGCGCTCGCTGCCTCGATCCGTTCACCCTCCGGGAAACAGACGGGCAGCCGGAGAGCGAAGGTGGTCCCTTGGCCCACCTCGCTTTGCACCTCGATTTTTCCATGGTGCTTGTTGACAATGCTATGCACCACATGCAGGCCGAGCCCCGTGCCCTTCCCGATCTCCTTGGTGGTGAAAAACGGGTCGAATATTTTTTGAAGGTTCTCTTTCGAGATGCCCGCACCGTTGTCCATGAAGGTGACCTCCACGACGCCGTTCACGGCCCGGGTCGTGATCTTTATCTCCCCTTTTTCCGGAATCGCCTGCCCGGCATTGACCAGGATGTTCATGAACACCTGGTTCAACTGCTGGGGGTAGCCCTGGATCTTGGGCAGGTCGCCGAGATCTTTCACCACCGTGGCCTTGTACTTGAGCTCGTTCCAAACGACGTTCAGGGTGGACTCGATACCCCGGTTGACATCGACCTCGCAGATCTTGTCGACGCCCGGGTGCGCGAAGTCCTTCAAGTCCATGACTATCTTTTTGATGCGCTCGGTCCCTTCCCGGCTCTCATCGATGAGATCCGGGATGTCCTTGAGAATAAAGCCGACATCCAAATCCGCTTCCATCTGCCGGATCGCGGCCACCTGATCGGTCACGGAGGGAGGGTAATTCAGGCTCGAATCACCGGCCTCGATCTTGGAGACCAGCGCCTGGTATTCCTCCATGAGCCGGATCAGATCCCTCTGGTAATCCGACAGCGTCTTCAAGTTGCTGCTGACAAACCCGGTGGGGTTGTTGATCTCGTGGGCCACGCCGGCCGCCAGTTGCCCCACGGAAGCCATCTTTTCGGACTGCAGCAGCTGGATGGAGACGTTCTTCTGGGCCTCCTCGAGGGCCAGGATGCGCTGGCCGACCCGGATGCGGGCCATGAGCTCCCGGGGCTCGACCGGTTTGGCCAGGTAGTCGTCCGCACCGGCTTCGAACCCGGCGATCACATCCGCCTTGGATTCCTTGGCGGTCAGCATGATGATGTAGACATAGCCGGTGGTCTCCGCCGCGCGTATCTTCCGGCACAGGGTCAAGCCGTCCATCCCCGGCATCATCCAGTCGGTGATGACCATCTTGAACGGCGTGTTCGAGAACTTCTCCCAGGCCATAAGCCCGTCGCTCACCGCGGTGACGGCGGCGTTGGACTGCTCCAGCATTTTCTGAATCATCTGGCTGGTGACCCATTCATCCTCGGCCAGCAGAATATCCATGTTCATCTCTCCTTTTTATGCATGCCGGGCGATTGCATGCCCCTACCCCTTGCCCTTATCCCACCCCGGGTGCGAACGCCCGGCGGAGCGCCTCGCTAACCATCGAAAGATTTCAGCGCCGCGGCGAGAATGGTTTTTCTCATCCCTTGAAAGCGATCGAAAGAGCCTAAGAAAACCACGCCGATGCTCCTCAGAGCGACCTCCACGGCAGGGTCGAAACAGTCGAGAATCCCGATGAGCTTCGCCTTCGGGAAGCGCTCACGCAGACGAAGGGCCGCTTCCCTGTCCCGCGGAACCTGCGAGAGGTCGGTCATGACGACCAGGCTGAAGGAGAGGTCAGGGGCTTCCGGGAGCGCGGCCTCCGATGAAAGCCGGTGAAAAACCTTCGGGTAATAGGGGGCCAGAACCCCTTCCACCTCCTTCACCTGCGGGTCCCCGCGGCCGATGATCAATGCATTGCCGAACGATTTGCGCCGCATTTCCCTCTACCGCCTCTCTTCCCTCTCCGCGGACGATCCGAATTCGGAACGGCCGAGGAATTCCTTCAGGGCCGCCATTTCCGACTGCAGGTTTTCAATCCCGCCACCGGCGACCTGAAAATCGCCGCTCCTTCCCGCCTGCTCCAAGCGCAAAGCGGCCAGGGAGACTCTTTCCGCGGCCAGGCTGGCCGATGCCCCTTTGAGGGCATGGGCCTGCCGGGTCACCGCGTCGGCATCTTCCCTTGCGAAGGCGGCTCTCAGTTCGGCGAGCCGCGCCGGAAAGTCATCGATGAAATGCCCGAACAACCGGTTCAACATCTCCCGGTCGCCCATCACCCGTTCGACGGCCTTGTCCCAATCGACCAATTTCAAAGCGGCGACGGCCGGGGCCTCTGCATCCCTCCCGGCCGCACCATCCGCCGCCGCACCGGGGCCGGCGCCGGTAGCCGTCCACCGCCGGATCTTCTCCAGCAGCATGTCCGGGGATACGGGTTTGGACATGTAGTCGTCCATGCCGGCGGCCAGGCAGCGCTCCCGGTCGCCATCCATCACATTCGCCGTGACGGCCACGATCGGTGTGCGGACCCCACGGCCGGATTGCATTTCGCGGATCTTGGCGGTCGCCTCCAGACCATCCATGACCGGCATCTGGACATCCATGAAAACCAGGTGGTACGCCTCCTTTTGCAGCGCCGCGACCGCCTCCCTGCCGTCGGAAACGGCATCAACCCGGCCAGGAGAATGCGGATTCCCTGTTTGGCCTTTTCACCCAGGCTGTGCCGCGTGATCAGCTCCCGCTCCGGCTGGCCCGGACCCTCCGCCTCCCGAGCGAAAACACCGGCCATCGTTTCGCGAAGCTGGGAGGATTTGATCGGCTTGGTCAGATAGGCATCGAAACCCAGGGCTTTGGCACGCGCCGCATCCCCGCGCAGACCGCGCGCGGTGAGCAGAATCATTTTGAGATCCTTCAAACGCGGATCCGCCTTGATAGCGAGCCCCAGCTCCTCGCCGTTCATTCCGGGCAGCATCGCGTCGATGAGGGCCATGTCGAAAGGCTCTCCGGTCTCCATCGCCGCAAGCAACACCGCGAGCGCCTCCTGCCCGACGGCCAGGGCCCGGGGGCGGCAGCCCCAGTGGGTCAGGTAGGCGGTCAGCATCTGCCGGTTGGCGTCAGCGTCCTCGACCACCAGGATTCGCTTGCCGCCCAGGTCGGCGGCCTCCTCCCGCAGGGCATTCCCGCCTTCCGCCTGCCTGGAAAACAACGCCGTAAACCAGAAGGTGGCGCCCTCACCCGGTCGGCTGTCGACGCCGATCTCACCGGACATCATCTCGACCAAGCGCTTGCTGATCGCCAAGCCCAGGCCGGTGCCGCCGTAGCGGCGCGTCGTTGAGGCGTCCACCTGTGAAAAAGACTTGAACAGCCGGCCATGGCTCTCCGCCGGGATACCGATGCCGCTGTCCTGAACCTCGAAGCGGACGGCCACATGGCTTTCGGATTCCTCGGTCGGCCGGACCCGCACCACCACAAAGCCCTCCTGGGTGAACTTGATCGCATTGTTGACCAGGTTGATCAGCACCTGCCGCAGCCGACCGGGGTCGCCCCGCAAGAGCGCCGGCACCTCCGGGGAGACAAAACTGATGAGCTCGAGGCCCTTCTCCTCGGCTTTGAACGCCAGCATGTCGAAGGCGTCTTCCAGGCAGCAGCGCAGGTCGAAATCGATCGCCTCCAATTCGATCTTGCCGGCTTCGATCTTCGAGACATCCAACACGTCGTTGACGAGGTTCAGGAGGGAATCCGCGCACATGGCCACGGTCTGGACGTATTCGCGCTGATGGGCTCCGAGGTCGGTATCCATCAGCAGGCGGGTCATGCCCAGAACGCCGTTCAAGGGAGTGCGGATTTCATGGCTCATGTTGGCCAGAAACTGGCTTTTCGCCCGGCTGGCCTCCTCCGCGGCCCGGGTCAGTTTCCGGGCTTGTTCGATGGCCGCCGCCAAATCCCGGTTGGCGGCCTCAAGCTCGGCCGTGCGCTCCGCGACGCGTTGCTCCAATTCGGCATTGAGATTGCAAATCTCGGCCTCGGCCTGTTTTTTCCCTGTGATGTCGACGATGATCCCCTCGTAGTAAACCGGGTGGGGACCTTCGGTTTCGACGCGCCGGGTGTTGATCGAGACGTCGACGATCCGGCCGTCCTTGCGGAAAAAACGCGTCTCGAAATTCCTGACCGCACCCTCCTTCAGCAGGATCGAATGGATCTCCTGGCGAACCTCGGGGTCTACATAGATCTGCCGGCCGATGTCGGTGACGCTGCGGCACAGCTCCTCGGGCGAATCATACCCCAGCATTTCGGCCATGACGCGGTTGGCCATCAAAAACCCGCCTCCCGGCAGGGAGCGGCAGATGCCCTGGACGGAATTCTCATAGATGTTGCGGAAGTCCAGCTCGGATTTTTCAAGCTCCGCCCGGCGCTCGATTTCCTTCAGGCGCGCCGCCATCATCATGGCCGCCATGCGGGCCAGGGGCTTGGTTGCCTTGAGGGGGCCGGTTATCCCGAAGCACCCCACCCGGCGCCCGTCGATGACGACCGGGCAGCTGTAGCCCTCCTTGACGTTGGGGTTGCGCGAGGCATCCTCGGCGCTGATATAGTATTCGTCCACCTCGCCCTTGAGGATTTTCTGCGCCCCGGCGTGCGGGTTCCCGATCCGGCTCCGGTCGGTAGCCTTGCTGATGACGCCGTGCTCGTCGTAGACGAGGGCCGGGAAACCCGTTTCGGAATGGATCAGGCCGATGAAATCTTCCGCCACCCGCCAGAATGTTTCGACCAGATTCATGAACCCTCATCCTTTCAATCCAATTCGAAAGCCTTCGACTCCGCACCGCAAGCATCGCAAGTCTTGTACCAGTGCCGAAAAAAAGTTTAACAATCTGTAATTTATATTTTTTTTAATTCAACAAATCGTTCGCAGCCAGTTAAAATGAGAGGGGAGAAGCAGGATATCGATCATTTTGATCGAATTGGCAGGGGGAGGGAAAGAGAGCGAACCGTCGGAGACGCGGGCTCAGCCCCGAGGCTGCCGCTCCTCCTCTCCGTACAGGTCCAGGCCCGGAAAATGTTTCCGGGCGCACTCCGGGCAGATGCCATGGCTGAAGTCGGAGCCGGTGTGGCTTTTGATGTAGGCCTCAATGCCGCTCCAGTAGCCCTGGTCGTCGCGGATGCCTTTGCAGTAGGAGCAGATGGGCAGCATTTTCCTGAGAGTTTTGATCTCCTTCTGGGCCCGCTCTAGAACGGCCTTCTGCCGGACGATCTCCCGGTTGCGGTTGATCAAATCGTCGTTCAGTCGGGAAAACTCCCTCAGGACCTCGCTTTCCAGAATCACGGGGTGTTCGCCGAACAGCAGGGCGCCTTGGGCGTGGCCGAACCACTGCACCTCGATCATGTGGGTCCCGGTGCTCTGAGCGGCGAAGAGCATGCGCTGCGCGAAATGGGCTCCCGGGCGGAGGTGGGCGGTGAAATCTGGGACGCAGGCGGCGCCTGCGTTGTCCAGGAACTTTTCAAGACGCTCGCCCAGAGGCTTGTCGGGGAGCCCGGCCATCTTCAGGAACCCGCGGTTGCAGTCCAGGATTTCCACCCCGGGCCCCAGCAGGATCAGGATGCAATGTTCGGAGTGCTGAAACAGAAGGCCGAAAATGCGGGCCAAGTCAATGGTGCTCCATGCCGGGTTCATGGTTTGCCCGGCTCCCGGTACCATCGGTCGGCCAGCCTGACGGCGGCGGCCGCGTCCGAAGCCCAACCGTCGGCCCCGGTCCCCGCCGCCAGTCCCGGCATTTCGGCGATGATGCGGCCGCCCAGCATGACCCGGATGTCACGGGTCCCGGAGTGGGCCTTGAGGGTTGAGATCAGCTCCCGCGCGAGGTCCAGGTTGAAGGGCATGGCAACCGAAACGGCCAGGAAATGCCATGGCGACGCAGCCAGGAGTTCGATCAGATCCGCCGCCGGCGTGTTCGCGCCCAGGTAGTGGACCTCCCAGCCGTCCATTTCGAGGAAATCGGCCACCATCCGCGCCCCCAGTTCGTGGAACTCGTTCGGCGCCGCCGTGACGAGGACCCGGCCCTTGTCCGGCTTGCGCACGACATAGGATCCGTAGAACATGCTCATGATGCGCCCGGCGACGGCGGTCGCCAGGTGCTCCTGGGCGACCGAGATCTCCCCCCGCTCCCAGCGGATGCCGATTTCGATCATGCAGGACTGCAGCATTGGCAGATAGAACGCTTTGAGATCCTCGGCGCAGGTCACGCTCTGCTCGGCCAGGCGAACAGCCTGGGCCGATTGCCCGGCGAGCAGGTGGGATAAAAAAAGCGGCCGGATCCCGTCCAGCGGACCCCGCGGCGGCTGAAAAGGCGCGGGGTCCGCGTCGGCCAAACGCGCCATTTCGGAGTGGCGCGCCCTCATCCAGCGATAGACGGCGAGAATCGGCTCGGCATGGGCCGGTTGCAGGAGCGCTGCGACGGCCTCGCACCAGACCCCGAAAATGGCCGGAAAAAAATCGAGGCTGAAACCGCGGCTCCGGCAGGTGCGGTAATCCCAGGGAACGGTCCGCACCAGCATCTCGAACTGGTTCAGCTTGAACATGGCCGCCATGAACCGCGCGTGGTTGCGGTTGTTGTCCCGAAGCAGCGCGGCCGGGTTGTGCCCGGTCAGGGAGCGGATCGATGCGAGCGTCTCCATCCGCCGGTCGACAAATCCCGCCAGCTCGGCCTGCTTCTCGTCGTAAGCCCTGGCCGCGGGGCCGGGCACCGCGGGAATCCTTTCCGCCTCTCTAAGAACCTGCTCGAACAGATCCATTCCACTTCCTCCCCTCTCCGGCTCCGAACCGGCCTTCAGTCGCTCTTCCGACGGGTCTGAGGACCTCCCTCAGGGACACTCCTCGGCCCGAGCCTGATCCGCGTGTTCGAAAAAAATGGGGCTGTACGAGGAGTTAGCAAAATGCATACCACCGGCTGCAAGTTGTTGCCCGAGCCATGCAAGTCGGGCAGGCAATTCTGGCAAGGCCTGAAACCGAAAGCCGATCGGCAATGGCCATCAATTTGATCGAAAGATGGAGGATCAGGAGTTTGACCCCTGGGGAAGCTTACTTTATCGTCAAGGTCCTGCCCCGGCCTTTGGCCTGATTCGGATTTCGCTTTTCAGGCAATGGTTTGTCGGTCGCGGCAGGAAAATGTGGCCCGAAGGCGATTCGGATAGGATGCGGTAACTGGCCTCCCTCTCTTCGATGGCCTTTTGGGCCTGTAGAGCTTGGCGGGCGCCTCCCTGTTGCTCCTTTCAAAGCTGGCAGGTACGTGATAAAATTATTTACTAGTGCAATACCCCAGCCCTGAGAGGATCCCATCGGACCCAGGAATTCGGAGATACCCGGCTCAAGCGGCCGACACCCTCCACAAAAAAGGCTGGTCCCCGTTGGCTGACAAGGCGCAATCCGACAGCTCCGATTTTCGCGTGCCCGCAATTAGCTTCCTGATCGTCAGTCTGGCGATACTGGCCGGTGAGTACTGGTATTACCGGGGGGAGGCTGAAGAGATCCGCCAGGAGCAATACCGCACCCTCTCCGCCATCGCCAGCCTCAAGGCCGAACAGATCGACCATTGGCGCCAGGAGCGCCTGGACGACAGCGCCTTGATCACCCGCAATCCGCTCATGGCCGGGGCCATCGGCGAGCTCGCCCGGGGCGTGAAGCCAGCGGGCCTCCAAGAGGGGCTGCGGCAAAGCCTTGAAAACCAGGCGGCGGTCACCCATTACGCGAACATCCTGATCCTCGACCCGGACGGCCGAATCCTCTTCTCACTGACGGCCGAACACGACCCGGTGGACGCCCCCACGCGCCGGGCCGCGGCCGCGGCCGCCGTCGAGCGCCGGCCGGTCTTCTCCGACTTTTTCCGCTGCCCCAAAGGGGTGGTCCACATCGACGTCGCCTCGGCGGTGAGAAACTCCGAGGGCCTGCTGCAGGCCGTGGTGATCGCGCGCAGCAACGCGCAGACATACCTTTATCCCCTTATTCAATCGTGGCCCACGCCGAGTGGGAGCGCCGAGACGCTCATCGTGAAACGGGACGGCGAGGAGCTTTTGTTTCTGAACGAACTGCGCCACAGGGCCGGGACCGCCCTGTCGCTACGCGAGCCGCTGACCCTCACCAGCCTGCCCGCCGTGCAGGCGGTGCTCGGCCGGCAGGGCCGCTTCGAGGGGATCGATTACCGCGGTGCGGAGGTGATGGCCGAACTCCTCCCCATCGCCGAATCGGACTGGTATCTCGTGGCCAAGGTGGACGCGGAGGAGATCCTGGCCGAGGCCCGGTACCGGGCCGGCGTCACCGCCATGGTCCTGGCCGCCCTCATTCTTTTGACCGCGGTGGCGACAGCCTTTCTCCACCGGCAGCGGCAGGCGCTGCAGTTCCGAAGCCTCTACGAATCCGAACGCCGGCAGCGGGAAACCCAGGAGACTTTCCGCATCACCTTGTTCAGCATCGGGGATGCGGTCATCACCACGGACACCACGGGCCGCGTGCGGGAGATGAACCCCGCGGCCGAGGCGCTCACCGGCTGGAGCAAAACGGAAGCGCGGGGCCTTGCGCTGGGGGAGGTCTTCCGGATCGTCAGCGAGGAGACCCGCGAAAAATCGCAAGACCCCGTTCAAAGAGTGCTGAAGGAGGGCGTGGTGGTGGGACTTTCCAACCACACCCTGCTGATCGCCCGCGACGGCACCGAACGCCCTATCGCCGACAGCGCCGCGCCCATTCGCGATGAAAGCGGCGCCGTGCTCGGGGTGGTGCTGGTCTTCCAGGACCAGACCGAGGAGCGCCGGTCGCAGCGGGCGCTGTTTGAAAGCGAAGAGCGCCTGCGCCTGGCCCTTTCCGCCGCCAACCAGGGCCTCTACGACCTCAATGTCCAGACCGGGGAGTGCGTCGTCAACCCGGAGTACGCCCGCATGCTCGGTTTCGAACCGGCCGAGCTCCACGTCACCAACGCCGCCTGGCGCGAACGGCTGCACCCGGAGGATCGCGAAGAGGTCTACCGGGCCTACGAGGACTACGTGGCCGGCCGGCGGGAAGAGTACCGCGTCGAATTCCGGCATCAAACAAAGAGCGGGGGCTGGAAGTGGATCCTCTCCCTCGGTAAGGTGGTGGCGCGATCCGCCGACGGAGCCCCCTTGCGCATGCTGGGTACCCATACCGACATCACCGACCGCAAGCAGGCCGAGGAGGCGCTCAAGCTGAACGAGGCGCGGCTGCGCACCCTGGTCGACGTGCTTCAGCACCCGTCCGAAACCGAACAGGAGTTTCTCGATTACGCCCTGGAAGCCGCGATCGCCCTGACCGCGAGCCGGTTCGGGTACATCTACCACTATCACGAGGACCGGAAGCAGTTCGTCCTGAACACCTGGTCCAAGGGGGTAATGGCCGAGTGCCGGGTGGCCGCCCCCCAGACCTGCTATGAACTCGACCAAACGGGCATCTGGGGCGAAGCGGTGCGCCAGCGCAAACCGATCCTCGTCAACGACTTCGGAGCCGCCCACCCGCTCAAGAAAGGCTACCCCGAAGGCCATGTCCGCCTGACGCGGTTTCTAACCGTACCGATCTTCAGCGCGGGGCGCATCCTCGGCGTGGTGGGCGTGGCCAACAAGAAGAGCGACTACTGCGACACGGACACCCTGCAGCTCACGCTGCTCATGGAGAGCGTCTGGAAGGTCAACCAACGCCGCAGGGCCATAGAAGACCTGGCCAAAAGCGAGGAGAAGTACCGGAGGATTTTCGAGACGGCCCACTTGGGCATCTGGGTCCTGGACGCCGGGCACAAAACCTCCTTCGTGAACCCCCGCATGGCGGAAATCCTGGGCTATGGGCGGGAGGAGATGGCCGGGATGGAGGGAGGCGCCTGCGTCCACCCGGACGAACTGGGCGAACACCTGAGCCAACTGGAATCCCGGACCCGCGGTGAAGCCGGCACCTACGAAAGGCGGTTCCGGCGCAAGGACGGCCGTGTCTGCGTCCTGCTGGTATCCGCCACCCCGCTGCTGGACGCAAAGGGCCGCTACAGCGGGTCGTTCGGGATGTACACCGACGTCACCGAGCGCACCCGCGCGCAGGAGGAACGACAAAAACTCGAGACGCAGCTTCGGCAGGTCCAGAAGATGGAGGCGATCGGGCGGCTGGCGGGCGGCGTCGCGCACGACTTCAACAACATGCTGGGCGTGATCCTGGGGTTCAGCGAAATGGCGCTCGCCAAACTGCCGGCAGAGGACCCGGCCCGCGACTGCCTGGAAGAGGTCCGGCTCGCCGCGCAGCGCTCCGCAGATCTCACCCGCCAGCTTCTGGCCTTCGCCCGCCGGCAGACCATCGCCCCGCAGGTGCTCGACCTCAACGAAACCATCGAGGGCATGCTCAAAATGCTTCGGCGGCTGATCGGGGAGGAGATCGACCTGCTGTGGAAACCCGGAAAAGGTCTGGGGGCGGTCCGCATGGACCCCTCCCAGCTCGATCAGATTCTGGCCAACCTGATGGTCAACGCCCGGGATGCGATCGGGGGCGTGGGCAAGATCGCGATCGAGACCGGCAACCAGGATATCGACGCGGAGTACTGCGAGACCCATGCGGGCTTCGCCCCCGGCCGGTTCGTGCAGCTGGCGGTCTCCGACAACGGCCGCGGCATGGACAAGGAAACCCAGGCCAGCCTGTTCGAACCCTTCTTCACCACGAAGAAAATGGGGCAAGGCACCGGCCTCGGACTCGCCACCGTTTACGGGATCGTCAAGCAGAACAATGGGTTCATCAACATTTACAGCGAACCCGGCCGGGGTTCGACCTTCAAGATCTACCTGCCGCGGCAGCAGGCGGAACCGGCGGCGGCCGGCACCCGGCCGGCCCCCCTTGAAACCCCGACCGGTACCGAGACCGTGCTGCTGGTCGAAGACGAAAAACCTCTGCTCAAATTCACCCAGGTTCTCCTGGAGGGGCTTGGCTACAAAGTGCTGGCAGCCGGCGGCCCGCGAGAGGCGATGCGGCTGGCGGAAGAGAGCGCCGAGGAGATCCATCTGCTCTTGACCGATGTGGTGATGCCGAAGATGAGCGGACGCGATCTTTGGGAGCTCTTGAGCACCCTGCGGCCGGGCATCCGAAGCGTTTTCATGTCTGGCTACACCACCAACGTGATCGCCCACCACGGCGTGCTTGACGCGGGGGTTCATTTCATCCAGAAGCCCTTCTCCAGGGACTCGCTGGCAAGAAAAATAAGAGAGGTCTTGACCTGAAAGTATTCGGTTGAACCGGAAAGCCGCCTCTAAACCTACACCTGCTTCCTTCCAGTAGATTTCAATCCCCAGGCCGCCTTCGTGCGGCCTCTCAATTTGAGATGGACGCAGCGACCACTATCATTTTGACAAGCACCGTAATTTTTAAAGAAGTAATTATTTTGCATAATTTTAGTTGCATATGCGCTTTCATATAATGGCACAAAGAGTGCAGCGCAAAAGGGTCATGATCGCACTCTCAGGCTTTTTTTCGCAAACACGTCCGCGACATATCGCATGAATGCACGGCCGGCCTGTGAGGCGAACAAAACATACAGGGGGACATCTGCCGTGGAAATCGAAATCTGCACGTTTGACACTGGGCGCAACCCCGTTTCCCAGGCTCAAGGCAACTCACTTAAACCGGTTGAGCTTAAGATTCTGGGGCTGCAGAAAAACGGAATGTCTGAAGGAGAGATCGCCGATGAACTGGGTTTATCCGTCGGGGAAGTTTCAAAGCGTCTGAAGGCAATCGAGCGCAAGGTGATTCTCCAGAGGGATGCGGCAGAGTACAGACGAGACGACCGCGGCCCGGACTGAAGCGTTTTTCACGGTGTGCAGCGGGGAAGCCGGGAAGGATGAGGGGATGCAGATGGCTCATATTTTAGTGGTGGAAGACGACGACCAGATGCGCAAATACCTGTCCATTTTTTTGCATAACAGGGGGCACTGCGTCCTTGAAACCGCTGACGGGCATGAAGCCGTTCGGGCTCTTCGCGAGGAGGCCTTTGACCTGGTAATCACCGACATCGCCATGCCCGGAATGGATGGCCTGGATCTGATCCGGGAAGTCCGGCAGCGACAGCCGGCTGCAAAGGTTCTGGCCATTTCCGGGGCCGCATGGGACGATCCCAATCTTCCGCTGAACCTGGCCAGGCACTTCGGGGCGGATTCGACCCTGATAAAGCCCTTCGGCCCCGCCCGCTTCAAGGATGCGGTAGCATCCCTTTTGACAAGCCAGGGTCTGCCGTGCCAGCCGCTCCCCGGGCAGACGAGCCCGCGTCCCGAGTCTCACGCATTCGGGCACATGCGTTCCCGAAACCCTCGGCCGCCGATCGAGATCTGACGGAAATTTCAACTGGAGGCCGGGTGTTCCTTCGCAGCGGTGTGGACTTTTTTGGGTCCTCCTGCCGCGTCTCCGGCCTCTGCGGTTGTTCAGGCTCCTTCCATCTTATGGCTGTTCGCCTTTCTTGCGGTATCCCTGACGGCATGAATCCACTCATCTGGAAACCGGCCGGCATCTGTCATCCAAATGAAATGTCGCCGATACATCCGGTCGATGCATGCTGTTGCCGAGGGTGGACCCCTCCAATACGTACAGATACCCCAATAAGGTCACCGGTTGCTCGATTCCCCGAAGGCGGATTTTTCCCGTCATGTCATGGGCGGCTTCAATGGGGGCACCGACGTCCGCGATGACTCGCGGCCTGAAAAAAGCAAGGTCTTCCTCGAGCAAGGGCAGTTTTCTCAGTTCCTCCTCCCAGACCGATGACACCCGCTTATCCGAAGAGGCCGAAATCTCGTTTTCAAAAACCCCGTGAAGAACAGACAACGCCCTGAGTTGGTTGACGTAGCATTCCAGTGGAAGCCGATGCTCGATCAGGGCCTTGAAGTAGGGCAATGATTCGAGTTTTGAATGGCACGCCTTCGTCGCCGCCTTGAGCCTGGCCATTATTTTTACCGATTCGCCGGTAGCGTCTCCTCGATCTTTTGACGTCATTGCCCCCTCCTTGTTCATGCGGAAAAACGGTTGCGAACGATTGCAGCCAACGGGCAAACGGTGAAAGGTATCTGGAGCATCCTTGCTGGTGCGGCCATTTCCGGCAGCGACAGGTTCACGCAGGGGCAAGCGCCGCGGCCCCTGCGCGCCGGCTCAGAAGGGAGCGGGGTCGGGCGCCCCGATCCGGTAGCGCTTGATCTTGCGATAGAGCGTGGCCTCGCCGATGCCGAGCAGACGCGCGGCGCGGCTGCGGTTGTTGCCGCACTTTTCAAGCGCATTGCGGATGGCCGCCATCTCGTAAGCCTGCAGGGAGTCGCCGGCCGCCGGGCCGGGGGCGCATTCGGCGCCGGCCCCACGGGGGCGGATCGACTCCGGCAGGTCTTCGGGCCGGATGGTTTCCAGGCCCCCCAGCGCCATGGCGCGCCGGATGACGTTCTCGAGCTCCCGCACGTTGCCCGGCCAGCGGTAGCGCTGCAGCAGCCCCAGGGCCGCCGGGGAGATCCCCCGCACCGGGGAGCCCGGCGCGGCGAAGCGCTTCAGGTAGAACCTCGCGAGCAGCGCGACGTCCTCGCCCCGGTCGCGCAGCGGCGGCACGTTCAGCGTCAGCACGTTCAGCCGGAAGAAGAGGTCCTCCCGGAAGCGCCCCTCGGCCACTTCCCGGTGCAGGTCGCGGTGGGTCGCCCCCAGAATGCGCACGTTCACCGGGTGCGCCCGGCTGTCGCCCACCGGCCGCACCTCCCGCTCCTGGATCGTGCGCAGAAGCTTCACCTGGATCGCCGGCGATAGGTCGCCGATCTCGTCCAAAAATATCGTCCCCCCGTCGGCGGAGCGGAAGAGCCCCAGCGTGGAGACGTGCGCGCCGGTGAAAGCCCCCTTCACGTGGCCGAACAACTCGCTCTCGATGACCGTCTCGCTGATCGCCCCGCAGTCCACCGGCACGAAGCTCCCGGCGCAGCGGAGACTGTGGTGGTGGATGGCCCGGGCCACGATCTCCTTGCCCGTGCCGGTCTCCCCCTGGATCAGAATGGTGGCCTCCGCGGGTCCCACCTGGGCGATGGTCTCCTTGAGCTTGAGCATGACCGTGGAGTTGCCCACCAGCCCCTCGTAGCCGAACCGCTCGCGCAGCCGGTGCTTGAGGAGGCGGTTTTCCCGGTTGAGTTCCCAGACCCGGTGCATCTGCCCCACCCGTGCCTGCAGGCCTTCGGG
>CAZLSV010000003.1:121696-122909 GCA_964562235.1 uncultured Desulfatibacillum sp.
CCCCCAGCCGGATGGCCTCGACCGCCTCGCGCACGCCCCCCTGGCCGGTCATCATCAGGGCCATGGTCTCCGGGTGCCGCTGCCGGAACTCCCGCAGCACGGTCAGCCCGTCCATCTCCGGCATCATGAGGTCCACCAGAAGCGCGTCGACCCGTTTTTCCGCAGCCGCCGCCAGCGCCGCCCGGCCGCTTTCGGCAAACAGCAGCCGGTAGGGGCAACCCTTGAAAATCGAGCCCACGAGGCTGCGCATCTGAAGCTCGTCGTCCACGATCAGCAGGGTAAACCCGGGTTCGGAGCCTTCCATCGATTTCGCTCGTTCGAGGGCTTGGGTTTCTTGCGGGCCGGAGCCACTCCCGGCTCTATTTTCTGGATCCTGCATTCTACCTTTCGCCTTCCGCCTTCACTCGACCCCCGCCCCCCCGACCAGCCGGCCGACCTCCGCGGTCAGCCGCTCGGGCTGGAAGGGCTTGAGCAGGACCGCATCGGCCCCGAAGCGCTCGGCCAGGTTGAGGTAGAGCCCGGGGCCCTCCTTGCCGGCCCCGGAGACGGCCAGGATCTTCAAGCCCGGATGATCCTTCCGGACCTTCACGATCAGCTCCAGCCCGTCCATGTCCGGCATGACCACGTCGGTCACCACCAGATCCACCCTGTTCTTCTCAAGATGCCGCAGGGCCGCCACCCCGTCGGCGGCCTCCGCCACGCGGTGGCCTGCCTGCTGCAGCAACAGCCGGATCAGCTTCCGCATCTGAGCGTCGTCATCGACTACCAAAACGTCTGCCACTTGTTTTCATCCTTTCCGAACCGGCCGGGGAGCTTCGCCTCCCGGCCGGAACCAGCGCCGTTTCACGCCCGGTCCAGCCCGTCGCCTTTCAGGACCGGTCCAGCGACTCCCGCACCTTCCGGGCCAGGGCCTCCAGGGCAAAGGGTTTCTGAATGAAGTTGGCCTCCCGGCGCAGCAGCTCCAGCTGAACGACCGAATCGTCGGCGTAGCCCGACATGTAGAGCACCTTGAACCCGCCCCGGACCTGCTGCAGCCGCTTGATGACCTCCGGCCCCCGGCCTCCCGGCATGACTACGTCCGTCAGCACCAGCGCGACCCGCTCCGGCCGCTCGGTGAACACGGCCAGGGCCTGCTCGCCGTTTTGGGCCGTCAGCACCGTGTAGCCTTGCGCCTCCAGCATCTCGGCCGCCAGCCGGCGCAGGGCCTTGTCGT
>CAZLSV010000003.1:122919-132603 GCA_964562235.1 uncultured Desulfatibacillum sp.
CCAACGCCTGCGCCACGGGCACGGCATGGGCCACGTCCTCGATCACCAGCACCGTCTCCGCCCCGCGCGGGATCTCCCCGCCGCTGTTCTCGACCACGGCCGATGCCGGCTCATCCACCCGCGGGAAATAGATCCGGAAAACCGTGCCGCGGCCGGGCGCGCTCTCCACCCGGATCTCCCCGCCGCTCTGCCGCACGATCCCGAACACGGTCGAAAGCCCCAGCCCGGTCCCCTTCCCCTGGCCCTTGGTCGTGAAAAAAGGCTCGAAGATCCGCGCCTGGGTCGGCGCGTCCATCCCGTGGCCCTCGTCGCTCACGCTCAGCGCCACGTACCGCCCCGCCTTGAACCCGAAGCCCTCCGAAACGCTCGTCTCCTCCAGCTCCGCCTCGCCCGTGGCGATCTCCAGCCGCCCGCCCTGCGGCATGGCGTCCCGGGCGTTCACCGCCAGGTTGGAGATCACCTGCTCGATCTGACCCGGGTCCGCCTTGACCCGGCCCAAAGCCGCCGCCAACCGGGTGACCAGCTCGATGTCCTCACCCAGGAGCCGCCGCAGCATCTTCTCCATGCCGCGCACCACCTCGTTCAAGTCCAGCACCTTGACCTCCAGCACCTGCCGCCGGCTGAAGGCCAGAAGCTGCCGGGTCAGGTTGGAGGCGCGCTCGGCGGCCACCGCAATCTCCCGCAGGCTGTCGTTCAGAGGGTCCGCCGCGGAGAGCTGCAACAGCGCCATCTGCGCGTAGCCCCCGATCACCGTCAAAAGATTGTTGAAGTCGTGCGCCACCCCACCGGCCAGCCGCCCCACCGCCTCCATCTTCTGCGAGTGCCGCAGCTGCTCCTCGATCTGCAGCCGCTCGGTGACGTCCGAAAAGGCCCCGAGCACCCCCGTGATCTTGCCGAGGCTGTCCGTCACGGGAACCTTCACCATGTGGATCACATGCCGCCGGCCCTCCGCGAAATACTCCTCGTCGTACTCGAGAACCTCCCCGCCGGCGAGCACCCGCCGGTCGCTGCCGAGATAGGCCTCGGCCAGCTCCGGCGGGTAGAGGTCGAAATCGGTCTTGCCGACGACCGCCTCGGCCGCCAGCCCCAGCTCCTCCGCATAGGCCCGGTTGACCGAAACATAACGCGACTCCCGGTCCTTGAGGAAGACCTTGAGCGGGATGTTCTCCACCAGGGTCCGGTAGCGCGCCTCGCTCAGCCGCAGGTTGAACTCGGCCGCCTTGCGCTCGGTGATGTCCTCGCCGATGCTGGTCACGCTGGTGAAGTTTCCCTGCTCGTCGCGGAAGAGGTTGTTGTTCCAGGCGATCAGGCGCCGTTGCCCGCTCCGTGTGACGATCTCGTTTTCGTAGTAGACCGGGAAAGAACCGGTTGCGACGGTGCGGTCGAAGACCGAACGGATTTCATCCCTGACGTCGGCGGCCAGGAAGAGATCGAACCAGCTGCGGCCCAGCACTTCCTCGCGTTCCCAACCGGTGAGCCGCAGCAGGAAATCGTTGGCGAGGGTGACCCTGCCCTCCCGGTCAAGCATCAGGCCGATCAGCTCCATGTTTTCAAGGACCGCACGGAAGCGACGCTCCGATTTACGCACCTCCTCCTCCGCGCGCCGGCGTTCGGTGATGTCGGCCAGCATCGCAAAGGACCCGGCGAAAGCGCCGCCGGGGCCCATGAGCGGGGTCGCTGCGGTCAGCAGCCAGCGGACGCTGCCGTCCCGGTGCCGGTAGCGGCGTTCATAGGTTTCAGACACCCCCTTCCGCCGCGCTTCAATGTGCTGAAGGTGCAGTTCACGCTCCTCCTCGTGCATGAACTCCGTCGAGCGCCTTCCCAGCATCTCGGCCACCCTGTAGCCCAGCATGTCGGCCATGTGCGGGTTGACGAAAGTTGTCACGAATTCGCGGTCCACGGACCAGATTCCCTCGTGGGCGGTCTCGACGATACGCCGGTAGTTCTCCTCGCTCTGCCGCAGCGCCTGCTCGGCCTGCCGCTGCCGGGTGACGTCCTGCAGAACGCAGTGGGTCTGTTTGAAGCCTCCGCTCTCGTCGTAGGCGATTTTCCCGGTGAAGGCGGCCGTGAACGAACTGCCGTCCTTGCGCCGCATCTCGAACTCGATGCCGCAGACCTCTCCGGCGCCCTTGAACTCCGGGAAGGCCTGCTTGAATTTCGCCGCGTAGCAAGGATCCAGGAAATCGGCGAAACCGCGGCCGATCACCTCCTCGCGGGTGTAGCCCATCATCTCGAGCCATGTGCGGTTGACCTCGAGGAACCGTCCCTGCGCGTCCAGGGACTGGTAGGCGAGCGGCGCCTGCTCGAAGAGCAGCCGGAAGCGCTCCTCGCTCGCGCGCAGGCTCTCCTCGGCCAGAAGCTTCTTGCGCTTCAACTCCCGGGCCTCCAGGACCTGGACGATGGCCGGGCCGAGTCTGCCGAGACGGTCCTTCAGCAGGTAGTCCGCGGCCCCGAGCTTCATGCAGTTGACCGCCTTCACCTCTCCGATCGTCCCGGTCACGAGGATCAGCGGGACGTCCAGGCCGGTCTCGGCCAGGACCTCGAGCGCCCGCACCGCGCCGAATCGCGGCAGCGTGTAATCGGCAAGGATCACGTCCGGGCCGGCGGGCAATTGCTCCCGGAACGCCTCCTCGGTCTCCACCCGCCGGCAGGCCGGCGCGAATCCGGCGCGCTGCAGCTCGCGCTCCATCAGCTCCGCGTCGGGGGCCTGGTCTTCGACGATCAGGACTTTTAGCGGGGTCGCCATGGGGATACGCCTCTCCTCAGCGCCTGTTTCCCGGGGTCTCGTTCATCAGCAGCCAATAGAGCCCGAGCTGCTGCACCGCTTGGGTGAACTGCTCGAAGTCGACCGGCTTGACGATGTAGCTGTTGACCCCCAGGCGGTAGCTTTCCACGATGTCGCGCTCCTCGTGCGAGGTGGTCAGCATCACCACCGGGATGAACCGGGTGAGCGGGTCGGCCTTGACCTTGGCCAGGACCTCGAGGCCGTCCACCTTGGGAAGCTTCAAGTCGAGCAGCACCAGCCGGGGGACCTGTGAAACATCCCGGTGCGCATGCTTCCCGGTTCCGAAGAGGTAGTCCAGGGCCTCCGCCCCATCGTTCACCACGACGACCCGGTTGGCGACGCGACTCGTTCTCAGCGCGCGCAGCGCGAGCTCGACGTCGTTCGGGTTGTCCTCGACCAGCAGGATCTCGACGGCATGGTTCTCCGTCACGGCATGTCTCCTTTCCTTGAGATTGAAAAATAGAAGGTGGCCCCTCGATCGACGGCCCCCTCGGCCCAGACCCGCCCCCCGTGACGGCTGACGATGCGCTTGATGATGGCCAGCCCCACCCCCGTCCCTTCGAATTCCGAGTCGCTGTGCAGCCGCTGAAAGACGCCGAAAAGCTTGTGTGCGTAACGCATGTCGAAACCGGCCCCGTTGTCCCGGACCCAGTAGACGCACTCGCCGTTATCGGTGCGGCCGCCGATTTCGATCGCGGCCCGATTTCTCCCCGCCGTGAATTTGACGATGAGATTCCCCCCCACCTGCCGCAGCAGCGCCAGGTCCCCCTCGCAAGCCGGAAGCGCGCCGACCTCGATCCGGCAGGCCTCGCCTTCGCCGGGGAGGCGTTGCTCTTCCAACACCGCGGCCACCAGGGCCGCCATGTCGACCGCGGAGAGCGTCATCGAATGACGGCCGACCCTTGAAAAAGCAAGCAGATCGTCGATCAGCTCGGCCATCTTGAGCGTGCTCCCGCGGATGACGCCGAGCAGCCTCTGCCCTTCGGCGTCGAGCCGGGGGGCGTAATCCTCCACCACGATGCGCGAGAACCCGTCGATGGCCCGCAGGGGAGCGCGCAGGTCGTGGGAGACCGAGTAACTGAAGGCTTCCAGCTCCGAATTGGCAGCCTCGAGCTGGGCCGTGCGCTTACCGACCCGCTCCTCGAGCTGCTCGTTCAGCCGGCCGATCGCCTCCTCGGCCTGCTTGAGCACGCTGATGTCGGATATGAACCCCTCTAAAACCTCCATGCCCCCTGCGGATATTGAAACGGCCTGCCCCTTTTCCGACACCCATTTGTTCACCCCGTCGGCGCCGACGATGCGGTAGGTCAGGTCGAACGGCTCCCCCCTCGAGAGACTGCGCTGCACCTGGTCCCAGACCGCCTGGCGGTCCTCCGGGTGGATCAGTTCTCGATAGGAGAGGCCCCGGTTGTCCACCAGCTCCTCCGCGACGACCCCCGTCAGCTCCCGGCAGCCCTCGCTCACGAATTTCATGGTCCAGAACCGGTCGTTGAGGCAGCGGTAGGCCATGCCCCGAAGGTTGGCCATGAGGGAGGCCAGCCGTTCCCGCGCCTGGGCGAGTTCTTCCAGGGCCCGGCTGCGCTTGTCGATTTCGTGAGCCAGCGAGCGGTTGGCCTCGGCCAAGTCCTTCGTCCGCTCGGCGACCTTGCTCTCGAGCGCGTCCCGCTCCAGGCGAAGCGCGCCCGAGAGCGCGTTGAACGCCCGGGTCAGATCCGCAAGCTCCTTGCCGGAAGGCAGATCGATCCGCTCGCCCAGGTGGGCGGGGTCGGTGGAGATCTGCCGGGCCTTGTTCCGGATGGCATTCATAGGCCCCAGCAGCCAGCGGTTGTGCAGCCACGAAAGCCCGCCGAACAGCGCCGCCAGGATCCCGCCGAACAGGAGCGCCAGCCGGGCCGTCACCTCGTTCGATTCCGCGTAGGCCTCAGCGAGCGGGATGCGCACCGAGATGGCGGAAACCACCTCTTCCGCGCGGCGGTTGAAGCTGCGCTCGGCGCCGTAGATCCGGACGAGGTCCGCCGGCGCGGCTTCCGGGCGGCTGTGGCACCGCAGGCACCCCTCCTCCATGGCCTCCCCGCGTTTGAGCACCGTGAAAAACGGCCGGCCGTCGATCGTCCGGACCACGCTGCGCTCGGTCAAACCGGGATGGCGGTTCATCTCCGCCAGAAACGCGCGCTCGTATTCGTCGGCCTCGTTCTCGGGGCTCCGGGCGTTGACGGCGCACTCCTTGTAGTAGTATCCGGCACCGCTGATCGTTTCGAAATACTTGCTGATTTCACGCACGGCGAAGGTGGAGGACATCCACCGCGGCTCGAAGTAGCCCGGGGCGGTCGCCGCCTCCGTCGCCTTGAACAGCACCGGCTTCAGCTGGTGGGTGAAATAGGTGTGGATGGAGAGGCTGCGGTCGAGCAGGATATTGGCCTTGACCCGCGCCTCCTCCAGGGCGTGGCGCCGCATGCTCAGATCGACATAGCCGATCGTAACGATTCCGGCCAGGACGAAAAGCCCCCCGGCGGCAAGGGCCAGCCGCGTGCTGGTTTTCATCGGTTGGGCTCCAAGCCTTCCACGTTCATCATCTCACGGCCCCCCGGAACGGGTCGCCTGCAGGTCCAGCCTCCGTGCGAAAGCACCCCGGCACGCCGGCGTTGCAGTCAAAGTTCCGGCAGCCGGTCTGAACGGCGAGCAAGGCATCCACCGCGAACCCGCGGCTTGATCGACCCCGGGCAGGGGATCGACGCCTATTTATGATTCTACACCTTATTGACCGAATTGTATCCCCTGAAATCCCGAAGGGCCGATTCCACGCCCCCCGGGCGGTCCTCGGCCAGCAAAATTCAGATCGGCAGTCGACCCATCACGGGCGATGTTCCTTCGCTGGGAGTGTGAAATAAAAACAAGCCCCCTGGTTGACCGCTCCCTCGGCCCACACCCGGCCTCCGTGGCGGCTGATGACGCGTTGGACCAGGGCCAGTCCGATGCCGTTTCCTTCGTATTCCGCCGCCGCGTGAAGCCTTTGAAAGACACGGAAGAGTTTGTGCACATAGGCCATGTCGAAACCCGCCCCGTTGTCGCGAACCCGGTACACCTGCTCGCGGCCTTCCGCCCGACTGTCGACTTCGATCACGGCCGGCTTTTTATCCCTTGAAAATTTGATGGCGTTGGCCAGCAAATTGACCCACACCTGCCGGATGAGGCCGAGGTCCGCCACCGTGTCGGCCAGACTCCCCAGCCGCAGCTCGGGGGCCGGTGCTTTTCCATCTCTAGCGGACATCAATTCATCAACGACGGCAGTGACGAGTTGCGTCATGTTTATTTCCGAACAGTTCAGCGGGTCCTGCCCGGTTTTTGAAAAGAGCAGCAGGTCGTCGATCAGCCTTCCCATCTTTTGCGTGTTGTCTTTGATTACCTTCAGCAGCCGCCGTCCCTCGTCGTCGAGCCGGGGGCCGTACTCCTTCAGAACGATCCCTGAAAACCCGTCGATGGACAGCAACGGGGTGCGCAGGTCATGGGCCACCGAGTAGCTGAAGGATTCCAGCTGTTCGGTTCTCTGGATCACCCGATCTTCGAGCTCCTTGTTCAATCTGCGCACCGTCTCCTCGGCCTGCTTGCGCTCGGCGACTTCCGCCTGCAGCAGATCGCGGGAGACCATGGTCGCCTTGAGCTCCCGGATCATTTTCTCGAAGGCCCTCGAAAGCTCGCCGATCTCTCCGCTGCCGCTGCGGCTGAACCTGTAATCGAGGTTGCCCCGTCCGACTTCCGCCGCCCCCCTGACCACCTCCTTGACCGGCTTGACGATAAGAACCGCACACAGCCATCCTGAAAAAACGGCGAGCACGGCGACCCCTATTCCGAAGAGGGCAATGCTTCGCTGCAGCGCGTAAACCGGGGCGTACGCTTCGGCCTGGTCGACTTCGGTGATGATGCAGAGTTCCCACTCGGACATCCAATCGTAGGCCCCGATCACGGGCACCTTTCGATAGTCATCGTAGAAACCGACCCCGCTGCGTTTGGCCAACGCCGCCTCGACCCCCTCCGTATGGATCGATTTCTTGAGCGCATAGCCCTTTCCAAAACGGGGTTCGGTCACGAAAAAATTGAACTTGTTGACGAGGTAGGTGTCCTCCGTCCGGCTCAAGCCGCTGCGCTGCTCCATGATTTCAGACAGCGTCGAGAGGTTCACGCGGCCGGCCGCCACGGCCAGCAGGTTTCCCTGCTCGTCCTTTATCGGTGCGCTGATGGTCAGCGCCGATTGTTGAATCGCCATGGAGTAATAGACGTTTTGAATGAAGAGGCCGCGTTGGCCTTGAACGAAGAAGGGCTGGTTGTCGAAGTATTTTCCCTCCTGCTTCGGGTTTGTGGACACCAGCACCAGCCCGTCGCCGGCGCGCATGACAAACAACTCCAAAAAGGTCCCTTCGCCGATCAGCGGCGAAAAATAGTCTTCAATGATCCGTTTGTGAACGACAGGGTGCCCGGGAGCGCCCTGCTCGTGTTGGGCCATCTCCGGTGCCAGCTCGCGTTTGAAGAAGGGGTTCTCGACCAAGATCGCAAGAAGCCCCGAGCTGTTGTGCATCCACCGGCTGATCTCGTTTTTTTTCAAGATGTTGGTGGAGACGAGGTGGTTGACGGCCGCTGTTTCAATCGTGTCCTTCCCGCTTCGATAAGACAAATATCCCACGACCATGATCGGGATGAGGGAAAACAACCCAAACAGAAGCAGCAGCCTGGTGGCCAGCCTCATTTCGCACCGCTCTCGTAAACCGCATCCAGAAACCGCATGGTGTAAGCCCCGTGAATGCCCCCGGGCAGACCCTGAAGGATGCCCTGATCGACCAGCACGTCGGCCATCTGCTGCCACTCCCCCTCTTTCATCCAGCCGATCTTGTCCTCACCGGTGTGAACCAACGGCAGCAGGGAGGTCATCATGGCCGTTTGGGTTTTTACATCCGAACCTCTGGCGTACCGCAGGGTGGTCAGCACCGCGGCATCCGGATCGCCTACGGCCGCCTGCCATCCCTTCAGCGTGGCGCGGAGAAAACGAACGATGATTTCGGGCTGCTCGGCGATCATCCGTTCGCTGGTGACGAGGGTGTCGGAATAAAAACGGATTCCGTAGTCCCCGGGCCAGATGAGGTTCAGCCGGTAGCCCTTTTGCTGCATTTTGATTACGCCGCCCGTCAGATAGGCGGAGGTGACATCCACCGTGCCGTTGAAAAAGCCGCCATAGTCAGGGTCGTATCGGACCAGTTTTATCCGGGAGGTGTCCAGCGAAAGTTTCTTGGCCAGAGCGTGGAATTGCAGATCAAGATCCCGGACGGCCCCCTCGGAGTCTGTGGTTGCAACTGTTTTCCCCAGGAAATCGACCGGCCGTTCGATTCCGGAGCCGGCCATCGACGCGAACACCACGGCGCTGCGCCGGTAAACGGCGGCGATGGCGGTGATGGGCGCCCCCTGGCTGCGCTGGGTGAGGAGATCCTCGGGGGAAACCACGCCGAAGTCGGCTTTTCCGCCAGTGACGGAGCGGGCGATATCGATTCCCTGCCCGCCCTCCAGAAAATGAACCTTGAGGTTCTCGGCCGCGTAGAAGCCCCTCTCCTGGGCCACATAGAAGCCTGCGAACTGGGCCTGGTGAAGCCACTTCAACTGAACCGTCACTTCATGCGGCGGCGGGGTGTTGCCCGGCGGGGTGCAGGAGATCATGACGGATAAGAGGAGCAGCGAGATTTTCGGCAGGTGTCGCTTCATGTTGAGGTTTCTCCTCGACGACCCGATGCGTGTGCTCTCCGAGTCGATCCTCAGGCAGAAATCGGCAAGATGGCAGTCACCGGATGATCCTCTTCTTTCCTGCCATGGTACCACACGTCGATCGGGGTATCAAAAAATTTCCACCCGGCGGCACCATCCGATTGAAGCGGACAGCGGCACCACGCCTTGAAAGGGGGCTTGTCGCGACGACAAAACCGATCACCGGATGGCGGGTCAAAAAGCGGCGTGACTTAAGCTAATGACTGATCGGCCGATAATTAATGACAGGGCATCTCTTCAGGAGGGGACCATGAAATGGGATGAATCGTTGAGCATCGGGGTGGCCAAAATCGACGGCCAGCATCGCAAATTGATCGGGATGGTCCAACAGTTGGAGAACTCGCTCAGGCAGGGCAATACCCTGACAGAGATGGGCCGGACCTTGAAGTCCCTGGTGGACTACACCAGCTACCACTTCAAGGATGAAGAAGACCTGATGCACCAGGTCAACTTCCAGGGATATCAGGAACACGAGCAACAGCACCGCAAACTGATCGAAGAGGTCCGCCGGATCCTTGTAACCATCCGCGGCGGTGGGTCGTTCACCGCCCAGGACCTGATCCAATTCCTGACGAACTGGGTGCTTGACCACATCGAAAAAGAGGACAAGAAAATAGGGGCTGAACTGGAGCGGCACCGGACGGACCCCTCCGACGTCTCCAAGATCCAGGCTCAAGTAAAGAAGGCCCCGACGCAGGAGATGAAAGTCTCCTTGAACTCCCTCAAATCGCTGGTGGAAAAGGGATTTATCGAGGCAGCGGATTACCAACTGAAAAAGACGGAGCTCTTGGAGAAATACGTAAAGAAATTTCACCCGCGAAGTCTCGTAGAGCTTACCGAGGAATTCAACGAGTTTCATTCGTTGCTGGCAGCCGGATTGATTACAGAGGATGACGAAAAACACTTCAGGCCGCTGATGTTCGCCAGAGTCGATCTTGCCTCCGTGCTTGCGCTGGAAGAATCTTTAGAAAACCGGTTCACCCAACTCAGCGTCCTGTTGGAAACCGGGATCATCACCCGGGAAATTTATGAGAGCTGCAAAACCCAGCTGCTGAAGAATTTGTAGTCCACCCGCATTACTTTATCGACGCGACAGT
>CAZLSV010000003.1:132613-135519 GCA_964562235.1 uncultured Desulfatibacillum sp.
TAAATGTACCAGGTTCATCATCTTACCCAGAGGTGGAGCGGGGTGGCCTCCGCGGAGAGCCGCAACCCTTTTTCAGGCGGCTCTGCCACGCCCCCGGACGTCTCAGGGTCTCCGCAGACAGGCAGCGACGGCCGGCCTTCGCTCCGTGATTTGCGTCTCGGGCATCGATTCAGCGCGGATACGATCAAAATGTTAGTGGCCCCGATCGTATTGAGAGGCTTTCGGCTCATCCTGAGCCAAAACCAAGTTCCATGATCCGCAGCTGAAAACTTTTTTTCCCCGTAATGCGCCACCGCACCAACCCTGGGCATTCTCCCATCGCCGGCCTCTGAATACATGGCACACCCTTTGCTGAAACCATGATGATACCTAAATAGTCAACGAAGTGCAGTCTTTCAGATAATGCTTGATCGAGGTGTCGTCATGATTTGTCCGGAGTGCAACGGCAAGGGCTACCTATCCGATAAAAATGGAGACCGCGTGTGCCGGGAATGCGAAGGTCAAGGGGAACATCCTATCAAGGCACCTTCCGGGTTCGATGAGCATCTCGCAAATCGCCTGACGCTCGAGATTGCACAGCACACGGCCGGCATGCAATTTTAGGGGGAGTTGGAAAAAAACCGGCCGCCGACAGGCCGAACCCTCTCTATCGTAAGGGTCATGCGCCCGTCAGCGCCGAGGCGAGCCGGCCGATGGCCTCGCAGGCGGCCTCGCGGCCGCGGCTGAAGAGCGGGTCTTTGAAGCCGGGACGCCAGGCGAGGGAGGAGAGCTCGTCGGAGACCACGAGCAGGGAAGCGACGGCGGCGGTGCGGAAGGCGCCGAGGGTGAAGAGGGCCGAGCACTCCATCTCGACCGCCAGCGCCCCCCGCTCCTGATAGGCGCGAACCTGGTCATGGGTCTCACGGTAAGGGGCGTCGGTCGTCCACACCGGTCCCTGGTGAAGACGGCCGCCGTCGGAGGCGCAGACCTCCGCCAGCTGCCGGGCGAGCAAAGGAGACGGGGCGCAGGCCTCGATGCCGGGCCGGTAGTGGCGCGAGGTGCCTTCGTCGATGAAGGCCGATGTCGGCAGCACCAGGTCGCCGATCGCGACCGTCGGCGAGACGGCGCCGCACCAGCCGAAAAAGACCAGCGTGCGCGCGCCCCAGGCGATGAGGGTTTCCGCGATCATCACGGCCAAGGGGGCGCCCACCATCGGCCCCGCGAGGCAGGTGTCGGGAAGGGATTCGGAGGCGGTGTACAGGCGGCTGATGTGCAGGCGCCGGCCCTCGTCGCGGTCGAACCCGAGCCGCTCGCGCAGCCGCCTCAGGTCCGGGTCCGTGGCCGCCAGCACGGCCACCGGTCCCAGCCGTGGAGAGCTCTTCCCCCGCCGGGGCTCGATAATAGCGTCCGGCATGTTATTCCCGTCGCCCTCAAGTCGCCCGTCCGCGTCTTCCGCCGGCAAGCTCATCGTTTCGCGGCAGGCAGATATTATACCGCATGTCATAAAAATGTTCCGGAAAAAAGGAGGGCGGCATAAGTGGCTGTAACCAAATAACGCCCGTCAAACGGAACGTTATTTTGACAACCACTATAAGGGTTGCATAATCGTATAGACACGGACGCCCCCTCGTCCTTCCCGCTCCCCCGATTCCGGTGAAGCGGGTTAGGGAGAGGGGGCCGCTCGCCGTCCATACGAATTCGAGACGGTTAATAAACGGTGCGCCCCGTGCGGGCGCCGTTTATTCGGGCTTGTTCAGGCGGGTGAGTTCGTCCCGGATCTCGTCCATCATGTCGTAGAGCCAGAGAAAATCTTCCATGGAGAGCCGTCCGGCCTTCACCGGCGCGCCCTCGGTCCCGTCTTTCTTCAACAGGATGCGGGGGCCGATCTGAAGCTTGGCCCCTCCGTCGCCGTACTGGTTGATGGAGGCCACCAGACCGGTCTCGTTGCACTTCCACTTCTTCAGCACTTTGTCTTTTTCAGGATCGTAAGGCATGCATCCTCCCATCGGAGCGGGTTGAGTGGATCGGGTCGGCCGGGCTCACGGGCAAAACCTATTCACGCGCGACCTTCGCCATGTAATGGAAACCCGGCGCTAGGCCGAGATTTTCGAGAAGTCGGCAAACGTGTCGAAGAGCGCGGCCACCAGCGCCAGCAGGGAGAGCCGGTTCCGGCGGACCTCCGCCTCCTCCGCCATGACCATCACGTCGTCGAAAAACGCATCCACCGGCGGCCGCAGCGAAGCGACCCGCACGAGGGCCTCGTCGAAGCGCCCGTGCTTCAAGTCCTCCTGGACCTGTCCGTGCACGGCGCGATAGGCCGAGAGCAGGCCGGATTCCGACGGGTGGGTCAGCAGGCGCTCCTCCACCGGAGCCGGCGTGAACCCCTCGGCCCGCCGGATGATGTTGACCACCCGCTTGAAGGAGACCGCGATCGGTTCGAAGTCGGGCTTGGCCTTGAGCTGCTGCAAGGCCTGCGCGCGCTGCCATACGGCCGGCACGCTCTGCATCGGGATCCCCAGCACCGCGGCAACCGTGTCCTTGGCAAAGCCTTCCTCCACAAGGATGGAGGCCATCCGGCCCTCGATGAAAGCTGAAATCTTGCCGGCCGTGTCCGGGGCCGCCGCCCCCGCAGCGTCGAAGCCTCGCAAACCTTGCTCCACCAGGGCCGCCAGCGGAAAACCGAACCGGCGCTGGCGCATGATCTGGATCACCCCGATGCCCTGGCGGCGCAGCGCATAGGGGTCGGCCGCGCCGGTGGGGATCAGCCCCGCGCGGAAGCAGCCGCAGATGGTGTCGATCTTGTCGGCGATGGCGAGCACGGCGCCGGCCGGGGTCTCGGGCAGCGCGCCGCCGGAAGCCGTCGGGCGGTAGTGCTCCTCGATGGCCGCCGCCACCGCCGGGGTCTCTCCCTGGACCTCGGCATACAC
>CAZLSV010000003.1:135529-138142 GCA_964562235.1 uncultured Desulfatibacillum sp.
CTGCAGTTTGGGGAACTCGCCCACCATCTGGCTCACCAGGTCGGCCTTGCACAGCCAGGCCGCGCGCTCGACCTGCCGGCGGAAATCGTCACCCCCGCCGGCCAGCCCCGCGACGTAGCCCGCCAAGGCCTGCACGCGGCACACCTTGTCGTGGATCGATCCCAGCTGGGCCTGGAAGAGCACATTTTTCAGCTTCTCCACCTGCTGGTCCAAAGGGGTGGCCTTGTCCCCGCGGTAGAAGAACTTGGCATCCTCCAGGCGCGCCCGCAGCACGCGCTCGTGCCCCCGGACCACGACGGCCATCTCCTTGACGGGCGTGTTGTTGACCGCGATGAAATGCGGCAGCAGCCGGCCCGATGCGTCGCTCACGGCAAAGTACTTCTGGTGCTCGCGCATGGCCGTGATCAGCACTTCGGCCGGCAGCTCCAGAAACTCGTCGGCAAAGCGCCCGGCGGCCGCCACCGGGTACTCCACCAGATGGGTGTTGATCCCGAGCAGCTCTTCGTCGGGCAGCACCTTCCCGCCCAGGGCGGCCGCCGCCTGAGCCGCCCCGTCGGCGATCAGCTTCCGGCGCTCCGCCGCGTCCACCACGACCCACGCCGGCCGCAGCGCCTCCACATAGGCCGCCGGTTCGGAGACGCGGATGCGCCCCCGGTGCATGAACCGGTGGCCGAGGCTGGTGCGCCCGCTGCGGACGTTGCCGACGTTGAAGGGGACGACCGCGCTGCCGAAGAGCGCCAGGACCCAGACGATGGGCCGCGCGAAGGAGATCGGGAGCTCGGCCCAGCGCATGCTTTTCGGAAAAGGGGTTGCCAGAATGGCGGCCGGCAGGATCGTTTTCAGAACGGTGGCGGCGGCCCCTCCGGTCTCGGTGACCACGGCGCTGAGATACTCGCCCTTCGGGGTCGAGACCACGCCCAGTTTGCCGACGGGCACGCCGACCTTCTCGGCGAATTTGAGCGCGGCCGTGGTCGGCCGGCCCTCCGGGTCGTAGGCGGCTTTGCGCGGCGGCCCGACGATCTCGCTGGTCAGAGATTTCTGCCGAGACGCCACCGCTTCCACCATCACCGCCAGGCGGCGAGGCGTGCCGAAGGTTCGGACACCGCCGTGTTCGATGCGGGCCTCGTCGAGCTTCTGGGCCAGGGTGGCGGCCAAGGCCGCCAGCGCGGGTTCGATGTAACCGGCGGGGATCTCCTCGGTTCCGATTTCAAGCAAGAGTGTCTTCATGCGTTGTCCTCATGGGCGATCAGGGGTCGGCCCGTCCGCCGGTCACCGGTCGCCCGTGAATGAAATTCAAATCGATTTTATCGACCGACGCACCGGAAGACCGGAGACGGGCGACGTCATTTATTCTTCACCAGCGGAAACCCCATGGCCTGCCGCTGGGCCAGATGGGCTTCGGCGCAGGCCCGGGCGAGATTGCGGATACGCGCGATGAAGCCCGTGCGTTCGGTCACGCTGATGGCCCCGCGGGCGTCCAGCAGATTGAAGGTGTGCGAGCATTTCAGGCAGAACTCATAGGCCGGCAGCACCAGCCCCTTCTCGACGACGCGCCGGGACTCGGCTTCGTACTTGCCGAAGAGATCGAGCAGCAGGGCCACGTCGGCCTCTTCGAAATTGTAGGTGGACTGCTCGACTTCCTGGCGGTGGGCCACGTCGCCGTAGCGCAGCTCCTGGTTCCACTTCAGGTCGTAGACGTTGTCGATCTGCTGGAGGTACATGGCGATGCGCTCCAGCCCGTAGGTGATCTCGACGGAGACCGGCGACAGTTCGATGCTGCCGGCCATCTGGAAATAGGTGAACTGGGTGATCTCCATGCCGTCCAGCCAGACCTCCCAGCCCAGCCCGGAAGCCCCCAGGGTCGGGGATTCCCAGTCGTCCTCCACAAAGCGGATATCGTGATCGAGGACGTTGACGCCCAGCGCCGCGAGACTTTGCAGATACTGCTGCTGCACGTCGAACGGCGATGGTTTGAGCAGCACCTGGAACTGATAATAGTGCTGGAGTCGGTTGGGGTTTTCACCGTAACGCCCGTCGGTGGGGCGGCGGGACGGCTGGACGTAGGCGGTCTTCCACGGCTCCGGCCCCAGCGCCCGCAACAGGGTGGCGTGGTGAAAGGTGCCGGCGCCCACCTCCTGGTCATAGGGCTGGACGATCAGACATCCTTTCCGCGCCCAGAAGGACTGCAGGGACAAAATGACGTCCTGAAAATTCATGCAGAGCTCCTTACCGTTTCAATTAAATTCAAGGGTTACGTGAATAAAGCATTTTCGAACAAATGCCAAGCAAAAAGAATCGGCGCGTAACCTTCGGACGGCGGCGCAGGGCCCGGTTGCGGCGGGCCCGTCTCCTTCGACCATGCGTGGGCGGCCTCCGGCTATGAACTGACTTTCAGGCCCTGGCCCGTCGGCCCGGCATCCAGAAGCCGCGCCCCGGGGCGCCTGGACAGGATCTCCTCCCAGAAGGGTCTCAGCCGCAAAATGGCATCCGCGGCACCGATGGCCCAGAGGCAGCCCCCGCCGCCGGCCCCGGTGAAGCGCGCGCCGCACCCGCACCGGATCGCCGCGGCCGCCAGACGGCGGCCGAGGGCGTCGAGCACGTCGGGCGTCATCC
>CAZLSV010000004.1:0-17100 GCA_964562235.1 uncultured Desulfatibacillum sp.
CGATCTCCGCCGCCGCCTCCGGCAGCATGCCCGGCTGCATCGTCTTCTTGGTGAACTGAAAGGGCTCGGAGAGGGGGCGCTCCCGGATCAGCACAAACTGCTTGTAGCCGCCCTCCTTGGTCATGAACATCATGGCGTCGTCCGTGGGAATCTGTCTCCAGCCCTCCGGAACGGCCGCATCGAATGTCAGCGCGGGTTTACCGCCGCCGCCGTGGGCGCAGGCGGCCAGCAGGGCCAAAAGGACAAGACCGGTCAAAAAACGAGGCTTCATGAGTTTTCTCCTTCGATCGTGATGATGCATTGGGTTAGATAGTTGCGAATGTAGTCGCTATCGGGTGCATGCGGGGCCAGGGCCAGGGCTTTTTCGAAAAAGCCCCTGGCCAGGCGCGCCTGACCCTGTTTCAAATGGATGAGGCCGATCGCCTTGTGAGGCTCCGGCAGGGAAGGGTCGGCGGCGATCGCTTGAAAATAGTGTGCAAGGGCCTGCGGTCCATCCTCTGCTTCATTGCGTTGCCTTAAGATTTCTCCCGTCAGGAAATGGCCGCGGGCATGGGCCGGTGTCACCCGGAGCACCCGGCGGGCGCACTGCAAGGCCTTTTCCGATCGGCCGTGCCGAAGCTCAAGCCACCCCTGCTCAAGCAGCAGGTGCTGAAGGTGTCTCCCGAAGGCGGCGCGGTCCGTCAATCTCCCCGCCGCGGGCGCGGCCGGGCCCAACACCTGCAAAAGGACCGCGGCCCTGGCCTGTCCGGCCCGACCGCCGTTGTCTTCTTTTAAATGTTCAAATATTTCAAGTGCTTCATGGGGATCATAGTTGGCCTTGACCACCATGTCAAGGCCAACCGTGTCGGCTTCCCCCTCAAGGGTTCTGCGCAGGCGCGCCAGTTCCAGTGCCGGTTCCTGTGATGGATCGGCGACTTCCTTCGGCCGCGTCAATTCATGAAACCAGGACAAGGAGTCCGAGAGGGCCCGATCGAAAACGGTCTCCCCGGTCCCGGCCGGGCTGGCCGCCAGCGCGCGCAAGGCATGCCGCCGGGTGATGTGGGCCAGTTCGTGAGCCAGCAGCAAGGCCAGTTCCGCCTCGCTTTCAATTTGCGCCAGCAGCCCCGTATGGATGTAGATCGCCCCGTCCGGGAACGAATAGGCGTTCTGGCCGGTGTCGCTGATCAGGACCACCCGCGGGACGACCCCCGGGGCTGCTTCTTCGCGCATCAGGCCGCCCACCATCCGCTCGAGGTACTGCTCAAGCCTCGGTTCCCGGTAATGCGCGCTGCGCCGGGCGATAGCGGACTGCTGAAGGCGCGTCTCGAAGCTCAGCAGCTGCGTCAGGCGCTCACCGCGCCCCTGCGAGAAAGGCACCATGGTTGCCGGGCCGGTGCAGCCAAAGCAGAGGCATGCCGCGACCGCAGCCGCGATACCGGCCGGCCATCTCATAATCGCCCTGGCGCATTCGGGGCTTGCCATAGCCGTCCCTGGGGAAGAACGAAGATAGGTTTATATGAAGATCTATCGGCTGAATCGGCAAGGGGCTTGAGGGATAAAAGCGAGGGGCCGGTCAAAAGGAAACACTGAATCCTGAAACCGCTGACGGCGACATGGTTTGAAAGAGATGCTTTTGTCTCGACCCGTGTTTGACGAGAACGAAGCCTCAAAAACTGCTCATGTTTTTAAGAGGTTAAATTAGGGGGGCGCCCCGGACAAATTCCCCGGCCGTTCAGCAACCCACCGGGCTGAAGCCGGTTGAGTGCTTTTCTTCTTTTTTTTATGGACAAATGCAAAAGGGTGATTATAATAGGCAACCTGAAAATTGAAAACCCGCATGACTTAACCACCAAAAGGAGGAACTGAAAATGAAGAAGATGTTGCTGCTGTTGATTGCCGCAGCCATGCTGTTCGCTGGCTGCACCTCTGAGTTCTACAAGCATGACCGTCTATTCTCCACAAACGACCATGCTGCTTACAGCTGGTGGGGCTATAAG
This sequence comes from uncultured Desulfatibacillum sp., assembly GCA_964562235.1. Taxonomy (GTDB): domain Bacteria; phylum Desulfobacterota; class Desulfobacteria; order Desulfobacterales; family SpSt-501; genus SpSt-501. Next base: position 1,977 of record CAZLSV010000004.1, read on the forward strand.
AACACCACGCCCGAGGCCGCCAAAAATTCCGCGAGCCAGGGCTGGTGGGGGAAAGAGATCCCCTACATGCCCGCGAAGTAAATTCAAGTCCAACTACACGTCAACCCTATAGCAAACGGCAGGATGCAGCTTATTCCTGCCGTTTGCTTTTTTTTCTGCTGAAGCGGCCTCAAATTGTTACTATTACTCCGGAGGCTAATTGTGTCCAACTTCCGTATTTCACGTAGAGGCGGAGCGGGGTGCCCGCCGCGGCGAGCCGCAACCAGTTTTTCTTGACGCCGCCACGCGGCTTACCTATAGTGCCTCCTTCCACCGGGGCTTCCATGCCCCGGCGGGCGACTTTTGACGCATTCCCTTTATCCGGCCATCCGGAAGACGAGGCTTGTTGAATTCCGATCCCACAGGCAAACGGGGGCTTTTTACCTCCCGGTGTTCAACCGCGCGGGCGTGGTCCATTGTTCTGTGCCTTATCGCCGTCACGGCGGGCTGTGCGCTCAACAAAAAAATGACCGTCGTCAGCGCTGCGTCCCTGGTGGAGGACGTCGGCAAGGCCGCCAGCAAGCAGTCCGAACTGCGGGTGATCCGCGAGGGAATGCCGGCCTATCTGATGTTGCTGGACGGCATGGTCGAAGGCTGGCCGGACAACGAGAGCCTGCTGCTGGCCGCCGCCCAGGCCTACGCCTCCTTTGCCTCGGCCTTCATCGGCGCCGAGGACGCCGCCTTTCGCGACACCCTCCTGCTGCGGGCCAAAACCTATGCCCTGCGGGCCCTGGAGCAACGCGGAATTTCAACCCCCCTCACCTCCCCATTTGGCGACTTCGAGCGGCAGGTCGGCCAAATGAGCCGTTCCGACCTCCCTTATGTGTTCTGGTCCGCCTCCTGCTGGGGCAACTGGATCGGCGCCCATGCCAATTCCATCACCGCGGTGGCCGAGCTGCCGCGCGTGGAGGCCCTCATGCGCCGGGCGCTCGCCCTGGACGAAACCTATTATTACGGCGGGCCGCACATCTTCATGGGGGTCCTGTACGCCTCCCGGCCCCGGGTGGCCGGCGGCAACCTCGAGCTGTCAAAGGAACATTTCCTGAAAGCGATCGAAATCGGCCAGGGCAAGTTCCTGGCGGCCGATGTGTATTACGCGGACTATTACGCCCGAAAGGCCTTCGACCGGGAGCTGTTTGTCGCCACGTTGAAAAAAGTCCTGGAGACCCCGGCGGACATTGTCCCGGAACTGACGCTGCTGAACACCGTCGCCCGGCACAAGGCCGAGGCCCTGCTCGGCAAGACGGACGAGTATTTCTAAGGGAGACTCCCCCATGCGCCGCACGAGATGCTTGCTTTACGCAATGGCCGTATTTTTTCTGTCCGGAATCCTGCTGCCCCCTCCATCCGCCCGGGCTCAGTCGCCCGTCATCATCAAGATGGCCACCCTGGCGCCGGATGGCAGCTCCTGGATGCAGGTGTTCAAGGCCGCCGCCGAGGAGGCCCAGCAAAAAACCGGCAATGCCGTGCAGTTCAAGATTTATCCCGGCGGCGTCATGGGCGACGAACGCGACATGGTCCGCAAGATGCACATCGGGCAGCTTCAGGCCGCCATGCTGAGCTCGGCTTCGCTGGCCTCCCTCTACCCGGAGATCGATTCGCTCCAGATCCCTTTCCTTTTCAGCAACTACCCCGAAGCGGACTTCGTGGTCGGCAAGATGGAGGCCGGTTTTAAAAGCGGCCTCGAAAAAAACGGGTACGCGGCGCTGGGTTGGTCGGAGGCGGGGTTTGTCTACCTGATGTCGACCGTTCCGGTGGACACCCTCGAGCTGCTCCGGAAGGCCAAGGTCTGGATCTGGAACGACTCCCCCATGGCCAAGGCCATTTTCGAGGAGGCCGGCGTCATCGGGGTGCCGCTGTCCATCGCCGACGTTCTGGTGGGCCTTCAGACCGGGCTGGTGGAGGTGGCCTACGCCCCGCCCTCGGTCGCCATCGCCCTGCAGTGGTTCACCCGCATCAAGTATGTCACGGAGGCGCCACTGAACTACATGCTGGGCGGTATCGTGGCGAAAAAGGAGGCCTTCGACAAGATCGCGCCCCAGCACCAGGCCGCGGTAAAGGAGGTCTTCGAGCGCCACATGACCCGGCTGAAAGAGGTCATCCGGGCCGAAAACCAGGAAGCCCTCACCGTCATGCAGAAGCAGGGGGTCAAACTCCTCGCGCCGGGCAAGGCGCAGCTTGCCGACTACAAGGCCATTTCGGAAAAAGCCATGCAGAAACTGGACAGCCACAAGTATTCGCCCAAAACCCAGGAGGAGGTCCTTTCCTGGCAGAAGGCTTACGCGGAGGGCCGTAAGTGAGATTCTGGGAGCGGCTGGACGAAACCATCGGCCGGCTGGAAAAGGCCCTGATGGTGGTTTTCCTGGGGTTGATGATCGTGGCGGCCTTTGCCCAGATCGCGCTGCGCAATTTTCTGGGGGTCGGCCTGCCCTGGTCCGAGTCGCTGGTGCGCTATCTGGTGCTGTGGGTCGGGTTCATCGGGGCCTCGCTGGCCACTCGGGAAGGCCGGCACATCACCATCAAGGTCATCAAACTGCGACCCTCGCCCGGCGGCCGGTGCTATCCGGCGGCCATCTCTCAGATCTGCGCGGTGGTCGTCTGCGCGCTGATGACCTGGGCGGCGGTGAAGTTTGTCCATGACGACGCCCAGATCGGCAACCGCGCATTTCTGGACCTGCCCGCCTGGATCCTCGAGACGATCATCCCCGTAACCTTTGCGATCATGAGCCTGCGGTTTCTGCTGCGCGCGGTCCGGGCATTGCGAGGGGACGCCGCGGGGCAGGCGCCGCCGCCATGACCACTCTGCTGATCACGGCGGCCGCCCTCCTGCTGATGCTCATCGGGACCCCCGTGTTTGTCGTCATCTGCGGGCTGGCCCTTTATCTCTTCTGGGCGGGCGGGATCGACCTTTCCGCCGTCATCATCGAAATCCACCGCCTGGCGACCACGCCCGTGCTCGTCGCGATCCCCCTGTTCACCTTTGCGGGCTACCTGTTATCGGAGAGCGGCGCCCCGCGACGCCTGATCCGGCTGGCCGACGCCCTGCTCGGCTGGATGCCCGGCGGGTTGGCCGTGATCGCGCTCGGGACCTGCGCGGTTTTCACGGCACTCACCGGCGCGACCGGTCTCACCATCATCGCCCTAGGCGGAATCCTGCTGCCGGCCATGACCCGCGGCAACTACCCGGAGCCCTTTTCCCTGGGGCTGCTGACCACCTCCGGCACCCTGGGCCTTCTGTTTCCGCCGAGCCTGCCGCTGATCGTCTACGCGATTGTCGCCAAGGTGTCCATCGGGCAGCTCTTCGTGGCCGGCCTCCTGCCGGGCGCGCTGCTGGTGGTGCTTCTTTCGGCCTACAGCATCCTGATCGCCCGCCGCTCCCGCGTGCCCCGCAAACCCTTCCGGACCGGCGAACTGGCGGCCGCGGGCCGGGAGTGCATCTGGGAGCTGCCCCTGCCTTTCGTGGTGCTGGGGGGGATCTACACCGGCTATTTCGCGGTCAGCGAGGCGGCCGCCATCACGGCGATGTACGTGTTTGTCGTCGAAGTCCTGATCCTGCGCGATATCCGCTGGAGGGCGCTTCCGGAGCTCATCAAGCAGAGCATGGTGCTGGTGGGCGGGGTGCTGATCATTCTGGGCGCCGCCATGGGACTGACCAACTATCTCATCGACGCCGAAATCCCCATGCGGCTGCTGGATCTCTTCCAGGCACACATCGAAAGCCGCCTGGTCTTCCTGATCGTGCTCAACTTGTTCCTGCTGGCCGTGGGCTGCACCATGGGCATCTTCTCGGCACTGGTGGTGGTGGTCCCTCTCGTTGCGCCGATCGCCCAGGCCTACGCGATCGATCCCATTCATCTCGGAATCATCTTCCTGACCAACCTGGAGATCGGCGCCTCTTTGCCCCCCCTCGGCATCAACCTCTTCATCGCCGGCCTGCGCTTCGAACGGCCGGTGCTCAAGCTCTATGCGGCCTGCCTGCCTTTCGTCACCCTGCTGCTCGCGTCCCTCGCCCTGATCACCTATTGGCCCTGGCTGAGCCTCGCGCTGGTTCGCTGACGGCTTCAGCCGCTCGAAGCCGGAAATTGACAGGACGGATGCTAACGGGTAACATTTCATGTGTTTATACCGCATGTCATTAAAATGTTCCGGGAAAGAGGAGGGCGGCATAAGTGGTTGTAACAACATAACGCCCCGCCAGCGGAACGTTATCTTGACAACCACTATAGATCAAGGAGTGCTAAGGAGTGCTTATGCCGAAAACCGGTTGGATAGGGTTGATGTTGCTGACCTTCCTGGCAGCCCCCTTTCAGGGAAACGCGGCCGAGGACGTCCAGATAGGAACACCGGGCTTCAAGTCCCAGATCGCCGTCGAGCCCGTCGCGAACCCGCAGCAGGTCATCGTCTCGGTCCTCGACCCGGCGGGGGAGCCGATCCGCGACCTTCAGCCGCAGGATTTCGTGCTGGCCCGCGGCATCCGCAAGGCCCGGGTCGTCTCGGTGGAACCGCTTCAGGCCAGCCAGGCAACTCCCGTCAACCTGGTCATGGTCATCGACAACTCCTTTTCCATGCAGGAACGCGGCGCGATCAGCCCGCTGCTGGCCGCCCTGGACGGCCTCCTGAAGGACGTGCGGCCCATCGACAACATCCACGCCGTCGTCTTCAGCGACCGGGATACGAAGACGGGGGCCGGCCGCGCCATGAACGTGCGGACTTTTAAATCCAACCAGGCCCCGGAGTGGAAACGATTCTTCGCAGAGGCTTTTGACCGGGGCATCACCACCAAAACCTACCTGTATGAAGCCGTCATGGCCGGGCTCGACATCGTGAGGACCCTGCCGGCCAACGAACCGAAACTGATGGTGGTGTTCTCCGACGGCGAGGACCTCAACAGCAAGATCGGACGGCGGGAAGTCGAAAGCGCGGCTTTCGGCATCAAAAAGTTCCAGGTCTTCTCCATCGACTACATGCCGCGCGAGATGACCGACGAGTTTCTCACCAACCTTTCACGGGACCATCACGGCCGCATCTGGAAAGCCCGCTCCGCCTCCGAGCTCGTGGCCATCTTTCAGGACTTCAAGAGCACCATTCTCCACAAATACGTCCTGACCTACGAGCTGCTCAACCCGATCGCCATCGATCCCAAGGTCTTGAGCTTCGACGTCCCCGTCACCACGACGGGCGATTCGGCGGCTCACATGCTGTTTTTCCCTACCGGGAAGAGCGGGATCCCGGACGCCTATGTCCAGCTGAAAAGCAGCGCGGCGGCCGACGCCTTCTCGCCCGCGGCCCTGACCGGGTTATCGGGCCGCTATTTCAACATCCTCAACTTCGTCGGCAGGGCCTTGCGCGACCTGCCCGAGGCCCGGATCGGCATCGTGGGCTGCACCTCCGGTTACGGACCCGAAAAGGACAACCTGGCGCTTTCCCAGCAGCGGGCGGAGGCGGTGAAAGAGTATCTCCAGCGCACCTGGGGCATCGAGGCCTCCCGCATGCTGATCGAAGCCCGCGATCTCCCGGCCGAACCCTCGCCGGAAGAGACCCGCGACGGCCGGCTCGAAAACCAGCGGGTGGAGTTTTTCTTCGACTCGGACGCCGCCCAGTCCCGGGCCGTGGGCGGCGTGATCGCCGAGGCCGGGAACCGCAGCGCCGTCCAGGTAAAGCTCGACCTGAACCCTTTGCCGGGGATTGCCGAGGGCGAGATCCTGATCCAGGGAAACGACCGGACGCTGAAAACCCTGTCCGCCGGCACCAAGATCGCCTCCCTGCATTCATTTGCGCTGGACGACCTCGGCCGGGACCGCCTGGCGAAGCTGAGCTCCATCGAGGCCATGGTCCGCGTGACCGGCGCCGACGGCATCGTGCACGAGGCCTCCTCGGACCTTTGCCAGATCAGGACCAACCCCAAGGCGATGATCCAGGAACTGGCCCACCCGCCCTATGGGGCGGTGAAGCTGGAGCCGGACACGGTCACGGTGGAGGAGATCACCGTCATCGACAGCTCGCCGCTGCTCAACTACGTTTATTTCGACGCCGGCCGTTCCGATATCCCCGGCCGCTACGCACTCTTCAAGACGACGGCCGAGGCCAAGGCGTTCGATCCCCAGGCCCTGAAGGGCACGATGGAGAAATACAGCCACGTGCTGAACATCATCGGCAAACGCGCCGCAGAGCGGCCGAAAGCAAAGCTGAAGGTGGTCGGCTGCAATTCCGGCTTCGGCGAGGAAAAAGGCAAGACCGATCTCTCCCGCAGCCGCGCCGAGGCGGTGCGCGGCTACCTGAGAAGCATCTGGGGGATCGAACCTTCGCGCCTGGAGCTGGAGGCCCGCGGGCTTCCGGCGGCGGCCAGCTCCGGCAGCGTCCCCGAGGGCCGCGCCGAGAACCAGCGGGTGGAGATCTACGCGGACGACCCGGCGATCCTTGACACGGTGCAGAGCACCTTCATCGAGGCCTTGAGCGACACGGAAACTTTCAGGATCGCCCCCGAAATCGAGCCGGGTGCGGCCCTCAAGAGCTGGAGCATCGAAATCTATGGGGACGATCAGCGCCTGGAGCGCCTGACCGGCGAAGGGGACCTGGAGCCCAGCTACCTGCTGGCGCTGAAGGATGTGGGCCTTTTGAACATCGGCCACTACAAGACGGTTGCCGCCGTGCTGGAAGCCGCGGATTCAAAGGGACGCTCGCTGAGCGCCCGGGACGCCGCCACGGTGCAATTCGTCAAACGCGAAGAGCGCCTGGCGCGCCGGGAGGGCTACAAGGTCGTCGAAAAATACGCCCTGATCCTCTTTGATTTCGACCGGGCGGAGATCAAGGACCGCAACCGCGTGGTGGTCGACCGCATCGGCCGGCGCATCCGCGAGACCCCCTCCGCGACCGTGAAAATCGTGGGCCACACCGACACCATCGGCAAGTTCGAGTACAACCTGGAACTGTCCAAGAAACGCGCCCAGGCCGCCTTCGAGCAGCTCCTGGCGGGAGGCGGTGCGGCCAAGGAGAGAATTTCCTCCGAAGGCAGGGGGTCCGTTGACCCGGTCTTCGACAATGGGCTGCCGGAGGGCCGCGCCTTCAATCGCACGGTGACGGTGATCCTGGAGTACGAGCAGCGGCAGTAGAAATGAATTTCACCCGCACCTCGGCTCGGGAAAATTTCACGTGGTGAAGCGGCGGGCCGCCGTTCCGGTGTATTCGACGCCCAGCAGACTGATGTCGTCGTCGGGCCGCATGCCTTTTAGAAACGCCTGCACATCGGCGTGCAGGCCCTCCACCAAGGCCTCCACCGGCCGGCTTCTGAACTCCTGCAGGATCCTGTGAAACGCCGGCCGGCCGAAAGGCTCGCCGTTGCGACCGCGGTTCTCCGTGAGACCGTCCGTGTAGAGGATGAGCTTGTCGCCCGGCGTCAGGCGAAGCTCCTTCTGGCCGTATGGCCGCTCGGAACCGAAGCCGATGACCGGACCGCGGTAGTCCAACACCTCCAGCTCCCCGTCGGCGCGCAGCAGCACCGGCGGCGGATGCCCGGCGCCGCCGTAGGTGAGAACCCCCCGGCGGATGTCGATGCTCGCGCAGACGATGCTGAAATAGCTGTCGAAGCGTTCGAACGGAAACGCCTCGTCGAGGTTGTTGAGCGCGGCCTCCGGCGAAGCCAGCTGGCAGCCGCCTCCCAGCAGGCCCCGCGGCCCCGCGAGAAACTGGGAGGCCGCCACCGAAATCAGCGCGGCCGGCACCCCATGGCCGCAGACATCGAGCATGTAGAGACCCACCTGGTCCTCGTCCACGCTCTGGATATTGAAAATGTCCCCGCCGATGCGCTCGCAGGGGTCAAACCGCCAGGCCACCCGCAGGTTCGGAATGGAGGGGTTCCCCTCCGGGAGCAGGCTGCGCTGGATGGCCGCGGCGGCCTTGAGGTCCTCGTCGATCATCTCCTGCTTGCGCTGCAGCTCGACTTTCTGGCGTTCGATGTCCGAAACGTCATAGATGATGACCAGAATCATCGTGCGGCCCTGGTAGACGATGCGCCGCGTGGAAAACCGCAGGTATTTCTGAACCGCCTGCCCCTTTATGTAGAAAATCCGGTCGAGGGGCTTGCGGTCCACCGGCGCGTCGGCAATCAGCGTCTGGATGAGCGAGTGCCGCAGGACACAGCCGGCGCAGGCCGAGGTTTCGCCGCAGGACTTGTTTTCCGTCACGGCATTGACACAGCCGCTGACTTCGCCGAAGGTCTTGATGGTCGAAACGGCGGCGGCGCTGTCGAAGAGGTTCAGAAAGGAGTCGTTGAACTGGTGAATGCCGAAATCCTCGTCGGCGATCAGAACCGCCGCGCCCATGTTGTCGAGGATGTAGTTGAGAAACTCGTTGGACTCCCGAAGGTCTTGCAAGTTGATCGTCATCGGTCGGCTCGTTGAGAAAGGTTAAGCGGATCTGATTCCCGTGGGCAATTGATACCGCAAATTCCAGAATCCCGCCAGACGGCTACGCGCTGCACTTTATCAAGAACTGGCATATCAAGCGCTGAATACCAAAGAATCAAGGCGGCCGCCTTGATTTGAGTCAAAATAGCATTAAAATTCAAGCTTGCGCGCCTCGAGCGTCGCCCATACTGTAACCGGAGAGGAACTCACGACATGAACGCACCGCTCAAGGACGAACAACTGCTCACGATTGTCAAGAATGTGGTCGAGCAAAACGGCTGCCGGCTGGTCGACATAGACTTCGACAAACACATCCTCAATATCGAGGGCACCGACGAGGACCAGGCGCGCTGCGCCCTGGCATTGGAGGAGGTGTTGGGATAGGCGCTTACTTCGCAAACACCTTCTTCAAAATATCCGTGGTGCGGGCGGCAGGGTTGGTGCGGATCTTCGCCTCCTCCTGCCCCACTTTAAGAAACATCCCGTCCAGGGACTTTCCCGTCACGTAGCTGTCCAGATCCATGGAATCCATCTTGCCGAAGGGCACCATCGAGGTGTAGCGGTCGGTCAGCGCCTTGTAGGAACGGGTCACGCCCACCTGGTTCATGCTCTCGGCGACGACGGGCTTGAAGGCCTCGGTGAGCTGCGGCGTGGTCTTGGCCTTGAAGTAGTCCGTCGCGGCGGTGTTGTCTCCGTTTAAAATCTTCTGGGCGTCCTCAAAGGTCATTTTCTTCACGGCGTCCTCAAAAATGGGGCGGGCCTTGGGCGCCGCCTGCTCGGCCGCGCGGTTCATGCTCAGGATCAAATCGTCCACCTCTTTCTGATAGCCCGCCTTCTTGAGCACATCTGCGGCCGTCTGCAATTTCGGTGGCAGCAGAATCTTCACGGCCGCATCCCCGAAATACCCGTTCGACTTCGAAAGCGTCTGCACCGCGTTGCCGGTCCCCACCGCGAGGGCCTCTTTGAGCCCGGCGGCGGCTTCCCCCCCGCCAACGCCCGAACCCCCGGCTGCGGCTCCCAACGCGCCCTTGATCGCGCCTTTGACATCTTGGGAGAAAGCCGGCGAAGCCGTTGAAAAAAACAGTGCCGCAACCAGTAAAAATGCAAGGTTTTGCATGGACACCCTCCCGATGCGTTAAGGTTCGTTTCAATTCCCTTTAACGTAAGCAGAAAACAAGGGGCCTGCAAGCCGCCGGCTACGGCACGGGCCGCGTCCTCAACCGGTAGCTGCGAAAAGCGCGCACGGGGATTACCAGGGCGTAGAAGGGAAATGTGTAGAGAGCGGCCACCGTGGGTTCGATCGGGGAAAAGAACTGGGCGCTGAAGACGATGACCAGGATGTAGTTCATGATCCACAGGCTGATGGCGCTTGCCAGCTGGTCCGGTAGCTCCCAGCGCCATGCCGCCAGAAGGCCGGAGGCGACAAAGATGGCCCCCAGCAGGAATGCGGCCGATATGGAGGTCATGAGAACCGCGATGTTCTGGCGAAAGAAATCGGCGAATTTCGAGAACACCCCGAGGTTGGTCATGGCAAACAGCACCAGAGAAAGCGGATATTGCTGGCCCCGGATATGCTCCACGGCCCTTGGAACCGTCGCCTTGAGTGCTTCCGCAGCGGCCAACGGAAGGAAGACCACCATGATGAGAAGCCGCATCATGTCGAGCAGGGGGATCTCCATGGAATGACCGAAAAGAAATGCCACCAGCGGCGGCAGGGTAAAGGGGACCAGCAACGAAGAGGCCACCACCATGACGAGGACCAAGGCCAGGTTGGCTTGCAGCAGGTTGGCAAAAAAGGGGGCAACGGCGCCGGTGGAAATCCCGGCCAGCAGCAAGGCCGACAGACTGTATGCCGGCCAGATCAGACGGAAAAGCAGCGCGACCGCAACCGGAAAAAGAATCATGCGGAACGCCAGGAACCCCGCGATCCGCAGGGGGAACTGCCGGGCGGTATCCCAGATCTGGGAGATGCGAACCGAGAGAAAGCTAAGGAAGAGCAAAAGCATCATGAAGACGACAGGATAGGGCTGAAGCGGAGCGCAGAGCTCCGGCGCGAAGACGCCGGTGACCAGCGAACCGAAGCTGACGGCCAGCAAAAGAAAATCCCGCAGGCTGAACATAAATCACTCCCTTGCCCTCATCCCCAGCCCCCTCGAGTCGCTGAGGAACTCCGTGAAAAAGGCGGCCAAGTGCGTTCGGGGAGACCCCTGGGCGGCCATTACCGCCGCGTCCACCGGAACTTGCCGAGAAGGCCGGCAAGATCCTCAATGCTCATCGCGGAGCCACCCTATACCCCCGCAACCCGCTCAGCCTCGACGATTTGGAGGCGGCTGTGAAGTCAGTGAAACGGCCTCAGGCGGAGACGCGGTTTTGAAAGACTCGCAGGCTCGGGCCGAACCAGCGTCTTTCAGATGGGCAACCCTGCTTGCTTTTATCGCTCAAACGGAAGGAGATGGAAATAAAAAACTATTTTCCGCGCTTGGCTGTTCGCTTTTGCCACGCACTCCAAAACGCCACAGCTGCCGACCCCAGGGGCATTGGGATGAAACTGGGCCATACGTGGCCGCCATCCGTACGGCCCGCGGTCAAAAACCCGCCTGACGCCCGATAATGACGCTGCCGCACCGCTTGAAATATCCGCGTGTTTTCGTGTACACTCCGTGCTCAAGGCGGCGGATCGTGGCTCGCGCCTTTTTCCCACTCGAACCCTTGACCCCTCGAGCCCTGGAACCTTTCTTCTTATGCGCGACTTTCGAGATTTCCCCGCGGTGCTCAAAAAATCCATCCGCTACGTCCTCACGGACATCGACGACACCCTGACCCTGCACGGTCTCCTGCCGGCGGCGGCGCTCGCGGCCATGGAGCGGCTGCGGGATGCCGGGGTGGTGGTCATCCCCATCACGGGCCGGCCGGCCGGCTGGTGCGACCACATCGCCCGCATGTGGCCGGTGGCGGCGGTGGTCGGGGAAAACGGCGCTTTTTATTACCGCTACGACCGCGAACGCAGGAAGATGGAACGCGGCTATTTCAAGACGGCTGAACAGCGCGCGGCGGACCCCGGTCGGCTGGAGGAAGTGAAGCTGAAAATCTTAGCCGAGGTGCCCGGCTGCGCGGTTTCGGCCGACCAGGCTTACCGGGAAGCGGACCTCGCCATCGACTTCTGCGAGGATGTGCCGCGGCTGCCCGCGTCGGAGGTGGACCGGATCGTCCGGATTTTCGAAGCGGCCGGCGCCCAGGCCAAGATCAGCTCAATCCACGTCAACGGCTGGTTCGGCGAATACGACAAGCTGAGCATGACGCGGCGGCTGTTTCAAGAGGTTTTCAACGAAGACCTGGAGGCGGCCAAAGCCCACGCGATCTTCGCCGGGGACTCGCCCAACGATCAGCCGATGTTCGCGTTTTTCCCCAACGCCGTGGGGGTGGCCAACGTCCGGGAATTTTCCGGCCGGATGAGTGCGCTGCCGGCCTGGGTCACGCAGCAGGAGGGCGGATTGGGGTTCGCGGAGATGGTGGCGGTGCTGTTGTCCTGAGCGCCGGGTGCCGTATGACACCCCCGACCGGCCGCCAGCCGAGAAAATTCATGGTAATTTAATTCCTTACGCGACCTTGCGCGTTTTCAGCAAGACCGTTTTTGTTTGACTTGCGCACCTGAGTTCGCTAAGTTTCGCCACGATAACTTCGGTGTTCGTCTCGTTCGGAGACCGAATTTGACCGCGATTTCTTTCAATGGGATTTGAGGCGGATCCCCCGGTATCGGGCGGTCGGCTGAACCTGGGTTTCTCAAACATCAAAAATAGGAGGGTGTACGATGAAGAGGGCCGTTGTCCTGTTCAGTGTGCTTGCTTTTGCACTTCTGGGGGTTGGGTTCCAGACCTTCGCGCAAGCGCCAGCCATCGAAAACGAACTCTACCTGATCACCCCGGTCTCCAAGGATGTTCACGACCCCATGCTGAAAGCCTTCGCGGCCTGGGCCAAGAAGAAGTACAACGTCGACGTGAAGACCAGCGCCATCCCCAAGGGCACGCCGGTCGCCTACGGCCAGATCCTGGAGTGGAAGGGTCGGCCCCAGGCGGATGTTTTCTGGGGCGGCGAGGGGACTCTCTTCGACCAGTTGGCCTCCGAGGGGCTGCTCGAGCAGATACAGCTGCCGAAGGCCGCGTGGGACGCCATTCCGGCCACCATCGGCAAGCCGGTGACCCTGCCGCTGAAGGACCCCAAGAAGTTCTGGGTCGGCACCACGCTCGAGCCCTACGGCATCATCTACCAGCCCAAGCTCTTGAAACGCCTGGGGGTCGAGATCAAGACCTGGGAGGATCTCTTGAACCCGAAGCTCAAGGGCCAGATCGCCCAGTGCACCCCGGACCGCTCCAGCTCCAGCCACGCCAGCTACGAGGTCATCCTGCAGACCTACGGCTGGGAGAAGGGCTGGGAGTGGCTGACCAAGCTTGCGGCCAACACCGGCATCTTCACCGCCCGCTCGCGCGACGTGCCGAGTGTCGTGGCCAAGGGTGAGTTCGCCGTCGGGTTTGCGGTTCCAAGTTATATGGCGTTTGCCGAAGTTCTGGGCGGATATGATGTGAACTTCGTTTATCCCAAGAACGCCTATGTAACCCCGGAGCCCATGGCGGTCTTGAAGGGCGCCCCGCACGCCAAGGCCGGCCATGCCTTCATCGAGTTCTGCCTGAGCGAGGAGGGTCAGTTGCTGCTCTCCGGGCTCGGGGTCTATCCGATCACCCCCGGCCTTAAGGTCAAGGGCCCCGAGGGCTCCAACCAGGAAAAGGCCGTGGCTTTCACGGGCGGCATGCGCTCCTTTTTCGAAACCGAGATCGGCAACGTCTACGACGACAAGATCGCCGGTGAGAAGAAACGCATCGAGGACGTGAACTCCTATTTCCGCAAGGAGATCGCCGAAAAGCACAAAGACATCGTGAAATAACCCCATCACGCAAACCCAGGGGAAACCCACCCGGGCCTTATCCTGCGGCCCACCGGGTTTCCCCTGATCTTTGGCCTCATGAAAACGGCGGGCAGATGAGAATCGAACTTCAGGACATCGTCAAGCGCTTCGGCGCGCTGGAAGCGGTGAGCCATGTCTCCCTGGACATCCAGGACGGCGAGCTGTTCACCCTGCTGGGACCTTCGGGCTGCGGCAAGACCACCATCCTGCGGCTGGTCGGCGGCTTCCACCGGTCGGACCAGGGCCGCATCCTGTTCGGCGAAAAGGAGATGACGGGCAAGCCTCCCTACGAGCGCAACATCGGGATGGTGTTTCAGAACTACGCCCTGTGGCCGCACATGCGGATCTTCGACAACATTGCCTACGGCCTGAGGCTGAAGAAATTTTCAGCGGGCGAGACCCGCGAAAAAGTGGACCACGCGCTGGGGCTGGTCAACATGCGCGGGCTCGAGCGGCGCTACCCGGGCGAGCTCTCCGGCGGCCAGCAGCAGCGGGTCGCGCTCGCCCGCGCCCTGGTGCTCAACCCGGACGTGCTGCTGCTCGACGAGCCGCTCTCCAACCTGGACGCCAAAATTCGAATCCAGGTGCGCGCCGAGATTCGCAAGCTCCAGAAGGAACTCGGAATCACCACGATCTATGTCACCCACGACCAGGAGGAGGCGCTGACCCTCTCCGATCGCATCGCCGTTTTGAGCCACGGCAAGCTGCAGCAGCTCGGAAGCCCCCACGAGCTCTATGAGAAGCCCACCAATCCCTTCGTGGCCGATTTCATCGGCATCAACAACCTCATCCCCGGTAAGGTGAAAGAGACGATGGACGCCGGACGGCGGCTGGTCGTCGACACGGCGGGAGGCCCCATCGCGTGCGCGGGGGACGGCCGCCTCAGACCCGGTTCCGACTGCACGGTGTGCATCCGGCCCGAGACCGCCGAAATCAGCCTGTCGCCAACGCCTCCGGAGGGCTTCAGCAGCATCGCCGGCACCGTGAGCTTCCCCTCCTACATCGGCAACACCATCCGCTACGACGTGGATGTGGCCGGCATCACGTTCAAGGTGGACATTCAAAACCCCCGGGACCACGAGCCGCTGCCGATCGGAACCAAAATCTTCGTCCGCTTCCCGGCGACATCCTCTCTGGGAATTCCGGTGGAATAGGCGCCCCATGACAACCCACACGGCGACACGATCGGCTTTACGGGTCAAGGCGGGAAACGGCATCCACGTCGGCGGATGGATCGGCTACGGGGCCATCTGGGCCTTCATGATCGTTTTTCTGATCTACCCCCTGCTGCACCTTTTCTACGATGCCTTCACCACCGACGCGGGGGAGTTCACCCTTCTGAACTTCCAGGATTTTTTCACGGACCGCTACTACCTCAGATCCTTGCTGAATTCCATTCTGCTGGGGGTCGGGACGGTCATCACCACCTCGATCATCGGCATCACCTTCGCCTTTCTGCTGCTGCGCTACGAATTTCCGGGGCGCGCGATTTTCTCGTATCTCTCCATCGTGCCGATGATCATGCCGCCGCTGGTCGGGGTCATGGGGTTTGTCTTCATCCTGGGAAGGGCCGGAACGGTCAACATCCTTCTAATGGACTACCTGGGCTTCGAAAAACCCATCAACTTCATGTACGGCATCCAGGGCGTGCTGCTGGTGGAAACCCTGCACCTGTTTCCGCTCATGACGCTCAGCATCGTGGATGCCATGGGCAAGATCTCCCCTT
>CAZLSV010000004.1:17110-18991 GCA_964562235.1 uncultured Desulfatibacillum sp.
GGTCCGTAAGTTCTGGGACATCACCTTCCCGCTCACCACCCCCGGTTACGTCTCCGGCGCCCTGCTGGTCTTCATCTGGACCTTCGCGGATTTCGCGACCCCGCTCGTCGTGGGCGTCGACGATCTGCTCGCCTCCCAGGCCTATCTCAACATCGTGCAGTTCGTCGACCGCCGGCTCTTCAAGATGGGCATCGTGATATCGGCCATCATGGTGATCCTGGCGATCCTCTTTCTGATCATCGCCAAGAAATACGTGGCGATCAAAGACTACAGCTCGCTCTCCTATTCCGTGATCGAGCGCCGGAAGCTCTCGCCGGCGGCGAGAGCGGGGGTGATGCTTTTCCTGGGGCTGGTCATCACCCTGGCCTTCATCCCCTACCTGGGCATCGCGCTCGACTCCTTCGGCAAGGGCTGGGCCCTGACGCCCTTTCCCGTGAAATACACGCTCCAGTATTTCGAACGGGTGGCGTTCGAAACCCCCAAGTTCATCATCAACAGCCTGCTCTATGCCGGCATCTCGGTTTTGATCTGCATCGTCGTGGGGGTGCCGCTCGCCTGGGTGGGCGCCCGCACCAAGCTGCCGGGCCGCGAGTTTCTGGACTCCATGACCACGCTGATCCTCGCCCTGCCCGGCACGGGCATCGGCATTGCCTACATGCGCGCGTTCCGGGAGCCGCTGCCCTATATGGAGGTAGCCTTCATCGGTATGTGGATGGTCATCCCGGTGGTTCTGGGGGTGCGCCGCCTGCCCTACACCGTGCGCGGAACGTTTGCCTCGCTGCAGATCGTGCACAAGTCCTTCGAGGAGGCCGGCGAGAGCGTCGGCGCGACCAAGGGGACCACCTTTAAAGACATCACCCTGCCGCTGATCTGGAAAGGGGTGCTGGTGGGATCGCTCTACTCCTTCATCCTGGCGCTTCAGGAGGCCTCGGCCACGCTGCTGCTCGTGGTGCCGGGGCACGAGATGATGACGGTGGGCATTTTCAATTTCTACATCGGCGGGTCGGTGAACGAGGCCGCGGCCCTGGGCCTGATCCTGATCGTGCTGGGCGCGGCCTGCCTGTTTGTCATCAACCGGGTGGCGGGGTCCAAGATGGGCGGGGTCTTCGGATGAATTTTTCCCGCGGCCGGCCGCGGGAAAAATTCAAGACTAAAAAAGGCCTTTCAGCTTCGGAAGCTGAAAGGCCTTTTTTGATTTTAAAATTGAACTTACCCGACGGGTGTGACGTTCACGGCCGCGGGGCCTTTTTGGCCCTGCGTGATGTCAAAGGTGACGCGGTCGCCGTCTTTCAAGGACTTGAAGCCGCTGCCGTTGATCCCGCTGTGATGAACGAAAATGTCCTGACCGTCTTCCGACTGGATGAAGCCGTACCCTTTTTTGTCGTTGAACCACTTCACAGTTCCGTTGGCCACTTTTTGCACTCTCCTTTCATAAGGTTCTCATAGTCTCATACTAAGGGTGCCACCATCGGAACTGGGTTTCCCTTAATCGAAACCGGCCGCTTCCTCGCAAGGGCCATTTGATGATTGCAGCTAGCTTATACTCCCCTCGGACAAAAAATCAAGTTTTTTTCGCACCCGCCCCGCGGAGGAGCCTCAGGCCGGCGCCACGAATCGGCTGGGCAGGCAGGCCCGGCACGTTCCTGAACGCACCCGCGCCGCATCCGACAGCGACAGCACGCCGGTGATCCGCACCGGGTCGCCGGCGTGCACGAAGAGCCGCTGCACGTCCTTCAGGAACATGTGCCGCAGGGCCTCCCATAGAAATGCGCGCTCCTCCCATGCCACCACCGGCGTGGTCATGACGGTGCGGGCCTCGGTCTCCAGGCGCACCCCGTGGTGGTAGGCACGGATCAGGTCGGTCTTGGAGATCACCCCTCT
>CAZLSV010000004.1:19001-20748 GCA_964562235.1 uncultured Desulfatibacillum sp.
GATGTCGTTATAATCACAGGCCTGCACTCCCGCGGTCATCACGGTCTTGGCCGGGGCCTCGGGGGGAAGGCGGTGCTGATACGCCAGGATGAGGTCGGTCTTGGAGATCACCCCTCTTGGCTCTCCCCGGGGGCCGCCGATCAGCACCGCGCCGAAGCGATGGGCCGTGAGGCCTTCGATGACCAGGGCCAACCCGGCCTCCTGCGGGAAGGAGACGACCGATGCGGTCATCACCTCCTTCACGGTCAGGCGGCGCTCCCCCTCATCCTCGGGCTCCTCTGAAGAGGCTCGGCGGGAGATGCGCTTGGGGCAGGCCCGGCAGTACCGGTACAGCAGCGCCACCACATCGGTGTAGGAAAGCGTTCCGACCAGTGTTGCCGCCTCCGCCCCGGTCACGTAGAGCCGGTGCACCGACCGGCGGCGCATCCGGTCGAGCGCGGACTCCAGCCCGTCGTCCGGATAACAGGTGAGCGGAGGGCCGGTCATGACGTCCCCCAGGGGGGTGTCGGTGGGCAGCCCCGCGTAGAAGGCACCGATGAGGTCTGTCTTGGAAACCACGCCTGCGGGCGGCCGGCCCTCGTCTGCGATCAGCAGGGCATTGACCTTGAACTTGAGCAGGTGATTGATCCCCTTGGCGATGGAGGCCCCGGCCGGCAGCTGCACGACCTGCCGACGCATGGCCTCCTTCACGAGCATTCCGCTCAGGACACTGCGTGGTTGGACGATCGGCATGGCATCAAAAAAACTTTTTCAGCAGGTGAAAAAAAAGGTCCGATATGTAGACGATGCCGACGACCTCGGTGCCGTCGACGACCGGCAGCCGCCGGATGTGGCGCTTGATCATCAGGTCGGCGATGACCATGACGTGGGTGCCCGGCCCGATGGTGACCACCTCGGTGGTCATGATGTCGGCGACACGGACGGGCTTGACCCGCTCCAGCAATTCATCGAATGCGTTTTCGAGCGGCAAATCCTCCATTTCGCCCCAGAGCCCGGCATGCTTGGGGCGCACGAACAACAGGATGTCGTACATCGACAGCATGCCCACCAGCCGGTCCTGGGCATCGATCACCATCATCCCGAAGATCTTCTTCTGCGCTTTGGTGCTGGACGCATGAAACGCCTTCACCGCGTCGGCGATGCTCTGCTCCGGCCGGAGGGTGTGGAAGCGGGTGTCCATGATGTCGCGGGCGTGCATGCGGTTCGGGCCCTCCTACAAGTAATTTCAAAACCTTGGATCACGCCTGCGGGCAAGGCACCGGCCGTTTCGGAAAGCGGAGCAACCTCCATGGGGTGTGAGCATTTTCGAGAGGCCTGCAATCCCGCCGTGGCGGGACCCCCGGGCGTCAGACGGGGTTATTAATCGTCTTGAAATAATATAGACTGAGAGCGACCCCCTCACCCTTCCCTCTCCCCCGGAACCGGGGGAGAGGGAAGGGTGAGGGGGCGTCCGTGTCTATACAATCATGCAACCCTTAATATGAGACCGCTGGTAAGCAAAGGCAGCGCCGGGTGCCTTGGCGTTGGTGAATCAAGGCGACCCGGCGGCGGCCAGTGTCTCCTGTACGCATTTTCCGGCGGGGAGGCAAGGTTTTTTCAGTGCCAAGAACGCGATAGAGACGGGATCGGGCTGACGGGCTCAGGGAAAAAGTGCTTGGCATCGGCCGGTATCCCATGTAATTTTCAGCCGGCCGCAGGGTTGCCGCCCGTCGTGTCATCGGGACGGCGCGATGCTGATTAACTCCCA
>CAZLSV010000004.1:20758-42465 GCA_964562235.1 uncultured Desulfatibacillum sp.
GGGCGAGGGCTTGTGACACACGAACCGGATAAAGTTCATGGCGATTTGCCCGTGCGGGTGTGGGACCTCCCGACCCGCCTGTTTCACTGGCTGCTGGTCGCTTTGGTGGTGTCGTCCTTTGCGACCGGAAAGCTCGGCGGGAACTGGATGCACTACCACGAGCGCTGCGGGGAGACGATCCTTGCGCTGCTCTTGTTTCGGCTGGTGTGGGGCTTTATCGGGAGCACGGCCTCCCGCTTCCACACGTTTCTGGCGGGGCCTTCGGCCGTGCTGCGATATGCCCGGACCCTGTTCCGGAGGGAACCCGACCACCGCCTGAGCCACAACCCACTGGGCGGGTGGTCCGTGGCGGCCATGCTGCTGGTGCTGCTCATCCAGGCCGCCACCGGTCTTTTCGCCAACGACGACATCGCCACCGAAGGCCCCCTTTACAAATGGGTCAGCAAGGCCGCCAGCGACCGGCTCACGTCCATCCACCACCTGAACCACGACCTCATCATCCTTCTGGTCGCCCTCCACGTCGCCGCGGTGCTGTTTCACCTGGTCTACAAAAAGGAAAACCTGATCCGGCCGATGATCACGGGGGTCAAGCAATGGAAGGGGACTCTCCTCGGGGGCACGACCCAGCAACCCTCGTGGCGGGCGGCTCTGGTGGCAGCGGTTGCGGCGGGCGCGGTTTATCTGCTCGTGCGATAAAAAAGCCGGACAGAGTCCGGCTTTTTTATGTATTTGGTTTCTGTGGCAAGGGCTTTCAGCCGCGACTACCGCGGCAGCCAGCCTTCGCCGAGGGCTGCAGCGGCCATGAGATGCCGCTCCCACAAAAATACAGCGGGGCTTCCTGAAGTCCGGCCTACTTGTTCCGGTAAGCGTCGTGGCAGGCCTTGCAGCTGGCCCCGGCCGCGCCGAACTGGGGCTTGATCGCGTTCAGGTCCCCGCCTTTGGCCACGGCGACCAGCTTGGCGAGCTCGGTTTCGGTCGCGTTGTGCATCTGCGTGAATTTGTCTTTCTGGGCCAGGGCGTCGGCCTTCATTCCGCTGCCCTTGTCGCTGCCGGGAGCCATGAACGCATCCAATCCCAGTCGATAGAGGGAATCCACCAAGAGGGCGTTCTTCTCAAAGGCCTCTTTGTTGTAAGGCGCCTCTCCCTTCACCACCGCCCCCATGCGGCTGAAATGCGTGCCGATCAGGGACATGACCGACTGGCGGTACTTGATGGCGTCCTCGGTCTTGGCAAACTGAGCGAACGCCGCCCCGGCCAGGATCCCCGCGATGGCCAACCCCAGAACCCACGTCATCCCCTTTTTCATAAGCCCCCCCTTGCGTCGGTTTTTTGGTTCTTTGGTCTCTTGGTGACTGCCGGTGAGCGCAACCGGCCCATTCTAAGATGAGAATAATTATTAATTATCACGCGCCAAAAGAGAGTTCAAGGAGCCTGAACAAGGGCCTCCCTGGGTGTGGGGTTTAGAACCGACGCGAAAGATCTTCGAGCGCCTGGCCGGCCACCCGGTAGACCGTCCACTCGTCCAGCGACTGGGCGCCCAGGCTCCGGTAGAAATCGATGGCATCCCGGTTCCAGTCCAGCACCGCCCACTCCAGACGGCCGCAGTCGCGCTCAACGGCGAGCCTGGCAAGAAACGCGAGCATCGCCCGGCCGATGCCCTTGCCCCGGAACTCGGGCCGGATGAAGAGATCTTCGAGATAGATGCCCGGTTTGCCCAGAAAGGTCGAAAAGTTGTGAAAGAAAAGGGCGAAGCCCGCCGGCGCCTCGCCGTATTCGGCGATCACGACCTCGGCCACCCGCCGGTCCGCAAACAGTGAACGACGCAGGGTCCCGGCGTCGGCCACCATCTCGTGGGCGAGCTTTTCAAATTCGGCCAGGCCCCGGATCAGCTCGAGGATCAGCTCGAGGTCCGATTCCAGCGCGAACCGCAGGCTGAGTCCCGGCAATTGGGTTGGGATTGAATCCGGCATTGGTCCTCCTCGCCTGGCTCCGCCGCCGGGCGGCTTAGTGGCCTCTCTTGTAAATACCATCACGAATCACGCCGCACCGCCACCCTCTCCCTGCCTACAACCCCTTGACCCCGGTCTATACAAACCCCTGAGGGGGAGGGTTCGGGTGGGGGTCGCGCGACGCATGTGGCGGTATTTATGAGACGATGTACTTAGGATGAAGGCAACCCGCTCCGCCCATGCGCGACAGGACCGAGTCCGGCATAGGGATTGGGGGGCGGTCGAAAGCCCTCTGTCACAGGGGCGTTGGCGCCCGGTCACTCGCCCGGGAGAGCAGCCGGAGCAGAAGCGTCATGCCGATCAGCGCGCACAGGATCGAACCGGCCAGGATGCCGATCTTGGCGGGTTCCAGCAGACCCTCCCCAAGCGCCAGCCCGGCGATGAAAAGCGACATGGTGAAGCCGATGCCGGCCAGCACCCCGCCCGCCGCCAGGACCCTCCAGGTCACGCCCCCCGGCAGGCGCGCCGGGCCGAAGCGCACGGCGAGCCAACTGAAGAGAAAAATGCCGATGGGCTTGCCCAATACCAGACCGGCCATGACCGCCGTGGCCACGGGGTCGCGCAAACCGCCGAGATGGATCGGCACCCCGGCATTGGCAAAAGCGAAAAGCGGCATGATGACGAAACCGACCCACGGGTGCAGCACGGTCTCGACCCTCTCCAGCGGGGAGACGGACTCGCGGGCGGCGCGCCGGACCGAGAGCATCATGCGGTAGCGCTGCCGGGGGTCCTGCCAGGACTCTCCTTGCAGAAAGCCACCGAGGGCTTCGGTGAATTTGGCGAGCAGCCCCCGGTCCACCAGCGGCTGCGCCGGCGTGAGCAGGCCCAGGATGACCCCGGCGATGGTGGCGTGCACCCCGGACTCGTGGAACCCCAGCCAAACCCCCGCCCCGACCCCCACGTAGACCGGGAAGCTGCGGACGCCGAGCCGCATCAGGATCGCGAAAAGTCCGATGCCCGCGAATCCCCACCCCAGAGCGGAGAGGTTCAGCTCGCTTGTGTAACCGATGGCGATGACCAGAATCGCCCCGATGTCGTCGACGATGGCGATCGAGAGCAGCAGGACCCGCAGGCTCCTCGGCACGCGCGACCCCAGCACGGCCATGCAGCCGACCACGAAGGCGATGTCGGTCGCCATGGGAATTCCCCAACCGCGCTGGCCGGGGGCGCCCCATTGAAGGTATAGATAAATTGCGGCCGGCGCCAGCATCCCGCCCATGGCACCTGCGATCGGCAGCGCGGCCACGCGCAGGTCGCGCAGTTCCCCGATGACGATCTCCCGCTTGACCTCCAGCCCCACGACGAAGAAAAAGACCGCCATCAGGCCGTCGTTGATCCAGTGCTTGAGCGAATGACGGAATTCAATCGAACCGAGGGTCACACCGAGCGGCGTTTTCCAGAATGCCAGAAACTCCTGCGAGAAGGTCGAGTTGGCGAGGGCCAGGGCCGCGGCCGTGAAGACCAGCAGCACGAGACCGCTGGCGGATTGTACATGCAGGAACCGTGAAACGGGGTCCACGATGCGATCGATGGGCTCCCTCGGGAAACACACATCCGGGGCCAGGCAGCGGTCGTCTTCCATTTTCCCGACGCTCCCCTCCTCTCTCAGGACAGCCGGCCGTCATGCGACTGCGCGAACTGCGGCAGGCCGTCGGTGATCTCCCAATAATCGGCCTTCTGTGAGACCCAGATGTGTCCGAGCGTTTTCAGCCCGGTCGGCTCATCCAGGGACCCGGCAGCGACGGCGATGTTCGTCCCGCTGCCACGGGGGTCCCAGAACAGGCTCGCGCCGCACTCGGCGCAAAAGCCGCGGTGCACGTTGGGGGTTTCGTCCGTCACGGAGCGGAACCATTTCAAACCGTCCTGTCGGACCAGCTCCAAATGCTCCCGCCGGACGGAAGTGTAGGCCCCCAGGTGGCCGTGAAACCGCCGGCATTTGCTGCAGTGGCAGTTGATGATGTTGCGCAGCGGCCCGCGGATCTCGTAGCGCACCGCCCCGCACAGACACCCTCCGGAGGCGGTTGACGTATTGGTGAAAGCATCGACCATGGCGGATCACCTCCTGGTTTGGAAAGTCTCGTTCGTTTTGATTTTACGGCGCTCCCCGCCTTTTTGGCTCAATCTACAGCCAGTTGACCTTCGGCGGCCGGCGCGGCACCAGGCGCTGGTAGCGGAACCTGGGGTAGCCGACCAGCATGGCCCCGAAGGCCTTGTGCTTGGCCGGCAGCTTCAGCGTCTCAAACAGCGGCGGATGGGCGTTGACGGCCGAATAGAAATAGCCGGCCCAGCACGTGCCCAACCCGAGCACCGGGGCATAGAGCTCGAGGTAGCTCAGGGCCAGGGCCGTGTCCTCGGCGCCGAAGCCCCAGTTCTTGTCGGCGTGCGCCACGATCACGTGCGGGGCGCCCCGACAGACGCGCTCAAGCCCCATGTCCCAGGCGGCGACCACCCGGGTGAAGGAGAGCATCGCCGCCACTTTGGGCTTCTCCGCGATGAACCCGCGCATGTAGTCGATCACCAACCCGGCCAGGCGCCGGACCTCGGCCGGGTTTTCCACCACGCTCCAGTGCCAGGGCTGGTGGTTCTTGGCCGACGGGGCGTAACAGGCCATTTCCAGAAGCTTCTCCAGCTTGGCCCGCTCGACCGTCTTTTCCTTGAACGCGCGGATGGAGCGCCGGCCGCGCAAGAACTGCTCGGCCTGCGGGCCGGTCAGCTGCGGCTCCTGGTCGGCCGGCGGGCACTGGCCGGGGCCCAGCCAGTTCAACCGGAAGGCGCCGGTGGGGCAGACCGCGACACAGTGGCCGCACTGGATGCAGAAGGAGTTGAAATCGCCTTCCGGCGCCGGCAGGCCGTCTTTGTTGTCCAGGCGGATGATGCGCGCCGGGCACTCTTCCACGCACAGTCCGTCCCGGTTGCATTTTTCCGGGTCCACTTCAAACGGGATCATTCGGTCAACCCCTTTCTTTAGGTCGTTATTGTTGCTGCGGCAATGGATATGGCAAACCCCTGAATCCTGTCAACCGGCAGGCACCTTCGTTTCGCCGGCGCCGTATCGGGAGTTGCCGTATTGGATGGTCGATCGAGTACGGCGCCTGCTGTGCCCATACCTATTTTCGTCGCGGTTTACAATGGAAATCGGCCTCTGCAATACCCCGCCAGGCCCACCGGCGAGAAGTATTGTTGTTGACTCGGGGGCCGTCTTTTTCTAAAGAAAACGAATTCCCCTTTCGACTTCTCCACCCGGGAGCCACTTAGCTCAACCAGAGGGTTTTGGGCAACGACCGAAAAACACCACGCCTGCACATTTCAAGGAGGGAGACATGTCGGTGAGAGCGTATCAACCGGGAGAGCCGTATGCGTACCCGCTGATCCTGAAAAAACTTCTTGCGACCCCTCTGACCTACTCCCCGGACCGCGAGATCGTCTACCGCGACCGAACCCGGATCACCTACCGCACTCTTAACGAGAGAATCAGCCGACTGGCCAACGGGCTGACGAGCCTGGGGGTCCACCCCGGCGATGTGGTCGCGGCCTTCGAGTTCGACAGCCACCGCTACCTGGAGTGTTTTTTCGCCGTGCCCGGCATGGGCGCCACCCTGCAGACGGTCAACTGGCGGCTTTCGCCCGAACAGATCGTCTACACCGTCAACCACGCCGACGCCAAGGTGATCATCGTCAACGCCTTCTTCCTGAAGCTGCTCGAGGCGGTCCGGGACAAGCTCACCACCGTGAAGAAAGTGATCCTCATCGCCGACGACGGCCAGGAGCCCGAAACCACGCTCGCCATCGACGCGGAGTACGAGGAGCTTCTGGCCGCCGCCGCCCCCCGCTGCGTGTTCCCGGACCTGGACGAAAACACCCGCGCCACCACATTCTACACCACCGGCACCACCGGCAACCCCAAGGGCGTCTTCTTCTCCCACCGCCAGCTCGTGCTGCACACCCTGGCCGGCTCCGTTGCCCTTGGCGCCTACCACACCCAGGTCCGCCTCAGGTCCGACGACGTCTACATGCCCCTGACCCCCATGTTCCACGTGCACGCCTGGGGCATCCCCTATGTCGCGACGCTGCTGGGCGTGAAGCAGGTCTATCCCGGGATGTACGAGCCGGGCATGATCCTCAAGTTGATCCAGGCCGAAAAAGTCACCTTCTCGCATTGTGTCCCCACCATCCTGCAGATGCTCCTGACGAGCCCCGCCGCGAAGGACGCGGACCTCTCCAGGTGGAAGGTGATCATCGGCGGGTCGCAGCTGCCGCGCGGTCTGGCCCGGATGGCCCGCGACCGGGGGATCGAGGTCAACGTGGGCTACGGCATGTCCGAGACCTGCCCGATCATCAGTCTGGCCAACCCCAAGGAGCACATGCTCGCCTGGGAGCCCGAGCGGCAGCTCGACGTCGTGATCAAGACCGGACGGCCCATCCCGCTGACCGACCTCGCGATCGTCGACCCGCTCGACGCCCCTCTACCCCATGACGGCAAGACCGTGGGGGAAGTGGTGATGCGCACCCCCTGGCTCACCGCGGGCTACAGCAAGGACCCCGAGCGCTCGGCCGAGCTCTGGCGCTCCGGCTGGCTGCACAGCGGGGACGTGGGCTTCGTCGACACGGAGGGCTACCTTCAGATCACCGACCGCATCAAGGACGTGATCAAGAGCGGAGGCGAGTGGATCTCCTCTCTGGATCTCGAAAACCTCATCAGCCAGCATCCCGCGGTGCTGGAGTCGGCGGCCATCGGCGTAAAGGACGAAAAATGGGGCGAGCGGCCGCTGGTGTTCGTGGTCCTGAAACCCGAGCACGCGGGCCAGGTGGGCAGCGACGACCTGAAGCGGTTCATGGCCAAGTTCGCCGAAGAGGGCAAACTCCCCAGATACGCGGTGCCCGAGCGCTTCGAGATCGTCGAGGCGATCCCCAAGACGAGCGTCGGCAAACTCGACAAGAAGCTGCTCCGAAAAGAGCACGCCTGAAGGCGTGCCCTTTTTAGGAAATGACAAAATTGACATCCGCCATCTCCGGTTTAGTTTCATGCCGGGCATGACCAGCCAGAAGGGGGGCCTATGAAAACCGCGGGAGAGATCCTCAACGACAAGAAGCGGGACATGGTCACGGTGCGGCCGGAGCAGACCGTCCGCGAGGCGCTCGAGCGCATGCAGGCGGACCGCATCGGCGCCATACTGGTCAAGCGGGCCGAGAAGATCGTCGGCATCTGGACCGAACGCGACCTCGCCCGCGACATCCTCAAGCCCGGGTTCAACATCGACACCGCCCGGGTCGCGGACCACATGACCGCCCGGCTCTTTACAGCACCCGACGACACCCCGCTGCTCAAACTCCAGGAGATGTTTCTGGGATTGTTCATCCGGCACATCCTGATCACCCACCGCCGCAAGACCATCGGCCTGCTGTCCATCGGCGACGTGATGCGCGCCGGCCTCCTCGAAAAGGACACGCAAATCAGAGACCTCACCGCCATGAGCAGCTGGGAGTACTATGAAAACTGGGGCTGGGACCGGAAATTGAAGCCCCCCAAAAAATAGCCTTTGTGTTGACAATCGTCCGACTCTGATTCTATGTATAGCCAGGCGCCCGGAATCCGGCCGCTGCGCCACCTCTCCTGATCGCTCGGAGCCGAGATGCACCCCCTGTCCTCCGCCCCCTGGTATTCGCCCTGGGAAGCCGGGCTCTTCAGCCTGGGCCTCTTCACCCTGCTTTGCCTGGGGTTCATCGCCGCCATGCTGATGGTTTCCTCCTGGATAGGGGAAAAGCGTTATTCCCGTGAAAAAATGCGGGCCTACGAGTGCGGCGTGATCCCCACCGGAACGGCCCGGCTGCGCTACCCCGTGCCCTTCTATCTCGTCGCCATCTTTTTTCTGCTCTTCGACATCGAGGGCGCCTTTATCTTCTCCTGGGCGGTCGCCTTTCGCGACCTGGGCTGGCAGGGCTGGCTGGTAATCCTGTTCTTCATCGCAATGCAGATGCTGGGGCTGGTCTACGTGTGGCGGAAGGGGGGGCTCGAGTGGGGGCCGATGCGGAAAAGGGCATAGACGGGCGGTTGCTCACCGGCACGGACCTGCTGATCAACTGGGCACGCCAGTACAGCCTGTGGCCCATGTTCTTCGGGCTTTCCTGCTGTTTCGTAGAGGAGGCCGCCGTTTTCACCGCCCGCTACGACATGGCGCGCTTCGGCGCGGAGGTCCTGCGCCCCTCCCCGCGCCAGTCCGACCTGCTCATCACCTCCGGCACCATCTTCAAGAAGATCGCTCCGGTGATCCTGCGGCTCTACGAGCAGATGGCCGAGCCCAAGTGGGTGATCTCCATGGGCTCCTGTTCCAACTGCGGGGGCATGTACGACGCCTACAGCGTCGTGCAGGGCATCGACCAGATCCTGCCCGTGGATGTATATATCCCGGGCTGCCCGCCCCGGCCGGAGGCGGTCCTGCAGGGGCTGGTGATGCTCCAGAAAAAAATTGTGGGCGAGGAGCGGCCCACCCGGCCGGTCCTCAACCTCAAGGGCGGCACCCAGGGGACGCGCCGGCCCATCCTCGTCGACGGCCGGACCAAGTCCCGCGACCCGCGCGGTCCCGGCATGGACGGCATTGTCATCCGCGGCACCTCCGACACCCCCCCGCATTTCGCCGACAGCCGCTCCGAGCTCATGTGGACGCCGCCGGCCCGGCAGATGGTTTTCACCGTCACCGAAAACGATCTCTCGCATTCCCTGACCGAGCGTTTCGGCGAGGCCGTGCGGCCGGAGCCGCACCCCGCGGACATGCCGACTTTCCAGGTGGCGGCCGACCGGGTCAAGGACGTTTTGCGCCATCTCAAGCACGAGGCGGCCCCGCGCTTCAAACGCCTGGAGGACCTGACCGCCGTCGACGAATCGGCCCGCCGCGAACGCGGCGGCGCCCAGGATTTCACGCTGGTTTACCATCTGCTCGCCTTCGACCCGCCCACCCGGGTGCGGCTGAAGGTGCCGCTGCACGGCCCCGATCCCGCGGCCGCCAGCATCACGGACATCTGGCCCTCGGCCAACTGGTACGAGCGCGAAGCCTACGATCTCATGGGCGTGCGCTTCGAAGGCCACCCGAACCTGCGGCGCATCATCATGCCCGAGGACTGGCAGGGCCACCCCCTGCGAAAGTGCCATCCCGGCCGCGCCACCGAAATGGCCCCCTACACGCTGGCGGACGCGCAACGGCACCAGCCGGCGGACGCCGGCGTCTACGTGAAGGGACCGGCCGACGAGCACCGCCTGGTTCTCAACGTGGGGCCGCACCACGTGAGCACCCACGGCCTGATCCGCTACATCCTCACCCTGGACGGCGAGGAGATCACCGGGATGGACCTCGACATCGGCTACCACCACCGCGCGGTGGAGAAGATCGGCGAGCGTCAGACCTGGCACCAGTTCATCCCCTACACGGACCGCGTCGACTACCTGGCCGGGGCGGCCAACAACCTGCCGTATGTGCGCGCCGTCGAGACCCTGGCGGGCATCAAGGTCCCGGAGCGGGCCCAGACGATCCGGGTCCTGCTGAGCGAGCTCTTCCGGCTGAGCAATCACCTGGTGTGGTTTTCCACCTACGCCCACGACGTCGGCGCCATGAGCCCGACGTTTTACGCCTTCCGCGAGCGCGAGCGCGTGCTCGACATCGTGGAGCTCATCACCGGCGGCCGGCTGCACCCGTCCTGGTTCCGCATCGGCGGGGTGGCGGCGGACCTGCCCGAGGGCTGGAAGGAGGCGGTGGATCATCTCGTGAAGATCTTCCCCGCGTGCCTGGACGAATACGAAACGCTCACCCGCAAGAACCCCATCTTCAAGGCGCGCACCCAGGGCATCGGCCGCATCTCGCTCGAGGATGCGATCGACTGGGGCGTCACCGGGCCGAACCTGCGCGCCTGCGGCCTGGAGTGGGACCTGCGCAAGAAGTTCCCCTACTCGGGCTACGAGAATTTCGATTTCGAGGTGCCGGTTGCGGTGGCCGGCGACTGCTACGCGCGCTACCTCGTGCGCATGGAGGAGATGCGCCAGAGCATCCGGATCATCGCCCAGGCGGCGGCCCACATGCCGGCCGGCCGCCACATCACCGACGACTACCGCTACGTGATCCCCAAGCGCACGGACATGCTCAACGACATCGAGAGCCTGATCCACCACTTCGTCAACGTCACCCGCGGCATGAAGATCCCGCGCGGCGAGGCCTACGCCGCCTGCGAGATCCCCCGCGGCGAGCAGGGCTACTACGTGGTGAGCGACGGGCTGGGCCACCCCTACCGCCTGCGGGTGCGCGGGCCGGGGTTTGCCAACGTGCAGGTGATGCCGATCCTGACCCGGGGCGAGACCATCGCCGATCTCATTGCGGTCATCGGCTCGGTGGACTACATCCTGCCGGACATCGACCGATAAGGATTCCGCCTCCGGCGGAATCCTTAATGTGAGGGTTATGAGTGAATCATCAGCCCTTCATCGATTATCGACACGAACTCGTGATGGTTTTATAGCGTCGGCGAGGGCGATTGAGTTGTGGGAGCGGCTTCCAGCCGCGATTTTTTCCGATTCGACATACTGCAGATCAGGGGCAGCATGCTTCCAAGGGATTTGAGGGATCGCCTCGAAACGGAAATAAAGAGCGTCGAGCACCCGCGGGAGCTGGCGGTGGACGTGATGTTCGCCATCCAGGAGCACTACGGCCACCTGAGCGACGAGGCGCTCGCCGAGGCGGCGGCGATGCTCGGCATGACCCCGCTGGAGCTCGACGAGCTGGCCACCTTCTACACCTTCACCTTCCGGGAGCCGGTAGGAAAATACGTGATCCACGTCTGCGACAGCGTCGTCTGCTGGATGAACGGCTACGAATCGGTGAAGGACTATTTGTGCCGGGCCCTGGGGGTCGGGCTCGGGGAGACGACCGCCGACGGGCTGTTCACGCTGCTGCCGGTCTGCTGCATCGGCTACTGCGACCGCTCGCCGGCCATGCTCGTCAACCGACGGGTCTACGGCGAACTAACCCCGGAGAAGATCGACGAAATCCTGGAGAAGTGCCGAAGCGACGCAAGACAAAAGAAACTCAACGACCGAAGCTCAACGCGCGAGACGGAAGGTTGATCCACACGGCCTTTTCTTTCAACTTTACACCTTAAACTTTAAACGTCCCACGGCCCCGACAGAAACACCGGCGCCGGAAAACTGGGCCCGAACGCAGCGCTTTGACGGAACTGGCAAACTCAACCATGTACCCCCAGGTCTTGTTTAAAAACCGTCATCCGGACCGCATCGCCACCTTCGCGGAATACCGTGCCGGCGGCGGCTACCAGGCGCTGGCGGATGCGGTCGCGCGCCGCACGCCCGCGGAGGTGCGGGAGATCGTCCTGGATGCGGCGCTGCTCGGCCGCGGCGGGGCGGCCTTCCCGGCCGGCCGCAAGATGATGACCATTGCCGAGGACGCGCCCCACCCGCGCTACATCATCTGCAACGCCGACGAAATGGAGCCCGGCACGTTCAAGGACCGGGTCCTGATCCACGCCGACCCCCACCTGCTGATCGAGGGCATCGTTCTCGCGGCCTGGTCGGTCTCCGCGGACCGCGGCATCATCTTCATTCGCCCGGAATACGAAAACGCCGCCCGCATCCTGGAGCGCGAGATCGGCGTCGCCAAGGACAACGGTTTTCTCGGTGCCGACATCCTCGGCACCGGGTATGGCTTTGACATCGTCGTGCACCGCAGCGCCGGCCGCTACATCTGCGGCGAGGTGACGGCCCAGGTCAACGCCTTGATGGGCAAGCGCGCGAACCCCCGGCAGCCGCCCCCCTACCTCACGCAGGAGGGGCTGTGGGCCAAGCCGACCCTGGTCCACAACGTCGAGACGTTTGCCTGCCTGCCTCACATTCTGCAAAACGGCGCCGAATGGTTCAAGGGCCTCGCCCGGACGGCTTCCGGCGCGGGCACCAAGATTTTCGGCATCAGCGGCAAGGTCAAGCAGCCGGGGTGCTACGAGCTGCCCATCGGCATCCGGCTGAGCGAAATCATCGAGGAGTGCGCGGGGGGCATGCTCGACGGCTCCGAGTTCAAGGCCTGCCTGCCCGGCGGCGCCTCCACCGGTTTTCTGCCCCGGCAGCATTACCACATCGAGATGGATTTCGACGCCTTGAAAAAGGTCGGCAACCGCCTGGGCACCGGGGCCATCATGGTGTTCGACCACAAGACCTGCCTGGTGGGCGCCACGCTGAATCTGATGGAGTTTTTCGCGCGCGAGTCCTGCGGGTGGTGCACGCCCTGCCGGGAGGGGCTGCCTTACATCCGCGACCTGCTGGCGCGCATCGAGGCCGGTGAGGGGGAGCCGGAATTCGTGCCCCTGCTGGAGGAGATGAAGATCCACCTCTACCGTTCCTATTGCGCCTTCGCCCCGGGAGCGGCCGCTCCGCTGGAGAGCCTGCTCGCGCATTTCAAGGAGGAGCTCCAGGAGCACATTCGGGAGAAGAGATGCCCGTTCCGGAATGGGCCGGGGCCTGGGGCCGCGGCGCCGGCCAAACCCCGGTTCATCGCATGACGCCGCCACGCACCGCGGGGGGTGCGTCACCGGGCCGGCCGGGCTTCGCCCTCTCACGTGCCGGCGAAGCGGTCAGGTCTTGGGATATCGAGGACCGTACTGCAACTCCGCGGTTTAACGCCGCGATGACGTGCTTATGCCGAAACTGATCATAGACGAGCGCGAGATCGAAGTCGCCGCCGGCACCAAGGTGATCGAGGCCGCCGCCCGGCTGGGCATCATGATCCCGCGCTTCTGCTACCACCCGGCGCTGGGCTCCGTGGGCGCCTGCCGGGTGTGCGCCGTCAAGGTCCTGGAGGGACCGGTCAAGGGCATCCAGATGAGCTGCATGCTGGATGCGGCCGATGGCATGAGCGTCTCCACCGCGGACGCGGAAGCCGTCGAGTTCCGCCGTTACGTCATCGAGTGGCTGATGGTGAACCACCCCCACGATTGCCCGGTGTGCGACGAGGGCGGTCACTGCCTGCTCCAGGACTTGACCGTCTCCGGCGGCCACGGTCTCCGGCGCTTCCCCGGCCGGAAACGGACCTACCCCGACCAGGACCTGGGGCCTCTCGTGCAGCACGAGATGAACCGCTGCATCCACTGCTATCGCTGCGCGCGCTTCTACCAGGAGTTCTGCGGCTACCGGGACCTGGGAGCGCTCGGCATCGGCAACCGCACCTATTTCGGCCGGGTGGCGAGCGGCACCCTCGAAAACCCCTTCAGCGGGAACTTGAGCGACCTCTGCCCGACCGGGGTGTTCACCGACAAGCCCGCGCGCTTCGTGGGACGACGCTGGGACTACGAACGCACCCCCACCGTCTGCATCAACTGCTCCCTCGGCTGCCACACGGTGACGAGCGTGCGCTATCGGCGGGTGGTCCGCCAGGAGGCTCGCTTCAGCTCTGCGGCCAACGGCCACTTCCTCTGCGATCGCGGCCGCTTCGGCTTTTTCTACACCGGCCTGCCCCACCGCCCGCGGCAGGCCGCCGTGAAAGGCGAGACCACCTCCATGGCGGAAGCGCTGGCGGAAGCCCGCCGGCGCCTGGAGGCCCTCCCGCCCGATGCCGTCGCCGTCATCGGATCCCCGCGCAGCAGCCTGGAGGCGTTAGCCGCCACCGACCGGGCCGCCCGGCTCAAGGGATGGCGGGGCCCGGCTTTTTTCGCGGACGCCGACACGGCCCGCAAAATGAAAACCGCCGTCGCGCGGCTGGAAGCGGGGCTGGCCGTTTCGCTCAGTGAGATCGAGCAGGCGGACTTCGTCCTGGTCGCGGCCGCCGACCCGCTCAACGAAGCGCCGATGCTGGCGCTGGCGCTGCGGCAGGCGGCGCAGCGGGGAGCCGGGGTCGTCGTTCTGGATCCGCGCCCGGTGGTCCTGCCGTTCGGGTTCCTGCATGTGCCGGCGGCCCCGGGGGCGCTCGGCGCCGTGCTCGGCCGGATCGCAAAAATGAGTGTGGCGCCGGCGGGCCTGGAAGGCCCGGCCGCGCGTTTCCACGCATCCCTGCCGGATGCGGCCGCGGCGGACCCGGAGGCACTGGCCCGCGCGTCGGATCTGTTGGCCGGAAGCCGCCGGCCGGTCATGGTCTGCGGAACCGGCATCGCTTCCCCGGAACTGGTGGGGCTGGCGGCCGACGCAGCCCTGCTGCTTACGGCGGACCGGAAGAAGGCCGGGCTCTTTTACATCCTGCCCGAGGCCAACGCGTTTGCGGCCGGTTGGCTGACCCGGCTGGAATCCACGACGGACAGGGTTCTGAAGGCGGCCGTCGACGGGGAGGTCAAGGCGCTGGTCTTTGTGGAAAACGACCCCTTTGCCGCCTTCCCGGACCGGGAGCTGCTGGAGCGGGCGCTGGCCAAGACAGAATCGTTGATCGTGCTCGATTATCTCGACACGCCCCTGTCGCGCCGGGCCCATGTCTTCCTGCCCTCCCAGACCCTGTTCGAATCGGGCGGGATTTTCATCAACCAGGAAGGCCGGGTTCAATTCTCGGCGGAGGCCTTCGCGGGGGGGGCGCCGGTTCTGGAAACCGGGGGCGGCGACCACCCGCCGCGGATCTACGGCACGGGGCTGCCCGGAGGAGACCCCCAGCCGGCCGGGCGGATCCTGGCCCGGCTCGCCGGGGATGCGCTGCTTTCTGAAATCAGTTCCCCGCTCGCCGCTTTCGCCGGGTCCCTTCCGCAGCTGGCCGAGCGGGCAGCCGTCGCGGCCTTTCCGGAGGAGGGGCTGCGGCTGGTTCCAAAGGACCCTGCGGCCGGCCGCTTCGAGTCGCCCCTTCCGCCGGCCGCGACGGTAGATACGAATGCACTCGAGATCCTGCTGACCGAGCGGACCTTCGGCACCGAGGAGCTCTCCTCCTACTCGGCCTGCCTCGAAACCCTGGAGGATGAGCCGTTTGCCGGCCTGCACCGCTCGGAGGCCGAGTCCCTCGGACTTCGCGACGGCGATCGCATCGCCCTTGGCACCGAAAATGTTGCGGTGGAGCTTGCCGTAAAGGTTTTTGACAACATGGCCCCCGGCGTCATGGTGGTCCCGCGCCTGCGGCGGTTTCCCTGGCAGGCGCTCGGAAAACGCATTCAGCGGCAGGAAATTCGCAAAGCATGAACGATATGGACCTACAGATCCAGATCATCGGCTATGGCGTTCTGATCCTCAAGCTGGGGGCCGTGCTGCTTTTCCTGCTGCTGATGGCGGCCTACCTCGTGCTGGTGGAACGCAAGCTTCTCGGGCGGATCCAGGTGCGCTACGGGCCGAACCGCGCCGGCCGGTTCGGCCTGCTCCAGCCCTTCGCCGACACCATCAAAATGATGACCAAGGAGGACATCGTCCCGGACGCGGCCGACCGCGTCATCTTCCTGCTGGCACCGGCCGTGGTGGCCATCACGGCCCTGCTGATGTTCGCGGTGATCCCTTTCGGCCCGGACATCACCGTTTACGGGCACCGGGTCCCGCTGGTGGTGGTCGACATCAACGTGGGGCTGCTCTTCGTCTTCGCCCTCTCCTCGCTCGGCGTTTACGGCGCGGCGCTGGGCGGCTGGTCGTCCAACTCCAAGTACAGTCTGCTCGGCGGGATCCGCGGGGCGGCCCAGATGGTGAGCTACGAGCTCGCGCTCGGGCTCTCCCTCATCCCGGTCGTGATGCAGGCCGGCTCCTTCAGCCTGGTGGAGATCGTCAACGCCCAGGCCCGGGTGCCCTACATCCTGCTGGAACCGGTGGCCTTCGCGATCTTCTTCATCAGCGCCATGGCCGAGATCAAACGCATCCCCTTCGACCTGCCCGAGGCCGAAAACGAACTCGGCGCGGGTTTCCACACCGAGTACAGCGGCATGCGCTTCGGGCTGTTCTTTCTGGGAGAGTACGTGCACATGCAGGTGCTGGGAGGGCTGATCGCCGTGTTTTTCCTGGGGGGCTGGCACGGTCCGCTGCTGCCCGGGCCGGTATGGCTGGCGGTGAAGATCGTCCTGGTCTGCCTGGTCATGATCTGGATCCGCGGAACGCTGCCCCGGCTGCGCTACGACCAGCTCATGAACCTCGGCTGGAAAGTCCTGATCCCGGCCGCGCTGCTGAACGTCGTGTTCACGGGGGCGAGGTTGCTGTGGTCATCGTGAGAGGGGCGAACGCACGGACTTCACCCCCACCCGGCCTCCCCCGTCAAGGGGGAGGAGAGCCAACGCCCCCGGCCGCGCGTTGCAGCCTCCTATGCGTTTCCCCTCCCCTTGCGGGAGGGGCCAGGGGAGGGGTAGAAGACCGATTATTTCAATGAAAAAATTATTGGTTTGAACCCCAACTCCCTATAGCTATATGGTTTAGCCTATGCGCGTTGATCTGATCGACAAGCAACCATCCGGCCCGTTCGGGGCGATCTGGGAAGGCACCAAGGCCATCGCCGCGGGGTTTGCGACGACGTTCCGGTATCTCTTCCGCCGACCGATCACGGAGCAGTACCCCGAGTTCAAGCGTCAGCTGCCGGCCCGCACCCGGGCCCGCATCGTCCTGACCCGCGACCCGGACGGCGGCGAGCGCTGCGTCGCCTGCTACCTGTGCTCGGCGGCCTGCCCGGTGAGCTGCATCTCGATGCAGTCAGCCGAGCGCGAGGACGGGCGGCGCTTCGCGGCGTGGTTCCGGATCAACTTTGCGCGCTGCATCTACTGCGGCTTGTGCGAGGAGGCCTGCCCGACCTCGGCCATCCAGCTGACGCCGATGTTTGAAACATGCGAGCGGGACATTTTGAAGCTGGTCTACGAAAAAGAGGACCTGCTCGTGGACCACGGCGGCAAAGACCCGGACTACAATTTCTACCGGCACGCCGGCATCGTGACCGCGGCGGGCGGCAAGGGCGAGCACATCGGCGAAGAGCGGCCGGTGAATGTCAGGAGCAACATGCCATGAAAGGCAGATACGGAATACCGGATGCTCGATATTCGATAACGGCAGTGGCCGACTGGTTTTTTATCCCGCGTCCCGCATCCCGCATCGAGTATCTTGAAGGTCAAAAACCATGACCCTGTTCAACATGCTCTTTTTCGCCATTGCCGCCCTGATCGTGGCCTCCACGGCGATCGCCATCACCCGGCGCAACCTGGTGCACGCCGTGATCTATCTGATCTTCGGGTTTTTCGGCAGTGCGTTTCTCTTTTATCTGTTCGGCGCGCCCTTTCTGGCGGCCCTGATGGTCATCGTCTACGCCGGGGCCATCATGATCCTATTTCTGTTCATCATCATGATGCTGAGAGTGGAGTCGCCGGAGGAGGGGTTGTTCCCGCCGCGGCAGATGCTGCCGGCCGTTTTTCTGGCCGCGGCCTACGTTCTGATCGGCGGGCTTTTACTGGTCTACGACCCCTCCGCCGCCGCTCCGCTGGTCGAGGCCGCGACCGAACCGGCGGTTTTCGGGCGCTACATCTTCACGCGGAGCTGGCTGGCTGTTGAAATCGCCTCGATGCTGCTGCTGGTCGCCATGATCGGGGCGCTGCTGATCGGCAAACGCCCGATCAAGGAGGGCGAAGAGTAACCCCATGAGCCTCTCTTTCGGATACGTGCTCGCGCTTTCCGGCATCGTCGTCGTGCTGGGGATGATCTGCGCCGTGGCCCGGCGCAACCTGATCATGATCCTGCTGGGGGTGGAGGTGATGCTCAACGGCGCGGCCATCGCCTTCATCGGCGCGGCCCTGCGCTGGCAGCAACTCGAAGGGCAGGCGTTCGTGCTGTTCATCATCGCCATCGCCGCCGCCGAGGTGTCGCTGGGGCTGGCGCTGATCGTCTACCTATACCATCGCACCGGGTCCCTCGATCCGGCCGACTACCAGGTGCTGAAATAAGCCATGAACGCCGTCGGATTCACCGATACGACCCTGCTCGCCGCCCTTCTGGCCACCGGCCTGCCGTTTGCGGCCTTCGCGGTCATCCTCCTGCTGACCCGCAGCCGGCCGCGGCTCTCCGCCGCGCTCTCGCTCACCGCGATCACCGTTTCGCTCGCCGCCGCCGGCTTCCTGCTCGTTGAGCACTGGGGCCTCACCCGGCCGATCGAGCACTCCTTTCTCTGGGTGGCGGGTGGCGAGATCAGCGTCCGTGCCGGGTTCTTGATCGACCCGCTCAGCCTGCTCATGCTCACGGTGGTGACCGCGATCTGCTTTCTGGTGCAGGTCTACTCGCTCGGCTACATGGCGGGCGATCCCGGCTTCTCGCGCTATTACGCCTTCATGTCGCTGTTCGCCTGGGCCATGACGAACCTCACGCTCTCCTTCACCCTGCTGCAGCTCTACATCTTCTGGGAACTGGTGGGGCTGGCGTCCTATCTTCTGATCGGCTTCTGGTACGAAAAATTCAGCGCCAGCGAGGCCGGCAAGAAAGCCTTCGTGATGACCCGCTGCGGGGACGTGGCCTTTTTCCTGGGGATTTTACTCATCCTGGTCCACCTCGGCAACCTGGACATTCGCGACCTCAACGGGCCGGCCGCCGGCCGGCTCTCCCCGACCGTTGTAACGACGGGGGCCCTGCTGGTCTTCGGCGGCATCATCGGAAAAAGCGCCCAGTTCCCGCTGCTCACCTGGCTGCCGGATGCCATGGAGGGGCCCACGCCGGTCAGCGCCCTGCTGCACTCGGCCACCATGGTGGCCGCCGGCGTCTACCTCTTCGCGCGGCTGTTTCCCTTTTTCAGCCTTTCGCCCACCGCCCTCGGCGTCTGCCTGGCGGTCGGCACCGTGAGCATGCTGCTCGCCGCCACCATGGCCATGGTCAGCCGCGACATCAAACAGGTCTGGGCCTATTCCACCATCAGCCAACTCGGGCTGATGATCACGGGGCTGGCCGCCGGCAATTATGTCGCCGGCGTGTTTCACCTGACCACCCACGCCGCCTTCAAGGCCCTGCTCTTTCTCTGCTCGGGGGTCTTCATCCACGCCTTTCACAGCAACGACATGTACGCGATCGCCCGGCAGGGCGGCCGGCGCCTGCGGGTGCCCATGGCCTGCCTTGTCATCGCGGCGGCGGCCCTCTCGGGCATTCCGCCGTTTTCAGGGTTTTTCAGCAAAGAGCGGATTCTCGCCGCCCTGGCCGACCTGCCGAACCCGCTGTGGGTCGCCGCCGGGCTGCTCGGCGCCTTCCTGACGACCTATTACACCTTCCGGCTCCTTTTCATCATTCTGTTTCCGGCCCCGGAAGGGACCGAAGCCGCCCCCTCGGAGAACTCCGGCCACCGGGAGAACCACGGCTACCAGGTGATGGTTTGGCCGCTCGTGATCCTGGCCGGCATCACTGTTTTTCTGGGTTTCGGCGAAGGTGAGCTCGCCCGCTTTCTATCCCTGTCGTCGGGGGCCGCGCCCGGCGCGCCCCACCACGCCTGGCTGCCTTACACCGCCCTCGGCCTCGGCGCGGCCGCCATATTCACGGCCTGGATCGAGTTCGGCCGCCGCGGCGCCGCGCAGATCGGGTTTGTCGAACGGAGTGCGCCTCTGCTTGCGCTTTTCAGCAACCGCTGGTACATCGACCGCGCCTACCGCTGGCTGCTCGACCAGGTCGTTTACCGCGTCTTTTCCAGACTCTGCGCCCGCAACGACCAGAAGATCATCGACGGCGCGGTCGACGGGCTGGGGCACGCCACCGCCGCCGCCGGCGGACTCATGTCGCTCCTGCACACCGGCATGGTGCAGTACCGGCTGATCGTTGTGTTTGCGAGCCTTCTGTTCTTGGCGATTTATTTTTTCGTATAGGATCCTTATGGAGCTAACCGGATTTCCCTACCTGACGGCCATCCTGCTCAGCTGCGTGACCGGGCTGCTCGGGATTCTCCTGGTCCCCGGGGAGAACCGGCAGGCGGTCAAGTGGGTCAGCGCGGCCTTCTCCGGCCTCACCCTGGTGCTTTCGGTCGCGGTCTTTCTCCTGTACGACCGGACCCAGGGCGGCCTGCAGTTCGTCGAGCGCGCGGCCTGGGTGCCGTCCCTGGGGATCCAGTACCTCAACGCCGTGGACGGCTTCAGCCTGCCGATGGTGCTTTTGACCGGGATCGTGTTCTTCACCGGGGTGCTCACCATGTGGGAGCTCGAACACCGGGTGAAGGAGTTCTTCGCCTTCTACTTCCTGCTGGTGGCCGGGGTCTTCGGGCTGTTCATGAGCATGGATCTTTTTTTCATATTCATCTGGTACGACGTCTCGCTCTTCCCCATGTACCCGCTGATCGCCATCTGGGGCAGCACGCGCAAGGAATACGCGGCGATGAAGCTCACCCTGTACCTGCTCGCCGGCAGTGCGCTGATTTTGCCGGCGGTCATCTTTCTGCACGTGCAGGCGGGCGGGACCACCTACGACATCACGGCCCTCATGCGGCCCGGGACCTTTTCCGCCGCCGACCAGAAACTGGCCTTTTTGCTGCTCTACATCGGCTTCGGGATCCTCGCGGCCGTGTGGCCCTTCCACACCTGGTCGCCCGTCGGCCACGTGGCCGCGCCGACCGCGGTGAGCATGGTCCACGCCGGCGTGCTCATGAAGATCGGCGCCTTCGGCGTGCTGCGGGTCGGGATGTTCCTCTGCCCGGAGGGGTGGCAGTTCTGGGCGCCGCTGATGGCGACGGTGGCCGTCATCGGCATCGTCTACGGCGCGCTGGCCGCGATGAGCCAGACCGATTTAAAGTATGTGGTGGGCTACTCGAGCGTCTCGCACATGGGCATCGTCGGCCTCGGGCTCTCCACGCTCACGGTGGACGGGCTGAACGGCGCCGTCTTCCAGATGTTCGCCCACGGCATCATGACGGCCCTCTTCTTCTCGGCCGTCGGCTACATCTACGATCGCACCCACACCAAGATGATCCCGGAACTGGGGGGCTTGAGCCGCATCATGCCGGTCGCTTCGGGCTACTTCATCCTGGCGGCCCTGACCGCCGTCGGCGTGCCCTGCCTGGCGAGTTTCTGGGGCGAGCTGATGGTGTTCATCGCGGCCTTCAAGGTCTACCCGGTCGGCGGCGTCTTCGCCGTGGGGGGGCTGGTGCTCAGCGCGCTTTTCATGCTGCGGGTCGTGCAGCGGGCGTTCTACGGACCGAAAAACGAACGCTTCGCCCATCTATCCGACCTTTCCTTCGGCCAGGGGCTCCCGCGCATGATCCTGGCGGCGGTGATCGTGCTCTTAGGGCTTTTGCCTTCGATTCTGTTTGACGTGATCGACACGGCCTCGGTTGCGTTCATCAGGGGGTTGCCATGACGGCCGGGACGCTTTTCGCACCGGAGCTGAGCCTGTTCGGTGGGGCGCTGCTCTTTCTGGCGCTCGCCATGGGCAAACACCCCCGCCCCCGGAGGGATTTTCTGGCGGCCCTGGCGGCGGCGGCCCTGGCGATCATCGTCGGTTTGGGGTCCCTGAAGGCCGAAGGGGTGCTCTTCAGCCAGGCCTACCGGATCGACCTGTTCTCCCAGGTTTTCAAGGCCCTGCTCGCCATGGGGCTGTTCCTGGTGGTCTGCCTCTGCGGCGATGCCAAAGGCGTCGCCGGGCGCCACCACCCCGAATTCTATATGCTGCTCTTCACCTGCACGCTGGCGATGATGCTTCTGGCCAGCACCGTGCACCTGCTGAGCATGTACGTCGCGCTCGAGCTCTCGAGCTATTCCCTCTACGTTCTGGTGTCGCTGCGGCGCACGCGGGAGCTGGCCGTGGCCGCGGCCCTCAAATTCTTCATCGTGGGGATCGTCTCCTCGGCG
>CAZLSV010000004.1:42475-56439 GCA_964562235.1 uncultured Desulfatibacillum sp.
GCTGGCCCTGCTCTACGGGGGCACGGGCGCCGTCTATCTCAACGAGTTCGCCCGGGCGCTTCCGGCCGCCGCCCACCAGCCGCTCGTCCAACTCGGGCTGCTGCTCACCCTGTGCGGGTTCTTTTTCAAGCTGGCCGTTTTCCCGTTCCACATCTGGGCGCCGGACACCTACCAGGCCGCCGCCCACCAGGTCACCGCCTACATTGCCACGGCATCCAAGATCGGGGCGATCGCTCTTTTGGTGCGCCTCGCATCGGTGAGCGGCGGCAGCCCCTACCTGGCGCAAGTGCTGGTGGCCCTTTCGATCCTGTCCATGACCGTCGGCAACCTCGCGGCCGTCGCCCAGAGAGACCTGAAGCGGCTTTTCGCCTATTCCAGCATCGCCCAGGCCGGCTATGTCCTGATCGGCATCCTGAGTCTGACGCCCGCGGGCTACGCCGCGTCCATTTTCTATTCCCTGGCGCTGCTGGTGATGAGTTTCACCTGCTTTCTGGTGCTGGTCGCGGTGGCCACCGACGGGGCCGACATCGACGTGGCGCAGCTGGCCGGGCTGCACCGGCGCTCGCCCTTGCTGGCCATGGCGCTGATGATGTCGGTGTTTTCGCTGGCCGGCATCCCGCCCACCATCGGCTTCACGGGCAAGTTTCTGATTTTCAACGCCGCCATCGCGCAAGGCCATCTGCCGCTGGTCCTGATCGCCATGGCCAACGTGGTCATCTCCCTCTACTACTACCTCATGGTGGTGCGGGCCGCCTACCTGCTCGAGCCGGCCTCCGAACGGCCACCGCTTCCGGTTCCGGCGGGCATGAAGCTGCTCACCGGGATCCTGGTGGCAGCCATGGTGATCTGCGGCATCTACCCGACGCTGATCCTCGAGCTCTCCGACTCCGCCGCCGCGGTGCTGGTCAAATAGCCAGGGGAGGTGCCGTGAGAGTACGGCGCATCCCCGCCCGCTGAACTGCCGGGAGAATGACCGATGGGAACCATTTCGCTGGAGAGGGTGCGCGAGCTCCTGGGAACCGGAGAGATTCCGGGGAGCGTTAAGGAACTCGAAATTCTAAGCGTCCGGATGGGTGAACTGCTGGAGCTGAACGGTGAGAACTGGATCCGCGAAAACCGACGCATGCTCCTGGAGCAGTGGCAATGCGTTGTGGGGCTTGGGACCATCCGCTGAAAAAAAAGGATGTTCGCCAGAGGCAATTTCGCCGTTTCGGAACGTTATATTGACAACCACTATTATTGAAACCCAAGGGAGCGTGCCATGATCAACCTCTTCGAACCTGCAACCATCGGCTCCCTCATTGTACGCAACCGGTTCGTCCGCTCGGCCACCTGGGAGGCCATGGCCACCCCCGAAGGGGCGGTCACGCCGCGGCTGGTCGAGACCATCGCGGCCCTGGCCAAAGGCGGGGTGGGGCTCATCATCAGCGGCCACGCCTACGTCCGGCCCGAGGGGCAGGCCGGGCCTCTGCAGATGAGCGTCCATCGGGATGAATCGATCCCCGGTCTGCGGCGGATGGCCACCGCCGCCCACGACCACGGCGCCAAGATGGTGCTCCAGATGGCGCACGCCGGGTATTTCGCCGCCCACCAACTGACCGGCACGCCGCCCTTGGCCGTCTCGGCCGAGGTGAAACTCGATGAGGTCCAGCGCCGGGAGTTGACCGCCGCGGATATCGAAACCGTGGTTCAGGCCTTTGCCGCGGCCGCGGCCCGGGCCAAGGCCGCGGGGTTCGACGGGGTGCAGATTCACGCGGCGCACGGCTACCTCTTAAACCAGTTTCTATCGCCGCTCTTCAACAAACGCACGGACGAATACGGTGGCACCTTGCAAAACCGGGTGAGGGTGCACCTTGAAACCTTGCGCGCCGTACGCCGGGCCGTGGGCGACGGTTTCCCCGTTCTGATCAAATTGAACGGCCGGGATTACGCCGAGGGCGGGCTCGAACTGGAGGAGTCCCTTGCGGCGGCGGCCCTCATGGAGCAGGCGGGGCTGGACGCCCTTGAGCTGAGCAGCGGGATGACGCAATTCGCCGCCTTCGGCGCCGCACGCACGCGCATCAGCACCCAGGCCAAAGAGGCTTACAACCAGGAAGCGGCCAGGGCCTTCAAAAAACGGCTCGGGATCCCACTGATCCTCGTGGGCGGCCTCCGGTCTCTGCCGGTGGCCGAGCGGCTCGCCAGGGAGGGGGTCTGTGATTTCATCTCCATGTGCCGCCCCTTCATCCGCGAGCCGGACCTGGTCAACCGCTGGCAATCCGGCGACCGCCGCAAGGCCGCCTGCACCTCCGACAACCTCTGCTTCGGCCCCGCCCGCAGCGGGGAAGGGATTTACTGCGTCACCGCCGCAAAGAAAAGAAAGATGAAATCCACCCCCGGGGGCTTGCCCGGGGGTGATTGAAACCCTCCGCCGGAAGACCCGAAAATTCAGTTGTCCTGCATGCGTTTGAGGAACTTCGGTTCTTCTCCTTCGATCATTCGATAACAGTGTTCGTCGCCGGGAAACTTTCCTGAGCGAACCTCTTCACAGTACTCGGTCATCGCCTTGATGATGACCTCGGCCACGTTGCAGTATTTTTTGACGAACTTGGGAGTGAATGCCTGGAATTGCCCGATCAGATCGCTGACGATCAAGAGCTGGCCATCGCAATGGAGGCCCGCGCCAATCGAGAGCACCGGGATGGAGAGCTTTTGGTGGATGTAACGCGTCACTTCCGGCGGCACCGCCTCTACCAGAATCATCTGCGCGCCGG
The DNA here is from genome assembly GCA_964562235.1 of uncultured Desulfatibacillum sp. GTDB lineage: Bacteria > Desulfobacterota > Desulfobacteria > Desulfobacterales > SpSt-501 > SpSt-501. The sequence goes on from CAZLSV010000004.1 coordinate 45,229, forward strand.
CATTTTGCACCGCGAGAGCGTCTTCTACCACCAGCTGGGCCGCCTCCGCGGTACGCCCTTGGGCCTTGTGGCCGCCCAGCACTCCCGAGCTCTGGGGCGTGAGCCCGATATGGCCGATCACCAGAATACCCGCATCCACTATGGCCTTGATGCGGTTGGCCGCACGCACCCCGCCCTCCAGCTTGATGGCATCGACATTCGCTTCCTTCAGGAAACGGCCGGCATTCTCCACCGCTTTTTCGTTGCTGACCTGATAGGAAAGAAACGGCATGTCTCCGACCACAAAAGTATTGGGCGCGCCGCGCCGCACGGCGTCGCAGTGCAAAATGCACTGGTCCATGGTCACCGGGACGGTGCCGGGGTAACCGTAGACGCACATGCCCAGGGAATCCCCGACTAAAATCATGTCCAAGCCGGCGGCCTCGGCGAATTGCGCCGTGGGAAAGTCGTAGGAAGTGAGCCAGGTGATCTTCCGCCCGCCCTGCTTCATCTGGTAGAAATCGTGGATCATTAATTTCTTTTTGGCCATCACAGCTCTTCCTTATAGCGGGGTTATGGAATTTGACAGGTTTGACAGATATCCGCCTCGGTCTTTCCAGTTGTTAGAACAACTGCACCGAGCCGATCCTCATTGGGCCGCCAACGCCTTGATCAGCCCTGCCGCTCTGTCGGTGTTGAAAATCCCGCACATGCATGGTTTGAACAGGCGTTCGGCGCCCTGCTCCGCGGTCATTTCCCCGCTTTTGACCTTCGCCGCCGTATCTTCGATCAGCTTCACGGTGACCATGCCATGGCCGCACATGGTGTTCAGTTCCAAAACGTCCTGCGGCGGCAGCCGGTCGGTCCGCCCCCAGCGCCCAAGGGTGTTGTTGACCGTGTGCGGGGTCAGGCCGGCTTTCTTGCAGCAATCATGCACCTTGTCAAAGAGGCCGGAAACGACCACCGACAGTCCTAAACCAGCCTCCTTGAGTTCCTTCAGGGCGGCGGTCATTTTTTCCAAGTCGTTGAACACGGCGTGCACCACCGCGCGGTCTTCTACATTTTCCAAGAGTTTGTCAACGCCGCCCTGATAGTATTCGTTGCCCAGGCGGCAATCACCAATCCGGATGGCGCCGTTCTTCTGGCTGATTTCCAGCATTTTTCGAAGCTTAGGGCCGGATCCGACGTGGTTGATATCCTTCGACGGCATGAAGAGCAGAACATAATCCCGGCTCAAGCCTTCGGGGGTGCCAACTCGATGAAGCGTATGAGTCATCTTACTCCTCCTTGAACACCGGTCGGCCCAGGCCGACGTTTGTTTTTCCATTTGGGGCAAACCAAATGCTGTTTTTGCGCATGATTTCGTGAGCCGGGATTTCGCCGTTCGCCGCTACCCGGGACGCTACGCAAAGGGAAAAAATCGTTTCGATCCGTTGGCTGACTTCTTTAAGCCCCGCAATCACCTGGTCGAGCTTTTCCACGGGCACGGAAAACTCGATTATGGCCGAAAGCACTTTCTCGTTAAGAACATCGTCCTTGAATTTTCCGGTCCGGACGTCGGCCATCAGAGAGGTGGTGGGGTTGCACAACTCGAACTCAACCCCCAGCTTCGCCATCGCCATGGCAATTTTCTCGACATCGTGGAAGCGCGCGCCCAAGGTCGGCCGCCCGACTTCGATGCCCACCCCGACCCATCCATGCTTGAACCGGCCGGTGACCTCGTTGGTCTTCATCTCCTCGGTGCCTCGTCCTGAAATGCCCGATTCGGGGGCGATGGTGAGAACGTCGCTCAAAACGCTGCGCACGGTTCGCGGCCATTCGAGCTTCTGCTGATAGATGGCCTCGGTCGGGCAGTCGGCCATTCTCAGGCAGTTGTAGCATTCCGTGCATTCGTCAAAATCTATCTCGGCGTGCTCATCACCGACCGTGATGGCCCCCACCGGGCAATAGACCTCGCACTGCCCGCAGGCAATGCATTTCTCTTTATCGATCAGCATTCAACTTCCTCCTTCTTTTTTTCTGACAACGGGGTGAGTTCAACAAACGCTATTACATATTGGCCATCCACAGCGTCGTCGGCAGGTAGAAGATGACGAGCAAAATAATCGCCGCGATCGCCGCCAGAAACCACAGGATGTCCCGGCTGACCACTTCGATGGGCGCGTCGGCAACCAGGGCTGAGATGTAGAGGGTCTGCCCCACCGGCGGCGTGAACAGGCCGATGCCCAGGACCATGGTGATGACCACCCCCAGTTGGATGGGGTCAACCCCTAGGTTCGTGGCGAAGGGGAAAAAAATCGGGGTAAAGATCAGAAGCGAGGGGGTGAGGTCCAGAAAGCACCCGGTGACGAGCAGGATGGCCGTGATGACCAGCAGCGCCAGATGCCCGTTGGGGATGTATTCGACCAGGCTGGCCTGCATGGCCAGCGGGACCCGGGAGAGCACGATGACGTAGGTAAGCATGAGCGAGGTTGCGATGAGCAGGATGACCACCCCGGTCACCTTGGCCGACTCGACCAGCATCCCGAAGAGCTCTTTCGGGCCAAAAGCCCGGTAGTAGAACATTTCGATGACAATGACGTAAAAAGCGCCCATCAGGGCCGCCTCGGTCGTGGTGTAGACTCCCGCCAGGATCCCGCCCATGACGATCACGGGAATGAAAAGCGCCGGCAGGGCTTTTACGAGTTGGGGCCAGACAATGGCCACGGACGGCCGGGGCGCGCGGTAGTGCTTCCGGCGATAGCCCAGGGCGCCGGCCACGATCATTTGGGCCAACCCCACCAGGATTCCCGGAATGATGCCGGCCAGGAACAACTTGCGGATGGAAACCTCGGTGACCCATGCATAGAGAATCATGGGGATGCTCGGCGGAATGATGATGCCGATGGTGGAGGAGGCGGCGTTCAGGGCGGCAGCGTAGCCCTTGCCGTAGCCTTTGCGGACCATTTCCGGGATCATCACGCCACCGATGCTCGAAGCGTCTGCTACGGCCGACCCCGAACACCCGCCGAAAAACATGTTCACGACCACCATAACCGCGCTCAGCCCCCCATAGAACCAGCCCACCAGGGAGTTGGCCAGGTCCATGAGATAGTTGCCGGACCTGCCCCTGTTGAGGGCGATCCCCATGAGGACGAAAAACGGCACGGCCATGATGGGCCAGGATTCAGTGGCCATGGCCATCCGATGGGTGAGCGCCTCGACCGGGATGCGGTCGGTGACAAAACAATACAGCACTGCGCACATACCGACCGAGAACGAGATGGGTATCCGCAGAAAAAACGCGAAGAGCACAAATCCCAGCCCACAGATTATGACGGCTTCCATATAACGAGCTCCAGCCTCAGGGGTACCGCCGGCGCCGTTACCGCATGGCGCCGACCGGGTTCAGGTTGGACGATTTCGCCTCAGCCGGATGGGTTAAGACGGTGTCGTTCCGGGCACTGCCCCGCCGGACCCTGCGCCGCCAAAATCCTGTTCGACCTGTTCGATGATCTTCTCGACAATGAAAATCAGAAAAATCACGGCGGCGACCGGAATCCCGACAAAGTGGTAAAACTTGGGGAATTTCAGGACGACGAAACTCGAGCTGATCGAGAGGGACACATCCAGCTCGTAGTAGAAGATCACCGAAAAAAAGGCCAGGGTGAGCAGCAGCTCCAGGTAGCGCGCCGTCTTTCGAAACCCGTGCGGCAGGCGATCGTAGACCAGGGATACCCCCAGATGGCTGTTCTGCCGATAGGCGGCCGCTGCCGCCAGAAAGCAGACCCAGAGAAACAAGAACAACGGGAACTCTTCGGCCCAGCCGAAAGACACTCCGAACAGATAACGCGACCCAACCTGAATCCCGACGGCGACGCACAGCACGCCGAAGGCGACACCGGCCAGGATCTCGGTAACGGTATACACCGTATCGAAAAAGGACTTTCCACCTTTGCTCATAGCGCTTCCTCCGTCCGGTCCGACCCGCCGGGTCCGGGACCCATTCGCTCTTAGGCACGGTCGGGTCGGAACAAAACAACCCGACCCGACCGATTTCGCCCCTACCGCACCAGAGGCCTACTTGTTTTCCGGTCCGAAATATACTTTCCCTTCCGGGTATTCTTTTCTGATCTTCTCCACCGCCGCCATGACTTCTTCGACTTTATCGGCGCCCCATTTACCTTTGGCCCACGCGTAGACGGGCTCGACCGCCTTCCGCAGGGGCGTCAGATCGGACACATTGTTGATTTTCATTCCGGCCGCTTCCATGGCCTTGCGCTGGTCATCTTCGTTGGCTCCAACTTTCTTGCGGAAATACACGGCCGCCTCCAGGGCGGCCTTCTGGATGGCCTGGCGCTGGTTATCGTCGAGTTTCTTCCAGGTCTTTTCAGAAATGATCAGCGGGAGGGTGCTGTACTGGTGCCGGGTCACCGACAGATACTTCTGCACTTCATAAAACTTGGACGCGTAAATGTTCATATACGGGTTTTCCTGGCCGTCCACCACCCCCTGGGACAGCGCCGTGTAGAGTTCGGAATAGGACATGGGCACGGCGCTTCCGCCCAACGCATTGATGATGTTGATGGACATTTCCGACTGGACCACGCGGATTTTCAACCCTTTCATGTCCGCCGGCGTGTTGACGGCCCGGACGTTGTTGGTCATCTGTCGGAACCCGTTGTCCCATGTGGCCAGATACCGGATGCCTTTGGCAATCAGCGGCTCGTAATACTTGGCCACAAACGGCTGGTCCATAAAAGCGTAAGCTTGAGAATAGTTGTCGAACAGGTAGGGCAGCTCGAGAAGCTCCTGCGTCCGATTGGGGTCGAAAACGGAAACCAAACCGGCCGTGGTGATGTAAAAATCCAGGGTGCCCATGGACACCTGCTCCTGGCAGCCTTGGTGGGTCCCCAGAACGCCGGCGGGGAATATCTCGATCTTCACCTCGCCCTTCGAAAGCTCGTCCACACGCTTCGCGAAAAAAACGGTGACGTCGTGGCGGATGTTCGCCACAGCCTCGGAATGCGCCAGCCTCAAATTCGCGGTCTTGGCCGTGGCCGAATCCGCTCCCAACGTCAGAAATACTGCCACCGCCAGCATGAGCCCTACTGTCAACCGGGTGAGAAATCTTTGAGCGTGCATCGTCGATTCTCCTTTTCGCTTGGGTTAGGGTTGGAAGGAAGGGTACGTCGAGACCGTTTCCTGTATTCCTGTATACACGTGTACATTTTTAACCTTGTGTTCCGCTGAAAGTCAAGCGATATTTCGACACGATTTCGCCGATCCCCCCTCCCCCGGCCCGGCGTTAAAAAAAAATCCCTCGGCGTTCAAAGGCGCCGCTTCAGATCGGGCGTGAAACCATCGCCGGGTGTGACAACAAATCAATGGCCAAGTGCCGCATGCCGGAATTGCATTGACAGGCCTACTCCTTTCGGGTACTTGTTTTTGGGATACATGTATACATTTTATCAGGGTAGGCGGACGTACCGGTCGTTCAGGTGACCGCCGCCGACACCAAGACCAGCTTTAAGTGAGACTGACCGCGGAAGGACGAAAATGAAAACAACGCTTGTGCGGGCTGACGCGATGATTGACGTCGTGGCAGGACATGTCACCCAGCCCGGGGCCGTTCTGATTCAGGCAGGGCGAATCGTCGCCACGGGGCAAGAGGCTGCCCAACGGGGCCTTTCGGCCGATGAACGGATTGACTGTCCGGGTCAAACCCTCTTGCCGGGACTGATTGACTGTCACAACCATCTCTCTCTGGATCCGTCCCTCGAAAACTACCTGCTCCGCATGAACGACAGCATTCCGGAACTCACGATCCGGGCCATCAACACCATGGCCGTGGACCTTAACGCCGGAGTCACCACGTCCAGGTGCATGGGCGACAAAGGCTTCCTGGATATCGATTGCAAAAAAGCGGCGGCGGCCGGAACGATTGCCGGACCCCGGCTGCTGGTAGCCACCCGCGGTATCCGGGCACCGCACGGCCACGGCTATGTCGGCTACCCCTTCAGCGGGGTTGAAGCCATCCGCCAAGCCGTCAGGGAAAACCTGTCGGCCGGGGCTGACCTTATAAAGATCTACATCACGGGCACGGTTAAAAACCCCAGGGGGCTTCCTCATTACTTTTCGCGCGAAGAAGTACAGACGCTGGTGGATGATGCCCATCGTGCCGGCATTCCGGTAGCCACCCATTGCATCGGCGGCCCGGGGCTGGCCATGGCCCTGGAGGCGGGTATCGACGTCATCGAACACGGCTACTTTGCCGCTGATGAGGAGATTGAAAAAATCGGAAGGCTCGACCGGTGGCTGGTGCTGACTCCGAGCATTTTTTTTACAGAGGCTCCGATCAAAACGCTTCCGCCGCAATTAATCCAGCCCCACATCGATCAGCGCGCGGAGGTGGGGCAAAGGATGTCGGCAGCCATAAAATCCGGAATCAAGTTTGCCGTGGGCACCGATGGCATGCACGGTGGCCTGGCGCAGGAGATTAAGTACCTGACAGATTTTGGGGCCTCCGCCACCGCGGCGATACAGGCGGCCACCATCAAGGCGGCAATGGTATGCGGAATGGAAAAGGAGATCGGCAGCCTGGAAGCCGGTAAAGTGGCCGATCTTATCGGCGTGGACGGCAACCCTTACGACGACATCTGCGCCTTGACGCGTGTCGCGACCGTGATTCAATCGGGCAAAATCATTCGACTCAAACAAAATCAAAATTCGTAGAGGTCCGCCAAAGTAAATTAAAGCGACCGCGATCCGCCTTTTCAGCAGCGGCGTTTTCCAAGGCTTAATTTTGTCACTGCTTACGCATCCAACGGATCTGATGGAGGAAAAATTACATGGACAAGACGGTGGGAATCATTGGGTTGGGCCGATGCGGGATGCCGGCCGCGCAACGTTTTCTTGAGAACGGCTTCAACGTTTTCGGATATGCGCGCAGGCCGGAGGTCGTTAAGAAGTTTGTCGGCATGGGCGGAGCCGCCATGTCGAGTCCGACCGAGGTGGCCACCCGCGCCCCGGTGGTCATTGTCATGGTTCTCAACGACGACCAGGTGATCGACGTCATCACCGGTCCGCAGGGTATTCTCAAGGGCGCCGCCGAGGGTTCGACGGTGATCTGCATGAGCACCATCAACCGTGACAACCTCGACTGGATGGTCCGGGAGTGCCAAGGTCAAAAGGTTAATTTTATCGATTGCCCTTTCACCGGCGGACCGGCCCGGGTCGCCAGCGGAACGCTCACGTTGATCGCCGCGGCGCAGGAGACGGTGCTCTCGGACTGCCGTGGCATCCTGGAAGTCATCGGCAAAATCACGATCGCCGGAAAAACCCCCGGCATGGGCCAGGCGATCAAGCATTGCAATCAACTGTTGGTGACCGCGATTCACGCCGCCGCCATTGAGCTCATAATCCTCGCCGAAAAAAGCGGCGTCGACCCCAAACTGGTCTGCGAGGTGGTGGGCAGCGGAATCGGGGGAAACGACTATTTTCGACTTCTTTCCAAAGCCATCCTCGATAAAACCGCATCGCCGGGCGGCATGGGACAGCTCTGGAAGGACATCAACATCGTGATCACGTCCGGCCGCAAACACAACCTGCCGCTGCTGGTGGCTTCCGCGGTGTCCCACTACTTCAACATGTCCGTGGCCCAGGGCCTGGCCGATGATGATTCTTCCAAAATGATGGAAGTAATGTTAAAAATGATCGGAAAATAAATTGTGCCATTATGACACTCAGGTTGCCGATGAACACATTTAAAGGTCTGCACTCCAAGGTGATCGTCGACCCGGCCAAATCGATCGCCGATCAAATCTACGAAACGCTTAAGAATGCCGCCATCCGGGGCGAGATCGAACCCGGCCAACGCCTGTTCGAGGTGGAAATCGCCAAGATCTTCAATGCCAGCCGAACGCCGGTCAGAGAGGCCTTCCGGAGACTGGAGCAGGACGGCGCCGCGGAACGACTGGCGCAGGGCGGCATTCGAATTCCCCAGTTTGACGAGCAGACCATTCAGGATCTTTTCAACCTGCGCGCCATCCTTGAAGTTCATGCCATTGAGCTGGCAAGCGTGCGTATCAGCGCGGAAGAAATCGCCTACCTGAAACAGATCCGGGCCCAGGCGAACGAACTGCTCAAGGCCGACGACATCCGACAGGACTTCACCTTGAGTAGATTTTTTGAACTCAACTCCATGTTCCACGATGCCATCTACAACGCCACCCGCAGCCGGGTCCTCATCAAAGTGATCAGCAACATTCGCGCCATGGTATTGAGCATGAGATCCATGAGTATCCGTTTGACCTCGATCCGCGAGGTTTGGGATGAGCATAGCCGGCTGATCGGCCACCTCGAGCGCCGGGAAAAGGCCGCCGCCGCTCGATTGATAAAACTCCATGTAACCAAAACCGCCAGTCATGTCTTGTCATTTATTCGTTCCCAACAATCCGACAGCACCGATCCCGCCGGGCCCAGCACCCCGCCAGACAACGTTGGCGGCCGAAATACGGCGGCCAAGGGCAAACGCCGTGCCGGTTTGACACCGCCTTGAACTCGATTAGCCCGCCAGCCCGACGGATTCTGGCATGGCGTTCCATTCACCTGAATTTTCATTTAATCACTGATACCATTTTTCAAGACGTTTTTTAGATGGAGGACATGAGGATGCTGCTGACGCGACATCTCACCGACAATGGCGTTCGTTGGGCTTCCAACGGAAGGTGGCTGACCCCTTTTTTCTCGCTTTCGGCTTTTTTGGGCCTCTCTCGGGAAAACGGCCATCGGATGGTCGAAGCCCTCTTGACGGACAGTCCCGCCGGGGGGCCTCTGCTGGCGCCCATCGATGACGCTCAGGAAGTGTGGGCCAGCGGCGTCACCTACCTGCGCAGCCGCGAAGCGCGCAAGGAAGAATCCGACACCGCCGATATTTACCAGAAAGTGTACGAGGCCGAGCGTCCGGAGCTTTTTTTCAAGGCCTGCGGATGGCGTGTGGCCCGGCCCGACGGCCCAATCCGAGTCCGGAGGGACAGCGCCTGGAACGTTCCCGAGCCCGAAATGACGATCCTCGCAAATTCACGGCGCGAAATCATCGGATATTGCGCCGGCAACGATGTCTCCTCCCGAAGCATCGAGGGCGAAAACCCGCTTTATCTCCCTCAGGCCAAAATGTACAACGGGAGCTGTGCACTGGGCCCTGCCATCAAGCTGGTTCATCCCGATGAAATCCGAGATATCGCCATCCACATGGAAATCATGCGCGGGGAATCGCTCGTGTTCGAAGGAAAAACAAGGACCTCCAAAATAAATCGGACGCTTGAAAGCTTGATCGATTATCTATTCCTGGAGACCGGCTTCCCAAACGGCGTGTTTTTGATGACCGGAACCGGTGTTGTCCCTCCGGAAGGGTTCTCGCTATCCGCCGGAGACCAGGTCGCCATCGCCACAGGGGAGTTGCGCCTCAACAATGTGGTCGCCGGGGGTCCTTTTTAAATAACCCTGTCTTTTCTTTTCCGGGAATCTTTCAATTGCATACCTCAGCATGGTGCGCGGCATGCGGCGGCCGTGGGTTCGCAGGAAGGCTTCCTCCGTCTCCGGATCCCGCTTACCGACCTCGCGCAGCATCCAGCCCACCGCCTTGTGGATCAGCTCTTCCGGGTCCCCGAGAAGTTGCCGGGCGATTTTCAACGTTTCCTTGAACTCGCCGCGTTTGATGTAATGAAACGTGGCCATGATCGCCGCCCGCCGCGTCCAGAGGTGCCCGGAGTCTGCCATCTGGTAGAGCGGGTCTTTAAGCCGGCCCCGCAGAAAGGCGCCGACGATGTGCTCCGCCGATGCGTCGACCAAGTCCCAGTTGTTGATGAACCGGGTGCGTTTCAGGTACAGATCGTAGATCTTTTCCCGCTCCGAATCACTCCCCTTCGAAAAAAGGCCCATCAACAGAAAGAGCGCCAGCAGCCGGTCTTCGTGATACGGGGAGTGGAGCAGCTGATCGGCATCGCTGCGCCCGATGTCGCGGTGTTTCCGGGCAAGCTTACGAAGGACGGGAACCCGGATGCCGCGGAAGAGGTCACCTTCGCCGTACTCGCCCGGACCGGTTTTGAAGAACCGGCGAGAAACGGCGACGATTCGAGGATCGGCGGCGGCGGACAATTCTTCTAAGATGTGCTTGAGGCGCGTGCGCTTTTCCGCTGCCAGGCCGGTTTTGCCGTCCGGCCGCAGTTGGGCCCGCTCACAGGACCTTGACATAGAAAACCTTGTCGTCGCCGGGGGCGTAGAAGTCTTTGAGTTGCGTCTCCCTCGAAAAGCCCAGTCGTTCATAAAAGATCCGCGTGGGCTCGTACTGCGGCCGGCCCGAGGTTTCGGCATAGACGCGTCGCCCCCCGTTCTTTCGGATCATACGCTCGGTTTCACCCATCAGCGCCCGGCCGAGGCCCCGGCCCTGCCGGTCGCGGTGGATCGCGATCCAGTAAAGATCGAAGCTCTCGGCGGTGCCGGCAATCGGGCCGTAGCTGGTGTAGCCCAGCACCTGCCCGGCCTCCTCGGCAAAGACGAAAAAGTACCCACTCTCATCTCCGGACGCCAGGCGCTCCTCGACCAGTTCGACGGCAATTTCGACCTCGGCGGAGTTGAAAAACCCCGTCGAGGAGACGATATCCTCAACGACCTGCTTGTCGGAGAGCGATGCTTCGTAGCGAAACCTGATAGTCTTAGGTCTTCCAAAAGTTGACTGCGGACTGGACATCGACCCCCTCAGGAGTTCCGTTGAATCGACAACGTGTGGGCTGCTCCAGCTTCGGGGAACAAATGCCTTTGTTTTCACCGCCGCCGGAACGCCGAACAGGCGGCAACCCGTTGTCAAATCCTTGAATTCATATCGTGGAAAGTGTATGACCGGCATTATCTCGCCCAAACGTCGGAGGATCAAGAGGTTTTCGCCGACAACTCTCGGATCGACCGGCCCGCGCACCCTTCGGCTCGCCGGCTCCCGCACCCAGTGCTTCAGAACCTGCGGGGGCCCCGGCGCTGGCCGGTGATCCGCCGGGCGGCCGGATGGATGGACCGATGATCGACGTCACGGCGGCCATTTGGATCGAAAGCGGCCGGGTACTGATCGCCCGCCGCAGGCCCGGGGCCTCGCAGGCCGGCCTGTGGGAGTTTCCCGGCGGCAAGGTCCGGCCCGGGGAATCTCCCGCGCAGTGCCTGGAGCGCGAGATCCAGGAGGAACTCGGCATCCGGGTAACCGTG
>CAZLSV010000004.1:56449-89903 GCA_964562235.1 uncultured Desulfatibacillum sp.
TGCTCGCGTATCGTGTTCGAGCCCAGGGTGGGGAGATGTCATGTAACGAACACGCCGAGCTGGCCTGGGTGGCCATCACGGATCTCGGCCGCTACCGCTTTTGCCCGGCCGACATCCCCTTCACTGAAAAACTGCGGAAGATGGCATGATCCGCTTCAAAAACCAAAAATCCACCCGGGCCGCCGCCCTGGTGCTGCTTCTGGTCGTGCTGGCGGCTCCCGATGCCGGGGGCCAGGCGGCCAAGCCACCCGTCCCGCTGGTCCAACCCGACGCCGCGCGTCAGAGGGATCTGGAACGCGATGCCGCCATCAACTTGTCGCTGGCGAAAAAATCAATCCAGGAAGACGCCTTTTACAACGCCAAGGTGGCGCTCAATGTTTGGAAAATCAGCGCCATGGAGGCAGGCAATTTCGACCGGAAGCTTTACGAAGACCTGCGCAAGCAACTCTACGAGAAATCCATCCGCGACAATTTGCGCTGCATCGACGTCGCCGTCGCTCGGCGCGACGCCCCGGATGCCAACCTGTGCCTGAAGATCTACCGGTTTCACTCGAAAGAGATCAACGTTTTCGATCCCAAGCGCTATGAGGACCTGCGCGCACGGGTCAACGGAATACGCAAGAAAGAAAAATAGACGCGGAGGGACGAATGAAGATCCTGGGAATCGTCGGAAGCACACGCAAAAGCGAAGCATCGGGCGTTCACACGCTGGTCCGGACCGTGCTCGACCATACCGGGTGCGACTACGACCTGGTGACCCTCAGGGGCAAGAGCATCTCCGGGTGCATCGCCTGCCTGGGGTGCGTCAAGGACAATATCTGCAAGGTCAAGGACGACCTGACGGAGCTGCGGGAGCCGATCGTGGCCGCCGATGCCTACGTCATCGGGGCGCCCAATTATTACTCCACGTTAAACGCCGTCACGCATGCCCTGGTCGAACGCTGGTTCCAATTCCGCCACCAGGCGGGCAATCTTCTCTGGGGAAAATTGGCAGTGGCGGTGGGGGTCGGGGGGACCTCGGGGAACTACCCGGCCGACGATCTGGAAAAATTTTTCCTTTACAATTTCATCGAAACCGTGGCCAAGGTGACCGGGCAAGGGGCGGCCTCCTGCTACTCCTGCGGGTACGGGGAGACCTGTCCGGTCGGCATCCCCACGCTGCTCCATGGCCCGGGGGTCAAGATCACCGAGGAGATGATCCCGAACGTCGCCCGGCAGCCGGAGACCATGAAAGCGGCGAAGGAGGCCGGAATGCTCCTGGGAGAACGCCTGCGCAAAGGGCACGACCGCGCGCAAGTGACCCAGCGCATGCAGCAGAAGCTCATGTCCATGTTCGAGCACTCCGCCTGACCCGCGAAAGGCACGATTCGGTTTTTTTCGGACGGGATGCCGTTTCGGGACGATCTACCCCATCGTCCGCTTCAACCGCTCCTTGAGCGGCCGCGTGTTCAGCACATCCTTTTTCATTTCAGCGATGATGGAAGCGCAAATGGAGGAGGCGCCATGGAACCCAAGCAAGCCCTGCAGAGCGGATCCAAGATAGCCCAGCGGCTGCAGCAGGCGGAAGCCGGTGCCTCGACCGGCGGAAGCCTCCAGAGCAACCTCGCCGATCTCGAGTCCATGAAGAACGAGGCGTTTCAGGCCGGCGGCCCCGCGCGGGTCGAAGACCAGCACCGCCGCGGCAAGCTCACGGCCCGCGAGCGCATCGAGCTGCTCCTGGACGAGGGCTCCTTCGAGGAGTTCGACATCCTGAAGACCGGCCGCGGCGGCTACACCGACCAGGAGCGGAACTACCCCGGCGACGGGGTGATCACCGGCCACGGCACCATCGACGGCCGTGAGGTTTTTGTCTTCAGCCAGGACTTCACCGTCATCGGCGGCTCCCTTGGCGAGGCCCACTCCCAGAAAATCAGCAAGGTCATGGACCACGCCGTGCGCGTGGGCTCCCCCATCATCGGGCTCAACGATTCGGGCGGGGCCCGCATCCAGGAAGGGGTCGATGCCCTCGCCGCCTACGGCGAGATCTTCAACCGCAACGTCCAGGCGAGCGGGGTGGTACCCCAGATCTCCTGCATCATGGGCCCGTGCGCCGGCGGGGCGGTCTACAGCCCGGCCATCACGGACTTCGTCTTCATGGTGGAGAACACCGCCTTCATGTTCGTCACCGGCCCCAACGTGGTGAAGACGGTCACCCATCAGGAGATCACCGCCGCCGATCTCGGCGGCGCCCGCATCCACGGCGAGAAAAGCGGGGTCGCCCACTTCGTGCTGCCGAACGACATTCTCTGCCTGCGGGAAGTGCGCCGGCTGATCAATTACCTGCCCTCCAACAACCGGCAGAAGCCGCCGATCCTGGATTTGCGCGACCCGCTGGAGCGCATGGACCCGGCGCTCGACTACCTGGTTCCGGCCAGCCCCAACCAGACCTACGACATGAAAGTGCTCCTCCACAGCATCCTGGACGGGGCCGAGTTCATGGAGATCCAGCCGCATTTTGCCCGCAACATCATCTGCGGGCTCGGCCGGCTCGGCGGCCAGACCGTGGGGCTGATCGCGAACCAACCGGCCGTGCTGGCCGGTGTGCTCGACATCCATGCCTCGGCCAAGGCCGCGCGCTTCGTGCGCTTCTGCGACGCCTTCAACATCCCGCTCGTCTGCTTCGTGGATGTCCCCGGCTTCATGCCGGGGCCCGAGCAGGAATCCGGGGGCATCATCCGCCACGGCGCGAAGCTGCTCTATGCCTTCGTCGAGGCCAGCGTGCCGCGAATCACCGTCATCCTGCGCAAGGCCTACGGAGGAGCCTACATCGTGATGAACTCCAAGCACATCGGCGGTGACATCAACTACGCCTGGCCCACGGCCGAAATCGCCGTGCTGGGCCCCAGGGGGGCGGCCGAGGTGATCCACCGGCAGGAGATCGCCGCCGCGGCCGAACCGGAAGCCCTGCTCGGCCGCAAGACCGACGCCTACCGCAAGACCTTCGCCAATCCCTTTCTGGCCGCCAAGCGGGGCTACATCGACGACGTGATCTTTCCGCGCACCACCCGCCAGCGGCTGATCCGCAGCCTGCAGTTCCTTGAGAGCAAGCGCACGGCGCGGCCGAACCGCAAGCATGGAAACATTCCGTTGTGAGGAAGGGGGAGATCCGTGTTTGAAAAAATCCTGATTGCCAACCGCGGCGAGATCGCCGTGCGCATCGCCCGGACCTGCCGGCGCCTGGGGGTCCGCACCGTGGCCGTGCACTCCGAAATCGACGCCCGCTCCCAGCACGTGCAGGCGGCGGACGAGGCGGTTCTCATCGGCCCTTCGCCCTCGAACCGGTCCTACCTCGTCAAGGAAAAAATCCTTGAGGCCGCGCTCGCCAGCGGGTGCACGGCCGTCCACCCCGGCTACGGCTTTCTCTCCGAGAACCCCGCTTTCGCGGAAATGGTCGCCCGCGCCGGCCTCACCTTCATCGGGCCGCCGGCCGCCGCCATCGCCGAACTGGGCGACAAGGTGGCCTCGAAGGCCCTGGCGGTGAAGGCCGGGGTTCCGGTGGTCCCGGGGGTTTTAAAGTCGATCGACGACCTGGACGAAGCGCTTTCGGCCGCCGAGGGGATCGGCTACCCGCTGCTCTTGAAGCCCGCCGCCGGCGGCGGCGGCAAGGGCATGCGCATCGTCGCCTCGCGGGATGAGCTCGCCGCCGCCATGCAGGCGGGTCGCGCGGAAACGCGCAAGGCCTTCGGCGACGACCGCATCTTCGTCGAAAAATTCATCCCGGTGGCGCGCCACGTGGAGATCCAGATCATCGCCGACCGCCATGGCGCGGTCATCCACCTGGGCGAACGGGAATGCTCGGTGCAGCGGCGCTACCAGAAGCTCGTCGAAGAAAGCCCCTCGGTGGCGGTCGACCCGGATCTGCGGCAGCGCATGGGGGCCTGCGCCTGCCGGTTGGCGCGGGCGGCCGGCTACGCGAACGCCGGCACGGTCGAGTTCATTCTGGACCCGGCGGGCGGCTTCTACTTCCTCGAGATGAACACGCGCCTGCAGGTGGAGCATCCCGTGACCGAAATGGTGACCGGGCTCGACCTCGTCGAGCTCCAGCTGCGCGTGGCGGCCGGCGAACCCCTGCCGCTTAGCCAGGAGGAGGTCACCTGGAAGGGCTGGGCCGTCGAGGCGCGGGTCTGCGCCGAGGACCCGGCCCGTGGGTTCCTGCCCTCCACGGGCATGATCACCCGCTATTCTCCGGCCCACGGACCCAACATCCGTCTCGACAGCGGCGTCGAAGCCGGCAGCCTCGTCTCGGTCTTCTACGACTCGCTGCTCGCCAAGGTCATCGCCTGGGGCGAAACGCGGCAGGCCGCGATCGACTCTCTGGTGCAGGCCCTGAACGGCTACCACATCGAAGGGCTTGCCACCAACGTGGATTTCGCCAATGCCGTCCTGACCCACCCGGCCTTCTGCGCGGGGCAGCTGTCCACGGGCTTCATCGACGCCCATTTCGAAAAAGGCCTGCCCACCCTGGCCCCGCCCGCCGAGCGGCTGCACTTCATGGCCATGGCGGCGACGATCGTCTACCACAACCGCCAGGGCCTGACGCGCGAATCCCTCAAGCCCATGACGACCCGGGTCGGGCCGGCCGTTGAACTCAAGGAGTGCAACCCCTACAAAGTCCGCTGCGGCGAGGACCTCTTCGAGATCTGCCTGCGCAAAGACCCGGAGCCGCACGCCTGGACCGTCACGGTCGACGGGCAATCCTACGCGGTGACGACCCCCGAGTTCGAGTTCTACCGGCGCCGGCTCGTGCTCAAGATCGACGGCCGCTCCCACATGTTCCGACTCTATTACCAATACAGTTTCTTCGGGGTCGCCTTCTGCGGCGCGGCGCGCATCTTCGAGGTCTTCTCCCCCCGGGAATGGGAGCTGGCCC
Organism: uncultured Desulfatibacillum sp.; assembly: GCA_964562235.1. GTDB lineage: Bacteria > Desulfobacterota > Desulfobacteria > Desulfobacterales > SpSt-501 > SpSt-501. The sequence continues at coordinate 61,359 of CAZLSV010000004.1, forward strand.
GGCACATGCCCGCCCCGCGCACGGACGTCCTGGAGAACGTGCTGCGCTGCCCGATGCCGGGGCTGGTCGTGGACGTGCGCGTCCAAAAGGGCGACCGCGTGCACCGCGGCCAGGACCTGGTGAGCATCGAATCCATGAAAATGGAGAGCTTCGTCGCCTCGCCCTGCGACGGCGAGGTCGAGGAGGTGCTCGCGGTCCCCGGTCAGGCCGTGGAGACGGATGAAATCCTAGTGAGATTCAAGGATCAAAATTAGAGCCGTTAGACCGGCAATCCATAATGGCAACGCTCGATACGGCGCCGGCGGAGCGGGGGGCCTCACGAAGACCCGGGGCGCGGTCGCCCTCCGGGGTGGGATCCGTTTTGGCTACCGTTGCGTTCCATGTGCTGCCGGGCCTGGTACATGAACGTGCGGATGGCCGCTTCACGCCCGGGCTGGGAACCGCCGTCATAGGGCGTGTCCAGAAAAGGGAACCGCCCTTCGTTCATCAGCGGCCGCACCACGGCCGAGGTGGTGGTGCTGGGCATGCAGGTAAAGGGGTAGACGTTGACCACACCGTGATAGCCGCCTGCGGCGCAGTGCATGATGCTCGGAATGCTCAGGCAGGCCTCGGTGGGGATGTCGAAGGAGAACACCTCGGACTTTTTCAGAATGCGTTCGAGGCGGCTGATCTTGTGGTCTGCGGCCAGATCGAGGAGACGCTGCGCCCGCCGGAAGACTTTCTTCTGGGTCCGCTCCTGGTAAAGAAGGGTCAGGCCGAAGTTGAGCACCTCTCTGCCGGCGGCCACGGCGGCGGGCAGCCGCAGCAGCCGGAGGTTCAGCCGCAGGTTTCTTTTCGCGATTCTCAGCCCCTCATAGCTCACGTAGTTCATCCACTCGGCCATCGACGCGTTGACGACTTCCGCCCCGTACTTTTCCAGGACCCGGATCAGGTGCTGGTTGGAGTCCGGGTGCATCCTGAGGAATATTTCGCCGACGATCATGATCCGCGGCTTGGGCGGGACCCGCGGGTCGACGATGTGCGCGGCTTCGCCCAGGATCGCATCCAGCTCGGCCATGACCGGCGCATAGGGATCGCGGGACCCTTGTTTTTCAAACGTTTCGATCAGACACCGAACGGCGTCGTCGACAAAGGCATCCGTTCGCCCGGGTTTTTTTTCATAGGGCCTCACCCGCCAAACGAGGCGCTCCAGGATGTCGGCCACCACGGTCGCCAGATAGGCCGCCTTTTTCAGTGCGACGGCGTTTTCCGGCTCGACAAAACCCTCCGGCGAGTAGCTGTCCGTGGTGGTCAAGGCACCGATGTTCAGCGCCGGCAGGCCCGGCAGGGAGTCGAGCACGATCCGCTGGTACTTGTTGTAGAGACCGAACCGGCAGGGCCCGTCGGACTCGGGCATGAAATACACATAATCCCCCGCGCTGAAACCATCCCCCAACCGCAGTCTTTCCTCTTCGACAAAATTCAGCAGATCCCCTAAAGTGACCAGGCACGGGTAGCACTCCTTGCCCGAGGTGAACTTCTGGCCGTGCTCGAGCCCCCGATAGGTCTTCAGGACCTGCGCCCGGATGCCGAAAGACCGGATGCTGGCGGCAATCAGAAGCGAGGCGATCCTGTTCATCTCCGGTATCAGAAAGGTCTTGCCCCGCAGACCGATCTTGCCCAGGGTGACCGGTAGGGGCGACGCGGCGCTGAGTTTGGCATCGACATTCATTTTCATGAGACCCTCCATTCGAAGCTTCCCGTTGTTTCATTTCGAGCACGCGGCGATAACGGTTTCCACGGAAGAAGCGCCGGCCGCGGCCCATTCGCCTTGACCCACCCGGCGCAACGCAGACTTCGGCCGTCGGTGGTCCCCCCGGCAGTTGTCGATCACGTGCTGGTAGGCTTCCAGCCGTGTCATGACGCCCGCCGCGGCGCTGTGTTCATCCAGCTCGAGGATCAGGCTGGCCTTGCCGCCCATGATGTGTCTGTAGAAATGCTCGATGAAGGAATCCGCACCGCACCCGAAATTCGTCAGGTGCAAACCGAAGCATCGGGGGGTCGCGCGGATCCACTGGGCGGTTCGCAGGATCTGCGCGCCGAGCCCCCAGTACATCGACGAAAAATCCCCCAGGTCCACCCCGGAGACGTCGATGAAATCCATGGGCAGGGCCGTCAGGCCGATCTTGGCCAGGCTCTGCCCCAACCGGAGGTTCAGGCGCTCATCGTAGAGGTTGTAGGGCCGGCCCGTCACCACCACCAGGCTCTCCTCCGCGCGGTGGCTTCGCAGAAGGCCGGCCCCTTCGCGATGCAGCGCTTCGACGAAGCGCTTCTGTTTTTCCATGGCGTGGCGCAGCGCCTCACGCACCCGGGACTTGCCGACCCCCAGCCGGGTCCCCATCTGCTCGTGGATGTCCAGCGCCAGCAGGTCGGGGTCGGACTTGAGCCTCAGGCTGGGGTTGAGGACGGATTGCTGCCCAATTCCCAGCGCAGCCCGGATCATGAACGTGCTGCTCTGCACCATCGGGCAGTAGTAGCCGCGCTCGGCGGGCCGGGGCGTGGCCATGTCGATGGGGGTCGGCATGAACAGGTGCCGGGTGTTGCCGACCAGCGCCCGGGCGTGGCCGTGCGCGACCTTCACCGGGAAACAGGTCTCGGCCAGCACGGCTTCGATGCCCTTTTGGGAAATCTCCTCGCTGGTGGGCGGCGTCAGCACCAGCCGGAACCCGAGCCGGTCGAAAAAGTGCGCCCACAAAAGGCTCGCCTGGGCGCCGTACAGGGCGCGCAGCATGCCCACCGTCGGCCGGCCGTCGACTTCCATCAACGGCGCGTCCGGCAGGGTGCTGTAAACGCCGGCCATGTGTTCTTCCCAGATTTTCTGGCGCCTCGCGAATAAATTTTCCCCGCGGACAACGCCCCGCCGGACGGTTTCATATCGGCCGCACTCCCCTCCCCAGACGCTCTTGCGTCCGCCGAACCGGTAGACCTTCAGCTTGCACTGGTTGTGACAGCGGGGGTCGACACGGCACACCTTCTCGACGGGGTCCATCCGGTCCGCCAGGACGCTCTCGAGCCCTCGGAAAAGACTTTCCCGGCCGGGCGCCGCGAGCATCTTCTCCTGCAGGCAGACGGCGGCCCCGTAAGCCCCGAGGACCTCGCGGTGCCTGGGCACCAGCAGGCCTCGGCCCAGGACGTTCTCAAAGGCGGCCACGACCGCCCGGTTCAGCGACGGACCCCCGAGGAACATCACCCGCTCGCCGATCCTGCGCTTGCCGACCACCCGGTTCAGGTAGTTGTGGACGATCGCGTAGCAGAGCCCGGCCATGAGATCGTCGCGGGCGGCGCCTCTCTGGTGGTAGGACATGAGATCGGATTCCATGAACACCGTGCAGCGCTCGGCAAGCTTCACCGGTTTTTCCGATGCCAGGGCGATCTCCTCGAATTCGCCGACGATGTCGATGCCGTGCTTGTTGGCCAGTTCGTGCAGGAAACTTCCCGTCCCGGCGGCGCAGACCTTGTTCATGTCGAAGTCGAGCGGGTGCCCGCGGCCGATGGAGATGTACTTGGAATCCTGACCACCAATCTCGAAGATGGTGTCGACGGTGGGGTCGATCGCAACGGCCCCTCGGGCATGCGCCGTGATCTCGTCGATGATGAGGTCGGCCCTGAGAAAATCCCCGACCACGCTCCGGCCGGACCCCGTGGTGGCCACCCCCGCGATTTCCAGCTCCGATCCCATCTGCGCGCGCAGGTGCCGGAGGAGGCTCTGGACCGCCTCGACGGGTTTGCCCTGGGTGGGGATGTAGCGTTTGTGAACCATCTGACCCCGCGCATCCGTCAGCGCGTACTTGGTGCTCGTTGAGCCGATGTCGATTCCAAGGAACCCTCGCTGGCAAAGACCTCTCGGCCGCAGCGCCAGATCGTTGGTTTCCGGAAACGCGGTCTGCCGCAGCTCGAGCTTCCGTCCGACGGGCAGCGCCGCCGCCCGGCAGCGCCCCGAGGCCGTGAGAGCCGCCGGGTCGACCCTGGCCGCGCCGCCGAGCGCCCGGCCGTTCAGCGCCGCGCCCAGGGCGCCGATGGAAGTGCTGCGGGGCGGCACCACCAGGCTCGGGAAATAGTCCCGCAACGCCTTGACTTGAAGCCCGTTGAGGGAGAGCCCGCCGATGAACACGATGGGATCGTGCAAGGTCCGGTTGGCGACGATGGTGCTGAGGTAATTCCGGGCGTTGCCGACGTGCAGGCCGTGGATGATATCCTCCAGCCGCTCGCCCTTGTTTTGAAGGTGGATCATGTCCGACTTGGTGAACACGGTGCAACGGCAGGCGACGCTGGCGGGCCACCGGCTCTTCAACCCCAGGGCGATGAAATCGGCGAGGATCCGGTCGACCGGCCGATGGCGGTGCTCTCCGCGCCGCTCGTACATGGCGATGGCCAGCCGCTCGGCCTGCTGGTCGATGAAAGACCCCGTTCCCGAGGCGCAGGGGCCGTTGGTGTTGAAAAACTCGAGCTCCCAGCCGGACCCCGTATGGCCGATCTGCATCAGGGCCGTCTCCTGGCCGCCCATGCCGATAACGGTCCGGACGTCCGGCCGGATGTGGACCGCGCCCAGGACCTGGCAGATGATTTCGAATTCGTAAGGGGCCTGCACCCGTTCGCTCAGCAGCTTTCCGTGGCTGCCCGTGAAGGCGACACCTGCGATGCGCTCCGGCCCGAATCGTGCGTTAAGCTCCTTGACGAGCCCCGCCGTCGTCTCCTCCACCTTTCCGAAGTGGCGCCGATAAGGGCTTTCGTGGATGATCCGTTTCCGCTCATCGATGAGGATGCCGTTGACACTGACCGAACCGGCGTCGATTCCGGCATACAGGTGACCGCCCGAGGTGCCCGGGTCTTCTCTGGATGGCGCCATGGATTTCCTCCTTGGGTTGCGAATGCCATGCCTCTGGCCACTCGCAAGAGCAATCGACGTACCAACCGACGCGGGCACACGCAGATTTTTTTTCACCAACCAAAACCTTCGAAATAACCGCCGAGGATTATGAGCAAATGCGATCTGAAGCGAATTCCAGAAGAGACCCTGTCGACCGAATCAAGGCCGAATCACGCCGCGGGAAGGCTGCAACCGGAGTCAAAGCTGCGCCGGCGGGCAATGCGAATTCGTTGGATGCTTTTGAAGCGGGTGGCGGGGCACTGCACCACACCGTCGGTAATCAGGCGTGGGAGGGGCTCTCAGCCTCGATGCTCGCGGCCGGAGAGCGGCTCCCGCGGACTTGTAAAAGCGGACATCGTCGGAAGCGTGTATAAAATTGGTCCGTTGGCCCGTCAACTCTCATTGCACCGTTATCCCTGGGAGGCATCGGCCTTGTGCAACCGCTTGTTGAGCGCCTGGCGCGTAATGCCGAGCATGGCCGCCGCGATGGACTGATTGCCGCCGGAGCGCCGCAGGGCCTCTTCCACCAGCAGATTCTCGATCTGCCGGAGGGTCGGCAATGGTTCCGGGAAGGCCGGCTGTTCGGCCGTCGTTTCCGTTCTATACGCGCCGGCGCCGGCCAGGCCCGGTTGTGTCTTGAAAATCTCCTTCTTGAAAGCATCCATCGACAGCTTCCCCGAGCCGTGGAGGCTGAGGGCATTGAAAACCAGGGATTCCAGCTCGCGCACGTTGCCCGGGAAATGATAGGCCGCGAGCAGCTTCATGAGCTCATCGGGCGGGGTCGGCTTTTTCTTGCTCTGGCTCTCCGCCGCTTTTTCGAGGAAGTGGTCCAGCAGCAGCGGCAAGTCCTCCCGCCGGTCGCGCAACGGCGGGAGGTGGATGTGGTGGCCGCAGAGCCGGTAATAAAGATCCTTGCGAAAGCGCCCGGAGTCACGCGCCGCTTCGAGATCCTGGTTCGTTGCCACGAGGACCCGGGCATCCGAGCGCTTGGCCACATCCGAGCCCAGGGGCAGATACTCGCCGTCCTGCAGCAACCGCAGGAGTTTCACCTGGGAGACGGCGCTGAGATCCCCGATCTCGTCCAGGAAAAGCGTGCCGCTGGCCGCCTGCTCCAGAAGGCCGGCCCGGCCTTCCATGGCGCCGGTGAAGGCGCCCTTCCGGTGGCCGAAGAGCGTGTCGGCGAAGACGTGATCGTCCAGGCCCGCGACATTGACCGGTACGAAGCCGCCCTTGCGGCCGCTCAGAACGTGCAGGGCCCGGGCCACGAGCTCCTTGCCCACTCCGGTCTCGCCGGTGACCAGGACCGGCCGCGGGCTTACGGCCACCGCCTCGGCATACTGGAAAATGGAACGCATGGCCGGGCTGACCGTGACGATGTCCGCGAAGGCCTCGGGTCGGCTCAGCCGATCGGATAGGACGCGCGCCTTGAGCAGCTGGTTTTCGCGGTGCAGCTCGCGCAGTTCGATGCCCCGCTTCACGCTGCTGACAAGCCGGCTCTTTTCGACCGGCTTGACGATGTAGTCAAAGGCTCCCTGCCGCATGCACTTGACGGCGGTCTCGACGTCGTCCGCCCCCGTGACGATGACCACGGACAAATCCGGATACTCGGCCGTGATCTGCCGCAGGAGCTCTTCGCCCGAAACCTGAGGCATCCACAGGTCCAGGAGCAAGATCTCGATCTCCTGCCGCGCGAGGTGGGACATGACCTCGCGGCTGTCGCCGCAGGCGACGAAATGGTTGATGCCGGCGGAGCGCAGCGTCGCCTCAAAGCTGGTCAGGGCCTGGGTTTCGTCGTCGACCAGCATGACGGGCCGCTGCGGGTAAATGGTCTGGCTCATGGCAGAATCCTTTCCGTCCGCTTTTCGCACGGGCATTCCAACATGCCGAAGTTCAGCATCTCACGCAAAGGCGGCGCGGGGTGCCCTCCGCACCTTCACCCGAAAACGAGTTGGCATATCCGTCGAAACAACAAGCTCGTTCACCCTTGGTCGACCGGAAGCGTGATCGTCACCGTGGTCCCCTTTCCGGGCGTCGACTCGAAGCGCAGCCGGCCCCGGTGCTCCTCGATGATCTTCGAGGAGATGGAAAGTCCCAGGCCGATCCCGCCGACGTCCTGCCGCGTCGTAAACAGCGGCTCGCGGATGCGCGGCAGGTCCTCGGGCCGGATTCCGCCGCCCTCGTCCCGGATGGTGACTACAACCCCGGCTCCGTCGGCGGCGCGGCCGGTGGTGACGAAAAGGCCTTTTTTCCTGTCCGGCAGGGCCTGGCAGGCGTTTTGAATCAGGTTGAGGATCACCTGTTCCAGCCGCTGGAAACTGCCTCGAACCGGCGGCAGGTCGGCTTCGTATCTGACCGCAAAGCGATCGGTGGCGTTTCTGATGACGTTGGAGATGATCGACAGGGAAGAGCGGATGACCGCGTTGACATCCACCGCATGGCTCAGGTCCCCGCCGTCCCCGCGCACGTAGCTCTTGAGGTTGGCCACGATCTGCTTGATGCGCTCGGCACCCTGGGCCACGCCGGACAAAAGCTTTGGCATCTGCTCCCGCATCTCGGAATACATCATGCCGCCCATCAGGAAATCGCCGTTTTCCCGGTGATACGCATCCAGCACCGGCCGCGCGCTCTCCCAGGCCTCCCGGAGAATGGGGGCGTTCAACATGATGAAGTTGTTCGGGTTGTTGATCTCGTGGGCGACCCCGGAGACCAGGACCCCGAGAGCCGCCATCTTGCTGGCCTGCATCAGCTGCTGCTGATGCGCCCGGGCCTGTTCCTCGGCCCGTTTGCGGTCGGTGATGTCGCGCACCACCCCTCGGAACCCGGCGGGTATGCCTTTGACATCCCGGATCAGGGTCACGGAGGCCTCCACGATTTTCCGGGCGCCTTCCCGGGTGATGACCTCCCAGTCGAACGCTTTGGCGGCCTCTCCCGTGTGGTACACGCGCAGAAACGTCTCGTAGACGCGTTTGAAGGCCTCCGTGGGCATGTACTGACGGTTGTTCATCCCGATGAGCTCATCTCGGGAATAGCCGATAATCCCGCACAGGGAATCGTTGCAGAACATCATGTTGCCGCTCAGGTCGACTTCGTAGTAGCCCTCCTGGATGCTGTTGAGGATGGTGCGGTATTTCTCCTCGCTTTCACGCAGGGCTTCCTCAATGCGCATGCGGTCGAGGACCTCCTGCTTGTAGGACTCGAGCGTGTCGCGCAGCTCGACGCCCCGGGATTCGACCAGCGTGAAGGCCTTCATGATTCTCAGGTAGAGGATGAACGCCTGGGCGAAAACAAATAAAAAAAGGCCCAGAGGCGCGAAAAAGCCGGTGTTCACGACCTGTTCCACGTACAGGATGTCGTTGATCGCGGCCAGGCACAACAGGCTCGTGCCCGCGAGAAACACGAACGCTTCGGGCTGCCGCTGGAGGGGCTGCGACAGCATCAGGCGGAAGGCGTAGGCCATCAGGGCCAGCGTGATCCATTCATACGCGGGGAGGCTGTAGGAAAAAACCCGAACCGGTGCGAGAAGAACGAGCAGCGAAAAACCGCCGCCCAGAACCAAGACCCATCGGAGCAGCTTCGGTGAGATCACCGGGAAGAGCGACTGGAGGAACATGCCGAAAACCGGGACGGCCAGGTAGAAGGAGAGGTACTCGATCTTCACCAGCAGCTCCCAGTCGAGGGCCGGCAGGATCTGAACCAGATACCGTTCTTCCGTGGTGAAAAGCCGCAGCGCGACCAGAAAGCAGAAGATGCCGAAGTAGAGCGTCGACCGGAATTTCCGGCGGGCCAGAAAAAGCCCCAGGTGATAGACCGCCATCACGAAAATGCCGCCGAGCAGGAAGAAATCCAGCCCGCGCTCGCGCTCGTGGAGCCTTTCGATCTGCTCGGCCCGGCCGAGGGTCATCACCTCCCACAACCCGCCCCGGCGGTGGTGAAAGTTGCTCACCTGAGCGATCAGAACGACCCGGTCGGAGGCCGGGGTGAAGGAGAGCATCACGGGCTGTTGCCGGGGAACCGTGGCCTCCCGGTCTTTCCCGGCCGCTCCGACCACGGCCATCTCCATCCCATCCACGTAGAGTCGAAAGGCGGTCGAAACCTCCGCCACCTTGAGGCCGAGGCGAGCCCCGGCGGCGGCCAGGCGCACCGTCAGCCGATAGGTGGCGTAGCCGCTGCCGTGAAGCTTTACGTCGTTTAACCGATATCCGTTCCAGAACCCGGGAACGCGGATGAATCCGGAAGGTTGCGGCGCTGCGGCCGTATTGAAATCGGCCGGGCTCAGGTGCTGGTTCCAGTAAAATTCGTACTCGCCGCTCAGCTCGGCCGGCCCGCGGCGCGCGAAATCCCACTGGGTCAGGTCCAGCACGCCCTGCACCGCCAGGGGTGGTTTGGGATTTCTGAATTCACAGCCGCCGGTGCCGCCCAGCACCAGAATGACAAGAACCGGAAGGAAGATGCGCTTGCGAGGGTGTCTCATACCCGGCTGCCCCATCAGGACAAATCCGCGCAGGGGGTGCCGGCACCGGTCCCCTGCGGCCGAAGCCTCCTTATGGGATTGCCACCATTTTGCGCCGGCGCCCGGATGTAAGAAGTAGGCCAATGCGTGCGCGCTGTCAACAGGCTTTCGACGTTCGATCCGTCCCCGGGGGCACAGCGGGCGGAAGGTTCACAAATGGCGTTGCCATACCGGCGCATTTGGACTAAGAAAATCCCATGTGAAAAGCCGGGGGCAGCCTGCCCGGGCGGGCGCCCCGCGCCGCCCGGACCCGAACCGGTGGCGGCATCCCCATTGCCGGTTTAATGATAAATTGCCTTAACCCTCGCACAAGGAATTTCCTCATGCAGAAAACCACCCAGTGCGTTCACGCCGGAACCCGCAAAGACACGGCCACGGGCGGGCTGAACAGCCCGATCTACCCCTCCTCCTCCTTCGAATACATCGATGCGGCGGAGAACGTCTACCCCCGTTACTACAACACTCCCAACCAGCGGGCCGTGGTCGAAAAACTCTGCGCGCTGGAAGCCGCCGAGGACGGCATCCTGTTCAGCTCGGGCATGGCGGCCATCAGTTCGGTCATGCTGGCCTTTCTCAGCAGCGGCGATCATGCCGTCATCCAGCGGGACATCTACGGCGGCACTCACCACTTCATCACGGCCGACTTCGACCGTTTCCGGATCGAGTACTCGCTTGTGGCGAACCGGTCCGAGGAGATCGCAGCGGCCGTCCGGCCGAATACGAAGCTGATCTACATCGAGTCGCCCTCCAACCCCCTGCTGCTCGTCACCGACATTGCGGCGGCCGCCGAAATCGGCCGGGACCGGAACATCGTCACCGTTATCGACAACACCTTCGCCAGCCCCGTCAACCAGAACCCCGTCGCCCTGGGCATCGACGTCGTGGTCCACAGCGCCACCAAATACCTCGGCGGCCACAGCGATCTCTGCTGCGGGGCCGCCGTGGGCCGGGCGGCGCCGATTCGCCGCGTGAAGGAGGCGGCGGTCAACCTGGGCGGCAGCATGAACGCCCTGACCTGCCACCTGCTCGAGCGCAGCCTCAAAACGCTGTCGGTGCGCGTGGAGCGCCAAAACGCGAACGCCATGGCCATCGCGGAATTCCTGGCGCGCCACCCGGCCGTCCGGCGCGTCAACTACCCCGGGCTGGAGACTCATCCCGGCTACGCCGTCGCCCGCCAGCAGATGTGGGGCTTCGGGGGGATGATGTCCTTCGAGGTGGACGAGCGCAGGATCAGCGCCGAGCGGTTTCTGCGCCGGCTTCGGCTCATCACGCCGGCCCTGAGTCTGGGAGGGGTGGAAACGATCATCTGCGCGCCGGCAGCCACCTCGCACTCCAAGCTGACGCCGGCCGAACGGGCGGGGCTGGGGATCTCTGAGGGGCTGCTGCGGCTTTCGGTCGGAATCGAAGATGCCGACGACATCATCGCCGACCTGGCACAGGCCTTGCCGCATTAGCGCGCGGAGCCTTGTTCCAACCGGGATCATTCACGTAGCGGTTTACTAATCGCACGGATTTTTATATAGAAAACCTATCACCAAAAAAAAGGCAGGGTCCTGTCGAAACTCGGGCGACCGGCGTGATAACCTCAACTGAGTCACGAAAGGATGAACCATGGCCACGCAGACCAAACCGATGACCACCCGCGAGTTCGCCAAGGCTTCCGGAATCCCGGCGGCCGCCATTACCAAGCTCATCCGGGACGGCAAGCTCAAAGCCCAAAAAGAGGGCAACGCCTGGAAGATCCCCCCGAGCCAGCTCGACTCGAAAACCGTCCGTGAATTCGAGAAATCGGCCAAGGCGGCTTCGCCTAAAAAATCATCCGAAGCGGCCTCGGCCCCCCAACCGCCCAAGGCCTCTGAACCGGGGCCGGCGCTCCTGCGCCTCAAACTCCGCCGGCGGAAAAAACCTATTCCATTCCGGAATTCGCGGCCATGACCTATCTGACCGAAAAGGGCGTGTCGGAATGGCTCAGAACAGGAAAACTTCAGGGTGTCAAAACCCAGGCTGGCGAGTGGCGGGTTATGGACAGCAACCTCCAGGTTCCCTTCATCAGCCGCCTGGCGCGCAAATAAGGCTGAACCCAAACGCCCCAGGAGTGCAAAAATGATTGAAGCTCGAAAAAAAGGTCGTCCGGTCTTCATCCTGATGGCGGCGCTGGCGCTGCTCACCGCGATCCCCTGTGAACCCGCGCTCGCGGCCCTCATCGGGACCGAGACGGTCATGGATTCGGCAGGAGCCGCGGATGTGAGGGCGCGGCTGAGGCTGCTTGCGGCACGCGAGGACGTCCGGGCCGGCCTGCTGGCCCATGGCATCGATCCGGCAGAGGCGCAGGCGCGCATCGAGGGCCTGACGGACGCGGAGCTGCTTCAGGTGGCCGGCCACCTCGACCACCTGCCGGCGGCCGGCGACGGCCTGGGGCTTGTGATCGGCGTCCTGCTGATCGTCTTGATTGTGATCGTTATCCTGAAGGTGGCCGGGAGGCTTAAATAGAGCTTGGTTCGCGGTGTGTTGCTGCGGTTGGCCCGGGAAAAACCGCGATCCCGCAGAATCACCCGCGGGCCCGGGTAATGAATTGCGCATGTTTTACAAAACGGAGGGGGACTCCCCGCTATCCGGGAATGGGTCCCCCCCCCATGATGCATCCGATTTCTAGTAACGTCCGCCGCCCCGACCGGAGCCGCCACCGCCGCCCCGACCATAACCGCCGCCGCCGCCGCCACCGCCACCTCGCGGACCACGGCCGAAACCACCGCCCCCGCCGGGACGGCCGCCGCGGCCAAAGCCGCCTTCGGAATCCTTGCGGGGTTCCCGGGCTTCGCTGACGACAATCTTCTTGCCCTGAAGCTCGCCGCCGTTGAACTGCTCGATGGCCTTGCGGGCTTCGTCTTCGGTTTCCATCTCGATAAATCCGAACCCTTTGCTCTGGTTGGAATATTTATCCTTGATGATCACCGCGGACACCACCTTGCCGATGGTTGAAAAATTGTGGTTGAGATCGTTTTCCGTAACCTCGTTGGACAGGTTCCCGACATATAGCCTCTTGTTCATCGATTGCTTCCTTTCTTTCCGTGTAAAGCTCGGGGCCTGCCCGAAGGGTGGAGATGGCTCCCGGTGTGGGTTCCGGCATTCAAGGGGCCGGAGGGTGGGTAAAGGGTGACGCCTACCGCGCAGTGAGCGGAAGGCGTCGTTCTAGACGGTGTTTTCAGACGGCCTGGACATTGACGGCCGAAAGGCCTTTCGGCCCATTCTGGACATCAAAGCTGACAGACTGGCCATCCTCCAGCGTCTTGAAGCCGCTGCCCTGGATTGCGCTGAAATGCACGAACACATCGCTGCCATTTTCAGCCTCGATGAACCCGAAGCCTTTACGCTCGTTGAACCACTTAACCTTGCCTTGCATCATCGCCTTAATCCTCCTTTCGTAGATTTTTTTTCAAGGGCGGATTACGACGATGGCATAAAAAAAACCGCCACACTTTGAAGAGAGCGGCGGTTACACCTACGCAACAAAATGTTTTCATCCAACCTTTGACACATTCGAGACCGCTGAGGTCCGTCGAATGTATTGTGCAATAATAGTGCCTTTATCTGTCGAGGTCAAGAAAATAAGTGCCGCTCACAGAGCGTTGAGGTTGCGAGATCAAATGTCGTGGTTAGACTTCTGATGATGACTGGAGATACGGGGCGACGGAATGCAACAGCAAGATCGCTGTGCGCCGGAAAACCCTGCCAGGCGAACTCGATCAGAAATGTGCAGCACGTTAAACCCAGACTATAGATGATTCGGAGGTACCCGATGTCCCATACATTGCCCAAGCTTGATTATGCCTACAGTGCGCTGGAGCCTTTCATCGACGCGCGCACAATGGAAATTCATCACACCAAACACCACCAGACCTACATCGACAAGCTCAACGCCGCCCTTAAAGGGCAAGAAGCGTTTGAAAAATTGAGCGTTGAAAAGCTCGTCCGCGACCTCAACGCGGTTCCGGAAGCCATTCGCACGGCCGTGCGCAACCACGGCGGCGGGCACGCCAACCACAGCTTCTTCTGGCCGACCCTGAAAAGGGGCGGCAAGCCCGGCGGTCCGGTGGTGGAGGCCATCGCGAAAAAGTTCGGCAGCTTCGACAAGTTCAGGGAAGATTTTTCGAACGCCGCCGCCCTGCTTTTCGGAAGCGGCTGGGCCTGGCTCGTGGCGAACAAAGGCGAGTTGGAGATCACGACCACCCCGAACCAGGACAGCCCGATCAGCCAGGGCAAGACCCCCATCCTCGGGATCGACGTCTGGGAGCACGCCTACTACCTGACCTACCAGAACCGCCGGCCGGAGTACATCGCGGCCTTCTTCAACGTGATCAACTGGGACAAGGTCAACGAGCACTTCAAGGCGACCCTGGGCTGAACCGGGACGCATGCACGACCGGGAAGGGCGTTTTCTCGCCGCTCTTCCCGGCTTTTCCCCTCGAACCGGCGCTCGGGACGGCTTAACCCGGGCGGCGAAAACGAAAGAAGAGATAAGGTGCCGTCGCCACCCAGAGCACGATAAAAACCCAGACGCGGCCTTTCAGGACATTGTAGTTGGCCAACAGTTCCGACCAGGAATGCCCGCCGACGAAATGGAAGAAAAGAAATTCGAAGGCAACGGTGAGCGCCGCCCATAACAGGCCGATCGCAACGGCTTCACGGCCGGAAGAAGGCGGGACGAGCTTGCCGAACCCCCGGATCACGGCGCCGAGCAGCAGGATCCCGCTCGCCGTCGAGAACTGGTGAGCGGCCAGTTCCCCCAGGTGCCGGCCATACGTGAAGTCGCGCACAGCGCCGTTTGCGACCGACACCGCGAGCATGACCAGCCACGCCGCCAGGTATTTCCAGAGGTTGCTGTCCAATTCTAATCTTACACGTAGTCCTCAACCTCAAACGTCTGGCGTTTGATCTCGCCGATAAACCGCGGAAGTTTCTTGGCATCCTCAGCCGCGAGAGCTCTCTCCGGAGAGCGCAGGGCCGCCTCCATTTCCACGCGGCTGTCGAAATACAATTCGGCAATCTGATAAATGCCGCCATCGGGCTGCCCCTTGCTGATCACAATGCGTTTGATCCGGGGCCAGCTTTCAACGATTGGAAGGTGATGGGCCCGATAGTACTGGTCGAAGGCAGCAGAGTCCTCGGGCTTGCCGCAGTAGAAGACGCAGAATTTGACCATTCGAATCCCTTTCATAAGGAAGAGTTTCACAGCCTTGCCCGGCACCCTATAGCGGCTTTCCAGGCCTTTCGCAATGCCTGGGCTGGCGCGCTTACGAAGGGTCCTCGGGCGCGGGTTCGCCGGGGCGTACGCCCCTGCACTCCGGGTAGGCGGAGCAGCCCCAGAACTTCGATCCGACCCGCGGGCCCTGGCGTGCCGTTCGCAGCCGCATGGGCTTGGCACAGTCCGGGCGGGCCGATGTTTTCTTTGCGTCGGACCGGTCGGACGGGGAAGACTTGTCCGACGTCCGCCGCTGCGGGCGGCCTGCACCATCTGGTCGTGGGTGCGCGAGCGCCGGTCGATGAAACGGTCGCAAAGCGGTCAGATCTCGGCAATCTCCTTGCATTCAGGGTATCCGGTGCAGCCCCAGAATCGCCTGCCGGCGTTCTTGCCTTTCTGGGCGGTGCGCAGCGCCATGGGCTTGCCGCACTTTGTGCAGTCGGGGATCAAATGCGACCGATCCGACCGATCCGCCAAATCCGACCGATCGGACGGATCCGGCGCAACTTTCTTGCGGCTGCGCTCGGCGATGCGGGCGGTCGCAAGCTGTTCACTGTAGCCGCCTCCTGCGATAAATGCCTTTTCCAGCGACTCGATTTGCCGGTCGAGCAGGTAACTGGCCTGGTTGATGAGGCAAATGAGCGCGTTGGCGCGCAGGGCGGGGTCCGGTTGGTCGAGCCACCGGGCGTAAAGGGAGTCGTGTGCGGCATCCGACCGATCGGACCGATCCGGCGGGTCGCCCTTCCCCGCCCGGCGCACCGCCAGGGCTTCGGGCGAATCCGGCGCCCACTGGGGAAGGCGGCGGTGCCGCAGGTAATCTTCGAAGTCGAGCAGAAGCTCTTCCAGGCTGGACCGCGCGACGTTGACCAGCCGGAGCTCGGTCTGCGACGAGGTGGCCGAGGCGCGACTGCCTTCGGCAATGTTCTGCCGCCCGCTGCGGGCGGCCTGCACCATCTGGTCGCTCATCCGGGTCCGCGGCTCCAGAAAGCGCTCGCAGAACCAGTAGGTCGCATCGTAAATAATGGTTGCGATCTGAAAACTGCGCAGGTCGCGATATCCGCCGCTGGGCCTGATTTTAGCCATGCCGTCATCCTCACGCCGCAAACTGTTTGAAGGATAACCGCCGGGGTTATCCGCCTTGTTACTGCATTTGTCTGTTTGGTTGAAGCGCGATCCCTATCAACCAGGAGGCCATCAATCCCCCGCGCGCCTCAGCCGATTGACGCGCTCGCGCACGAAGTCGTATTCGACCCAGTTGTCCAGAAAAGACCCCAGGGCCTCCCGGTAGAAGCGGATCGCGTTCTTTTTGTCCTTGGACCCTTCGGCCCAGAAGCCCGCTGCCGTGAAGGTCATGAGGATGTTTTCGGGGTTGTCGCCCGCCTGCCGGCGCAGGCTCTCTTCGGTTTGCTGCCCGCGCAGGTAATCACAGACGAGAAGAAACCACGGGTCCCGGGTGCGGCGGGCGTAGTCGGCCAGGCGCTCGTTGGCCGCCGGCCCCTGGCCCTGGTGGCTCAGGATGCCCGCTTCCAGCAACCCCAGCCCCATGCGCATGGCCGTCTGCCGGCCCTCGACCGTCAAATAGGCGCGCAGGTGGCCCAGGGCCTCCGGGAAGTCATTCGCCGCTGCCAAGGCATACGCCAGGGCGCCCCTGACAGCGCGGTTCTCCGGGTCCAGATCGAGGATCTTCTTCAGGGCGGCGGCTTTCTCCGCGATGGCAGCCTCCCCGTTCGCAAGCTTCGCCCACAGTGGGGCCAGGTCTTCCTGGCGCTTTTTCTTTACCTCCAGCGCCTCTTTCGCTTTTCGGTCGAACTGCTCCACGCGGGCGGCGTAGGCCGACCACTGATCGGGCGCGCCAAGGGCCGTACGCCGCTGCCTGCGAATCTCATCCAGCTTGGCCCGGGCCAAGAAAAACTCCCAGCCGTCGGGATCGGCCGAGAGAACGGCCTGCTCGATCAGCGTTTCCGCCCCCTCGGGGTTTACCTGCCGCAGACGCAGCTGGCCGCCGATGTAATGAATCCAGCTCTTTTCCGAGGAACCGGTCCAGGCGTCCAAGGCGGCCGGCAGGGCCACTTTTCCCTCCAGCACCTGCAGCAGATACCCCTGGAACTCGGCGGGGCTGCGCCAGTCGGCCGCGGCCAGCTCCTGATGATAGGGCTTTTCGTTCCGGCTGCCCGAAAGCCAGTCGATCAGCACCAGCATCAGTCGCGCCTGGTAATCTTCAGGGTCCATCGAAAGCGACTGGGTGAAGCGCAGCCGGGCGCCGCGCTCATCCCCATTGCAGAAGTGCAGCATGCCGGAGGCCGCCACCATGACCGGCTGGGGGTTGCGGCCGAGCTTCTCATCGGCCGCCGCCATGGCCTCGGCCCAGCGTCCCTGAGCGGCAGTCTCCCGGATCTTGATCAGAGAGGCTTCCGTCGAAAAATCAATCACCCCGTTCCACTTGGCCTGACCGGCCTTGAGATCGCGCAGCAACTGCACGGCCCCCGTAATGGGCAGGATCAGCCCGATGTCCCACACGGGGGTTGCGATCGGCACCAACCCCTGGCTGAAATCCATAGCCACCGCCGAGACGATGCCGATCACCTGGCCGCGGGTGTCGACCACCGGGCCGCCGCTGTTGCCGCCGTGCAAAGAGGCGTCGATCTGGAACATGTTCTCGAAGGCCCGGCGCACGTTGCCGCGCACGACGCTGGCATTGACCGTGTCGACCTGGGTGCGGCTTCCGAGCGGAAAGCCCAAAGCGATTACCCGGCTGAGCTTGGGCAGCTTTCCGGAGTCCATTCCCGGATCCAGTGGAAGGGGCATGAGGCCCTCCGGCACCCGGTCGATCTTGATCAGGGCGACGTCGTCCTTGAGCGGGGATTTCAAAAGCTGGCGGGTGCGAATGGGCGGCCGGGCCACCCCGGCAATCTCGACCTTGGAGGCGCCGTCCGTGGTGTAGGCGTTTTCGGTAAAATAGATGTCCGTGATGTCCGGGTTTTCGATCATGCGGCCGGCGGGGTTAAAGGCCCGGGTGCCTTCAAACCAGAGATGGACCCGGTAGTTCATGGCCGGCTGCATCTTTCTCATCTTCATGTACTGGACGGCGCCGGCGAAGCGCGGGTCCTCGAGCCAGGGGCAGACCACGTGGCGGCTGGTGAGCAGATAGCCTTTCCGGTCCACCAGAAAAGCCGTGCCTTCGGCCACGTTGCGGAAGACGATCGTCCCCTCGGATTCCAGCCAGTAATCCACCAGCACGAAGCCCACCGAGCGCGCGTAGCGATTGGCGTAGGTTTCCAGGGTGCTCTCGGCATCCCGGCGCTCGCGGTCGAGGTAAAACAAGGCCAGGAGGCCGGCGGCGATGATCACGGCGACGGCCGCCGCCAGCAGCCGCACCCGCTTTTGAAGCCGCTGGATCAAACCACCCGGCATGGCCGCCGCTTCCGCGTGCTCGGTTGGCACGGGCTGCTCCGGAAGCTCCTTGATGCGCCTCAGCGATTCGGCGATTTCGGACATGGACTGCGGCCGCAGATCCGGATCATCGGCCAGCATGACCCGCAGCAGAACGGCCAGTTCCCCCGGCAGGCCGAGTTCGTCAACCTTGGCCTCGAAATTTTCGATCTCGAGATCCCCCGCGAGAAGCTCCACGAACACCTTCCCCAGCGACCAGATGTCGCTGCGGAAATCGAGCGGCCGCTGGCTGACGATGTCCGGATGGCAGCCGAGAAGCTTTTTCAACATCGGCGCCGGCCGGTCGAGCTTGGGGTCGATGAAGCGCGAGAGCTTGTAGTCGATCTTGATCTTGAAGGCGCCGCCCTCGCCGGGAAGGGCCATGACGTCGTTGAGGATGAGGTGCGGAATGAAGTGGCCGTGGCCGTGCAGGACGGTGAGGATCTCGGCCATCTGGCGGAAGAGGTCGAGCAGGAGACCGCGATCGCTCAGGCGGCCGGAGGCGAGCAGCGATCCCCAACTTTCGGATTCCACCCACTCGCTGATGCGGTACCACAGTCCGTCCCGGGAGTGCCGGATGGCATGGTGGCGGACGAACCCTTCGCCGGGGAGCTTCTCGATCTCCTCGAGTTCACGCTGGAGCCGTGCCGCGACCTCCGCGTTCACCCCGGATCTCTGGGTGAAGAGGCGGATCATGACATGCTCTTCGGTACGCTCGCGGACCGCCCGGCAAAGGAAAGTGGAAAAACCCTCGTGCAGCACATCGACGATGCGGTAGTCGTCGATGGCCTGCCGGCGCTCGCTGAGGTCTCCGCCGCAGGCGGGACAGGCGCTGATTTCATCCGCGACCGATTGGCCGCACGTCGGACAGAGTTTCATGGCGAAATTCTCCGTCGGACCGGTGAGGTGCGCGAAAACAATAAATTCTACAGAAGTATTATCACGCCCAGTTTTTTTTTGCCAGGGGCCCTGAACCTGGCTGAACACGATCGCGAGAAAACCCTTTGTTGACGCTGATCAAAGCAAAATGTTAATCGGACACACAAGATATCAGCCAACGAATTATCAGACCGGCCATCAAATAACGCAACTCTTGAACCGGCGCCGGCGGCGCGGGGTGCCCGCCGGCCGGTTGGAGTCTGGACTTGGCCGTATTTGATTGCCACAGCAACGATAAAAGGAGCATGATTCACGGATGCAAACCCTCACCATTGCTGCCTTGACACTGGCGCTGGTTCTGCTGGGTGTCTATGCCTTCCCCATTCCGAAGGCCTCTTTCCGGGTGATCTACTCGAGGGTGCCGGAGGCGGTCGTCACCGCTCTCAGCTCCTTTCGTCGGCGCAACCCACTGAAACGGCACGATTCCGGCGGGATTACGTGGCGCTACCACGACGTTGGGGACGGGGAGGACGTCGTGGTCTTCCTGCACGGCATGGGCAGCTCCGGGGACATATGGTTCCAGCAGATCGAAGCGCTGAAAGAGCGTTTCCGCTGCATCGCCGTGACCTACCCGCCCCTGCCGAATCTCGACCGGCTGCGATTCGGGATACTTGGCATTCTTGAAAATGAGAAGATCTCAAGCGCCCATCTGGTGGGAAGCTCCATGGGGGGTTACCTGGCCCAGTTTCTTGCTGCCAAGGAGCCGGCCCGCATCCGCAAGGTGGTCCTGGGCAACACCTTCCCGCCGAACGACGTCATTTTCCGCAGAGCGCGCATGGGAGTCAAGTACCTGCCGTGGGTTCCGAAATGGGCGATCCTGGCCGGCATGCGCCGCAACGCCGAGCGGGTTTTATTCCCGGCCGCGGGCGACTCCGAACTGGTGAAGGCTTATTTGTACGAGCAAACCTGCGGGTTCATGCGCAAGCCGGATGTCATCGCGCGCTGCGCCTGCCTGTGCCAGACGTTCACACCGCCGGATCTCGACAAACTCGGGATCCCGGCGCTCGTCATCGAGGCGGACAACGACCCGCTGGTGGATGCGGGGTTGCGGGAAATGCTCAGGTCCGCCTACCCTTCCGCGGCGGTCAGGCCCTTCAACCGGGCCGGCCACTTCCCCTACTTGAACCGAGCGGCGGAATACACCGGGGCCCTTGACGAATTCCTCTCGTAACCCCGGGCAGGTATCCTCCCCGATTGTTGCGGCGCTGAGATTGAAAGTCTCGGCGAAAAAAAAGGGCAGGGATCACGAGATCTCTGCCCTTTCAATGGCTTCCCGGGATGCCGTTGTTTTCTGCGATGCGCTTTCAGTTTTTGAGTGCGAAAGCCACCTAGAAAAGATGCACGCACATCCAAGAAGCCGGTTGCCCTCCAAGACGGACCGCACGCGGTCATCTCGACAACCCAGAGAACAGCAAAATCCGTGCACGCCCTGGGGACTGGCTTTATTTTAGCTCGATTTCAAATAGCTATGATTTTGTTAGGATTATAAACCGGAGAGATGTGTGGCATTTTCCCGTGTGTTTTGGGAAAATCAGTTCATACCCGGCAAACCTCTTGGCCGAAAGGTTCAAAAAGCGCCGCGGTTCCAGTAGAGGATCAGAATCAGGGCGCCGAAGAAAATGCGATACCAGGCGAAGGGAACGAAAGACCTGCGCGACACGTAGGACAGAAGGCCGCGGATGACGAGAAGGGCGGATCCAAAGGAGACGACGAAGCCCACCGTGAAAAGAGGAAGGTCTGCCGCCGAGAGCAGCTCGCGCACCTTGTAGAGTTTAATGATCGAGGCCCCGAGCATGGCCGGTATCGCCAGAAAGAAGGAAAACTCCATGGCGGCGGTGCGGGACAGCCCCAGGGCCAGGCCGCCCATGATCGTGGCGCCCGAGCGCGAGGTGCCCGGAAAAATTATGGCCAGGACCTGGATCAACCCCACCCCCAGGGCCTTCTTCATCGGTATACGGTCGACGCTGTCCACCGCGGGGGTTGAGTACCGCCGCTCGATCAAAAGGATCCCCAGCCCGCCCAGGACAAAGGCCAGCGCCACCGGGAACGGCCGGAACAAGTGGGCTTCGATCCATTTCTCGGCGGGCAGCCCGATCACGACAGCCGGCAGCGTGCCGACGATCAGGTTGAGGACCAGGCCGCGCGCCGCGGGCTCGCGGTGCAGGTTGCGCGCCACGTCGATGAATTTCATCCGATAAAGCCAGACCACGGCCAGGATCGCACCCAACTGGATGAAGATCATGAAGGCGTTCTCTTTGCGGCCGGTAAAGCCGAGCCAGTCCTGAACCAGGATCAGGTGGCCCGTCGAGGAGACGGGGATGAACTCCGTGACGCCTTCCACGATGCCCAGAAGGGCGGCTTTCAGCAACAGCAAAAGATCCATGCCGCGGGGAGTGTCCTTCCGCAAATGGTTTGGATAATCGGCCCAGCGCGCCACCTATACAGCGATCCTGCCGGAATCGCAATCTCCCCGGTGCGGCAGGCGGCCGGTGGCGGCCGGATGAGCCTGATTTAACAAGAGGCGGGCCTGTTGACGTGGCGGGGCGATGGCGCTCGACAGGCACAGGGAACACCTAAAACAGGACAAGAACCCGGAAGAGACCCGGAATTCAGCCGCTCACGGCTCCGACGCAATATGCTTCGCTGCACTCCTCAACTTCAAGCACCCGGAGTTTATTGACCTCCGAGAGAAGGTACTCCCCCCGGCCCAGGCATTCGCCGCACGGCAATTCTTCATCCTTGATTCTCATATATCCCTTGCCGTTACAAATGTCGCAAACCATTTTGGACCCCCTGATAACAACCGTTCGTCAGCTTGAAATTCCCCAGGCGGCTGCAGGCCCGCCCCTCCTCTTGGCGGCTTCCCTTATCTGTTTTGCCCCTGGAGCTGCCCTCCGACAAAGCAAAGCTTGATGAACTTTATTGTCAGCAAGTTTTATTCCAGACGCCAGGAAAAAAAAGAATTTCCTTCAGAAACAATCGGTTGCCAAGAAAGGCCGCCTATCGGCGGAAAACTGTATGGGCTCGGTACCGGACAAGATTGGGTTTTTCGTTTCCTACTTGGTGGCAGAATCGGTCTGCAAAAACAAATCTTCACCTGCACAGCGCTTCAGGGCCGCCTCCCTCTCCGCGGCACCGGCGCTATCGGGTTTCCTGAAGACCGGCGCTCCATGTTCCGTGGTTCTGGACAAGCCTGAACACCCCGGACATCCGGGTCCTGTCCTCGGAGAGCTCACCGGTGATGGTTCCGAACCCCATGCTGATGTCGCCCTCCATAGATCGGCCCGTCACGGCGCCGCGAAAGTGGTACTCGCCGCCATGGATGGTGTCCACGTAGTGGCCCGTAAAAAGCGTTTTCCCCTCCGGCGTTTGATGCAGTTCCACCCGAATGGGCCCGTCGTAGACGTTGCCTTTGAGGATTCCCTGGTAAACGTCTGCCGGTCTGGAGTCCTTCGGAAGGAATCCCGCGGCACACCCCGCCAGAAGAAAGCCCAGGCACAGCAGCGGAATGAAAAAAATCTTTTTCATAATCAGCCCCGCTGGCTTTTGAGCATCCAAATCAGAACCCCCAGAAGCGCAAATAGCAGCAGGATCGCCCAGCCGACCGGCGTGCGATGCACGGGCGGCAGCGCCTGGCCGAGATTCAGGCGGAATGGCACCTCGCCGACCATCAGATCCAAATCGATGTCGGCCGGACGTTTACCTGCCGGAAGTTTGAGCGGGCGGCTGTAGGTGCCGTCCAGATGGTCGACGACCGGCTCCGGGAACTCCCCGGCCGTTGCCCCCCAAAGGATCATGTGCTGCCGGCCGGGCCCGAGGAGGTTTCCATAGGCGTCGGCCGGGCGCAGGCGGATTTCAAAAACCTCCACGCCCTTGGCATCCACCGGCAGCCGGAAGGCTCCGGCGCCGAGTGTGTCGGCTTTCATGGGGATCTGCCTTTCGATGCGCAGGTTGCGCTCGAAAGGGGCCCCGGTCGAGGTAACCCCGGCGGCGTTGATTTCAAAGGCATACGTGCCGGCCACCGCCGTCCCTTCGAACCGGCCGGTGTAAACCCCGTCGCCGGCAACCGAATCCCCGTGAGTGCCGTCATCGTGGAGCCTAACCGTGTCGATGAGCGCATGGCCGTAAAACGGCTGCTTTCGAATCTCCCTGAGATAGATGATCTTGCGCAACAGCGGCGAAAGCGCCTCCTCGCCGCGCATTTCAGGCACCCGGTCGAGATCCTCCGGCGCCATGGGGGAAGCCGCCAGCCAGTTGGCGACCCCCTCCAGCGGCTGCGCCACTCGTGCCCAGACCGTCGCCGGCAGCTCGAGCGGACGCCCGTTCTGGGAAAGCCTGGCGATGAGCGTGAGCACGGCTCCGGTTCTTGCCGCCGGCATTTCGACCTCGGCCTTCAGGGAGAGGCCGGAGTCGGTCACGACACTCCACTGATACGGCACCGCCTTCCGGTCGGCCCCGCCGGCGCCAAGGGCCAGCTCCAGGGACCAAGGCTGCGCACCAACCTTCCCGGACAGGCCGAGATAGGCCGAATCGATTTTAATCAGCGTGAACCGCTCCCCGTCACGGAAACTGACGCCCCCCAGGCTCTGCCGGAATGGGATCTCGCGTCCGTCCGATCCGCGCAGGACAATCTCCGGCCTTTGTTTCAGCGGACCTGCCCAGCCCACGAAAACGGCCACCTTGCGATCAAGCGCTGAAAGGCGGAACTCGTGGATGCGCCGCTCACCGGAGTGGAGCAACCCGGCCGGGTCGGCGGCGGCATCCAGCTGCAGGGCATCCACCAGGATCGACTTGTAGGCGGCCTGCAAAGCGGTGGCCGGGTCCCAGGCCGCGGGATCGAATCCTGCGGCCGCGGTCACGTCGTAATAGCCCCCCTCGGTCTGATCGCCCAGCTGCCCGAGGAGGTCGTTGGGGACCTCGCCCGGCTGGCCGAAACCGATGGCGTAAGTGCGGATGGCGTCCGAAGCGAGGTCGTTGATCGCCGGCCCGATGTCGTCAAGCCCGGAACCGGCAGGACAGTTGTGGAACCCGTCGCTCAGCAAAACAAGCGCCTTGCGCTCCTGCGCGCCGAACATGCCCCTCGCGGTACCGAGGCCCGCCAGCAGGGGCGTCCCGCCGGCGGCGGCCAAGCCCGGAATGGTTGTGTCCATCGCTGCCGCCGTCGTGTCCGGCTGGGCCCCGGTCAACGGCGTAAGGACTTCGCCGAAACAGCCCTGATACGGCTGACGGGGAAAACGCGCTATCCCGAACGAGGCCCGGCACGGGTTGAAGAACTGCAGCATGTCGAGAAACGGGATGGCCGCCTGCTTGGCCATCGAAAGCCGCTGATGCGACGGGTCGACCCCCGGCACCCCTTCGTGGCTCCAGGCCATGCTCCCGGAGCTGTCGAACAGAAGCACCACTCCGGCGGCCGTCTGCCCGGCGCCGGGAACCGGAATCACGGGAACGTTCCCGACCGAAGTGTAGGTGGTGCCGGCCGGCGGGGCGTGATGGTTGGCCACGGTGTAGAGCGCCCTGAAAATAACTTCCGGATGGTGAACCGTGTTCTGGTGGCGGGCGACCTTGTCGCCAAGGAACACCGGGTCGGCGGGCGGCTCGGTGGGAATCTCGATGTCGTCCATGTTGACGGCATTCGGCGCCAGGTTTTTCGCCAGCACCCGCCCCTGGCAATCGTCGGAAGGCGTGCTGCCGCCGACAAAATCCCCGTTGTTGGCCGCGTAGAGGGTGGCGTAGAGGACGCCCGGCTCCGCCCCGGATCCGGGCGGACGGCTGCCCGGGGCTTCGCTGGGATAGGCGCCGGAGGCCGACTGGGAATCTTCGATGGCGTGGCCGTTCAGATTTTCAATGAAGTCCAGAGTTTCATCGCCAAAGGAATTGCACGAAAAATCAAAGCCGTTGTTCAATTGCCTGGCGGAAAGATGGGTGCTGACCAACGATTGCAGGCCATGGTTCGGGGGCGCGATGGCGATGAACTCGGACACCGGAATCGGGGCCTGGTCGTCGTGGAGCTGCTTCAGGTACTTGCGAACGGAGATCGTCCCCTTGCTGTAGGCGATGATGGCCACTTTCAGGTTCGGGTTGTTGGGGTCCTTCAGCCGGTGGCGCGATAGAATCAACTCCACGGCCTGCCTGATCTCGGTGGCGTCGATATCGATGGAGCGCTGGTGATCGGCCGCGGTGTCCCCGAAATGAATGTAGTAAGGCTCGATGCCCAGGCAGTTGTTCCCCGGCAAATCAAGCGTCAGCTTGAACGAAGGCAGATCCCCGCGGGGGTCATGGTAATTTTTCCGGTAGTTGGGGTGTTGCGCGTCCGGGTTGGGGTCGTGGCCGTGCACAAAAAGAACCGGGATGGGTTTCCCGGGCGGCGTCAACGTGGCGTCTGAAAGCAGCGTGCCGTCGGCTTGAAAAACCGTTCCCGTCCAGGCTGCGGATGGAAGGATGGCGGCGGCCGTCGACAAAATCGCCGCCATCAGAAAAAACCGGAGGGCGCGTCGGGCCATGGATAGCCTCCCTGAATGGGTTGCGGGTGATGCGGAAAGGCGCGGCTGACGCTTTCATACCGAAATTTTCCGGATTTTGCCACTGCGCCGCTTGTCTTTATGCCAACCGTGAATATTTTCACGCTTATGGTTTCAGCAGAATGTGCGCCAACCTCGCCTCAACCCCGTGAGGCCGATCATGAAACGGACCACGCTTTACAGCCGCTCCGGAAGCTCCCGCAGCCCGGTTAGACCCGGAGGGACAAGCCCTCCGGGCCAGTCCGCAGGATTCGACAAGACGCTCGACACCGATTCCGCTCCGCGACCTGCTCGCCCGCGTTTTTTCTTCGCCAAATTGTTTCAACACCCCAGCCGCATCGATTGGGCGGTGGCCGGTGGGCTTATGGCCCTGCTCCTGGTGTGGTGGCATGCGTCGAGCGGACCGGCGCCCCGTCGAATCACCCAAAAGGATATCGAGCGCGCGGTGATTCACACGCTGGAGACCCAAAGTCTGCCGTCGCCCGTCGCCCGCGCTTACGAGGCGATACTGCCGTCGGTCGTGCGCGTGCGCGGGCTGGAGACCGACCCGGACGGCGACGATGAAATCGAAAAAAGCGTCGGAACGGGGGTCGTGATCGTCGACAGCGGCCTCATCCTCACCAACCTGCATGTGGTGGCCGGCGCCCGGCTGGTGAAGGTGGTCTTTGCCGACGGGCTCGAATCCGAGGCCGGGATTGTCGGCCTGAAGACCGAGAACGACCTGGCCGTGCTTCAGGCGAAGACCATCCCTGACGATCTCGCCCCCGCCAATCTGGGGTCCACGGCCGAGTTGGCCCCGGGGGACCACGTGGCGGCCGTGGGATTTCCGTTCGGCATCGGCCCGTCGGTGTCGGCGGGAGTGGTCTCCGGCCTGAACCGTGAGTA
Source organism: uncultured Desulfatibacillum sp. (assembly GCA_964562235.1). GTDB lineage: Bacteria > Desulfobacterota > Desulfobacteria > Desulfobacterales > SpSt-501 > SpSt-501. Next base: position 87,785 of record CAZLSV010000004.1, read on the forward strand.
CCGCTCCCCGGAAGGCCAGCGCCTGCTGACCCGCCTCATCCAGTTCGACGCGGCGGCCAACCCCGGCAACTCCGGCGGCCCGCTGGTGAACGCGGAGGGCGAAGTGGTGGGGATCGTCACCGCCATTCTGAACCCGACCGAGCAGCGCGTGTTCATCGGCATCGGGTTTGCTGTGACCATGGAAAGCGCGGCGGCCGCCATCGGCCTGCCGCCGTTCTGATCGGCACCGGAAGGAGTGGCCATGAACAGTCGCGAGGCGGATCGCCCGGAAGTCTCCACGTTGATGGAACGCGTTCTCTACGAGGTGAAAAAGATCGTCGTCGGGCAGGACCGCTTCCTCGAGCGGGTGCTGGTGGCCATGCTCGCCCAGGGGCATCTTCTGGTGGAGGGGGTGCCGGGCCTGGCCAAGACCCTGACTGTCAAGACCCTCGCCCGGACCCTTCGCGGGACCTTTCGGAGAATTCAGTTCACGCCGGATCTCGTGCCGGCGGACCTGGTGGGAACCCGCATCTACAACCAGAAGACCGGGGAGTTCACCACCGCGCTCGGGCCTGTCTTCACCCACCTGCTGCTGGCCGACGAGATCAACCGAGCCCCGGCCAAGGTGCAGAGCGCCCTGCTGGAGGTGATGCAGGAATACCAGGTCACCATCGCCGGCGAAACCCACCCCGTACCTCAGCCGTTTCTCGTCATGGCGACCCAGAACCCCATCGAGACCGAGGGGACCTACCCGCTGCCGGAAGCCCAGGTGGACCGGTTCATGATGAAGGTGCTCGTCGGCTATCCCAGCGAGGAAGAGGAGTTCGTCATCGTCAACCGCGTCACGGGTACCGAGAATGAGGTCGCGGCCGTCGCCACCACCGAGCAGTTGCGGGCGCTGCAGCGCGAGTGCCGGGCCGGGTTCGTGGACCCCGCGCTCATCCAGTACGCGGTGCGGCTGGCCGCCGCCACGCGGGACCCCGGCCGCTTCGGCATTCCCGGCCTGGCGCCGTATCTCTCCTACGGCGCCAGCCCCCGCGCCCCCATCCACCTGATCGAAGGCGCGCGGGCCCTGGCTTACCTGCGCGGCCGCGGCTATGTGCTGCCGGAGGACGTGACCGACCTGGTGGCCGACGTCTTCCGGCACCGGCTCGTGCTCTCCTACCAGGCCCTGGCCGATGCCATGACGGCCGATCAAATCCTTCAAGAGGTCATGCAGCACATACCGGCTCCCGATAAGCCGCTGGAGGCCCATGTCCGAGTCGGCGCGCGATCCTGAGAAAATTCTGCTGCGGCTGGAGTGGACCGTGATCCGCCGCCTGGACGGCCTGCTCCACGGCGACTACCGCAGTCTGTTCCGCGGGTTCGGCGTAGACCTGGCGGACCTGCGCGAGTACCAGTACCACGACGACGTCCGCCACATCGACTGGAACGTCACGGCGCGCCTGCAGACCCCCTACGTGCGGGTGTACAACGAGGACCGAGACGTGACCGCGTGGTTCCTGCTCGATCTGAGCCCCTCGGTGAGTTTCGGCTCCGAACGGGTGCGGAAACGCTCCGTCGCCATCGATTTCGTGACCGTCCTGGCGCGTTTGTTGTCGCGCTACGGCAACCCCGTGGGAGCGCTTTTCTACGGCGACCGCGTGGACACGGTGATACCCGCGCGCGGCGGCCGGCGCCATGTCCTGCACATCCTCGGCCGGATGCTCTCCCGGCCCGAGCCGGCGCATGCCGCCGCCACGAACCTGAAGGAGCTGCTGCTCGCCGGCCGCCAGGTCATGGCCCGGCGTTCGCTCGTGTTCCTCGTCTCCGATTTCATCAGTGCGCCCGGATGGGAGGAGCCGCTGGCGCATTTGGCCCGGCGCCACGAAATCGTGGCGGTGCGACTCTACGATCCGCTGGAGATGGAACTGCCGGACCTTGGGCTTCTGGTCGTCCAGGACGCCGAGACCGGGGAGCAGGCATGGGTCGACACCCACGACCGCGGTTTTCGCCAACGCTTCACGGCGGCCGCCGCTGGGCGCGAAGCGTCCCTGCGCTCGGCTTTGGGTGACGCCGGCGTGGACGCGCTCGAGCTCTCCACGGCCGACAATCTCATCGATGCGATTCTGAGGTTTGCCGACCTGCGCAAGCGCCGGCG
>CAZLSV010000004.1:89913-117304 GCA_964562235.1 uncultured Desulfatibacillum sp.
CAGCCTGCCGCGGCACCTGGGAGGCAGCCATGACGTTCATGTGGCCTGATCTGCTGTGGCTTCTGGCGGCGGTACCGGCGCTGATCGCGACCTATATGTTCCTGCTGCGCCGCAAGAAGAAGTCCGTGCTCCGATACGCCAACCTGAGCCTGGTCAAAGAGGCCTTGGGCACGGATAAAAGTTACCGTCGCCACATCCCGCCGCTGATTTTCCTGACGGCCCTCACGGTCCTGATCCTGGCCATGGCCTGTCTGTCGGCGGTGGTCACCCTGCCGACCCAGCACGAAACCGTCATCCTGGCCATGGACATCTCCGGCAGCATGCGCGCCACCGATGTCGAGCCCACCCGGATCGTCGCGGCGCAGGCCGCCGCCAAGTCCTTTGTCGCCGACCAGCCGCGGCGCACCCGCATCGGGGTGGTGACCTTCGCCGGCACGGCGGCGGTCGCCCAGGCCCCCACCGATAACCGCGAGGAAATCCTGGCGGCCATCGACCGCTTCCAGCTCCAGCGCGCCACGGCCATCGGCAGCGGCATCCTCGTCTCGCTCAAGGCGATCTTCCCGGAGGCGGAATTCGACCTGCGCTCCTCCAACCCCCGGCGCGACCCCGCGCGCGATTCCCTGCGCGCAGCCCCGCTCGACCCGGTGCGCGAGCCTGAAAAACCCGCCTTCCAGCCGGTCCCGGCCGGCTCCTACGGATCGGCCGTCATCATCCTTCTGACCGACGGCCAGTCGAACGTCGGCCCCGACCCCGTCGAATCCGCCCGCATGGCCGCCGAACGCGGCGTGCGCGTTTACACGGTGGGCTTCGGCACGACCGAAGGCGAAATTCTGCGATTCGAGGGCTGGTCGATGCGCGTGCGCCTGGACGAGGAAACCCTCAAAAAGATTGCGGAGCTGACGCAAGGCGAGTACTATTACGCCGGTTCCGCCGCGGACCTTAAAAAAGTCTACCAGACCCTGAGCGCCCGGCTGGTGTTTGAAACCAGGGAAACCGAGATCACCGCCCTTTTTTCGGCCGCGGCGGCCGTCCTGGCCTTGCTGGCGGCGCTGCTGTCGGTCCTGTGGTACAATCGGGTTTTGTGAACATCACCCACCAAAGGAGGAGAATGCAGATGAGCAAGCGAGTCCTGGTTGCGTTTGACGATTCCGAAAATGCCCTGCGGGCGGTGGCGTACGTCGCCAAACTGGTGGCCCAGGACTGCCGGGTCACGCTATTCTCGGTGGTGCCGGACACGGCCGTCATCTGCGAGATGCACGGCCCCGAGCTGACCCCTTATTTCAAGGCGCAGCAGGACTCTTTCTGCGCCCTGGAGGAGAAGAAGAAGGATATTCTCACCGCTGCCCAGATGAAAGCGAAAAAGCTCCTGGTGGAGAGCGGGTTCAAGGAGGATCAGGTCCTCGTCAAATCCGAGCCCAAAAAGAAGGGGATCGCGCGGGACATCGCCGCCGAGGCGCAGGCGGGCTACGACCTCGTCGTGATGGGCCGGCGCGGGCTGTCGGGGATCAAGGAATTCTTCATGGGCAGCATTTCCCAGAAGGTGCTGGCCCTGGCACTGGATGTGCCGATTCTTCTCGTGAACTGACGCGACTCACCATCCGGCCTCCGCGATCGGCCCTCGGTGCAGGATGAGTGGGGGGCGGCCTGTGCGCTCGGAAACCGGAAGCGGCGTCTCGCGCACGCCGCCGCCCCCGTCACCCGCCGCCATAGGCGACGGCAGGCGCTTTTCTGACCGTCAACGTCCAGGTGGAGTCCAGCCGGCAGCCGCTGATGCCGTTGACTTCAACCCGCACGTGGGCCGGCAGCCGCGCGGAGAGCTTCTCCGTCAAATCCCACGTCTGCTCGCGCGAACACCCCCACAGATCGACGGTGAGCGTGTCGGAGCCGAACAGCCGACTCCTGATCGACAGGGAAAACAAACCGCGGAGATTCGGCGAGTTCAGTTCCTGGAGAACCGCTGTGCTGAGCGCGGCCTCCCGCCGGTCGCGACCGCGCAGGAATGCCATCCGCAAGACCACCGCCCCCAGAATACAGAAAAATCCTAATGAGAGTTTGCCGAGAGATGCAAACAGCTCTGCCATGACATGGCTCCTTTTTTCAGGATTGTGACAGTACAGCCGACCGCGGAGGGCTCTCACGGGCTCAACCCCCGGCGGCCATCTCCTTCAAGCGGGACCGCAGCATCTCGATACCCGCGTTGTCTATTCTCTTGTTGTCGACGATGATTTTCTTGCCCTTTGGGGCCATGGCCCGCAGCTTGCTCTCAATCAGGCTGGAGCAGACGACCACGGAGGCCTCGGCGATCACTTTTTTCAGGCTGGATCTCTCTTCGCCGCAGCCGGTGATCACGCGCAGGTGCTTCAGCCCGGCTCTTTGGATCGAAAGCTTCATGTTCTCCGCCCCGGCCGACGTGGTGCAGGCCACCCCCACCTGGGTCCCCTCGGGAAGCGACATCAGCTGCATCAACGTCTCCAGGCTCGTGTTCACCATGAGGGCGACCACCTCCGTCTCCGAGCCTTCCAGGAGGCTTTGAACTTCCTTGACGTGGTAGAAGGTGGTGATGATCAACCCATAGCGGCTCAAGGATTTAAGGTCCTTCTCAACGGCCCTGGCAAAATCCCCGATCAGCATCGGGTCCACCTGGATGTGAAGCTCCTGCTTGAGCTCCGAGTTGAAAAGCTCAAGCTCCGGCCGGCTGCACTCGACGAAAAGTGCCTTGACCGCCCGCGCGGGCGCGGTTTTCACGGACGATGCCTGGGTGCGCGCATAGAGGGTCAGAAAAAGCTCTTCCGGGCTGAAGCCCAGCTTCCCGGCCCGTGCGAGCGCCTCGTCCACTACCGTCAGAAGCTTTTGCATGCTCTCGACCTTCGCCTCCGATCGGGTCTTGGCGGCCGACACAAAGGTGCCCCGGCCCGGTTCGCAGGAAAGGTACCCGTCCCGATTCATTTCCGAAAACACTTTCGACACCGTGTTGCGGTTCACCCGCAGAAACCCGGCCAGCTGCCGCACCGTGGGCAACTGGGTCCCGGCGGGCATTTGACCCGATTGAATCAAATATACGAGCTGCGCCTTGAGCTGGGCGTGCACGGGGAGTTGATTGTTGCGATTGAGCTTGAGGTCCATTGAATTGTCCTATTGACATAGGACAATAGGACATACGGCGGGCGGTGTCAATAATTTTCCATCGGGATTTTAGCCGGGATTTTAGCCAAAATAAAAAATGTTACATTGTGGCATTTTTTTTCTTGACAAAATCAGTATGAAATGAAATGCTGCAACCAGGGTCATGATTCCTTCTCGTGATCCATCCTCTGTGCGGAAAACTTGGCGATGTTGTAAACCCACAACCGTGCATTGCCAACCCGACATTCCGCACCTCCTTTTCTCAACGGCGGCCCCAGTGCTTGCCTGCGTAACTGGGGCCGCCACTCCTTTTTGTAATCTTATTTCATCGAGCCCGGCGTTAGCCGACCCGTTTTCGCAGACCGCCTATCGAAATCCGGCCCCCGGACTTTCCGGTTTACCCCACCAGCCGCAGAACACGGCCCTGCCGACCCGCCTTGCCTATTGAAATATCGCGGACCGGGATTATGGTGATACAATCGAGACGCCCGGAGCCCATCCTGTTGCGGCAACCGGATTCCGCAGCGGGCGCGGGCGGGGAAATGGCTGCGGTTCACAAACCGGCAGCAACTCGGACGAGGAGGAGGTCTGCCGCCATGAAAAAATGGTCCGCCGTACTGGCGCTTTGGCTATTGGCGCTCAGCAGTTTTGGAACACCCGGGGGTTTCGCAGCCGATGCGCCCCGCATCGGGAAGGATGAGCTTAAATCCATGCTCGGGAGTCCCGAAGTGGTGGTCATAGACGTGCGCTCCTACTCGGACTGGCTTTTGAGCGGAGACAAGATCAAGGGCGCGGTCAGAGAGGATTACCGGGATTTCGCCGGATGGGAGGCCAAGTTCCTCAGGGACAAAACCCTCGTTCTGTATTGCGCCTGAAAGAACGAAGGCTCGAGCGCAAGTCTTGCGCTCAAGTTGATCTCCAAGGGCTACCCGAAGGTCTACGCGCTCAAAGGCGGCTGGGACGAGTGGAAGAAAAGCGGATACCCCATTGAGCCTAAATAAGGATTTTTCAAGCTGAGGAGCACTCTTCATGAACTTCGGTTTGCGAACATGCAAGGGCGCCCTCGGCCGATCCTTTTTCATCATCTCGATCCTGTGCACCCCGGTGCTGCTGGTCAACGCCTGCACGCCCGTCATCTCACCCCAACTGATGGAGCAGGTCGACCGGAATCTGACGTATGGCGCCCTGGCCAGCCGCCCGGACGAATCCAGGGGAAAAGTCATGCTGCTGGGCGGAACTATCGTCCAAACGGTGCCCAAGCCCGAAGAAACCGAGATCGAGGTGGTTCAGAAGCAGGTGAGCTCATCCGGCGAACCTTACCTGACGGACAAATCCGAAGGCAGATACCTGGTCGTTGTTCACCGCTTCCTGGACCCGGCCATATACAGGTCCGGGCGCGACATCACCGTGGCGGGGGAGGTGCAGGGTTCCGTGCTGCGCCGCCTGGGTGAAATCGACTACCGGTACCCCGTCATCACCGCCCTCGAACTGCATCTCTGGAAGGAGCCGCTTTCCCCACAGGCCTACCCTTACGGCTATCCCTTCGGCTACCCCTACTACCGAAGGTGGTGGCTTTATCCCGGCTACCCCTATTGACCTTCGGAAAAACGGGCCAGTGGTCGAGGCCCTGTGCCGAAAAGCCCGCTTCACCGGTAACGCTTGAAGCGGCCCGGGAAGAGCAGACGCTTAAGCCAAGGCGTCTTTCTGCCGATACAGAGTCAGGTTGCCCTGTATTATGGTTCGATCCGTTAGGGCCAACCGGGGGGAGAGGCGCCATGCTGGTGCGACACTTCATGACAAGCGACCTTGTTACGCTGTCGCCGGACCAGACCTGCCAGAACGCCCTGGCCGAGTTCAGGCACCGGAAGATCCGGCGCGCTCCGGTGGTGGAAAACGGGCGGCTAATCGGTTTCGTCAGCGAGCGGGACCTTCTGCGCGTACTCCCGGGCACCTGCGGCCAGGCCTCCACCATCGCCGGCGAGGACGGCATGGCATTGCCGATTCGCAATGTCATGGCCACCGAGGTCGTCACCCTGGGGCCGAACGACCACTTGGCGAAGGCCGCCAGCCTGATGCTCAAGCGACGCATCGGCGGGGTTCCCGTCGTTCACGAAGGAAAGCTCAAAGGCATCATCACCGAGTCGGACGTGTTCAAGGCGCTCTACGTCATTCTTACCTCGAGCGCCGGGGCCGTCGTTATTTTCGAAGAGCCCGCTCAAAACGCACGAGCAAACCACGATTACGCCCGGCTGTCCCTTAAACACGGCTGCCGGCTGCAGACCTTTCTACGCCACCCTAAACACAACGGCGGCACCATGTATTACCTCTGCCTGGAAGGCAAGGGGGTGGAGGCCTTCGTCCGCGAGCTGTGGGCGATGGCCAACCAGGTCGTTTGGACGGACATCAACTGATCCACCGCATGCAGCCGCGGCCTCCCGCGCCCCCGCCGACGGCCGCGCCCCTTCCTTTCCGCCACCGGGCGTTCCGGCCTGGAGCCCAAGCGCCCTTCGCCGCCCACTCCGTTCTTCTTTCAACCGCCTTTGCTTTCTGAGGCACATGCATTAGCATTCATGCATGTATGGTTGCGGCGCGCCGCATCGGGCACCCTGCGCCGCCCGGCGTCGGCCCGCGTTGAACTTGTTTGCCGGAGCAATACTTTCGGTGATTCTCATGGCACCTGTGCCCTTCGGAACCTTTCGGCTCATCATCATCAGCCTGGCGGTGCTCGCGCAGATTTATCTGTTCTGGCGCTTCCGCCAGGCCGTCCGCTCCTCAGGTCCATCCGGACGACGGCCCTTCCTGGTCGTCGCCCTGGCCGGTGTCCTCATCGGTGTTTTGTTCGCCGCGAACTGGCACATCATGTACACCCCCATCCCCTGGGTGGATGCGCCGATCCTGGCACGGGTCGCCTTTTTCTATGCGCCGGCGGTTTGGTGCTTCGGCTCCATTTTCTCCGCCCTGCTGCTGCTCGTCGTTCAAGTCCTCGGCGGGTTGGGGAAAGCGGCCTGTCGTATCTTGCGCCGGCCGGCCGGCGCTGAGACCACCGGACCGCCGAACCCCGGCCGGCGCCTTTTCCTGAAAGCCGGAGCGGGCAGCCTGGCCGCAGCGCCTTTTCTGCTTTCCGGCTACGGCGCGGCGCATGCAACCAGAAACCACCTGGCCGTGGAACTCACCCTGCCTTTCGGCTGCCCCCTACGCGTGGTCCAGCTCACCGACATCCACGCCGGCATCTTCATGACCCGCGAGATGATGCGGCGCTACGTCGATCAGGTCATGGCCCTCGACCCGGAGGTGTTCGTCCTCACCGGCGACTACATCACCAACTCCACCGTGTTTTTCCCCGGCTTTGTGCAGGAGATGGCCCGGGTCCGCACCCGCTTCGGCACCTTCGCCACCCTGGGAAACCACGAACACTGGCATGGCGAAATCGACTATTATCGGAAGATTTTCGAGCAAAAGGGGATTCGACTCCTGCAGAACGAGCACCGGGTGATCCAAACGAAGCACGGCCGCTTCGCGGTGGCCGGGATCGACGACCTGCGCTGGGGGCGCCCGGACCTGGCCGCCGCCCTCCGGGGGCTGGACAGCGCCGTGCCGACGCTGCTGCTCTCCCACCGGCCCGAGATCTTCCCGGAGGCCGCCGGGTATCGCATCCCGCTGACCCTGTCCGGCCACTACCACGGCGGCCAGGTCAAGGTGAGCCTCTTCGGCGAAGACTACAGCCTCGCGCACCTGCGGACCCCCTACCCCGAAGGGCTTTACCGCAACGGCGCCTCGCATCTTTACGTCAGCCGCGGGATCGGCACCACCTTCACCCCGGTGCGCCTGAACGCGCCGCCCGAGGTCACGCTCTTTCAGCTCACATGACGTCTCCTGAAACGGGCAGGTTCCATGCCTCAACGCAACCCAAAAACCGTCTTGGTCATCGAAGACGACCGCAACACGGCCCGGCTCATCTCCCTGTACTTGGCGCGCGACGGGTTCCAGGCGCTGCTGGCGGCTGACGGCGAGACCGGCCTGGCGATGGCCGAGCGTCACCTGCCGGCCCTCGTCATTCTGGACCTGATGCTTCCCCGGGTGGACGGCTGGGAGGTCTGCCGGCGACTGCGCCGGAGGTCCGAAACTCCGGTCATCATGCTCACGGCCAGAGGCGAGGAGGTCGACCGCGTGGCCGGCCTGACGCTGGGGGCTGATGATTACATGGTCAAACCCTTCAGCCCCAGAGAGCTCGTCGCGCGCGTCAAGGCCGTCCTGCGCCGGGCCCCCCGCCCGGAACCCGACCGCCCGCCGGTTCTCTCCCACGCCGAGGTCGTTCTCGATCTGGACAAGCGGCGGCTGAGCGTGAGCGGTCGGCCGGTGGCGCTCACCCCGCATGAGTTTGCGCTGCTGGAAGCCCTCATGTCCGCGCCGGGTCGAATTTTCACCCGGGACGAACTGCTCGACCGCGTCTATCCCAAGGGCGAGGCCGTGGTGATCGACCGCGTGGTCGATGTCCACATCGGCAAGCTCCGGCAGAAGATCGAGCCGGACCCCTCCGCGCCCGCGCGCATCCTGACCGTGCGCGGCGTGGGGTACCGGTTTGCCGATCGGGAGGGGCCGCCGGAGGACCCCTCCCCATGAAGCGGCACCTGATCCTCAAGCTTCTGGCCATTCACCTGACCGTGATCGCCTTTGTCATGGCCGTGGTGTGGTTTGCGATCGACTCGCTGGCCGCCGGCTACTTCGTCACCCTCATGGAGAAATACAACATCTCCCCCAAGCCGGCCCACACCATGTTCGTGGAGGCCGTGCACCGCTACCTGGTCTGGGCCAGCCTGGCCGCCGTGATTCTGGCCGCGGCGCTCAGCTTCGTGTTGATGCGCAAGGTGCTCGCCCCCCTGACCCGCATGACCGCCACCACCCGCCAGATCGCCGCCGGCAATTTTGCCGTGCGGGTGCCGGCCGGCTCCGAGGACGAAGTGGGCCAGCTGGCGCTGGCGTTCAACCGGATGGCCGAAAGCCTCGAAAAAACACAAAACCTCCGGCGCAACCTGATGATCGACGTGGCCCATGAGCTGCGCACGCCCCTGACCAACATTCGCGGGTACCTGGAGGCCCTCACCGACGGGGTCCTGCCGCCGTCGCCGGAAACCCTAGCCCTGCTCCAGGGTGAAACCCTGCGACTGATCCGGCTGGCGGAGGACGTGCTCGAGCTGGCCCGGGCCGATGCCGCCCGCGGCGCGCTGCACGTGGAGCCCACCGACTTGGGGGCGGAGGTCCTTGCGGCCCTGGGCGCTTTTTCCCGCACCTTCTCCGAAAAAGCCGTGACTGTGAAGACCGATTTTCCGGAAGACACCCAGACGGTGAAAGCCGACCGGCGGCAGATCGCCCGGGTGCTGCGGAGCCTGACGGAGAATGCCGCTCAATACTCGCCCCGGGGCGGCCGGCTCGATATCCGCATCGCGTCCGGCGAGAACCGGATCCGCGTCGAGTATGGCAATGAGGGGGGCGAGCTCACGGCCCAGGATCTGCCCTTTATCTTTGAGCGCTTCTACCGCGGTGAAAAATCCCGTTCCCGTCAGCATGGGGGAGCCGGAATCGGCCTGGCGATCGTAAAGGAGCTGGTGGAGGCTCACGACGGCAAGGTCGGTGCCGAACTGGCCGGCAGCGGATTCCGGGTCTGGTTCGAGCTGCCGGCCGAGCCAGCTTCGTCGACCGGCTGACGGGGTTTTTCATCCCCGCGCGGATCTTTACACAATCTTTACCGGCGCGTTACACGACCTTTAACTTCCCTCCTTATCGTTCAGGTCAGCTGAAACCGAGCGAGGGCCTTTACAAGGGCCGGGTCCGGTTTCACCATAGACCCATACGGAGGTGTTCCATGAAGACGCTGTTTATCGCACTCATTGTCATGATCGCTGCCCTTTTCGGGTTCCGCCCGGGCCAGGGCACGGAAGCCAAAACGGGGAAGTCCGCAGGCGATCGGCCTGAAAAAACCGCTGAGGCCGTTTTCGCCGGCGGATGTTTCTGGTGCACGGAATCGGATTTCGAGAAAGTGGACGGTGTGCTCGAGGCCGTCTCAGGCTACACCGGCGGCCGGGCGGCAAACCCCACCTATCAGCAGGTCTCCGCGGGCGGCACCGGCCACGTGGAGGCCGTGAAGGTCATCTATGATCCGAGCCGGACAACCTATGAGCTCCTGCTGCAGGTGTTCTGGCGGCACGTGAACCCGTCGGATGCCGGAGGCCAGTTCGTCGACCGGGGTTCCCAGTACCGCAGCGTCATATTCTATGCAAACGACTTGGAGCGGCAGTCGGCCGAGGCCTCCAAGAGATCGCTGGAGGCCAGCGGCCGATTCGACCAGCCGATCGCGACCGACATACTTCCGCTGGGGTTGTTTTACCCCGCCGAGGACTATCACCAGGATTATTACAAGAAGAACCCGATCCGCTACCGCTTTTACCGCAACGGCTCCGGCCGGGACCAGTTCCTGGAAAAAGCCTGGGCGGACCAACGGAAGGACATGAACCCGGAGGCAAGGACGGAAATGAAAACACAAATGAAAGATCAAACCGGAACCGATATGGGGTCATCTGCGGGAGCGCCGGCCGGGGTGGCCGACGGATACCGCCGCCCCAGCGACGAGGAGCTTCGCCGCCGCCTGACCCCCATCCAGTTCAAGGTGGCCCGGCAGGACGGCACCGAGCCGCCTTTCAACAACGCCTACTGGAACAACCACGAGCCCGGGATCTACGTGGACATCGTCTCCGGCGAGCCGCTCTTCAGCTCCACCGAGAAATACGAATCCGGCACGGGCTGGCCGAGTTTCACGCGGCCGCTCGAACCGGCCAACATCGTCGAGAAAACCGACCGCGGCTTTTTCATGGTGCGCACCGAGGTGCGCAGCAAGCACGCCGACTCGCACCTGGGCCACGTGTTCAATGACGGCCCGAAGCCGACGGGGCTGCGCTACTGCATGAACTCGGCCGCCTTGCGCTTTGTCCCCAAGGCCGACCTGGAAAAACAGGGCTACGGGCAATACGTGAAGCTGTTCGAGGGATTATGATCCGAGGCTGATTTCTCCGGCCGGGATGGCAAGGGCCCTTCAATCGGCCGGCGCTGTCTCGGCCAGGGGGAGGATTGACCCGGGCTCGCGTTTTTCATTGCGATACGGCGCAGAACTCCCCGCTCGCCGGCCGGGAGGTGCAGGCCCCGCCGATGGGCACTATGTTTTTTCAATTTCTTCTTTCAGCTCTTCTGGCAGGTCCGGAACGATCGTGATCAGTTCATTCGGTGTGCATTTGAAAAACAGGCAAAGCTTCTCGACGATGCTGACGGCCGTGTCGTAGCCCTTGCTCTGCGCGATCTTGGACAAGGTCACCTTGGATATCCCGGTGTGGCCCGAAATTTCTCGGTAGGTGATGTTCCGGTTTTCCCTGATTTTCTTCTCGGCGATCAGGGCTTTCAAATTGTACTTTATCATCTCTTTGTTCCCATGGCTCTGAAATGGCGGGGCTCAATCAGAAGACCTCGGCGGCTGTCGGCCGTTGATAGAAAACAATAGCTCTTTTCCCCGACGAATCAATGCCCCCTGCCTTTCGCCCATAAATGACCGATCCGAAAATCGGTCGGGCCACGCCCAGGGCCCTCCGTAAGCTCCGAGGGGACTAACTGCAGACGCCCCCCGGCCGCTATCGGCCGGGGGGCGTCAAAACCTTCTTTTAGGCGGCAGGGGGGTTAACTTGAGGAAGGCTGCAACCGCTTCTCTCGGCGTACTTCAATCCATTTTTTCAGCATGAAGCCGATAACGATGAGACTGCCGATCACATCCGATTCGTCCGACGGGTAGAACAGGATAAGCGCGGCTGCCCCGACAATCAGGCGTTCAAGCTTCGAAATATCGCGGATAAAATGTCCCACCACGGCCACGTTCAGGCAAAACACCGCTAAAAAGGAAAGAAAATACCGCGTGACGATCTCGAAGACGGCTTGCGCCAACGGCATCGTCTGCAGGACCGGGATGATCAACAATGCCGTGCCGCTCGTGGAAAGAATGAAGGTGATCCCGATCAGGTATTTCGGCACGGCCACCCGCGCGGCAAACACGCCGGTTTTAATCGGATCCGTGCCCATGACCGCCGCTGCGGCATAGGCGGAGAGCGCCACCGGGGGGGTGACCTCGGCCAGAACGGCGTAGTAGAACAGAAACATATGGGTCGCCAGCAGGGCGGCTTCCTCGGGGATACCGTTGGCGACGGCCAATTGCTGAATGGTCGGCGCGGTCAGCGCGGAGGTCAGCACGTAGGTGGCCACCGGCGGCACCCCCATCCCCAGGATCAGGCTGAAAATCCCGGTAAAGATCGTCGCCAGCAGGATGCTGCTCCCGCTGAGTTTCATCATGACCAGCGAAAACTTTGAGGCCAGCCCGCTCATGACCATCATGGACATGATCATGTTGGCAGCGATGACGGCGCTGGCGATCGGCAGCAGATGGATAATGCCCTCCGCCAGAGCGTCGGGAATGCTTTTAACCGGCGGCCGGACCGTCTTGTCCATGTAAGCAAAAATAATGAAAAGCACGGCAGCCAGAGTGACGGTAATGTTGATGGTGTAGCCTTGGTAAATCATGTAGATGATGATGAGGATCGGCACAAAGACGTAGCAGTAGCGTCTGAAATAGGCAAAGTCGTGCCCGGTGATGTTTTCCATCGGGGGGAGTTTTTCCTTGCGAACATAGAGTTCGTTGTAGACGACGATGCCGAACAGATAAAGGACCATCGGCCCGATGGCCATGGCGATGATCCAGGAATAGGGGATGGAGAGCAGTTCCACCATCAGGAAAGAAATCGACCCCATTACGGGCGGAGTGATGTAGGCGATGGAGCCGACCGTGGCGATGACGCCGGCGGCCACCAGCTTGTCGTAGCCCACCTTCTCATAGAGCGGCTTGGTCAATGTGGCCACAAACTGCGTGTCGGCCGCCCCCGAGCCCGAAAACATCCCCATGAGCACCGCCATGATGCTGCTGGTCCTCCCCGGCGAAGCCGGGCTGCGGCCCACGAACAACAGCGCGATGTTGGCGATGATTTTTCCGAAATCCATTTTGGTGATGACTGCACCGAGGGTCGTGAAATAGATGAGGTATTTCAGCGACACTCCGGTGATGGTGCCGAAAATACCGGCCTCGGTCTCGCAGTACATTTTGCCCAGCAGCATGTCGATGCCGAAGCCCGGATTGGCGAAAAACCCGGGCATGTAGTCCCCGTACATGTTGTACATCAAAAACACCATGACGAAGACCGGCATGATGGGACCGCTCAGCCGGAAGATGACGCCGAGAACAAGCAGCACTTCGCTGAGCGCCATGACCAGGTCCCAGGGTTCCGGAATGATGGCGCGGTAGATCAACTGTTCAAAGTTGACCACCAGGTAGAGAAAGGGGAAAAAACTCAAAACCGCGCAAGCGAGGTTGGAAACCCGTTGGATGGAAGGAACCAGCGTCGGCAGCATGGTGCAGCACCACACGAACACGGCCGCCGCCTTGTAGTGGATGGGGAGGTCCAACAGGACAAATTCATACACCACCAGGGCCGTCAGGACCGCCAGCGGCAGGCTTCCGCCGATTTTTCGCTTTTTGATCCACCCGAAATTCAAAAAGTACCCAAGCAGGCACACCAGAAAAACGTGGGCGGCGCGCTGGACCTGGGTCAGATCCAGGACGGAGAAGCGCCATTGCGAAAGCGGGGTGTACGGGTGAACGACCAGGTAAAGGTGGTAGAGGGTCCCGATGACGGCAACCACGTACAAGAGTTTTCGGATCAGATTGTCCACAGCAGTTCAACCTCCAGGCAGCCGTCATTCAGTTGAAATTCGTAGTAGCCGATCGTCACAGCGATCCCCTTGATAGAGCAGAAACGCAAGAGAGGGCGAGATTCAGCGGAAAGCACCTCGTTCATCGAGTAGGTGCCGCCCGTGTAGTATGCCTCCGTACCGGCATCGGTGGCCACTGAGAAGTCCTGGAACCTGCCGTCGACCCGGAAGTGAATAACGACCGGCCGTTCCGTGACCGAGTTTACAAACCGGACCGTGCCGGACTGCCAGCGCAGCAGCACCAGCAGTCTGGCATGGTTGTCCGTTCGCAGGATGGCGGGCTTGGCCACCGCCATCAGGCCGACCAGCAGTGCACCGCCGACAAAAAGGGTGCGCCAGGTCATTTTCCCCGTTACTTCACCAGGCCTTTCTCCTTGAAGTACTTGATCGCGCCGGGATGGAAAGGAATGGGGGCTTTCCCGATCAGCTTGGCCGTGCTTTCCGGGGTGGTGTCCTTGGCCGGCTTGACCGCCGCCCGCAGGGTTTCAAGGTTCTCGAAAACCGCCTTGGTCGTTTTGTAGGCCAGGTCCTCGGGGGTTGATTCCGGGCAGACGAACATATTCCAGAAGGCCAGGGTGGGCGTGTCGGCGTCCGTGCCGTAAACGCTCTTTGGAATCACCAGGGGGTCGGAGAGCCCTGAAAACTCCTTGTTGAAGTTGATCACGCCGGGGTCGGTTTCGGGAAGCGGTACCAGGACCAGCTTCAGCCCCTTGCGCTCCAGGGTGTTGGTGAGCTCTACGATCGAGCCGGTCGGAATCCCGCCGGACCAGAAAAAGGCATCGATGGTCCCATTGGTGAGGGCTTCATCGGATTCTTTGGCGCCGAGCTTCTCCCATTTCTGGAATTTCTTGGGATCGATCTTGGCGGCTTCCAAAAGGTTTAACGCCGTGAACTCCGTGCCGGAGCCGGGAGCACCTGTGGAAATGCGTTTGCCCTGAAGCTCTGCCAGCTTGGAAATACCCGACTTGTCGGTGGTGACAATCTGCAGGTAGTTGGGGTACATCATCCATAGGATGCTGGCTTTCACCGGTTTGGCTGCAAATTTCTCGTGCTTGCCCTTGACGGTGAAGTAAACGGTGTCAGGCAGGGCCGTTGCAAAAAAGAAGGTGTTCTTGGCAAGGTCTGTTTTATCCCGGATCAGCATCATGTTGTCGACCGAGGCGGCCGTCTGCATGGCCGTCGAGGCAGCGACCCCGTTTTTATTCATGATCTCCGACACCTGAGTTCCATAATAGTAGTAGACGCCGCCGATGCCGCCGGTGGCGATCACGACTTTTTGGCTCTGTGCGTTTGCATTGACGCTAAAGGCCATCACCAGCACCAGAACCAACAATCCCAACGTCTTCATGAAACCTCCTTTCAGCAAACAAGCGTTAACACCAGTACCGCGCAAACGGATCTTGGGTCTGTACCTCAGAGATACTGGGAAATCAATTGGGAAAAATAAATTAGTAAGAAAGCCAAAAAGATTGAACGGGGATCAGCGGTTTCCGCCTCATTAAACGCTTACTGCGTCCATCCTCGCCCCGGCATCAGCCGCGCATGCTCTGAATCAGCGCCAGGTCGGCCAGCACCAGGGCGGCCATGCTCTCCACGATGGGCACGGCGCGCGGGAGGACGCAGGGGTCGTGACGCCCCTTGGCTTCCAGCGTAACCGGCTCGCCATCGAAGCCGGCGGTTGGCTGGGCCCGGCCGATAGTCGCCGGCGGCTTGAAGGCCACGCGGAAGAGGATGGGTTCGCCGTTGGTGATGCCGCCCTGAACGCCGCCGCTGCGGTTGGTGAGCGTGCCCAGGCGGCCGGTCTTAGGCACGAAAGGGTCGTTGTGGGCGCTGCCGCGCATGCGGGCGCCGGCAAACCCCGAGCCGATCTCAAAGCCCTTGGTGGCCGGGATTGAGAGCATGGCCTGGGCCAGAAGGGCCTCGGTTTTGCCGAATACCGGCTCCCCTATTCCGGCGGGCACGTTGCGGCACACGCAGGTGACGACACCGCCCACCGAATCCTTGACATCCCTTACCTGATCGATCTCGGCCATCATGCGCTCGGCGGATTCCGCGTGCGGGCAGCGCACGTCGAACCGGTCCACGGCGTCCCGGTCGATGGCGGCAGAGTCGATCTCCGCCGCCTCAACAGCGCCGACCGAACTGACCCAGGCGACGATCTCGACCGCGAAGCGCTGCCGCAGGAATTTCTCGGCGACGGCCCCGGCCGCCACACGGCCGACGGTCTCGCGCGCGCTCGACCGACCGCCGCCGCTCGCGGCGCGGATGCCGTATTTCATCTGGTAGGTGTAGTCGGCATGGGAGGGCCGGGGCACGTGGCTCATGGAGGCATAGTCGGAGGGCCGCTGGTCCTTGTTCGGGACCAGCAGCGCGATCGGAGTCCCCAGGGTCAGACCGTTTTCCGTTCCGCTCAGGATGCTGACCCGGTCGGCTTCCTGCCGGTCGGTGGTGAGCCGGCTCTGGCCCGGCCGGCGCCGGTCGAGCTGGCGCTGGATGTCGGCCTCGGTCAATGGCAGCCGCGGCGGGCAGCCGTCCACCACGACACCGACGCCGGCACAATGGGATTCGCCGAAAGTGGTCACTCTGAAAACGGCTCCAAACGTGCTGAACATGAAACGACCTCCAGGCAGGAAAATAGCCCCTGCATCCTACTTCACACCTCTATTGCATTCAACTATTATTACTTTTGCAATTAAATATTGCAAATTCCGGTAGCCAACCAACCGGCGGAGCGGGGTGCCCGCCGGCGCCGTATCAAGCGTTGCCATATTTGATTGCCGGTCGAATAACCCGGCCCATGCACTTTCACTTGCAAAAACACGATTCCCCTGGAATAAATGGCCTCATGCCGTCGCGGGGCCGGCTGCCGGTCTTGCAGATAGGAGGTTCGGGAGTGCCCAGGTTCTGTGCCAATCTGACCATGCTGTTCGGCGAGGTGGATTTTCCGGAACGTTTCGCAAAAGCCGCCGCAGCCGGATTCAAAGGGGTTGAATGCCAGTTTCCATACGCCTGGCCGAAGGGACAAATTGCCGATAAAATCCGGCAATTCGATCTCCGCCTGGTGCTTCACAACCTCCCGCCGGGCGATTGGAGCAAGGGTGAGCGGGGTATTGCCTGTCTGCCGGGCCGCGAAAACGAGTTCCAGGAAGGGGTGGGCAAGGCCATCGAATACGCCAAGGCGCTGAACTGCCCCCAGGTCAACTGCCTGGCCGGCCTCACGCCTGCCGGCGTTCCCGCTGAGAGGGTGCACCAGACCCTCCTCGCCAACCTGCGCTTTGGCGCCGCCGCCCTTGCAAAGGAAGGCATCCGCCTGCTGGTCGAGGCCTTGAACGACAAGGACGTCCCGGGGTTTTCCCTGGTGCGCACCTCGGAGGTGCTGGCCCTCATCGAGGAGGTCGGCCACCCCAACGTTTATGTGCAGTACGACGTCTATCACATGCAGATCATGGAGGGAAACCTCACCAAGACCATTCAGGAAAACCTCGACCGGATCGCTCACATCCAGATCGCCGACAACCCCGGCCGCAACGAGCCCGGGACCGGGGAGATCCATTACCCCAACCTCTTTAAGGCCATCGACGCGGCCGGCTACAAGGGGTGGATCGGCTGCGAGTACAGGCCTGCCGGGAAGACCGAAGAGGGCCTCGGGTGGATGGAGCCTTACCGCCGGTAAAAGCACCGATCCAAGGCCTGTGCGTTCTGTTGTCAGGAAGTCGAATGAGCGGCCGCGTTCCCGTCAGGGACGAATGCCTGATTGGGTTTTTGAGCTGTTTAATACAAACTGAACTTTGGTTATTCCATTTTCAAGGAGCGGTACGGGGCAACTTTTGCACTTTCCCGCGAACTATGGTAGGATTTGAGGATCGTCGTTAGACAGGGAGGTAAGCCATGTCAAATCTGTTGGACTCCGCCGCCAAGAAATTCGGGGTGCCCTCAGAAGTCTTGGACCTGATCGGCAGGCCATTCATTTCTCAAATCATAGACGAGTTCCCCACGCTGCTGCTTCCTCCGATCATGAACACCCTGAAGCAGGAGTACGTAAGGAACGGAACCGAGTGGATCAAGCAGAACGCCATCTCCCTTCGGGAGCAATTTCTCCTTCTCAAGAAACTCTACGGCCCCGCCTGGATCCTGGCCTGAGAATCACCGCCGATCGCCGGACGGCCGGCTGACAAGCTCAACAGCGCCCTGCCGGCGCACAACTCCGGCATCTCAGCCGATACCGGCTCATCCCCCGGCCTGTACCAGCGGTTATAGAATCATATTTACACCGCATCTCATCTAAAGGCTCTTTCATTCCGCCACCCAACCGACCCAACCATTCCAATACGGGGCCTCCACCGCAGGCCTGGCCCCGACCTCCGCATCCTGCCATGCCTTAACCGGAGTTGAACCGGTTTCACAGTTTTCCGCGGCCGGCCTCCGGAGTGTCACCTGGAAATTTCAGACATCCGATTTCGACCGTATCCCTGCAGGTTACATACCGTCGCCAGGCGGACCGTGACAGGTTTGTTAGTTTCTGCTCACCAACAATTTATTGCCAAAAGAATCGCGGATCTCTCCACAAAAACTCATTTCATCCTTCTGCCTGGCATGCATATTGAACTGGAGATGTGTCAAAAGACCGCGAAAGGAGGTGGAGCGCAGCGGGAGTCAATGTGAATTAGACAGCGGCCATGGAGGCCGCTGCCGAACCGATACGATCACAAACAAACATTCAGGGAGTTCGAGGAGGCATTGATGAAACTGTCCAAGTCCGCCGTCTGCATTTCTGTTGCTGGTTGCCTGTTGGCCTGCTTGACGTTTTTCACCTGCGCCGTTTCGGCGGAGACGATTCGTCTCAGCTGTTCCAATCAGATGTATACCGCATTTGAAAAGGAGAAGATCGCCGCATTCAAGAAAGCGACCGGCATAACCGTGGAGGTTCTTCAGGTTTCTTCTGACGCCGCCGTGTCCAGGATGATGGGCGGCTTTTCGGACATTGCGGCCACCGCCACGGATCTTGGACCGCGGCATGCCGATTACGGTTTCACCAAGGTTCCGGTTTGCCGTGATGCCATCGCCATCGTCGTCAAAAAAGGGTGCGGCGCATCCAACCTCACCGATGAGCAGGTACGGGGCATTTTCAGCGGTTCAATCACCAACTGGAAGAGTGTCGGAGGGGCGGATCTCCCCATCACGGTCGTGGTTCCCAATCAGGAGACGGCGGCACAGAAGAATTTCCTGCGCCTGGCAATGAAAAACGCTGCGCTCAAGGAGGACATCGTCACCAAAAACTCCACAATGGTCCTGGAGATTCTAAAGAATTTCCCCTGCGGCGCGGTTTCGTTCATCTCGTATGCCGCGGCGTTGCGCTACCCCGAGCTGACATCGTTGAATTTCAACGGCAAAGCGCCGAGCGACGACAGCTACCCCTTCCAGCAAAATTACTACTACGTCACCAAGGGACCGCTACAAGGCAATATCAAAAAATTTGTGGATTTCACCTTTTCAGACGACAATAGCCTGTTGAAGAAAAACGGCCTGCATCCGTTAAGCCACTGACAAGCTGATGCGGCCGGAGGTTCAGCGTCAGCATGGAAAATGGCGGAAGGCCGCTTCTTCCGCCACTTTCCATTCAACACGCTCCGGGTCATGGAAACGAAATTTTTTCAATTGCAACACATAGCCGCAGGAGCTTCCCTTTCCGCCGTCAAAGCTGCAGAAAAAGGCAATTCAACCGGAGCGCACTAGATCAGTCGGCAGATGCACGGGCGGGCTGAACCTTGTCACTGGAGCGGTAGTGGCGCCCCGTCCATTTTGCGGCGAGCCACGGCAATGGCAAAAGAAGAGGATAACACGCCGCAAGGGCCGTTGCCGGGATTAAGAACGATCAAAATTGGCGCGTTTTCAGGACATCCTGCAGGCGCCATGAAACCTCGGGACTCTCCCTTTGGAAAAAGGCCCGGTAGCCGATGCCCGCTTCGGGGTCGTATATCGCGTGAATCTCGACCACGGCTTCGGTTTTCTGTTGGTTGAACCCAACCCTTGAAAGCCGAACAAGGCCTTTCGACACCCCCCTCTGCGGCGGCCTCACGTCGGCGCTGGCAGTGAGGGCGACCTGGCCGCGATGGGCCTCCGGCAAAGCCGCCGCCAGGCGGTCGCCGTCCAACGGGCACGCTTGGGTGTTTTTTCGGTTGAAATCCTGCAACAACGCAGCGTCTTTCCCATCGGTCGCCTTCACCCGGACCTTCATGGTCGAGGAAAAAACGGTGTACGGGCCTGGCGTTACCCCGGCAAGGTCCAACGGCGGGCCGAGCTTTTCGGGCGATCTGGGGGCGGAAACCTGCTTCCCGCCGCTGGTTTCAGGAAACAGCAAGGTGAAATAAACAGCATACTCTTCGTCGTCGAGACGGCAGTCCTCGCCCGCAAAACAGATGGCGGTCAGAAAAAAGGTGCCGGCTACAATCGCAAAGAACGTCCGCCGTGCATGATCACGCTGCATGACCGCTCCTATTTCGGGCACGGGGTCTGGAATTTCCGGAACGCCTCGACCCCCTGGTAGAGGTTCTCGCGCTTCAGGCTGAGTTCAAGGGGGTCCACCCCGCCCCGGAGACGGACAAAGCAGATGTGGTCATCATGGGAGCCGGTCTCGATGAGCGAATAGAACTCATCGAGGCTCATGCCCTTGGTCGAACGGCCGTTGACCGTCTCGATCTTGTCCCCGCGCTGAAGCCCATCGACGAACTGCCCACGGTTGCGTGTGAATCGGATGGCGCCGCTCAGATCGACCACGTAAATGCCGTCTTTCAGCTGGGCCAGTTTGAATTCCTTTAAAACAGTCCCCTGTTTCTGCAGGAGGAGCGTTCGTTTTTCAAGGGCGGCCACCTCGCTCTTTACAGATTCAGCCTCCGCCGCTTTCGGGGAGAGCACGAGAAAGGTCTGCAGCGCCTTGATGGCATCGGAGGTCTTATCCGGCATGAGCGACAGGACTTTTCCCAGATTGTAGTACGCGTCGGGCCAGTCGGGGGCGAGGGACGCCGCCTTTTGAAAATGCTCGACCGCTTTGCCAAGATCCTCGGGTGTTGCGGCGGAATCGACGGCGGCCACTCCGGCTTCCATGGCCAAGGTGGCCTGGACGGGCACATCGGCAGCAAACGCGGGTGCGGCAAAAACAGCAGCAGCGAGGAGCAAAAAAAAGATTTTCTGGGGCATGGACGGACGATCCTTTCGTTTTGTGGATGGGGTTATGGGGCCGGGGTCTCGTAGCGGGCGTACATCTGCTTGTAGGCCTCGATTTCCTTTTCCTTGCGGATCAGTTCAAGGTCGGCTTCGCTTTTTTCTTTCAGCGCCTCGGCCAGCAGCTTCTCCGCCTCGGCGATCAGCGGGTCTTCGGATGAGACATCTTTCTCGCCGACGGCAGCGGTGGGCTGCGCCTGCGCCCGCAATTCCCGGACGTTTCTCTGAAGCTGTGCGACTTTCTGCTCCGCCTCATCTTTCTTGGCGTGAAGCGCCGCGGCCTCCGCTGCGGAATCCTTGATCTCGTCGTTGATCAACTCGTAAAGCTGGATCTGCGGAATCTCGGACAGCGGTCCGGGCACTTCGGGAATGTGTTTGGCCGGCGGTTGGGGGCAACCGACAGGCATGTCCCCGATCGCGGCGCGCGCGGACAGATCCCCATACTGCCTGGCTTTGATCGGGTCCCTCTTGGAGTATGCGGAGTCGGCCGCTTCCAGCGCCAACCAGGCGCTGCAGCCGAGCTGGTCGATGGCCTTAGAGGCACGCTCGCGCTGAACCTCTGGCGAAACCGGCTCGGGGCGGCCCTTGAGCGATCCCTTGAGCTGCGAAAGCGCGGCAGTGGCCTGCTGCGCGCGGTGCTCCCTGTACGCCCGGTCCACGGCGTCCATCTGCTCCTTGGCCTTCTGCGCAGCCTCGGCCCATTTCTGGCGCTGCTCGGGAGTGGGCTCGTAGCTCGGCTGATTGGGCTGCGCCGGGGCGCTGGGCGCTGAAAAAAGGTTCATCATCATTCCGGCGACCAGCCCTGCGGCCAGCCCCTGCATGGCTGCGTATTGCATCGCCTTGGCCCCGCTGTATTTCTTTTTGGCCGGGGTTTGGGAATAGGATCCTCCGCCTCCGCCGCTGCGGGAGACGCAGACCGGCATCCGGTTGGCGCCGTTGGAGCACGAGCAGGTGTGCTTGCTCATGAAGTCCTGCATGCTGCGGTCCTTCAACCATGCCTGGCGCGTCCCCTCGCAGTCCACCTGCTGGGCGAGCGTGCGGCCGGGGGCAACGGCAGCCACGCAAAACGATAGAAGGACGCAAATCGTGTGACGGATGGACATTTTGGCGATGGCCATAAAAAAATCCTGCCTTGGTTGTTTGCGAGACTTAAGTCGACATACGGCTTGAGAGACCGGAAAAACGCCTTGTGCCCCCTGGCATTTGGTGCGATTCGGTGAGGCCGCTCAGCCGGGTCGACAGCTGCACAGGCGCCAATTGTCCGTTGGGTCTTGACTGGGCGTATTCAATATCGGCCACCTTCCCGGAAACTAAAGCCAAATCGGAACCGGGGTTATTGGGGACTTAATTGTTGCGCCGGAATTCTTCACCGGGACCGGCCGGTGCTGCCGTGGGACTCAGGGCAAACACGCATTTGAGGTAATTCTGGACCTCCGGCCAATCCGCTTGCGGTTGGCGCAGCCAGTATTGAACTATGTTGCGGTTCACGTCCACAACGCCGGCCGCCAGCTCTTTGTCGTTGTAGCTTTCCTCGAATGCGTCTTCGGAATCCTCTCGGGCGTGCTTTTGGGAATTCTGGTTTGAATAGTTGTGAAATTGTTCAATAACCCCCGGCGCATCCTTAAACCCCTTGCATTCTTCTCCTGTGCGTTTTTTATCTCGGGTCACGTGGGATTTCGAGAAACTGTCCTGCACGAGATGCAAGAGGGAACCCAGTGCCACTTCGGGGACCTTCTTTCCTAATTTCGGGTTTCCCAAGGTAAACAAATAGGTGGCGGAGTGATCATACTTCGGAAAATAGGCTGCGATGCCCCCTACTCCGGTTTTTCGTATCACCTCGTCTTTATCGATCGATCCGGTCGCAATCTTCCACGCAAACTCGGCCCACATCATGATGTGCTCACGGGTCTCCTCCGGTTTTTCACTGTCCCCGGAGGCCATGGAATGCAAAAACTGCAGATCACCGAAGTGGGTGCGATACAGCAAGGCGTAATCGGGGCCGAAGACCTTGCCTTTCGACGCCTTCTTTTTCGCGTCGTTAAAAATAAACACCCATTGAGGCATCACGTTGCTTCGATAAACTATATTTCCGGTGTTTTTCAATTGAAACGGCGGGTCGTCATTCCATCGGACCCCCCAGTACACAGCCGCCCGTGATATTCCTTCCGGGAAATTATAGTTGCCTGGGTTCTGATAATGGACCCCCGGGCAGAAAGCCTCGCCGGTTATTCTTTCGTGCACGGGGGCCTTGAAATGACCGACAAGGCTGTCATTTCCTCTGTCCGGATTGGTATCGTTGAAAGAGAAGGTGGGGTCCGGCTTTATGTCGAAGGCCTCCAAGGGTGTTGCGTTCAAAAAAAACATTAAAGCGGCGGATAAAATGAAATTCACAACAGCGCGTGATTTCATGGTGACCTCCTTGAAACGTCACAGGTGAACGACAAGGATGAAAAACCCGATTGATGATTTTGCCAAGCCAAAAACCGCGAGCCCCGAATTGGCTTGGCGGTTGATTTTTTGGTTCGGTCTTTTACCCTTTATGCACAGCGTGTCAATTGAAACCGCACCTCATGAATGCCCGGCGCCCACGGCGGCGGTCAGGGTCGGCCCGATTTCGGCGTTCAGCACCAGATCGGCGATGGGGTCCAACGGGGTGGGGTCGCGGTTGAGGATGACCAGGCGCGCGCCGCTGCGCTTGGCCAGCTCGGGAAAACCCGCGGCGGGGTGGACGAGCAGCGAGGAGCCCACGGCCAAAAAGAGATCACAGGCCCGCGTGGCCTGCTCGGCCCGGCGCATGGCCTCGGCGGGCATGGCCTGGCCGAAGGAGATGGTGGCGGTCTTGACGAGCCCGCGGCAGCGGTCGCAGGCCGGCAGGCGCTCATCGCGCTTAAACGCCGCGCGGATCGGCCCCAGCTCGAAGCGCTTTCCGCAGTCCAGGCAGGCGGCATAGGTGGTGTTGCCGTGAAGTTCGATCACCTGCGCCTCGGTGATGCCGGAGGCCTGGTGCAGGCCGTCCACGTTCTGGGTGATCACGCATCGGGCCTTGCCGGATCGGACGAGGGCGGCCACGGCGAGATGCCCGGCGTTCGGCTTGGCGTTTTGGATATCCTGATCCACGAGAAATTTCAGGCGCCAGTATTCGCGGCGCTTGGCTTCGCTCGCCAGAAAGTCATCAAAATAGACCGGTTGGTGGCGACTCCAGATGCCCCCCGGGCTCCGAAAGTCCGGTATCCCGGATTCCGTGCTGATGCCGGCGCCGGTGAACACCACGGCGCTGCGGCTGGCGGCGATCAGATCCCGCAGGCGATCGGACGGGCTCATGACCCCACCCGGCTGCCGCGGTCCAGGCTGCGATACTGGATGGCCTCTGAGACGTTGTCGACGCCGATGTCCGCGGCCCCCTGGAGGTCGGCGATGGTCCGGGCGATTTTGAGCACGCGGTTGAAGGCCCGCGCCGAGAGCCCGAGCTTGTCGATGGCCGTTTCGAGCAGGCGCCGGCTGGCCTCGTCGATGCGGCAGTGGGTGCGGATGTGCCGGCTTCCCATCTGGGCGTTGCAGAAAATCCGGCTGCGGCCGAAACGCCGGGACTGGATCTCGCGCGCGCGGCGGACTCGCCGGCGGATCTCCGCCGAGGGCTCGGCCGGGACGTCCTGCAGCAGCTCCTGGTAGGGGACGGCCGGCACCTCCATGTGGATGTCGATCCGGTCGAGCAGCGGCCCCGAGATCTTCGAGCGGTAGCGGTGGACCTGGGGGTAGGTGCATCGGCAGGCGTGCTTGGGGTCTCCGAGATACCCGCAGGGATACGGATTCACAGCTCACAGACCCATCTAATAGGTTGTTTTCTATTAAAATTCATGTAGACCCACCTTACCTAAAAGCGCCGGAGCCGCCCCTCAATGACCTTGGCCTACCCTTTAAACCTTATTACACAACCCAGGATGTCTGTAAAGTTCTGGGATTGCATCCGGATACTTTCAGGCACCGTCTCAGGAGGGGCTACTACCCTGAACCGATGAAGGTGGGTGGTAAGCGAAGGTTTAGTGAGGTAGATCTCAGAATGCTCATGGAATTTACCAAGCGCTTAATCCTTTGAGCAGAGAGATGAAACAGTGCTTGCAGCTCAGTTGGTTCCAATTTACCTGAAGCTTGCACTGAGCAGAGTTGATATTAAAGAATCTTTTGAAATAGTTGGGCAAAATGGTATAATTTGTTAATATTACCATTGTTACATACCGCCCCACAACACCTAATCAAAAGGATCTTTGCATGACAAAGGCTTCTGTAAAAAAGTTCGCCTCCATAGGAAAAAGCGAAGAAGCAACAGGCAAGACTTTAATTGAAGCCATAGAAGAACGCCAAACAGCTGAGTTGGTGTTAGGGTTTTGTGGTCCCTTGGGAAGTGGCACGTCTGCTGTTGCAGGGGAGGTTTCCAAGATCCTAGAGGGGTATGGCTATGATGTAGCAACAATAAAAATAAGCCGTCTGATTTGGAAATTTCGTCACAAAATAATGACTGAACTTAATGAGGCTTTTAAATTAATAGATTTAGATGCTCCGCCTGAAAAAATGAATGAAGCGGATAGAATTGTGGTGCATCAGTTCGCTGGTAATCTGCTAAGGAAAAAGCAAAACAATGATGTTTTAGCACAGTTGGCAATCAGGGAAATATCTGTGCAGCGTCATCCCAGGAAAGAGTTACAATCTTCTCCAGAGAACCTGGAGGTAAAAACGCCTGAAACAAGGCGCTTTGCAACGATCCTCGACAGCCTTAAGAACCCCGACGAGGTGAAGCTACTTCGGGCCGTTTACGGGAATATGTTTTATTTGTTTGGTGTCTTGTGCCCAGAAGATCTTAGGAAAAATCGACTTATTCAGAAGAAGAATATTGAAGCCGCCAAGGCTATTGAGATGATGGAAAGGGATAAGTCAGAAGACGAAAGGTATGGGCAGCAACTTTTAAAAACCGTTTTTCATTCTGATTTCTTTGTAAGAAACACAAAAGAAAACGTAAACTCTTTTCTGCCAAACCTAAAGAGATTCGTTGACATAATCCTTGGAAAGGCTCTGATTACGCCAACAAAAGAAGAAAGTGCAATGTATTACGCTCAATCTGCTGCGGTTAGATCTGCCTGCCTGTCAAGGCAAGTCGGAGCGGCAATTATAAACGATGACGGTGAATTAATTTCAACAGGATGCAATGATGTTCCTCGATTTGGTGGTGGGCTTTATTCAGTTGAAAATGGTGACAACGACAATAGGTGTATGAATCTTTACGGAAAGGTTTGCCAAAGTGACGAATTTAAAAAGAACCTTTTTAAAGATATCGATGAAATTATATGTTCCGAAATCACAGAGAAAAACACCATAGAGAAAATATCAAAAAAGATAGCCAATCATGAAAGGTTAAAAGGGCTAATTGAGTTTTGCAGAGCTATCCATGCTGAAATGGATGCGATAACAAGCGCCGCTCGCAAAGGTTCCCAGGCTTTGAGGGGAGCCTCCTTATTCTGTACGACATTTCCATGCCATCATTGTGCGAGACATATAATAGCTGCTGGGATTAAAGCTGTATATTACATAGAACCCTACGAAAAGAGCTTAGCCTTAAGATTTCATCAAGATGCCATTGAATTTGACCCAGATTCTGGCAGTTCAAAAGACAAAGTTCTTTTCATTCCGTTCGAGGGGGTTGCCCCAAGATGTTACCTAAACCTATTCAAAGCACGTGAAAGAAAAATTGATGGGAAGATGGTCGAAATCGATCTTGGAACCGCTCTGCCCGTAATTGCCCAGTTAATGGACAGGTATATAGATTTCGAGACAAAGGTTGTTAAAAACTTGGAAACCATTGGATTTGGCGAAGGAGAAGGAACCGAAACTCCTTCTTGACAAGGCGCTGCAGAAATTTTAATGAGTAGCCACCCACCAAGCAACCTGTCAAAGGGGGAAATGCAAATGAGCGCCGAAAAGGGAAAACTGGCTGGAGATCAGAAACAGCTTTCGTTACCCTTTGGGAACCCGACTGAAAGTCGGCCTGCTGCTGATGAGCAGCAGCATAAAGCTAACCTAATATCCTTTCAGCAGCGGCTAAAATCAAAGAATGTGGATACTCAAGACGACCACAGAAAAAGAGTGATCCAGAAACTATTGGATCACGCAAATTCCCTTGATTGGTAGGAGGTTAACCTTTTCACTCAATCCATCTATGACTTAATTTCTGTACCCCGCCTTTGAACAACACCAGGCTGCCGCTGTATACATTTCGCTGTCCTACGCCTTTCCCTTAGTAAACCTCGCCTATCCCACCACTGACGATCCAAGGGTGTCCTGTTTCGCCGCTTGCCCCATCTTTGCCTTGTTGAAGGTGTAGTTGAAACCCACAGTCAAAACCCAAAACCATATTTTCCCTGGTTCCGAGGCCCGTACAGGCAAAGAGGCTGTCCTACTCCGACCGACATGATCTCAGCCGGAGAGAAGCTCCCCTGTAGTAGTGCAATTTAGCAAAAAATACGGCTTTTGGCATGGAAATTATCCAAATTATATCAATTGGTTAAACAATATATAATTAGTAAATTTACCTTGACTTTTAACGTAGCAAATGTTATAATTTAATAATAGTTTTAATTGGTTATATAGATCGTATAGCTAATTTATTTGACAGATATTGCCCAAGAAAACACCCCCAGTAAGCCAAACTCTACCCAGCCACAAAACCCAGAGGGCCGACAAATGAAGATGCATTTTAAACAGGTGAGGACTATACGACGATGGCCAGAAATTTCCCCCACAAGAAGAAGATCCTTTGCCTTGAGGGGCTGTGGGACAACAACCTGGAACAGCGCCTTTCAGTCAAACCACTCCTCGAAATCATCGGCAAATTAAACGGAATCAAGTTTACCCACTGTCCCTGCAACACCGTCAGCGAATTTCAATTCCACCTCTACAATTTCACCAGTTCCAAAATCGCTTCCAAATACAGCATCCTTTATCTCGCATTTCATGGGCACTCAGGCCGTATTGTGCTTTCGGACCAGGAGCAACTGAACCTGGAGGAGTTAGCGGAAATCATGGGCAAGCGTTTCCGAGGATGGTCCGTACTGCTCAGCTGCTGTTCCATCCTGTGCCTTGGAGAGAAGCGAATAAAGAATTTCATCAAACAAACTCAAGTCGGCCTTGTCATCGGTTATCGGAAAGCAGTGGA
>CAZLSV010000005.1:0-38326 GCA_964562235.1 uncultured Desulfatibacillum sp.
AGCCGGTGCTGCGGGACCTCGATCTTGGCCTGGAGGCGGGCGAATATGGGGTCGTGTTTGGCGCCAACGGTTCGGGAAAATCCTCCTTCGCCTATCTGCTGAACGGCCTGATCCCGGGTTTTTTCGGCGGCGTGCTGCAAGGAGAGGTGCGCGTGGACGGGCTCAGCACGCGGGAGCACCCGACCGCCCGTCTTTTTTCCCTGGTGGGACTCGTGCTCCAGAACCCCGATGCCCAGCTCTTCAGCAGCACCGTGGAAGAGGAACTGGCCTTCGGTCTCGAAAGCCTGGGCTTGGCCGCCCGGCAGATCGATGAGCGCATCCGGACCACAGTCGCGGCGCTCGGAATCGAGCACCTGCTGGAGCGCACGCCGGAGACGCTTTCGGGCGGCGAACAGCGCCTGGCGGCCATCGCTTCGGTCCTGGTCATGGACCCGCCGCTGGTGGTCCTGGATGAACCGTTTGCCGGCCTGGACTGGGCCTTCGCCCGAAAAGTGAGGTCTCTGCTGGCGGAGCTGCACCGGCGCGGAAAAACCGTCATCGTCATCGAGCACCGCGCCGGCGATTTTCTGCAGGATGCCACCCGGCTGGCGGTTTTCGACGAAGGACGCTGCGTTTATGTCGGGTCGCCGGACGCTTTCCAGCGGGTCCTCGAAGCGCATCGCCTCATCCCGGTTTATCCGGCCCCTTCATTTCTCGCGCTACGTGAAACCCCTGCGCCGGTGCTGGCCATAGAGCACCTGGGCTTTTCCGTCGGGGAAAAACAGATCCTAGAAGATGTCTCTTTTGCCCTGCGGTCCGGTGAGGTCGTGGCGCTGGTGGGCCGGAACGGGGCCGGGAAGTCGACGCTGGTCAGGCACCTGGTCGGCCTGCTGAAACCCTCGGGCGGCGCTGTCCTCCTTCACGGCCGCAGCCTCCGCGAGCAGGCGCCCTCGGAGCTGGCGCGCCGCATCGGGGTCTGCTTCCAGAACCCGAACGACCAGTTTTTCAAGGCCACGGTGCGCGATGAGATAGCGGTCGGGTTGCGCCGGCGCGGGCCGGCGGGCGAAGACCGGATCGCAGCGCTGTGCCGATCCTTCAACCTTGGCGGCCGGCTTGAACGGTCCCCCTACCAGCTGAGCGAAGGGGAAAAGAAGCAGGCGGCCATCGCCGCGGTCCTGGCGATGGGCCCTGAAATTCTCGTTCTGGACGAGCCCACGGTCAGCCAGGACGCGGCCGGCAAGGAGGCGCTGGCCCGCAGGATCGGTGAGCTCGCGGGCCGGGGGCTCGCCGTTCTGGTGGCGACCCACGACCTGGAGTTCGCTGCCGCCTGCGCCCCCCGCTGGGTCCTGCTGGAGGGGGGCCGGCTGCGGGGCGATGGCGCCGCCGGCGATATCGTTCGTTTAACGGGTGCCGAAAGTCATGAACCCGCACCCTCCCTCTCCGGCGCGCGCATGATTCCGGCTCGGCCCGAAAGCCCTCGACTCAACCCGCTGACCCGGCTGCTTTTGCTGGCCGCCGGGGTCGGCGCCGTCTTCGCTTCGCGCTCAATGGTCGCCCTGGCGGCGGAAGCCGCGGGAGTGGCGGTTCTGCTGCTGCTGAGCGGCCGTGAGCGGCGGATCCGGTCGCTACGGCTGATGGGACCGATGGTGGGGCTGGTGTTCGTGCTCGGGGGTGTGTTTTTCGATCTCGAGAAGGCGGCGGCCTTGGCGATGCGGGTCTTCAGCCTGCTCGGGATTGCGGCGGTCTGCTTTGCGAGCCTGCGCCCGGAGGAGGTGGGCGCCGCCTTGGCCGGGCTCAAGGTCCCCCCGGGTCCGGCGTTCATGCTGACGGCCGGCCTGCGCTACGTGCCGCTGATCGAAAAGAAGATCCGCTCGATCCGCGACGCGCAGCAGGCCCGGGGAATCGACCTGCGGCCCAGGTTGAAGAACATCGGCCACTGGATGGCGTTGCTGCTGCCGCTGCTGGCCCAGTGCTTTATCCTCGCGGACGAGCTGGCGCTGGCCCTGGAGGCGCGGGGGTTCTCCGGAAAGCGGCGCACGCCGCGGCGCCCGGCGCGGTTGCAGGTCCGGGACGGGGCGGTCATGGCCGCGGCGCTTGGCGCACTAGCGCTGCTGATCTACTGGGAAAGCGGCGGTCTCGGCTAAAAAGCGGCCCACGGCCGCGGCCGGATCCGGGGCGTCGTTGATGCCGGACAGGACGGCGCAATAGCGCACGCCGGTTTCGAGCACCGAGCGGAGGTTCTCGGCGCCAATGCCGCCGATGGCGACGACGGGGATCTCCACGGCCGCGACCACCGCCTGCACCCCGGTGAGCCCGATGACGACGGCCTCCGGCTTGGTGGGGGTGGCGAAGACGGCGCCCGCGCCCACGTAGGTCGCTCCGGCGGCTGCCGCGGCCCGCGCCAGGGCAGGGGTGCGCGCGGAGACGCCGACGATCATTGCAGCGGGGGCGCGGCGGACCACCTCCCTGAAATCCAAATCTTCCTGGCCCACGTGGATGCCGTCGGCGCCCACCTCCAAGGCGATCTCCACCCGGTCGTTCACGATCAGCACGGCCTTTTCGAAAGACCGCACGCAGGCGAGCATTCCCCGCGCGAGGGTCGCGAAGGCGGCATCGCCCGCCGTTTTGTGCCGGAGCTGGACCACCCGGGCCCCGGCAGCGAGAAGGGCCCGGCAGCCTTCGACCGTGTCGGCGAAGCAGTAGATCCGGTTCGGGTTGCGAAGGAAGATCTCTTTGGGATGGCGCATGGCAGTGGACGGAATCGGTAAAGTGCAAGCCCCGGAGAGAAGGAACGCGACCGCAACGCTTCCGAAAACAGGCTATTTGAAGTCTTCCCGCACCGGGGCGAACACCTCGATCACCTCGGCGGGGCCCTTGAGGCAGCGGGCGGAATGGAGCGTGTCGGACGGGATGTGGTAGGCCCCGCCGGGGGCCACCGCCCGGGTGTCTCCCGCGATGGTCAGCTCGATCTCGCCCTTGACCACCATGCCGATCTGCTCGTGCGGGTGGTGGTGCTCGGGCAGGGGAGCGCCCTGCGCGAGGGTGAAATAGGCGAAGGTCATGCGCTCGCCGTGGATGGCGCGAAACTCGATTCCCTCGGCAGGGTGCCTGGCCGGAATATCCTTGATGGCGTAGTACGTCATATCAATCCCGCTTGTCAGGTGGTGGAAAAAGCTACAACCCGCAGAGCTTGCGCACTTCCTCGTTGTTGACCAGTTCGGCCACCGGGCCGTCGCAGCGGATGCGGCCGTTGTCGATGATGTAGCCGTAGTCGCTCAGCCCGAGAGTGAACTTCAAATTCTGCTCGGCGAGCAGCACCGTCAGGCCGAGTTCCTTCAGCCGGCGGATGCGCTCCTCGAAGATTTTCACCATGATCGGCGCCAGACCCTCGGTGGGTTCATCGAGCAGCAGCAGCTGCGGGTTGGTCATCAGCGCGCGCGCGATGGCGAGCAGCTTCTGCTCCCCGCCGCTGAGCAGCCCGCCCTTGCGGGAGTCCATGGCTTTGAGCGGCGGGAAGAGCTCATAGACCCGGGCTTTGGTCCACCCCTCGGGTCCCGACACCGGGCGCGCGGCGATCTCGAGGTTTTCCCCCACCGTGAGGTCCGCGAAGATCCGACGGTCGTCGGGGACATAGCCGATGCCCTTGCGGGCGAGCCGATACGGTGCCGTGCCGGTGACATCTTCCCGGTTCAGCAGGACCCGCCCCCGGGAGGGAGGCACCAAGCCCATGATGCTCTTGAGCGTCGTGGTTTTGCCGGCGCCGTTGCGGCCCAGCAGGCAGACCACCTGGCCTTTTTTGATCTTCAAGGAGACATTGAACAGGATGTGGCTCAATCCGTAATACGTGTGGATGCCCTTGACTTCCAGCATCTTCAGGCCCCCCCCAGGTAGGCTTCCTGCACGGTGATGTTCCGGCGGACCTCTTCCGGCGCTGCCTGGAGGAGCGTCCTTCCCTGCTGCATCACCATGATGCTGGTGGCGACGTTGAAGACCACGTCCATGTCGTGCTCGCAGAAGAGGATGGTGAGGCCCTGCTCCCGGGCCAGGCGTTGCACCAGGGCCATGGTGGCGGCGGTTTCTTCCGGAGACATGCCGGCCGTGGGCTCGTCGAGGATCAACAGCTCGGGCTCGTTGCCGAGTGCAATCGCGATTTCAAGGATGCGTTTGTCGCCGTGGGAGAGGGATCCGGCCAGGGCGAGTTGCTGGTCGCTCAGCCCCACCCGCTCCAGGATCTGCCGGGTCTCCTCCACCACCATGCGGTGAGCCGGCCGGAACAGGGTCCGGCTGAGGTTCTTCTGGGACAGGACCGAGACCTGGACGTTGCGGAAGACGGTGAGCCGCGGGAAGATGTTGGCGATCTGAAACGACCGGGCAATGCCTTTCCGGCAGATCTGATGGGCCGGCAGGCGCGAAATTTCATCCCCTTTGAAAAGGATCCGGCCCTTGTCCGGCTGCAGGTGGCCGGTGATCAGGTTGAACAAGGTGGTCTTCCCGGCCCCGTTCGGGCCGATGACGGCCACGAGGTCGCCTCGGGCCACCCGGAGGTCGGCGCCGGCGACCGCTTTAAAGTCGGCGAAGGATTTCTGGAGATTTTCGACCTGCAGCATCGTCTCCCCCGCCTACCGGACGGCTTCCGCCGAGCGCCGCTCGCGGCGGCGCAGCCATGCCCGGAAATTGACGCCCATGATGCCCTCCGGCAGAAAGAAGATCAGAAAAATCAGAACGACGCCGAGGATCAGCGTCCAGTATTCCGTGTAGCTGCCGACAAAGGTGCGCAGCGTCACCATGATCGCCGCCCCCAGCATGGGGCCGAAGAAGGTGAACCAGCCGCCCAGCAGGCACATGATGAAAATTTCGAGCGAAAACACCCAGAAGAGCATGTCCGGGAAAACCGATCCCTCCAGCACGACAAAAAGCACCCCGGCGACCCCGGCAAAGAAAGTGCCGATGACGATGGCCAGCAACTGGTGGCGCCGGACGCTGATCCCGACCGCCTCGCAGCGCTGGGGGTTGTCGCGCACGGCGCGCAGCGTCGCCCCGAAAGGGGATTTCAGGATCAGGAACATCAGGCCCAGGCAGGCGCTCACGACAATGAGCAGGAAATAGTAGGCGTTGACCGATCCGGAGAGCCATTCCGGCATGCCGATGCCATGGATGCCGTCATCGCCGTTGGTGAGATCGTACCAGCGCAGGGCGAGGATCCAGATGAGCGAGCCCAGGGAGATCTGGATCATCCCGAAGTAAAGCTTGTTCAGACGCACGCAAAAGGCGCCGATCACCAGGCCGGCCAAGGCCGCCGCCAGCGGCCCAGCGCAGAGCGCAACCCATGCCGGCAGCGAAGTTTTGGCGATGATCAGCCCGGCGGTGTAGGCGCCGACGCCGTAGAAAACGCCGTGGTGGAACTGATAGGCGCCGCCGTGGCCCACCAGGAGGTTCAGGCTCATGGCGAGCAGCCCCGTCACGAAAACGACGGCGAGGATGTACACGTAAAATCGCCCCGCGAAAAGCGGCACGAGCAGCAGCGCCAGAAAAACCGCTGCGCTCCAGAGAAACTCGGGGGTGCGGAGAATGTCCTTGATCATGCCGTGCCCTTTTTACCAGACCGATTTAAGGAGGCCCGTGGGCTTCAGGGTTAAGATGATGACCACCGCCAAATAGGGAAAAACGATTGCAAACTGCGGCACGACCATGACCCCGACCGACTGCGTGATGCCGAAGATGAGCGAGCCCACCATGGCGCCCCAGATGTTGCCCAGCCCGCCGATGGTGACGATGAGGAAGGCCTCGATGATGATGGAGTGGTCCATGCCGAGCGTGACGCTGATGGTCGGGGAGACCAGGGCGCCGCCCAGGCCGGCCAGCAGGCAGCCCAGCACGAAGGCGAGCGCAAACACCCAGCTCACGTTGATGCCGATGGCGCCCACCATCTCGCGGTCCACCGCCGCCGCCCGGGCGATCTTGCCGAACTTGGTCCTGGTCGAAATGAGCCAGAGGCCCACCGCCACCAGCGGTCCGACCAGGAGCAGAAAAAGATTGTACCGCGGGAAGGCCGTGCCGAGCACGGCGACGGAGCCCTGCAGAAACGGCGGCGCCACGATCGAGCGGTAGTCCGCACCCCAGGTCATCTTGGTCAGGTCCCCCAGGATGAGCATGAGGGCGAAAGTGAACAGCAGCAGCATGAGATGCTCGCGCTCGTAGAGATGGCAGAACAGCAGCCGTTCGGCGAGCAGGCTGATCAGGGCCACGACCAGCGGGGCGCAGAACATGGCAAGCCAGAACCCCGCCGGGTTTTCGCCGAAGGCCGTCGCGATGGTGTGGGCGGCGAAGGCGCCGATCATGTAAAGGGAGCCGTGGGCGACGTTGGGCACCCGCAGGACGCCCAGGATGAAGCTCAGACCGGAGGAGACGATAAAGAGAATCATCGCCCGGCTCAGCCCGACCAGCAGTTGGCCGGTGAGAGCGGCCAGTGTGAGGTTTGATTCCATGGGTGCAGCAACCCTTTAAACGATCTGCCCGCCCTTAGCCGGAACCGACAGGGCGGGCAGGGCGATCTCAAGCCACACTACTTGCGGGCGGTCTGGATCTCCTCGCAGGAGGGCATGACCTCCGCCCCGCGCAAGGTCTGAATGTCCGTGGCGATGGCGGCCCCGTATTCCTTGGAGATCTTGGTCGACCCGAAAAGCATCGGGTAGACGGCCTGGTGGTCGCAGGCCCGCATCTCGACGCGGCCTACCGGCGTGTCGACCTTGAGCCCCTCGATGGCGTCGATGAATTTCTCCTTGTCGACTTTTCCGGCGATGCGGAAGGCTTCGGCGATGAACTGAGCCGTGGTGTAGGCGTGAAAGGCCGGGAAGCCCGGGGGGGCCTTGTAAAGGGCCTGGTATTCCTTCACGAATTTTACATTGGTGCTCAGATCGGGGTAGTAGAAGAGGTAGTCCATCGTGCCCATCACCCCTTCCGGCGCCTCGGTTCCGAGCGGCTTAAGCACGGCGTAGTCGATCGCCGTGTGGATGTAAATCGGGATCTTCTGGTTGATGCCGGTGGTTTTGATCGTTTTCAGCACGTTGGCCATGCTGGCGCCGCCGGTGCAAAATACGATCAAATCCGGTTTGGCCGCCTGGATGCTGGTGAAATAGGGCACCAGATCCGGCTCGCCGACCTTCCACCAGGTCTTGCCGACCACTTCCACGTCGGGCTTCATCTGTTTGAGGTAGCGCCAGAAGCTTTCATCCAGGGCGTGACCGTACTCGTAGTCGTCGCCGGCGACCCATATTTTTTTGTAGGGTTTCTTCGACAGCACGGTGGCCGCCGCCTTGCCGGCCATAGCGGTGTTCTCGGTGGTCGAAAACACGTAGCGGTGGCCGGCCTTGCCGGTGATGTTCTCGCTCTTGCCCATCCAGGTGAAGAAGGGGATCTTTTCCTTCTTGGCCACCGCATCGGAAATCGCCATCGCCAGCCCGCTGTTGACCGTGCCGACGATGAGATCCACGTTTTCCTTCATTACGAGCTCTTTGGCCATGTTGAGGCCGATGTCGACCTTGAACTTGTCGTCGCGGGTGACGATCTCGATCTTGCCGCCGAGCACCCCTTGCTTGTTGATCTCGTTGACGGCCATTTTGAAGCCGTTGAGCGCATCGTTTCCGAAGACCGCCGCCGGGCCGCTGTAGGTGTCGATGATTCCGACTTTGATGTTTCGTGCCTCGACCGCAGCAGGCGGTAGCGCCGCCAGCGCGCACCACGTCAAAACCAGGAGCAGACAAACCGGCATAAACCGTCCTCTTCTCATCGAAGTCCTCCCTTCGTTGCTGAAGTTGAAAGCACGCCCGTCGGCCGGGGGTTTCGTGGGTACGGTTCCACCCTGCGCTTGAAATGAGCAATTTTTCCTAATAAGGATGCTAACCGAAGTCAAGAACTATGTTTTAGGGGTTTATCGGCTGGAGGTTCTCGTGAACCGGCAAACGTTTTTTGAATTGCGGGCAACTCCGGGTTCGGGTGCTGCCATGAACCGACTCCTTGCTGCCCGGGTCCGATCGGTGGGTTGAAAGATGCCCTCGGCCCTATCCGTGCTATTCGTCAACCCCTTCGCGGGCACCCCCACCATGCTCGAAGCGGAGCGGCTCAAAAGCTACCTGGCGATCGGGTCCCTGGCCAGCGCTTTGCGGGATGGGCCTTTCCTGAAGCGGTTCGGCCAGCGCCTGGCGCCGGATCGGTTGGCCGTCCCCGAGCCGGTCCACGTCGAGCTTCTGCACCTTGCCGGCCGGCCCGCCGAACAAACGATCTTCGCTTTTCTGGCCGAGCACGCCGCCGGCCGCCCGCAGCCTCCCGACATCCTCGGCGTGACCGCCACGAGCGCCCACCTGGAGGAGGCCTGCGAGTTGGCGGCCGCGGCCTCACGCCTTTTCCCGCAGGCGCTGCGGGTGATCGGCGGCCCGCATGTGTCCGTGCGACCCGAGGAGACCCTGCGGGGCTCCGATTTCCAGGTTGCCTGCGTCGGCGAGGGGGTTGAAACCATGGCCGAACTCGCGCTGCGCTGGCCCGCGGCCCGCGAAGAGGGGCTCGCCCGGGTGGAGGGGATCGCCTTCAAGGATGCGACCGGGTACGTCCATCGGAACCCGCCGCGCCGGCCTCTTTTTCTCCTCGACGATTATCCGTTCCCATCCAACAGCCTGGACCTGTTCTGGCCGCATTTGGGCGACCCAAGGCAGAACGCCGGGTTCCCGGTCAGCGTCCTGGCCGGTTTCGGCTGCCCGCACGACTGCATCTTCTGCGCCCAACGCCGCATTCACGCGGGCCAGGTCCGCGAGCGCAGCGGCGAGAGCATTTTCTCCGAAGTTGAGCGGCTCTACGCAAGGGGGTTCCGCAGATTTGCCTTCGTCCAGGAAACCTTTCTGAACAACTGCCGCCGGGTCCGCCGGTTCTGCGACCTCGTCCGGCAGTCCGGTCTGGAAATAGAGTGGACCGTGGAGGCCCGCGCGGACCAGGTCCGCCGCGAGGGGCTTCTGGAAATGCGTTCCGCCGGCCTGAAGTTTATCCAGTTGGGGGTGGAGTCCGGCGACGAGGACCTGCTGCGCACGCTCGGAAAGCAGGTCTCCCGGGAGCAGATCGTGCGGGTGACCGAATGGTGCCGCGAGCTTCGCATTCACACGGCGTATTACATGCTGGTCGGGCTGCCAAGGCAGGGGTGGCAGAGCATCCTGCGCTCCGCCCTGCTGGTGTGGGAAAACACCCCTTACAATCTGCTGACCCGGCATGTTTCGGTCGCCATCGCCATCCCTTATCCCGGCACCCGTATCGCCCGGGGCGGCACCGTCCGGGTGACCGGCTGGACCCGGCGAAACTGGCCGGAGCGAAACCCGGCCGTGGAAGTTGGGGATGAGGGCGAGTTCTTTGGCCGGGCCTTCACCGAAACCGACGACATGACGGCCGACGAAATTTTTGAGGCCTGGCTGTATCTGGACGATTTCTGCCACTTCCTGATGGACGCCCGCCTGGGGGATCCCAACGACACCGCTGCCCGCACAAAGTCGATGGGTTATGCCGAGCAGCTGCTCTACATGATTCAGCGCCGAACCTTTCGCGATTTAATTGTGCGCGCCCGGCCCGACCCCACGCCGTCCCTGCGACAATCCTCATTGAACGGCCTGTCGGAGCGCGATGGGCACGCCGAACGGCATTTCAAGGACGTGGCCGCCGACAAGGAGCAATTGTTCGCTCCCCTTCTTTATTTTCTATCCGTCGCCCGCTTCGAGAACGGCTTCGACACCATGCGCCGCCTGGAAATCCCGAGTCGGTTGAAGTGGATGAAAGTCTGTGCGCTGGCGTGGCTTTGCACGGGGAAGGCCTGCCGGCGGATCGCATTCGCCGTGGACGGGAAGGAGACCGGCGAGGACCTGGGGCGCCGCTTGCGGGGGGTGCGGACAGAGGAGGTCGACCGGTGCCTGGCGGCGGCGGAAACCGGCGCAGCGCCGGCGGCGGATATTCAGTTGCTTGCCGACGGCGGGCTTTCGGTTTTCGGGATCCATTTCCGGATGGACGTGCAGGCCGGGAGGTTGTCGGTTCCGGCACGGTTCGGTTAAGGCGTTGCGCGACGTTGAATCTCGGCCTGCAAGGCGGACTTTCCGACCACGAGCGATAGAATGCACAGGGCCGCCATCAGGCCAAAGCCGCCGGAAAGACTGCCGAAGCTGTCTTTCACCCAGCCGAAAGCCACGGTGAAGCCGATGGCCCCGAGGTTGGCGAGAAAATTGATGAACCCGAAGAAAAGCCCCAGGGACCCGGCCGGCACCGACCGGGAGGCAATCTGAAAAAACGCGCCGAAGTTGACCGACGCAAACCAGGCCGCCGTGAGGGCCAGGCCGAGCACGGGACCGGGGGAATTCAGCACGAACAGACCTGAAAACAAAAAGCACAGGACCAGCAGCGAGCCGTGGGCGATGTGAAGCGGCTTGAAGCGGAACAGAAGGATGCCGCCGGAGAGGCGGCCCAGGCCGCTGAGCAGCATAACGGTCGCACCGCCCCAGGCGAAGGCGGTCGTCGATGTCCCCTGCCAGGACTCGGCCAGAAGCGTCGGCACCCAGTTGCCCAGGTTGATCATCGAGCCGTAGGACAGCGCGTGGTAAAAGCCGATGATCCAGCCGGTGCGCACGCGCGCGACCCGGCCCAACGACATCGGCGGCGGTAGCGATGCGGCCGGCCGCGGCAGCTTTAAGGGCAGCAGCAACCCCATCAAGGGCAGGCACCCGGCGGCGGTGGACAAGTACACCCATCTCCATCCGAGGCCGGCGATGAGGGGGATCAGCAGATACGCCAAAATGCTGCCGATGGAAAAAGAGCCTGCGAAAAACGCCTGGTAAGTCCCCACCCGTCCGCCCGGAGCGTGCAGGGCAATCAGCTTCATGGTCACCACAAAGCCCAGCCCGGTTCCGATCCCGCTCAGTACCCGTCCGACCGCCGCCGCCTCCAGGCCGGGTGCCAGGGCCGGAACGAGTCCCCCCACGGCCATGAATCCCAGGCAAAGGGTGAACGTTCCCCGCAGTCCCAGCCGGTCTGTGATCATTCCCGCCGGCACCTGCATCAGCGCGTGGGACCAGAGCAGGGCGCTGATGAGAATGGCGATCTGGGTGTAGGCGACGCCGTAAAGCGCCATGAGGAGATCGAGCGCCGGCGGGAGGTTCAGGAAAATGAAGCCGAGGTTCAGCCCCATGAGGAAGGCATATGCCATTTTGTGATTCATGGGCCGGCGGTTCAGACGATCACCGTGACGCCTTTTCTTTCGACAGCGGCACGGATTTCATCGGGCAGCCCCTTGTCGGTGAAAACGGTCAAGGGCGGCCTCAGCGGAGATATTTGGAAGGTTCCGATCTTGAAAAACTTGCTGCTGTCGACCAGAGCGTTGATGTGCTGGCAGCGTTTGAAAAGCCCGTGGATGATTTCGCTGATGAAGTGAACCTGGGTCATCAGGCCGTGTTCGACGGACACCGCTCCGACCGAAATGAACACCTGGTGCAGGTTGACCCCTTTTAGCGCTTCGATCACCCAGCGGCCGGACAGGGCTTTGAACTCGCCTTCCACGAGACCGCCGGTGCTGATGACGCGAATGCCCTGGATATTGCCCAGTTCCAGCGGGATCTGGAGGGAGTTCGTCAAGACGACCAGGCTGCGGAACTGGCGTTGCCTCATTTCGCGCGCCAGATAGACGGTGCTGGAGGAGTGGTCGATGAAAATGGAAGAGTCGTCCTGGATGCGTTCGACCGCTTTGCGGGCGATGGCCGTTTTCTCCTTGACTCGGCTCTTCATGCGTTTGTCGAAGTGGGTCTCGAAGATGCCGCCGGTGGCCGGCACGGCGCCGCCGACGACCTTTTGGACAAGGCCCTGTTTCTGGAGTTCCTCCAGATCGCGGTGCAGCGTGGAGGTGGATACCCGAAAGAGCTTGGCGTCCTGGCTGATGTTGATCTGCCCGGTTTCCTGCAGACGCGCTAATATCTTGTTTTTGCGTTCGAACGGGTACATTGGGGACCGATTTTTTTGTAAGTTTGTGCGATACTTTGAAAGAATATGCGACTGGCATCATATCGGCGAGACCGTTGCTTGTAAAGATTTTTTCATCAATTTCGGACCGATTCGGTACGATTGCCGGCCCGCAGGTGGTTTGAAGGTGCCTAATCACCGTGGACATCAACCTTTTTTTGCAATAAATTGAAAAGTGTTGGGAAAAAATGGATATATGCGCTATGCTCCGGCCACAGGCAAAGCGCGTGGAAAATCTAAACCGAGGAGGCCGTATTCAATGGAATCAGCGGAGTTGATTCAGACGGTGGCTGCGAACGCATCATCTCTGAAACCGCGGCGATGGCCATGGAGCTGCTCGTGGAGGCGCAACGAAGCGGGCTCGCGTTCGGGTTCGGCAAACATCTGCTCACCCAGGCCTCCGCGGCCACCGGGCTTTCGACCGAAGCGCTCATCCGACTCAAAACTCTCGGCCGGCCGTTTCCGCCGGGCAAGGCCGGAGAGTAGATCCGACGACGGGGGATCGGTTTGGGTTCTTTTTGCTATAAATTGAAACAAAATGCGAAATTTTGAAATTTTCTTGACAAATTTTGCAAGCCACGGTTAAAGGAAGCGGTATGTGGCTCCTTGCGACAGGAGCCGTCCGGACCCAGGAGACCCCCGTGGAGCCATCTGCCGCCGCGCGCAGCGTACTGATCATCGCCACGTTGGACACGAAGAGCGAGGAGGTTCTCTACCTCCGCCAGCGCATCGCCGCCCAAGGCCTGGGCACGCTGATCCTCGATACCGGGGTTCTCGGCGAGCCCGCGGGGCTGACCCCGGACATCTCCGCCGCTGAAACCGCCCAGGCCGCGGGCACGACGCTCTCAACCCTGCGCGCGGTGGGCACCCGCGGTATCGCCATCGAGGAGATGCTCAAGGGCGCCCGGGTCCTGACCGCCAAACTGCACGCCGAAAACCGAATCCAGGGCGTCATTTCCATGGGCGGCGCCGAGGGCGGCGTGATGGCCGCTGCCGCCATGCAGATGCTGCCGCCCGGCTTCCCCAAGCTCATCATCACCCCGCTCGCCAGCGGGGTGCGCCCGTTCGGCCCCTTCATCGGCATCCGCGACATCACGGTGATGCATTCGCTCGTGGACATCGCCGGCATCAACGAGATCAGCCGCGTGATCTTCGACAACGCCGCGGCCGCGATCGGCGGCATGGTGCAGGCCTACCGACCAATGGAAGTCAAAAGCAAAAATCTGGTGGCCATCACCACGCTGGGGACCACCGATCGCGCCCTCAAATTCATCCTGCCGCGGCTGGAGAAAAAGGGCTACACCCCGGTCATCTTTCACTCCAGCGGGGTGGGCGGGCAGGTGATGGAGGACATGATCGAACGCGGGTACTTCTGCGGGGTGGTCGACCTGTGCATCAACGAACTCACCGACCACCTGGCGGGCGCTTACCACGATGCCGGTCCCCGGCGCCTGGAGGCGGCCGGCCGGATGGGCATCCCGCAGGTGGTGTCCACCGGCTGCGTCGATTTCTTCGTGCAGGGCGCCAAGGAAACGGTTCCGGAGAAATGGCGCGACCGCAAGATGTACTACCACAACCCCAAGTTCACGCTGATCCGCCCTTCCCACGCGGAATTGCAGGCCATCGGCGAAACCGCCGCCCGCAAGCTCAACCAGGCCAAGGGGCCGGTCACGGTGGTCCTGCCCCTGAGAGGGATGAGCTATTCCGGGCTGAAAGGCGGCAGCACCTATGACCCGGAAGGAGACCTCCTTTTTTTCGCGGCGCTGAAGTCCGGGCTGCGAAAGGAGATCCCGGTGATCGAGGCCGAGATGCACATCAACGAGGAGCCCTTCGCCGAGCTGATCGTCAACGCCTTCGTGGACCTCATGGCCCGCAACGGCTGAACCGCACCCCGCAGAAAGGAGCGCGACGTGCAAACCGACTACCAATACAACATCGGCAATCTGACCTACGTGGATATTCAGGAGTACCTGAAGAAGAAAGACATCATCATGGTGCCGGTCGCCAGCCTCGAGCAGCATTCCTACCACTGCCCGCTGTTCACCGACATGATCACCGCCCGGGAGGTGACGTATCGCGCCGCCCAGCAGGCGCAGGTGCTCTACACGCCCGAATCCTGGATCGGCTACAGCCCGCACCACATGGGCCCCCCCGGAATGGGTCTGGGGACCATTACCGTGCGGGCCGAGACCTTCCGCAATCTTTACTACGACATCGCCCGTTCCCTGATCCACCACGGGTTCAACAAAATCATCTTCGTGATGGGGCATGCGTCCAACATGAAGATCATCGACCCGCT
Organism: uncultured Desulfatibacillum sp.; assembly: GCA_964562235.1. Classification (GTDB taxonomy): domain Bacteria; phylum Desulfobacterota; class Desulfobacteria; order Desulfobacterales; family SpSt-501; genus SpSt-501. Next base: position 14,306 of record CAZLSV010000005.1, read on the forward strand.
GCTGCGAAAGATCAAATATGAAACCGGTGCGATGGTGGCCGTCTACAAGCCCTACGCCGAAAACTACCTGGGGATCGTCAAGGACATCCTGGAGGGCCCGCCCGAAGAGACCCCGGGCTGGCACGCCGGGGAGCTGGAGACCTCCCAGGTCCTGGCTCACGACGAGAAGCTGGCGCGGATGGAGCGCGCGGTCAAGAGCGAACGCACCAAGACCCCCCCGTACCTGCCGGAGTCCTTCATGAAGAAAGACGGGACCCCCAGCGTCGTTTTCGAGGGCCACTCCTATTTCGTCTTCCCCATGGAGCACCGCGATTTTTCGGACTCCGGGCTGATCGGAAACCCGCTGCGGGCCACCAAGCAGAAGGGCGAGGAGTCGCTGAAGCGGTTTGCCGCGTATCTCGTGCTGGCCCTTAAGGAACTGGAAAAGGTGAAAATCGATATCAAAAACCGGGAGTGGGTTGACCGCGTTTAATCCAGGCCTGCCGGCCTGGATTAAAATAATTCATCCCCGCCGCGAGCGGCGGGGATGAAGGCCCAGGGTGGTAAGGGAATACAGTTGAATGATTCAATTTCATCACATTCAGAGGGAGGGTTAAGATGAAAAAAACTCTAGCACTCGTCGTAGCGTTCGGCCTGCTGTTCACCGCCGCCTCTGCCCTGGCGGCCGGCAAGCAGAACCCCAAGGACATGGTCTTCGGCGCGAGCCTCATTTCCAAGGACAACATGTGGTGGGCCAACGTGGGAAAGTTCCTCGAGCAGGCGGCCGAGCTTCGCGGCGTAAAGCTGATCGTTCTCTGGGCCCAGGGCGACCCTGCCAAGCAACTGAAAGACACCGAAGACCTGATCCAGCGCAAGGTCGACGCCATCATCCTGGGGCCCGTCCATGCTCAGGGCAGTGTCGTGGCCATCGACGCCGCCCACGCCGCCGGGATCCCGCTGGTCCAGATCGCACGGCCGTCGGAAACAGACAAGTACAGGGCCTCCTTCGTGTTCGACGAGCGCGAGTTCGGTGTCAAGCAGTGCCAGTTCGTGGCCAAGGCCCTGCCCAACGGCGGCAACCTGGTTTACCTCTACGGCCCGGTGGGCGCCTCGTACCCGGCCATCCAGTTCGAAGGCTTTCAGGAGGAGATGAAGAAGCACCCCAACTTGAAGCTGCTGGAAGTCTACAAGAGCAAGGTCGACACCATGGCCGAGGGGCTCAAGAACGCCGAAGACGCGCTCGTGCGGTTTGACAAGATCGATGCCTTTCTGGGCAGCAACGACGACCTGGCGCTCGGGGCCATCCGCGCCGCCGAAGGCGCCGGCCGCGCCAAAAACATCACCTTCGTGGGCAACTCCGGGATCCCCATGGGCATGCAGGCAATCCACGACGGCAAGATGGGCTACACCTCCTTGAAGTCCCAGGCCGCCATGATCGTGCAGGCCCTGGATGCCGCCATTGCCATCGTTCAGGGCAAGGACGTGCCGAAAAGCAACATGGTCAAGCCGATCTCCGTCACCAAGGAAAACGTGCTGACCGTGAAGGACCCGGTCTTCGGCGGCACCCTGGCCGCGCCGGAAACCTTTAAACCCGGCAAATAAAGTTCGCCGTCCGGAACCCCCCGTCCCTTACGGGGGGGTTCCCTTCGCCGTCCGCCGGAAGGAGCCGTTCGTGATCGCGGTCAAAGACGTGTCAAAAAATTTCGGGGGAGTCCAGGCGCTGAAGGGCGTCAGCCTGGAGTTCGTCGCCGGCCAAATCCACGGTCTGGTGGGGGAAAACGGCGCCGGCAAGAGCACGCTCATGAAGCTGCTGGCGGGAGTGTATACGCCGGACGACGGCGCGATCTTTCTCGAACGGCAGCCGGCCCGCCTGCGGGACCCGAAACACGCGCGCGACCTCGGCATCCGCATCATTTATCAAGAGCTGAGTCTGGTGCCGACCCTGACGGTCGCCGAGAACCTCTTCCTGCACCGGTTTTCAGGCGGAGGCCTTGGCCCCGTCAACCGCAAACCCCTCTTCAAGGAGGCCGAGCGCCTGCTTCGCGACTGGGACTTGGACATCGCACCCGGGGAGTTGGTCGAGCGGCTTCCCATGGGCCAGCGGCAGTTGATCGAAATCGTGCGGGAAGTCGCCCGAAAGGGCAAGGTTCTTATACTGGACGAGCCGACCTCCTCCCTGACGAACCGGGAAATCGAGTTTCTGTTCAAGTCGCTCGAGCGCCTGAAACAGCAGCAGATGGCCATCGTTTTCATCTCTCACCGCCTGGATGAAGTGATGCGCATCGCCGATACCGTCTCGGTGCTGCGCAACGGCGAGACGGTCGGGACCCTCCCGCGCCGGGAGCTCACCCCCGGGAAAATGGTCTCGCTCATCGTCGGCCATGAAATCAAGGACCTTTATCCGAAAACCGTCGTGGCCATCGGCGCCCCCTTCCTCAAGGTGGAGGGGGTCTCGGGCAAAGGGTTCCGGGAGGTGTCATTCGAGCTGGGCCGGGGCGAGATCCTCGGCGTGGCGGGGTTGATCGGGGCCGGGCGCAGCGAATTGCTGCGAAGCCTGTTCGGCCTGAATCCCGTTTCGTCCGGCCGGGTGCTGCTGGACGGGAATCCCGTCTCGGCGAGTTCCCCCTGCGAGGCCATCCGCCACGGATTCGCCATGCTTTCGGAGAGCCGCAAGGACGAGGGGATCTTTCCGGAGCTCACGGTCGGCAAAAACCTGATCCTGATGAACCTCGGCCGGCTTTCAACGGCCGGCTGGCTCCGCTGGGAGCGCATCCACGGGGCGATCCGGGACCTGATCCAGCGCCTGAGCATCGCCACGTTCAACCCGAACCGGCAGATTTTGAGCCAGCTCTCCGGCGGCAGCCAGCAGAAGGTGGTGATCGGGCGCCTGCTGGGCGCCGACCCCCGCATCCTGCTGCTGGATGAACCCACTCGCGGGGTCGATGTGGGCACCAAGGCCGAGATCCACCGCATCATGGGGGACTTCGTCTCCCAGGGCCGGGGCATCCTCATGGTGTCCTCGGACATCCCGGAGCTGGTGGGCATGTGCGACCGGATCATCGTTCTTTACCAGGGGGCCCAGGTAGGTCATTTCCACCGAAACCGCTTCAACGAGGAGGCCATTTTACGATGCGCGATGGGACTGGAAGCAAAGCCGTCGCAGAACTGAAGGGCGGAAACAGGTTGCGTCTGCAGTACTTCGTCCTGGGAAGCCTTCAGAAATCCTTTCTGCTGCTGGCGCTGATCGCCGTGTTTATCGGCATGGGAATGCTCGAGCCGCGGTTTCTTTCGCTCGCCAACTTGATCAACATCGCACGCCAGATCTCGATCGACATGATCATCGCCGTGGGCATGACCTTCTGCATGGTGACCGGCGGCTTCGATCTCTCGGTGGGCTCCGTCGGGGTGATGAGCGGGTGCCTGACGGCGATCGTGATGCTGGCGAGCGGCAGCGTCAGTCTGGGGCTGCTCTGTGGCCTGGTCGGCGGGGCCCTGGCGGGGTTCATCAACGGGTTTACCATCGCCCGAATCAAGGTGAACCCACTCGTGACGACCCTGGGGATGATGGTGGCCGCCCGGGGCGTCGCGCTCATCATGACCGGCGGGGATGTCATCATGAACCTGCCGCCGGCGTTCAATTTCATCGGCGTGGGGTTCATCGCCCGGGTCCCCGTACCCATCCTTATCGCTGTGGCGATCCTCGTCCTCGGGTACCTGGTGCTCTCCAAAACCCAGTACGGGCTGAACTGTTACGCGGTCGGCGGCAACTACGACGCGGCCAAGCTCGCCGGGCTGAAAAACGACCGGGTGATCATGATCGCTTACACGGTTCAGGGGCTCCTGGCCGCTTTGGGCGGGATCGTGCTCTCGGCCCGGGTGGTCTCCGCCCAGCCGGCCCTGATGCACGACACGGCCCTTTACGTCATCGCCGCGGTCGTGGTCGGGGGAACGCGTCTGGGAGGCGGCGCCGGCACCATGGGCGGCACCCTGCTGGGCGTCATTCTCATCGGGGCCCTTTTCAACGGCCTGAACATCATCGGCGTCGGGTACGAGTGGCAGCAGGTGGTCATCGGCCTGATCATTGTCATCGCGGTCGCGGTGGACAATTTTTCTCGCAAATAACCGGCCGATGGTTCTCGGGCCGAGAAACGAAGGAAACGGGGTTACCATGGCAACACCTCTGTTGATGGACATCATCAAGAACGAGCTCATGGACATTGTGGGGTTCGAGGATGTCACCACCCGCGAGGCCGAGCGGTTCGCCTACAGCGTGGACTACTACCTCGTCCCCCAGATTTGGCTGGACCGGGGCCGCAGTCTGCAGCTGCCGGATTTCATCGTTTTCCCGGAATCCGCGCAGGAGGTCGCCCGCATCCACAAGCTGGCGAGCCGCCACCGCATCCCGGTGATCCCCTACGGGGGCGGCACCGGGACCCAGGGCGGCGTGGTCCCGCTTTACGGCGGCATCATCATGGACCTGAAGAAGATGGACCGCATCCTCAAGATCGACGAGGCGTCGCTGACGGTCACCGCCCAGCCCGGCATCAACGGTCAGGTGCTGGAGTGGGCCGTCAACAAAAAGGGCCTGACCCTGGCCCATTACCCGGCCTCGGAATACGGCGCGACCCTTGGCGGGTATGTGGCCGCGCGGGGCTCGGGCACGCTTTCAACCAAGTACGGCAAGGCCGAGGACATGGTCCTGCAGATGGAAGTGGTGCTCGCCTCGGGAGAGATCATCCGGACGCTGCCGGTTCCCAACCACGCCTGCGGCCCGGGCCTGCTGCAGGTCTTTGTCGGCTCGGAAGGGACCCTTGGCACCATCACCGAGGTCACCATGCGCCTGGATCCCATGCCGGCGGTGCGGCGCTTTAACGCCTACCTGTTCGCCGACGTGCGCCAGGGGCTCGAGGCCGGCCGCCGCATGATGACCCGGCGGCTGCACCCCTGCGTGATTCGGCTCTACGACACCAGCTCGAGCGAGCGCATCGTCAAGCGTGTTCTCGGCCTGGAAATGAAGGGCGCTTACATGGTGGTCGGCTCCGACGGAGAGCCGGAATCCGTGGCGCTCGAGATGAAGCAGATCCATTCCATTTGCCTGGACCTCGATGGCAGAGACCTCGGGCCCGAGTCCGGAGAGCACTGGTGGAAGCACCGCTACGACTTTTACTTTCCGCCCCACAGCCTGATGCTGCCGGAGATGTTCGGCACCATCGAGACCACCGCCACCTACGACAAGATCTACGGGATCTTCCAGGCCAAGAAGCGCACCATCGAAGAGGGCTTCAAGGACTGGGGGGCCACCTACATGGCGCACTTCTCCCACTGGTTTTCCTGGGGCGTCATGGTCTACGACCGCTTCCTGATCGCCAAGCCGCCCCAGGACCCGCAGGAAGCCCTGCAGCTGCACACCGAAATCTGGGGCAAAGCGGCGCGGGCCTCGCTCGACAACGGCGGGGTCCTGAACGACCACCACGGCATCGGCTTCAAGCTGGGCTGGCTCATGCCCGAGCAGCACGGGGCGGCCTGGCCGCTGCTGCAGGGCATCAAGGACCTGGTGGATCCGATGGGGATCATGAACCCGGGCAAGCTCGGCTTCATCCGGCGGTTGTGAAACGCCGCTTGGCATAGACTGACATCACACCTGACGAGGATGCGCCATGTTCCTAAGCGATAAAGAAAGAGACGAAACGATCTGGGCCTGCCGGTTCTGCATGATGTGCCACGTGGCCGACCGGGTCGGCCAGGTGGTCCGGCGGGAATCCTACACCCCGCGTGGCCGGGGCGCCATCATTTATGCACTCGACAAAGGGTTGCTGCCCTATGACGAGGGTGCGGCCGACATCATCTACACCTCGCTGAACGACCGCCTCATCCAGGAGTGGTGCGTGGGCCGCTACGACCACGAGGAGCTCGTCATAGATGAGCGCGCGCGCATTTTCAGCCGCGGCCTGGCGCCGGAAGGTGTCGTGGCCGCGTGCGCGGAGCTCCGGAAAAAACCCGTCCGCGGCCGCGGCCCGGAAACGGTGTTGAAGCCAGCCGGCGTCACGGTCCAGCCCGGCGCGGAGGTTCTGCTGTTTTGCGGGCACACGGCGCGCGAATTCCGGCCGGACACCCTGGTCGCGGCCGGCCGGCTCTTCAACAAAGCCGGCATTGCGTTCAACGTGCTGTCCGAGGAGCCGACCAGCGGCTGGGCTCTGTACCAGCTGGGCGATTTCGAGGGCGCTGCCGCGGCGTCCCGCCTGCTGGCGGATAAAATCGTGGCCTCCCGGGCCAAGACCGTCGTGGCCCTGGACGCCGACGCTTTTCGCATGCTCATGGGGCGCACCACCCGATTCGGCGGCGACTTGAAGGACGTGGCCGTGCAGCACATCCATCGAGTGCTGGCGGATTGGATCCGGGAGGGAAAACTCAAGCCGGACAAGGTTTTGGATTATGACGTTACCTATCACGACCCCTGCGTGCTGGCGCGCTTCTTCGAGGACGTCGAATCCCCGCGCTACATCCTCGGATCGATCCTGAAAAAAGAACTGAAGGAGATGGCCACCTCCCGGAAGTCGGCCAACTGCTGCGGCGCCGGAGGCATGCTGGCGGTGCACCGGCCCGACGTGTCCGAAAAAGTGGCCCTCCTGCGGCTTGAAGAAGCCAGGGAAACCGGCGCCACGTTGCTCGTCTCCGGCTGCCCGCGCTGCGACATGACCTTTGAGTCCGCGCGGGCATCCGAGGGGTATGTCGGCCTGCGCATCGCCAACCTCGTGGACCTCGTTGCCGAAGCCGTCGGGCTCGTATAGCCATGGTGCCGGCAGTGCCGGACCCGCGCGGGCGGACCGGGCACTGCCGGCACCTGTCAAGAAACCCTCCGCGCTTTTGACAATTCCTCCAAATCCAACTAAAGGATGCTATCTTATCCGACGGCGCAGCAGCCGGTGCGACGGCTCGGCAGCGGGCTGTTCCTCACAGCCCGAAATTTCAGAGAGGTGACCCATGATCCGGATCAACGAACATTACCTGAAGCTCCAGGCCTCTTACCTTTTTTCCGATATCGCCAAGCGGGTGGCGGCGTTCCAGAAGGCCAACCCCGACAAGGACGTCATCAAGCTCGGCATCGGCGACGTCACCCGGCCGCTGCCGGCGGCCTGCATCCAGGCCTTCCACGCGGCCGTCGACGAAATGGCCCAGGCGGCCACTTTCCGCGGCTACGGGCCCGAGCAGGGCTATGACTTCCTGCGGGAAAAGATCGCGAAAGAGGACTTCCAGGCCCGCGGCGCGGAGATCGCCGCCGACGAGATCTTCGTGAGCGACGGCGCCAAGTGCGACAACGGCAACCTTCAGGAGGTCTTTGCCACCGATATCACCGTGGCGATCCCCGACCCGGTCTACCCGGTCTACCTCGACACCAACGTCATGGCCGGCCGCACCGGCAGCTTTGCCGACGGCCGCTACGCCGGGGTCGTCTACATGGACTGCACGCGAGAGACCGGGTTCATCCCGACGCTTCCCCGGCAGAAGGCCGACCTGATCTATCTCTGTTTTCCGAACAACCCCACCGGCGGGACCATCACCAAGCCCCAGCTCAAGCAGTGGGTGGACTATGCCCGGGAGAACAAGGCCATCATTCTCTTCGATGCCGCCTACGAGACGTTTATCCGCGACGACCGCCTGCCGCATTCGATCTTCGAGATCGAGGGCGCCCGGGAGGTGGCGATCGAGTTTCGCAGCTTCTCCAAGCAGGCGGGCTTCACCGGCACGCGCTGCGCTTACACCGTGGTGCCGAAAGCCTGCACGGCCTACACGGCGGCCGGTGAGTTGCGGCCGGTGCACGCGCTCTGGCACCGGAGGCACACGACCAAGTTCAACGGCGTCTCGTACCCCGTGCAGCGGGCGGCCGAGGCGGTCTACAGCCCGGAGGGTCGCACCCAGTGCCGGGAGCTCATCGACTACTACCTGCGCAACGCGGCCCTGATTCGCAAGGAGATGACGGCCCTGGGCTACGAGTGCATCGGTGGGGAAAACTCGCCTTACATCTGGGTGGACGGAAAGATGGACTCGTGGAAGTTCTTCGACCGGCTGCTCGAGAAAGCCAATGTGGTCTGCACCCCGGGCGAGGGGTTCGGGCGCTGCGGGGCCGGCTTCATCCGCATCAGCGCCTTCAACGATCATGAGAAGGTGCAGGTCGCCATCGAGCGCATCCGCAAAACTTTTTAGGCAGCGTAAAACAGCCTACGCTGCCTTGATTGTTTAACGCAATGCTTTGAAAAAACCATGGGGTTGCGGAATAAAAAAGGGCGGTTGCCGAAACGGCGAACCGCCCTTACAATTCCCGATGTGCGAATGGCTTAGACGGAGGCCTTGAGTTTCTTGCCGGCCTTGAACTTGACGACCGTGGAGGCCTTGATCTTGATCGGGGCGCCGGTCTGGGGGTTTCTGCCCGTGCGGGCCTTGCGGCGACCCTTGGAAAAAGTGCCGAAGCCGACGAGGGTGATCTTGCCCTCTTTCTTCTTGAGGGTTTTGACGATCCCGTCGACAAACGAATCCAGCGCGGCGCCGGCGGCGACCTTGGTGATACCGGCATCCTTGGCCATGGCCTCGATTAAATCCGCTTTCGTCATTCTGACCTCCTTGTCACTAGTTATGAGTGGGTTGTTGTACGGGCGCTCTTGCAGGCTGTGTTTTGAGCTTATAGCGAAATATAGATATCATCAGCGAATGTCAATAAGAATGTTGGCTCGAACCGCTAAAAACCTGGTTTTGCCGGTGGTCGTCCGCGCCAGAGCCCGACGGCGCTGGCTTGGCGGCGGCTGCGTTCTGGCCGCATGCCTGCTGGCGCTGGCGACAGCGGCGCACGGATCGCAACCGATCGACGCCCTTCAGAAAAGCGTTGATGACGGGCTGCGGATCCTGCAGGACCCGCAGTACCGGTCGGCCGAACGCAAGGCGGTGCAGCAGCAGCAGTTGCGGCAGGTGCTGTATCGGGATTTCGACTTTGCGGAATTTTCGAAACGGGTGCTGGCGGACCATTGGGGGCATTTCACCGACGACCAACGCGTCGAGTTTGTCGAGGTGTTTTCACGGTTTCTGGCGGACCACTACCTGGCGCGGCTGCAGGAGCGGTATACGGACGAAAGGGTCCTCCTGCGGGGGCAGAAGATCACGGCGCCCGGCCGAGCGGTGGTGAACTCCGGCGTGATCTGGATGAACCGGGAATTTCCCGTGGAAGTGCGCATGCATGCCCGGGGCGGAAAATGGAGGATCTACGACGTGAGCGTGATCGGCATCAGCGCCGTTCAGATCTACCGGGCCCAGTTCCTGGAAATCATGCGCACCCACTCCCCAGCCCAGGTCATCGAACTGATCAAGCGCCGAAATGCCGAGTGAGAAGCGGGTTTTCCCCTTGCGGTTTCACCGGACGCATGGAGGCATCGGCCGGGTTACGGCGTGTCGGGCTCTGACGGCCTGGTTGGTTCTAGTCGCCTAAATGTTGTTTGAACGCCTCGATGGCGCCTTGCAGCATGCGTCGGATAAACACCTCTTTGTCGCCTCCGGCCAGCCGGCGGTAAGCACCGTATTCCGGGTGGGATTCGTTCAACTCCGGAGGGGCTTGCAGCGCCTGCTGCTTGACGGCATCGAACTGCTGGACCATTTCAATCAGGCTGTAGCGGCTGCACGGCAGGGTCTTCAGCCACCCGAGGCGGCGCATCATTTCGAAGCGGACATGGTCGGCCAGGAACAGGTGGACGTCGACCACCCGCATCTGCTCGTCATTGGCGAGATAGTAGAACTTTACCGCCGAGCCCAGGTCGAGCGTCCCCATGACCAGCTCGTAAAACGCCGTCGTGCTGTTTTCACCCGGCTGGGCCAGGCTGAAGAGGGTTTTGTTGGAGAGATCCGATATTCGGGTGTGGGCGCCGTAGGACTCGCCGAAGCGCTTCTGCCAGGGACCGAAGCTCCGCTGCTCGAGCGCCCGTTCGCGGAAGGACTGGAGGTCGACGATTTTGGTCATGCGCGAATCCCGGCGGATGCGCACTGTGGCAGGCGCTCCGCTCTCTGGCCGGAGAGAAGGGCAAATCACACCTGGAAAATCAACCATGCCACTCTTGCCGGCGGCCGTCAAGCGGTCCTGCCGGCCCCGGATGAGCGCTGCGGGCGGAGGCTGTGCCGAAAAGGCAAGACGCCTCCGGCAGAAGAACGTCAAAAGGCGACCGGCAGCGGGCCGATCGCCCCTGACGGACTTGCGTCGTGGTCCCAGATTGATTAAAGGATGAATGCGCAAAACAAAAGGACAACTCATGGAAACTTTCGGTCCCGTTCCCTGCACCCTCAGCGTGGATTTCGTTCAGAACAAACTCAAGGCGCCCAGCCGCGGGGCCATCGAGGCGCTCCTGCCGGAGGCCCTCTCCCTGGCCGACGCCCGGGCGGTCTTCGCGGTGGCCTACATCGAGGAAAAGGGAGCAGACGAGGTGGTCATCGGCGGCCGCCGGTTCAAAAGCCGCGTGCTGCGCAAAAACCTGGACGAGGTCAGCCGGGTGTTTCCGGCCGTGGTTACGATCGGCGGCCGCCTCGAGCAAGCGGCGGACCGGTCAAAAGACCTGCTGGAAAAATACTACCTCGACGCGATCGGCAACCTGATTCTCGCCGAGGCGCGCTCCCATCTGATTCAGCATCTTTGCCGGCGCTTCGGGCTCGAAAAGCTCTCCTGGATGAGCCCCGGTTCCCTGGAGGATTGGCCCCTGGAAGAGCAGCGTCCGCTGTTTGACCTGCTCGACAGCGTCTCCTCCGCAGTCGGGGTGCAGCTCACCGAAAGCCTCCTCATGCTCCCCCGCAAATCCGTGTCCGGGATTTTTTTCCCCTCGGAGACCACCTTCTTCAGCTGCCGCCTGTGCCCGCGGGAGCGTTGCGAGGGCCGGAAGGCGCGCTACGACGAAGCGCTCGCCAGGGAATACGGCACCCTTAAATAAAGCGGCCCGGGGCGCTCAGGCGGCCTTGTAAAGCCGCATGCCGACCAACCCCAGCTCGAAGAGCAGGTACAGCGGGACGGCCATCATGCCCAGGTTGAAGGCATCCGGCGTGGGCGTGATCACGGCCGAAATGACCGTGATGGCGAGAATGGCATAGCGGCGGTTGCGAGCGAGGACCTGGCGCTTCACGACCCCGATGCGTCCCAGGAGCATCATTGCCAGGGGCAGCTCGAACAGGATGCCGAAGCCGAAAACGAACACCAGGCAAAACCCCGCGAATTTTTCAACGGATATGATCGCCTCGATGTTCGGTCCCTCGAAATCGAGCAGGAATTCAACCCCGTAGGGCAGGCTGAGTTTAACGCAGAAGAGCACCCCCGCGTAGAACAACACCACCGAGGCCAGCCAGAATCCGCGCACCATGCGAGTCGAAAAGGCAGGGAACAGCGGTTGGATCCCGGCCAGGATGGAATAGAGAATATAGGGGAAGCTTGCGAAGACCCCGATGGCGAGCGCAACGCTCAGAAACGTGAAAAACGTTTCAGGAATTCCGTAGGCCGCCAGCTTGACGCCGGTCAGGTCGCGCAAGTGCCTCAAGACCGGCTCGGCCAGGTAATACCCCGCGACCGAGCACGCCAGGACCAGCACCCCGACCCGGATGAAGGAGCGGCGCAGGGTCTGAAGCGTGTGAAAAACCCGGTCGGCCCTTTCGGCGCCGGGCGCATCGGCGGCTTGGCTTGAGGGCATGCCCGATCGCTTGTCCTGAAGTTGAGATGCGGGAGCGCACGTCCCGACAGATGCCCCTTTTGACACGAGAGTTCGGAGCCTGTCAAGGCGGCGTTCAATTCCATTGTTGACACCCGCGTTCCCCTGCATCAACTTCCGGTCTTATGCAACCCAATCAAACCATTACGGGCGTGTGGTTGGCATGCCCAATAAAAAAAGGGACTTCGCCATGCCTGAATCGGGTAAATCCTCGACTTGGCCAATAATAATCAGTGCCGCTGCGGTGTTGATGATCACGATGGGTGCCAGGCAGTCCTCCGGACTTTTCGTTCTGCCGTTGAACCTGGAAACCGGCCTTGGGATTGTTTCAATCAGTTTTGCGCTGGCCGTCGGCCAGTTGCTTTGGGGCGCCGTTCAACCTTTTTTCGGAGCCATCGCCGACAAGTGGGGTTCCTATCGAGTTCTGGTTCTTGGTGCGGTTCTACTGGCCGCCGGGCTCGCATTGACTCCGCTGGCATCATCGGAATGGTCGTTGCTGCTGACCCTGGGGGTGTTAAGTGCGGCCGGCGCCGGGGCTGGAAGCTTCTCAATTCTGATCGGCGCGACCGCGAGATCGATACCCCAGGAGCGTCGCTCGTTTGCCGGAGGTTTGATCAACGCGGGTGGCTCGTTTGGCCAGTTCGTTTTCGCACCGCTTTCTCAAGCTCTCATCGGCGCTTTCGGGTGGGTGTCGGCGATGCTGGCCTTGTCCGCCGCCGCGCTGGTTACGATCCCCCTGGCATTGCCACTTCGCGGGGGGCCAACATCCATTCGGCATTCAGCTTCCAGCCTCCCGGGAGGCATGTGGCAGCAGATCGTCCAGGCCCTTCGAAATCCCAGCTATTTGTGCCTGCATGCCGGGTTCTTCACATGCGGGTTCCATGTGGCGTTTCTAGTGACCCATCTCCCGGGTGAAGTCGCCTTGAGCGGCCACTCGGCCAGTGTGTCGGCTGCCTCCATCGGGATCATCGGCCTCTTTAACATCGCGGGAAGCCTGTTTGCCGGTGCGCTCGGCTCACGGGTTCGGATGAAGTACATACTTGCGGTCATGTACGGCAGCCGAGCTGTCATGATCGCGCTCTTTCTCCTGGCCCCCAAAACAACCCTGACTTTTTATGTGTTTGCCGCAGCGCTGGGTTTCACCTGGCTGGCCACCGTTCCGCCGACGGCGGGTATTGTAGGAAAGCTTTTCGACACGCGCTATCTCGCGACTCTTTTCGGGCTGACGCTGCTGACCCACCAGGTCGGTGGGTTTCTCGGCGCCTGGCTCGGTGGGCTCGCCATGGCGCACAGCGGGAACTATCAATGGATGTGGTACGCCGACATCGCTTTAGCGTCATTTGCGTCGATTGTGAATTTGCCGATTCGCGAACCTGAGCCAGCCCGGGCGGTCATGGGTTCCTGAAACCGTCCGGCTGTCGTTGTCCCGAAGGTGTGCGTCGCGGCGAAAACGTTGACAGGGGAGAGGAGCCGGGATGCGGGCGCCGGGTTATTTTTTCCGTGCGATCTCGTATCCTTCCGGGAGAAGATAGGCCGCGTAAAGGTCAACTTCGTCGGTGCCCACGAGTCCCTTGACGAAAAGCGAATGAATGATGGATCTGGCATCCGGAAGCCTGATCCGGAGGGCCTGGGCGATGACCGTTGTTTCAAGAAAGCCCGGCGGCCCTGACGCATCCCACTCCTCGGCCAGGACTTTCAGAAGGGCTGCTTCCTGCTCGCTCAACTCCATGGCGACCGCCTTCAAGGGACGTCCGCGGGGCTTTGCGCCGGCACGGGCTGGGCGTTGAGAAACGCAGCCAGCTGCTCGTAGGGCTGGGCGCCGACGAGGTTTTCCCCGTTCATGCGGAAGGTCGGGACCGCGTTGACGCCCAACCGGTGGGATCGCAGCCAATCCTGGTCGACGGCCGTCTTGAACGTCTTTCCCCGAAGAACCGCATCCAGGTCCCCGCCTTTCAGCCCGACGGAAGCGGCCGCCGCGGCCAGCGTCTCGACCTCGTGCAGGTTCTTCCCATCCACGAAATAGGCCCGGAAGACGGCGTTGTGAAAAGCGTCCGCCCGGCCGTGGGACTCCGCCCACTTGGCAGCCTCCTGGGCCCGGCGCGAGTTGAAGCTCATGCGGCGCTCTCCGAAGGGCAACCCCAGGCGGTGCGCGGTCTGCTCCAGGCGCTTGAGCATCTCCGGGATGTTGACGGGGCGCCCGGCGAACAACTGCTCCAGCGTGACCCCCTCGGCCGGGATCTCCGGGTGCAGGGGAAACGCCGTCCAGCGGATGGCGACCCGGAACTCTTTTTTCACTCTTTCAATACCCCCGGTAATGAAGTAGCACCAGGGTCAGATGAAATCGGAGAATATTTCCAGAACGTGGTTTTCAGGCCTCTTTTCCACTTTACGACTCCTTTGCCATGTTCTTGTTGATCATCCCGGATCTACTTGCTAAATCCATCCTGCCGGCAGGTTTGAGGCCGGCGTCGACTTGAATGATAATTCAGCGGAGGAGTTTCAGCAATGGCGTTGTTTCGCACGGTCTCGGAAAAGGAAGCCACCGGCAAGGTGAAAAAGGTCTACAAGGACATCATGGCCACCAAGAAGATCGGCTTCGTGCCCAACTTCTGGAAGGCGATGTCGATCAACCCGGAGCACCTGGAGGCCACCTGGCTGAAGCTGAAAGCCGTCATGAAGCCCGGCAAGCTCGATCTGCGCACCAAGGAGATCATCGCGCTCGCGGTTTCGATCACCAACAACTGCGAGTACTGAATCCACTCCCACAGCGCCGCCGTGAAGCGGCTCGGGCTGGACAACGAGGCCATCGGCGAGATCGTGGCCGTGGTGGACATTTTCAACGGGACCAACCGGATCGCCAACGCCTACCAGGTCGAACCGGACGTGACGCCGAGCCCGGATTGACACGAACCGGAGAGACGGCCGATGCCCTACAACGAAGAACTCGATTCCAAGCTGGCCCGGCTCCTGCCGCGCGGGGCCGTGCGCAAGCGCATGTTCGGGGGCACCTGCTACACCCACCGGGGCCACATGGTGTGCGGGGTGTACCAGGATTTCCTGATTCTGCGGCTCGGCGAAATACAGGCGGCCGAGGCCTTGAAATATCCCGAGGTGCGGCCGCTGGACATCACCGGCAGGCCCATGAAAGGCTGGGTGATGGTCGCTGCCGCGTCGCTGACGGAGGAGACGACGGCCCGCTGGGTGGACAAAGCGCACGCCTTCACCCGGTTGCTGCCGGCAAAATGAGGCGAGCCTGCGGGCGCAGTCGGCGTGCGGGTTTCGGGTGATGGGCCGGCGGGAACGGATCGCTCAACACCACGGCGTCTGGCGCGACACGGTCATCACCGTGCGCCGCAGCCGGGTGGCAGGGGTGTAAGGGGAGTGCGGCATGGATGAGCTCATCATCGAGGCGGCCCGGCGATCGGCCCGCTATCTTCAGAACCTGAAAGAGCGCAGCGTCGCCCCGGCGCCCGAGGCCGTCGAGCGTCTCAAGGATTTTAATCAGCCCCTGCAGGCGGAACCGATCGCGCCGATGCAGGTGCTGGCGGAACTCGATGCGCTCGGCTCGGCCGCCACCGTGGCGAGCACCGGACCGCGCTATTTCGGTTTTGTCACGGGCGGCACGCTGCCCGCGGCCCTGGCCGCCAACTTTCTGGCCGGGGCGTGGGACCAGAACGCCGTCTTTCAGGTCGCCTCGCCGACGACGGCCTTTCTCGAAGAGGTCTGCCGGCGGTGGCTCGTGGGGCTGATCGGGCTGCCGCCGGATGCCGGCGCCGGCTTTGTGACCGGTGCTACCATGGCCAACTTCAGCGCCCTGGCCGCCGCCCGGCACGCGCTGCTGGAACGGGTAGGGTGGGACGTCGAGGCGCGCGGCCTGTTCGGGGCGCCGCCGATAACGGTGGTGGTCGGCGCGGAGGCGCACGTGAGCGTGCTGAAGGCCTTGAGCCTTCTCGGGCTCGGCCGGGAGCGCGTGGTGCGCGTCGCGGTCGACGGCCAGGGTCGGATGCGGCCGGAGGCCATCCCCGCGCTGACCGGGCCGGCGATCATCTGTCTTCAGGCCGGCAACGTGAACACCGGCGCCTTCGACCCGGCAGCGGAGATCTGCGCCCTGGCCCGGGCATCGGACGCGTGGGTACACGTGGACGGCGCTTTCGGCCTGTGGGCGGCGGCATGCCCGGACCGGGCGCATCTGTCGGCCGGGATACCTTCCGCGCACTCGTGGGCGACCGACGCCCACAAATGGCTGAACGTTCCTTATGACAGCGGGCTCGTCTTCGTGCGCGACCCGCAGCACCTCAAGGCATCGATGGCTTCCCGCGCGGCCTACCTCATCGCCGGCGACGCCCGGGAGCCCAGCCACTTCACCCCGGAGCTCTCGCGCCGCGGCCGCGGGGTGGAGGCCTGGGCGGCCCTGCGATCCCTCGGCCGCTCCGGCCTGGCCGACCTGATCGAGCGCAACTGTCGGTATGCCCGGCGTTTCGCCGATGGGCTGACCGCAGCCGGGTACGATGTACTCAACGAGGTGGTCCTGAACCAGGTGCTGGTCTCCTTCGGAGACACCGAGCGCACCCGCCGGGTGATCGCCGGGGTACAGGCGGATGGCACCTGCTGGTGCGGCGGCACCGACTGGCAGGGACGGGCCGCCATGCGCATCAGCCTCTCTTCGTGGGCCACGACCGAGGAGGACGTCGAGCGCAGCCTGCGGGCCATCATCCGGCTGGCCTCCGGCTGACACATACAGAGGCCCTTATCCAGGCGACCACACCGGAACACATGCTACAAGTGGTTTCATAACCCCGTCTGACGCCTGGGGGCGGCGTTGCCGGCCTCTCGGAAATGCTCACAACCCATGGAGGTTGCTCCGCTTTCCGAATCGGCCGGCGCCTTGCCCGCAGGCGTGATCCAGGGTTTTGAAACCACTTGTAACGATTCGCACCCTGTTTCGCGAATACGAGCGTTTTCTCAAACAACCCCTTGCCAGAGGTGTCCTACTGGGAAGTTGATCTACAAAACAGGAAGGGAAACGTCGCATGATCTACGATCGATTCGAGAACATGAATCTCTACTGCCAGCCCGGGACGCGTCTGCACCGGGCGCTGGTCTATGCCCGCGATGTCGCCCGCAGCGTTGCCGACGGCCGCGTGGATATCGACGGCGAGCGGCTGTACGCATCGGTGGCCACCTACGAGACCGGCGGCCGCGAAGAGCGCCGCTTCGAAGCCCACCGGAAGTACATCGACGTGCAGGTGCTGCTGGAGGGCGAGGAGTGCATCGATGTTTCGCTCGACCAGGGCCTCGCCGTCCGCGAAGCCTACGACGAAAAAAAAGATGCGATGTTTCTGGCGCCGCCGCAGCTGGCGGCCTCCCTGCCGATGCGGCCCGGCTGGTTTGCGGTTTTCTACCCCCACGACAGCCATCGCCCGGGCTGCCACTTGCAGGAGAAATGCCGGGTCCGGAAAATCGTGATGAAGGTGGCCGTCGAATGAGCGGCATCGAAGCGCTCATACTGGGCTGCACGGAGCTGCCCCTGATTTTGACGAAGGATGAGTTCGGGGTCCCGTTTCTAAACACCACGGCCATCCACGCCGAGGCCATGGTCCTGCACTCGCTGGGGTT
This sequence comes from uncultured Desulfatibacillum sp., assembly GCA_964562235.1. Classification (GTDB taxonomy): domain Bacteria; phylum Desulfobacterota; class Desulfobacteria; order Desulfobacterales; family SpSt-501; genus SpSt-501. The sequence continues at coordinate 31,618 of CAZLSV010000005.1, forward strand.
CAGGTCATGATGACGGGCATGAAACTCCACTGGGAGAAAGCGTATGCGGCCGGAGCCCCGGAGCGTCTGGGGTGGTACAAGCACCATCTGGAGACATCGCTGGAGTTGATTGCTGGCACGGGTGTCGACCCGAGGGCCGGGCTCATCGATGTCGGCGGCGGCGCCTCCACGCTGGTTGACGACCTGGTCGATCGGGGATTTGAGGACCTGACCGTCCTTGATCTCTCCGGAAGGGCGCTCTCCCTGGCCCATGCGCGGCTCGGAAGCCGAGCTTCCAAGGTCCAGTGGATCGAGGGCGACATCGTCTCGGTCGAATTGCCGCCGGCCCGTTACGAGCTCTGGCATGACCGCGCCGTCTTTCACTTCCTCACCGCCGCCGAGGAGCGCAGGGGCTATATGGAACAGCTGCGGCGGTCGCTGAGACCCGCCGGCCACCTCGTTCTCGGGGTTTTTTCACCCGCGGCGCCGCCGCGCTGCAGCGGCCTTGAGGTGCGGCGTTACAGCTCGGCCCTTCTGGAGCAGGAGATCGGCGCGGGGTTCACCCTGAAGGAGCAGCGGTTTGAGGAACATGTCACGCCGGGCGGCGTGCGGCAGATGTTCCTGTATGCCCGCTTCCAATCAGTTTAGCGGCCGACGCCCCTTCTCCCTGCGCCCGTATGAAATCCCCAGCTTGTTCATCCGGTTCCTGAGCGTGTTGGGGTGAATGCCCAGAAGCTCCGCCGCCCCCCCGGGGCCATTCACCTTCCCCATCGCTGTTTCCAGGGCGCCGTGAATGTGCCGGGCCATGGCCTCGTCCAGCTTGGCCATCTTCGCGTCGGGCCCGCCCGGCGGCGCTTCTCCGGCCGATAAGTCTATCCGGCGTTCGAACGTCAGCCTCCCGCCCTCGTATTCGATCAGGGCGCGCTCCACGACGTTTTCCAACTCCCTGACATTGCCTCGCCACGGGCGGGCGACCAGGCGCGGCATTGCGCCGGGGGCCAGCTCCGGCACCGGGTGAATGTTCATCTCCGCGCTTTTGCGCCGCAGGAAATGGTGCACCAAATCCGGGATGTCCTGTCTTCTCCGGCGCAGCGGGGGGATGGCGATCGGAAACACGCTGAGGCGGAACCACAAATCCTCCCGGAAATCCCCGGCGGCCACCATCGTCTCCAGATTGCGATGGGTGGCGCAGATGATCCTCACGTCGACGGCGATCGTTTCGGTCCCGCCCAGCCGCTCGATTTCCTTGTTTTGAAGGACTCTCAGAAGCCGTGTCTGAGCCAGAAGCGGCAGATCGCCGATCTCGTCGAGAAATATCGATCCCCTCTCGGCCCGCTCGAATCGGCCTCTCTTCCGGGATGCGGCACCGGTGAAGGCCCCTTTTTCATGGCCGAAAAGCTCACTGTCGACGAGCCCTTCGGGGATCGCCCCGCAGTTGACCTTTATGAACGGACCCTCGTTGCGGGAGGACGCGTCGTGGATGGCGTTGGCGATCACCTCCTTGCCAGTGCCGGTTTCTCCGAGCAGTAAGACCGGGCTGTTCAATTGGGCCACCTGCCGGAGGCTTCTCATCACTTGCCGCAACCCCAGGTCCGCGCCTATGATTTCATGGCCGGAGCGGTCGCGAAGCTCGCGGTGCAGAAAGCGGTTGTCATCGGCCAGCAAGTCTTTCAGCCGGATGATTTCCTGGTACTGCAGGGCATTGGACAAGGCCATGGAAAAGGGTTCGTTCAGGATGGCGACAAGCTCCGCATGTTGTTCGGTGAACCGGTCCAGACCTTCCGCCACGACGATCAGTACCCCGATGCGCCGGCCTTCCAACTCGAGACGGAGCACCAGGATCGACACGTCGTTTCCCTCGGCATGGCGGTATTCGGCCAAACGCACCTCGGCCAGCCGGTAAACGGCATTGGTGATTCTATCCGGCGCCGGGTGGTTGAACACGGTGATCTCTCCCATGGATGCCCAGAAATTGCGCAATTCGCTGCCGATCCCATCCGGCAGGGGTTCGTTCAGTTTGGCCTCGTCGGTCATCGTCCCGTTTCGGATGTTGGCCACCTTGGTCTCTTGGTTCGATTCGGGGTCATAAAAGCTTAAGTCTAGTACAAAAACCGGCATGACGGTTTTCAGGTATTCGTAACTTCGCATGAGAGCGGTCTTGATATCCAGAGTCGAGCAGATCCTCTTGGTCATCTCCCTGAAAAATTCATCCCTGTTCATCGCCCGAGCCTCCTCTATCACCACGCCGCATGGTATGGCAGCGCACACAATTACCATATTCGGTATAACTTCACAACAATTACCTGATTCGGTGATTTATTTTACCAAATACAGTAAACGCGGTGGTGACGTATTGCTAAAAAGCATTTTAAGCTACTGTAATTTTAGCATAATTAAACATTGGCACGCTTTGAGCAATCAGGTACGGCAGGAGTCACAATTCAACTGGCAAGAAGGAGGATCTTATCATGAAAAGAAATCTTATCGTTGTGTCGCTGCTCGTTGTCGCTTTCGTGGCCATGCAAATCGCGCCTCCGGCGCAGGCCGAGCCTGTTACGCTGACGGTCATGGCGATCGCAGGCATAACGGCGGTGATGACCGCCGCTGGCACGGACCTGGCCGTGCACAGTGAACACCTCGCTCAGGCGAATCCACCAAAGGAAAAACCCGCCGAAGTCTATGCCAGCGAACGGTCGGCGGATACTTCAAACAACCAGGATGCCCGGGCCACGACCGCCCGCTGAACGGGCCAGGGGTGGGTGTTCATCTGGGAACTGCAGGAAAGAGCGCAACGCGTGGGCGGCTGTGTGGCGGTCGCACTTACGGTCCTCTCTCGATGGCCGCCCACTTTCCGGGGAGGGTGGCCCCCTAACGCCTCAGACCTGTTTTTCCAGGTAGCGCTTGATCTTCTTGGTGGTGGTCTTGATGAACTCCGTCTCGCGAATGGAGACATCGCGGATGCGCTTGAAGCCCGGCAGCATGTCGTTGACGCGGCGCACCACGTTTTGCATCAGCATCCCGAGGTCGTCGGCCGTGAGCATGCCGGGGCCGGGTGCAATGAAAATGGGTTGAGGTGCAAGACAAAGTCCACTATAAGTAAATGTTTCGATCGTACGCAGGCGGCGTGGATGCCGCACGGGTTCCAGGGGCTGGCCGAATGGGGTTGCTCGAAATCGTTGGCAATGCCGGGTTTGGAGTCGCGGCGGCGGTGGCGCTTCTGGCCGGCTTCATGCGAGGGTTCGTGGGCGTGGGTTCCGGGATGCTGATGGCGCCGGTATTTGCCATCCTCTTCGGGCCCCTGTCGACCGTCGGGATGGTCATCATGCTGGATGCGTTTGTCACCGCGCAGATGCTGCCCTCGGTGCACCGGCAGATCGAGTGGCGGGTGATCCTGCCCATGGCCGCCGCGGCGGCGCTTTTGATGCCCGCCGGCACCTGGCTGCTGCTCTCCCTGGACCCGCGCGTGATGGCGCGGTGCATCGCGTTCATCGTGCTGGTGTTCGTGCTGCTGCTCATGACCGGCTGGCGCTACGGCGGCCCCAAACGGCTGGCGGCCACGCTCGGGGTCGGGGGGCTTTCCGGCGTGCTGCTGGCGGCCACCAGCATGGGCAACCCGCCGGTGATCGTCTATTTCTTGTCCGGCCCGGACACGGCGGCCGTCAACCGCGCCAACTTCACCGGCTATTTCGCGGCGACGCTGGCGACCGTGCTGGTGATGATGGCCGCACGAGGTCTCATCGACGGCGCGACGGCCCTGCGCACGGCGCTGCTGCTGCCTGTTTTCGCGGGGGCCGCGTGGCTGGGCGCGAAGTTTTTTTACAAGTCCACCGACCGGCGCTACCGGCAGGTGGCGCTGGGGCTGCTGCTTTGCGTGGCCGTTTACGGGATCTTGCGCTGAACCAGAAAAGGGGGTTTTCCCATGAGTGACGTGAAGGAAGTCGTCGATCTGTTCATGGAGGGGTGGGCCTGATCGCAGGCGATACTGGCCGTGTACGGCCGGCGATTCGGATTGGAGCGGGAGACCGCCGTGCGGTTGGCGGCGGGGTTTGCCGGCGGCATGCGCAAGGCCGAGACCTGCGGCGCCGTCACCGGGGCCATCATGGTCCTGGGCCTTTACCGGGGGACGGCCGAAGCCACCACGGCCAAACGGCGCGAGCCGGTTTACCGGGCGATGGAGGAGTTCACCGCCGAGTTCGACCGGCGCAACCGCACGTTGATCTGCCGTGAGCTTTTGGGCTGCGACATCAGCACGCCGGAAGGCATGCAGGCGGCCAAGGAGCGCGGCCTCTACAAAACCATATGCCCGAAGATGGTTCAGGATGCGGCCGAAATACTGGAGTCGCTGCTGAAATAGGAGCCGAAACCCTTCCGGTCCATCCGCCGTTAGCGGCCGCTCAATCAACGGCTCGCACGGCCGCCACCGCCGCCGCTATACCTTGATCCCTTCCGCAACCCCGGGCGCGATGCCGCCGATGGAAACCCGCCGGGCACGCGAGGGCCCCGTATCGGCGCCTTGACTCGCTGCTTTGGTTTTCATATACTCGCCTCAGCCCTCGACATGCATTACGGCCGAAGCGCGTCACTGCCCCAACCGTCGGTCCGAAATTCCGGCAATCGCCTCAGCCCTGCAGGGTAAGGAAACAAGCATCGGGCGGTCAGCCAAGTCGCACCGTGGCGTGGAAAGCCTCGCGCATGCACTCATCAGCGAGCGTTTTCCAATGCCAGTCGACGACGGATTACAGCCCTTGGAACAGGCATACTGAACCCGGTCAGCACGCAACCCCACAACAAAGGAGGACTTTCATGAAAAAATGGTCGATTTTGACTGCACTGATAATGGCCGCGCTTCTGGCGCTCGCCCCGAGCCCGGGCCAGGCCCAGACGGTCACCTATGCCGCCGGCGCCGACCCCGACAGCCTCGACCCGGCCAATGCCGAGAGCAACCCCTCGGAAGCCATGAACCGCATGATTTACGACAACCTGGTCAAGTTCGACCCCAAGCTGAACATCGTCCCCGGCCTGGCCGAGCGCTGGGAGCAGGCCAAGGACGGCATGGCCTGGACCTTCTTCCTGCGCAAGGGCGTCACGTTCCACGACGGCACCCCTTTTAACGCCGAAGCGGTAAAGGTCTTCATCGACCGCATGATCGGCCCGGAGAAGCCCTCCCGCGCCGGGCTTTACGCCCCCCTGGTGACCTCGGCGGAAGTGGTCGACAGCCACACCGTCAAGATCAACATGAAGACCCCCTTTGCCTTTTTTCTCAACAACCTGGCCCATGGCGCCTCGGGCATCGTCAGCCCCAAGGCCCTGAAGGATTTGGGCAAGGACGTGGCCCGCAAGCCCGTCGGCACCGGGCCTTTCAAGTTCGTGGAGTGGGTTCACGGCGACCACCTGACGCTTGTCCGCAACGACGCCTACTGGGGCGGGAAACCGAAGATCGAGAAGATCGTCGTGAAGACGGTCAAAGAGGAGAGCGCCCGGGTCATGATGCTGCAGTCCGGCGACGCCCAGCTGGCGGTGCGGCTGCCCGCCGACGACATCCCGCGGCTGCAAAAGGACAAGAGCATCGTGCTGGACGCCACCGAGACCTTGCGCGTACTGTATGTGGGCTTCAACTGCGCCAAGAAACCCTTCGACGACCCGCGCGTGCGGCAGGCCTTCAACCTGGCCACCGACCGCGAGTCCATCGTGAAAAACATCTACCAGAGCCGGGCCCTCGTCTCTCATAACATCGTCGCTCCCCTCACCACCGGCTACTTCCCCATTCAGGGCAGCGCGAGCGACCCGGAAAAGGCCAAAAAGCTGCTGGCCGAAGCCGGCTTTCCCAACGGCCTCAAAGTCAAATTCATGAGCCCCAACGGGCGCTACCCCAAGGATTTCGAGATGGCCCAGGCCCTTCAGCAGCAGTGGAAGCGGGCCGGCATCGACGTGACCCTGGAGACCATGGAGTGGGCCGCCTATCTCGCCGCCACCCGCAAGCCGGCGGACCAGACCGAGGTCGAGGTCTTCCTGCTCGGCTGGGCGCCCTCCACGGCCGAGGCGCGCTGGATCCTGCTGCCGCTTTACACCACCGAGCAGCACGTGCCCAAGGGCAACAACCGCGGGTTCTACTCCAACAAGACCTTCGACGAGTACGTCGAGAAGCTCACCAAGGCCACCGACAAGGCCGAGCGCGACAATAACCTCAAGGCGGCGCAGGAGCTGCTGGCCAAGGAAATGCCGGCGATCCCGATTCTGGTGACCAAGGAGACCATCGGCTACAGCAAGAAGCTCAAAGGGGTCATCAACTCGCCGCTCGAGCTCACCTACTTCGACGTCAACACCAGCCTCGAAAAATAGGAGAGCGCCGTCAACGTGACGAGCCATCCCGTGGGCCCGGCGCGCCGGGCCCACGGGAGCGCACCGGGATTAACGGGTCCACGGCGCCGGCGCCGGCCCAACGCATGCTGCGATACATTTTCAAACGCCTGTCGATGCTCATCCCCGTCCTGCTCGGGGTCTCTGTCGTTTCGTTTTCGCTGCTGCACATCGTTCCGGGCGACCCGGCGGTCCTGCTGGCCGGGGAGGATGCCAACCCGGAGTTCATCGAAGCGGTGCGCCAGGAGTACGGGTTCGACCAGCCGCTTTACGTCCAGTACTGGCGCTTTATCTCCAACGCCGCCCAGGGCGACTTCGGGGTGTCGATCCGCAACCGCGAACCGGTGGTCAACCTGCTGATGCAGCGGTTCGC